>JADFYG010000055.1 GCA_015233155.1 Candidatus Rifleibacteriota bacterium
ATTAATATTCAGTTTGTCAGAATCATTTCCCGGCTTGAACTTTCTATTCTGCCCCGCTGCCTACATTTGGTGTGTCGCTGGTCACTTTTACCGCTCCGCCGGCTGCCTTCTCCGCTTCACCGATTACTTTTTGCAGATTCAGGCATTCCTTGTCCTTTGGATCAATGGAAAGTGCGGTATTTATATAGTCCCGGGCAGTATTGTTGTTCTTATCAGACAGGGCGAGAAAGGCGAGATTTCTCAACGCTATGACTCGGGATGCGGCCACCTTGGTATTTTGATCGGAGTTTGGATATTGTGTGGCAAAATGCATTGCAACAGTATTTACGAGAGACCACCAGCCCATCTTTGACAACAACTCGACCTGTCTTGCGGCCAGCTCAGGTGTCAGCCCGGTCACTACCACTTTATGGTCGATCTGGGCCAGCTCAACAGCGATTTGTGCCAGAGGAGACTCTCCAAGTTTAAGATCTGTGCGGGTCTCTTTGTCGATGGTTCGCGAGACTCTGGATTCAGCCAGATTGGCGCTGCAACTCGCACAATTGTCATTCTTGATCGGGTTCACATAACCGCATATCAGGCATTTATTGATAATCTTCCCGCAGAAGGGACAAGCGTTCAGCTCCTGGTTATCGATCATTTTGTTGCAGTTCGGACAGACATTTTTTAACGCCAAGGCTACATTGCTCACCAAAGCGAAAGAAAGCAAAACCACCACTAACGTCAGGGCACCAAACATACTTTTTTTCATTTGCATCCTCCCAATTAATTTTGGAATACTGATATCTATTGCCCTTGTACCAGGGAATAAATACATTGTGAGACCGGACACCCCTCCAAATAATCTAAAAACTGAATCTGAGCCTATGTTGATATATTATTACCGTCAAAGGTGTAGATGGGAAATCCCATGTTACGCTCACGAAAATAGTGGAAACTAACTATTTTTCCCGATCAGGTCGATCTGATTCCGCATATTTCCTGATTATTGGACCACTTGGCGATGCCACTCATCCGGCCTTCTTCATTTTTTTGTCAGGAAATGCAAAATTTCTTTCCTCTTCATCAATCCGTTTATTTTGTATTCCAAATTTCGGGACTTCATTCTTCCTCTCTTTGAAGGCCTCTTTTCTGACGTAACAACCTGGGCAAGTCCATGAATCAAGCAAATTTGCAAACGACGTGTTGCGAGGGATGTTATTGAGCGGGTCACCCTCCGAAGGCTTATAAACATATCCGCAAAATGGGCAAGAATACATAATCCCGGAATCCTCGCTATTCGTGTGCTTAAATTTGAATCAAATGGTTTTTTGGGGGGGCGGAGGGGGGCGAAATTCGGTGGTTTTTCAGATGCTTCCTTAAAACCGAAATCAGCTTGCTGTCAAACTCACTCTTGGCAATGAAATCATCAATATGCTCGTCCAGGAATTTCTCGGGGGAAATCTCGGTGTCAAACATGGTAAGAATGACGATTTTGGAATCGGGCGACACTTCTTTGATGATTCTTGAAGTCAATATCCCGTTCATTTGCGGGAGCAGGAGTTCCAATAGAACAACGTCGGGTTTCTCCCGCATGGCTTCCTGTGCGGCGGAAGTTTCTGAACCAGCTTCAAGAATAATGATATTCTTGTTCTGAGTTTCCAGAAATACTCTCAATGCTTTTCTGAATTCAGAATGACTGTCAACGATGAGAATCTTGTGCTTCTTCTTCAAAGACATATCACATTCTTATACACTTTGAGAAATTGTGTAATCGTATGAAATAACGAAATATATAGTTACAACAAACTATTTTCAATATTGTCTGAAGGGCGGAAACTTCAGAGTGGGAATCCTGAGCATGATGTATTGAGGATGAACAACAAATTATTAGTGGGGTATTCATGTATTTACCGCAAATCACCTCCTCAATCCCAGCTAGAGTGTGTTTTAGTTCTCTTTGAATTTTTACAACAGAAATCGTAAAAATGCGAAAGTTTACAAAGTCTCGTATGAGGAATAGCTTGTGGTGACTGGCAGGTGTTTCTCGCATGAAATGAGGAGATAGGGCATGAAAAAAATCGGCGCCTGGGCAGATACAAACGCTACACAATTCCGGATTTGGGCTCCTTGTTGTCCGGAGTTGAAAATCAAGATCGGAAGTACAAACCCCCGGATCAGTTCAATGCATAAAAAAGAAAACGGGTATTTCGAACTTGAAGTTGCAGAAAATCTGGCATCTCAGGAATATTCTTTCATTCTTCCCAATGGTGACGAGCGCCCTGATCCGACATCTTTTTTTCAACCCCGGGGAGTTCACAATCCGTCTCAGGTCATCGATCATCAGACGTTTTCCTGGACCGACAAGGAGTGGAAAGGGCTTCATCCGAAAGATCTTATCATCTATGAACTTCACGTAGGAACTTTCTCCCCGTCCGGCAATCTGGCTGGAGTACAGGAGAAAATCAGTCATCTGAAGGATCTCGGAATCAATGCCATTGAACTAATGCCGCTTTCCCAATTTCCTGGATCGCGTAACTGGGGTTACGACGGTGTTCATCCCTTTTCCGTACAGAATTCATACGGTTCAGTGAATGATCTTAAAAAACTGGTGGACGCTTGCCATCATGTGGGAATCGCCGTCATTCTTGATCTTGTATATAATCATCTTGGCCCCGAGGGAAACTACCTGGGACAATTCGGACCGTATTTTACCGACCGGTACAAAACCCCGTGGGGATGGGCGATCAATTACGACGGACCTCGTTCCGACGAGGTTCGCGCATATTTTTTCCAGAATGCCCTTTACTGGTTTGAACAGTTTCACATTGACGCCCTCAGACTGGATGCGATTCATACCATTTTCGATTTCGGGGCGAAGCATTTTCTGCAAGAGCTTCAGGAATATGTCCGAGACTTCTCCGAAAAATTCTCCCGCAGCTGCTTTCTTATTGCTGAAAGCGACCTGAACGATACCCGGATCATCGACCCCGCCGACAGAGGCGGATACGCGCTTGATGCGCAGTGGAGCGATGATTTTCACCATTGCCTTCACACCCTGGTTACCGGCGAGAAACTTGGTTACTATGAAGACTTCGGGGCACTTACCCAATTCGCAAAATGCCTGTCAGAAGGGTTTGTGTATTCATGGGAATATTCGCCACACCGGAAAAAACATTTTGGCAGTTCTTCGAAGCACTGCCCCTCTCACAAATTTGTCGTGTGCACGCAAAATCATGACCAGGTCGGAAACCGCATGCTCGGGGAACGTCTCTCCTCGCTGGTTTCGTTTGAAGCCCAAAAAATGCTTGCCGCACAGCTTTTGACCGCACCCTTCATACCGATGCTGTTCATGGGGGAAGAATGGGCAGAAACGGCCCCATTTCTCTTTTTTGTAAGTCATCAGGATGACAACCTGGTTCAGGCGGTTCGGGAAGGCCGCAAAAAAGAGTTTGTCGCCTTCCGCTGGAAAGGGGAGCCCCCGGATCCCCAAAGCGAAGATACATTTACTACTTCCCGTTTGCATTGGGAGCTTCGAACTGCCGACCGCAACAGGGCAATGCTGGATTGGTACAAATACCTTATACACTGGCGTAAGACAAACCCGGCGGTATTCGAAGCCGGATTTTCAGATCTCCGGCCATTGGTAGTCAAAGAAAGACCCATCCTGACTCTCCAACGCCAGACCAGGAATAGTTCAGTGTTTTCCGTTTCCAATTTTTCCGACTCTGAACAGGAATGGGAAATGAACGTGGAGATTCCAGCCGGACCCTGGAAGAAAATTATTGATTCGACCGAATCGCGATGGCACGGTACAAATGCGATTTTCCCGTCCCTAACCGAGCAAAACCGGGTGTTCAAACTTCCCCCATTTGCATTCATTCTCTGGCAAAAGGAGTCCTGAATCATGGAAAAGTTCATCTGCATTCATGGACATTTTTATCAACCGCCACGTGAAAACCCCTGGCTGGAAGAAGTGGAACTTCAGGACTCGGCGTTTCCTTTTCATGATTGGAATCAGCGAATCACAACCGAATGCTATGCTCCCATTGCCTGTTCTCGCAGATTAAACGCGGAAAATAAGATCTCGGGTATCGTCAATAATTATTCCAGAATCAGTTTCAATCTGGGCCCTTCTCTATTGACCTGGATTCAACGTCGTGAACTTGAAGTCTATCAGGCCATACTCCAGGCCGACCGCGATAGTATTGCACGATTCAACGGCCACGGTTCAGCCATAGCCCAGGTTTACAACCATCTCATCATGCCTCTTGCCAATCCCCGGGATAAAGAGACCCAGGTTATCTGGGGAATCAGAGATTTTGAGGCTCGTTTTCAGCGGAAGCCTGAGGGCATGTGGCTTTCCGAGGCGGCGGTTGACCTGGAAACCCTGGAGGTTCTTGCCCGAAACGGCATTCGCTTTACAATTCTTGCCCCACGCCAGGCGTCAAGGGTTCGCCCAATTGGCTCAGCCGAGTGGACCGACGTCCGTGATGCTCGCGTCGACCCCAAGATCCCATACTGGTGCGTGCTTCCGTCAGGATCTAAAATAGCCGTCTTTTTTTATGACGGGCTGGTTGCCCAGGATATTGCCTTCGGGGGACTTTTGAGCGATGGTCGAAGACTGGCCGACAGGCTTACCCAAGCTCTGGTTCAACAGGAAGGACCTCAGTTGGTCCACGTTGCCACGGACGGGGAAAGTTATGGGCATCACCATCGTTTTGGTGACATGGCCCTTACGGCATGCCTGGATACCATTGAATCTCAGAAAATGGCGCAATTAACCAATTATGGGGAGTATCTTGAGCGATTTCCTCCTAATCAGGAAGTGGAAATTATTGAAAACTCTTCCTGGAGTTGTGTTCACGGTATCGAGCGCTGGCGAAAAAATTGTGGGTGCAATTCAGGAAAACCCGGCTGGCATCAGCATTGGCGAGCGCCATTGCGTGGCGCTTTTGATTGGCTTCGGGACCACATTTCTCCCATTTTCGAACAGCAACTTTCTTCGCATCTTCGAGACCCATGGGAGGCGCGAAATGACTACATCGCAGTTATTCTCGCCCGCTCGGACTCTTCGCTGGAGGAATTTTTCAGCAGACATCAATCCCATCCGCTGACATCCGATGAAAAGACGATCATATTGGAGATTCTTGAAATGACCCGCAATGCGATGCTCATGTATACAAGTTGCGGATGGTTTTTCGATGAAATTTCAGGAATCGAAACCGTGCAAACTCTACGATATTCGGCCAGGGTCATTCAATTGGCCCAGAAAATTACAAAAAACGATTTTGAGGACACGTTCATCCAATTATTGGAGCGGGCAGAATCGAATATTACAGATATTCAGAACGGGAAAATGATTTACTTGAATTCTGTTAAACCTTCCGTACTTGATCTCCTCAGAGTCGGAATTCATTTCGGCGTTTCTTCGCTCTTTAAGGAATACGAAAAATCAGGGACGCTGCACGCCTATCGTTTTGTTTCCAGACTTTACGAAAAAAAGGAGTATGGACGCCAAAAAGCAGCCTTTGGGTGGGTCGACATCAGCTCTAATATTACCCGTGCAACCGAATCAATCACTTTTGCAGTAGTCCATCTCGGAGACCACAACATTGTTGGTGGGGCACGTCAGTTCATAGATGAGAACGCATTAACTGAAATGGGTTCAAAGATCATGTCGGCGTTTCAAAAGGGGAATACATCTGAGATCATCCATCTGATCGACGAGCATTTCCAATCGCACAACTGCTCTCTATGGCATCTGTTCCAGGATGATCAGCGCAGAATTCTCAAAAAGATCCTCGAGACCGTCCGGCAGGAGGTGAAGGCTTCGTTTGCTCTTCTTTACAACCACCACATCCAGACAATGGAATATCTCCGCGATATTAAGAGTCCTATTCCCCCTTATCTGTTGGACATCGCCAGCTTCGTTCTAAATCAGCAGATTTACGAAACCCTGGAGACTGAAGAAGTTGATTGCGCCACTTTAATACGTCTCCTCGATGAAATCAGGAAAAAGCCGTTCCGTTTTGAACAGGAAACCTTCGAATTTCTCGTAATTCAGAAAACCAATCAGCTTTTCGAGTCCTGGAAGGCTGAACCGAAAAACCTGTCTCGAATTGAAAAATGTGCGGATTTTCTTGGAGTAATACTGCCAACATTGAATATCATGAGAATTTGGCGGGCCCAGAATCAGTTTATTCGGCTCTCTGAGGAAATCGCCAGGGAGATGAGTAAAGCCGCCCAGACAGGAGATCAATCCGCCCTGACTTGGATCAACGCGTTCAATCGATTGGGAATTCTCCTGAATGTCGAGATCAGGATATGACCCCCCCTTCGGCCACGTATCGAATACAGCTCCAAGCCGCCTTCCCATTTCCGGCTCTCCAGGAAATTCTTCCTTATTTGAGCGAGTTGGGAATTTCTCATATTTATGCATCTCCCATTTTTCAAGCTCGGGCAGGGAGCACGCACGGCTATGATGTTGTCGATTCGAACCGGATTAACGCTGAACTTGGGGGAATGGAAGAATTTCGTCATACCCTTGATCTGGCCAAAAGCCATCATCTTAAATGGATTCAGGATATAGTACCCAATCATATGGCATTTCATGGGCAAAACTCCATGTTGATGGACGTCTTTGAGCTTGGTACGGGCTCTGAGTATCATAATGTGTTCGATGTAGATTGGGACCATACCTTCGAAAACCTTCGCCACAGACTTTTAGCACCATTTTTGGGCAAATTTTATGGTCGGTGTCTTGAAGATGGTGAGCTTAAACTCGTATCTGAAGAAGGGACGTTCTTTCTCACATATTACGAATTGAAATATCCCCTGAGTATTTCATCCTACTCCAAAATACTTGAGCCCCGACTGGGAGTCCTCGAAACCAGGCTTGGCCCCGAAGACCCACGTTTCACGCAGTTTCTCGGGGGAGTCCTGTATTTTAAGAGCCTGGCCGAAGCCGGTTATTCTGAAAATCTCCGCGTTCTTGTCGATCAGGCAAAATTGGCCATCCGAAAACTTTCCGATGAAAACGTGGAGATCAGTGAGTTCATCAGCGAAACGCTAGCAATGATCAATGGGAAGGTCGGAGATCCCGGAAGTTTTGATTCTCTGGACAGCATTCTTTTTGAACAGATTTATCGGCTTTCTTACTGGAAATCAGCCATATCGGAAATAAATTATCGACGATTTTTCAATATCAATGATTTGATTTCTGTCCGTGTCGAAGAGCCAAAGGTGCTGGCGGAAACGCATAAACTGATTCTTCAATTACTGCACGAAGAACACATCGATGGCATTCGAATAGACCATATCGATGGGTTATATGATCCACTATCGTATCTGCAGATTCTGAGCGGAATTGCACCCCGGGCTTTCATTATAGTTGAAAAGATTCTTGAGCGTCATGAAACCCTTCCGACAACCTGGCCGGCAGCGGGAACCTCCGGATACGATTTCCTGAATGCCGTCAACGGCATTTTCGTTCAAGCGTCGAACGCCAAAAAATTCGACGAGTTGTACGAGAAATTCGCCTCGCGAATTGTCAACCCGGAAGAATTACGGCTCGAAAAACAGAAAAATGTCATCAGCTTCCATTTGAAGGGAAACATCAACAACCTCGCCCAATATATGAAGAACCTCGCCAGCGGTGATCGTTTTGGTCGCGATATCACCATGGATACCCTCAAGGAGGCTCTCATCGAATATCTGACTTTTTTCCCTGTGTATCGCAGCTATATCAATGGACCTCAGGTGAGCCCGCGGGACGAGAGTATGATTCTTCACGCCATCGACAAGTGTCTCAAAATATACCCGGACATGTGTTACGAATTTGAGTTCATCCGCACTTTTTTTCTCACCAAAGATTCGATATTCAAGACGGAGGAAAAAAAAAGGGAGTGGCTGCGATTAGTGATGACATTGCAGCAATATACCGGACCCCTGATGGCAAAAGGGGTGGAAGACACTTTTTTTTATGTGTACAATCGTCTCATCTCACTCAACGAAGTAGGGGGAAATCCCATTGAGTTTGGCTGGGAAAAGGAGGGTTTTCACGCCTTATTTCTGGAAAACCGAAAAGAGTTTCCTCAGTCGATGAACAGCACATCGACGCATGATACTAAACGAGGTGAAGACAACCGCGCCAGAATCAATGTTCTCTCAGAAATTCCTCAGGAATGGAATGAACAGGTTCAGGAATGGGCTAAACTAAATTCGAGTGCGAAAACGATCTTGAAAACAGGGCCGGCACCAGATGGCAATGACGAATATTTTCTATACCAAACGCTGATCGGAACGTTACCTTTTTCCGGTCTTAACGGTGAATTCATCGAACGTGTCAAAAAATATTGGATCAAAGCCCTTCGAGAAGCGAAAGTGAGCACGAATTGGATTTCCCCCAGCGAATCTTACGAAAATGCCAGCATGAAGTTTCTGTCAGAAATACTCAAGGAAACATCGGATAATCCCTTTCTGAAAGCCTTCTTTCCTTTCCAAAAAAAAGTGGCTTATTTTGGAATGCTGAATTCCCTCAGCCAGGTTCTTTTGAAAATGACAGCTCCCGGCTTCCCCGATTTTTATCAGGGCTCCGAACTCTGGGAATTAAGCCTGGTCGATCCGGACAATCGCGGGTTGGTCGATTTTGTCACTCGACGAACCTGGTTGAAGGAAATCCGCAGCAGGATTGAGTCTAATGATTCACGCATGATACCAGAATTGTTGGAATCGATGGAGGATGGCCGGGTAAAACTGTTCCTGATTGCCCAGGTCCTGAAAGCCAGGAAAGATTTTGACCCACTGTTCCGGTCCGGAACCTACAATCCGATATCTATTTCAGGCGAGAAAGCCGAATGCGCATTGGTGTTCTCAAGGGAATCTGAAGGTACCCGGGCGATTACAATCGCCCCACGGTTTTTTACTCAACTTTGTTCCGAAAAAACTCTTCCCCTCGGCGAGCCATCCTGGAAAAACACTTATTTCCCCAATCCCAACCCGGGCGCCCGGTGGAAAAATAGAATTACCGGTGAGACATTTCCGCCAGCACCATCTCTTAGGCTTGGAGAAATCTTAAACACGTTTCCCGTTGCCTTCCTCGTCACGGAGTAGAAGGAACTAATGACAGCATTGTTTGTCATTTTGAGCGAACATGAGGGAAGAGAATGCAGGAATCAACACAAAATGTGGGGCTCGTTGAAGATCCTTTGTGGTTCAAAGATGCCATTATCTATGAGCTTCATGTAAAAACTTTTTTCGATTCCAATACTGATGGCTATGGAGATTTTAATGGATTAACCATGAAACTCGATTATCTCGCCGATCTGGGAATAACGGCTCTCTGGCTCCTTCCATTCTATCCATCTCCGTTTCGTGATGATGGTTATGACATTTCCGATTATGTTGAAATCAACTCAAGCGTCGGAACCATGAGCGATTTCAAGTCGTTTCTCGATGCGGCCCACAAGAGGGGAATCAGGATCATTACAGAATTGGTCATCAATCACACCTCGGATCAGCATCCATGGTTCCAGAAAGCCAGAACGGCTCCCGCCCATTCCCCTGAAAGGGATTTTTATGTTTGGAGTGACACTGACAAAAAATATCCGGAAACACGTATCATCTTCAGGGACACTGAAACTTCGAACTGGGCATGGGATCCGATTGCGAAAGCCTATTACTGGCACCGGTTTTTCTCTCATCAACCTGACCTGAATTTCAATAATCCCGAGGTGGTTCAAGCCGTTTTAAAAATCATGCGATTCTGGCTTGACCTGGGAGTCGATGGTCTCAGGCTGGATGCCATTCCATATTTGTGTGTCCGCGAGGGAACCAGCAACGAAAACCTGCCTGAAACCCATGCAGTAATAAAATTTCTTAGAGCGGAACTTGATAAGAACTACCAGAATAGAATTTTTCTTGCCGAAGCCAATCAGTGGCCGGAAGATGTCAGTCACTATTTCGGAAATGGTGATGAATGCCACATGGCTTACCACTTTCCGCTTATGCCTCGAATGTTCATGGCTCTTGCGATGGAAGACCGCTATACCGTGGTTGAAATTCTGGAGCAGACTCCTGACATCCCAGCCAATTGTCAGTGGGCGGTGTTTCTTCGCAATCATGATGAACTCACTCTGGAAATGGTGTCTGACCGCGAACGGGATTATATGTATGGGGCATTCGCCAGTGACAGGAGGGCTCGCCTGAATCTTGGTATCAGACGAAGACTGTCGCCGCTTATGGAGAACGATCGCAGACGCATTGAATTGATGAATAGCATGCTGTTTTCCATGCCCGGCACGCCCGTCACTTATTACGGCGATGAAATCGGCATGGGGGATAATCTTTATCTGGGCGATCGAAACGGAGTTCGTACGCCAATGCAGTGGTCACCGGATCGAAATGCCGGTTTTTCCACTGCCGACCCTGAATCTTTGTATCTTCCTCCTATCATGGATCCAGTATACGGCTATCAATCGATTAATGTTGAAGCACAGTTACGGAATTCAAATTCGCTTCTGAACTGGATGAAACGAATTATCGGAATTCGTAAACGATTTCAGGCCTTTGGCCGGGGAACACTTTCATTCATAAAGCCCGATAATCGAAAAATCCTCGTGTATATTCGAGCCTATAGCAAAGAAAAGATCCTTTGCGTGGTGAATCTCTCGAGATTTGCCCAGGCAGTACGACTGAATTTATCAGGATTCAAAGGGTTGGTGCCCGTTGAACTTTTTGGGAGAGCCTCTTTTCCAACGATTGACGAGCAGCCTTATCAACTCACTCTGCCGGGCTACGGCTTTTTCTGGTTCCATCTTGGGGAACCCGAGGCTCACTCCATTCAACACGAAGAGGAGGCTACACTTGAAGAGAAGCCTGTTTTAGTTATTCCGGAGGGATGGAAAAACTTACAGGAATCGCCTGATTCGGATATTTCATCAAAAACCAACCCACCGACCCTGCGATTTACACCACGATCTCGTCTTGAGATGAATATTCTGCCCGAGTTTCTGTCGTCCCGGCGATGGTTTTCGACCACCGATAAGGTTCTTGAGGGTGTAATTCTGACGGATTTCGGGTATTTGTCAGATCCACCCGATAGACAATATCTGTTGACGCAGGTGAGATCGGCAATTGCCGATTCCCCGGGCCATTTTCTTCCCCTTGCGATTGCCTGGGAAGGAAAAATACCGGACAATCTTGTTCAGATGCGCCGCTGGGTAATCGGCAAAGTCCGGCAGCAGGCAAAAATGGGATATCTTGTCGACGCAGTAGGAGATGATTCCTTCTGTCGGTATCTTCTCAACGGCATTGCCAACGAAAAAACGATTCCTGTCGGCAAGGACAAACTCATTTTCATGAAAACCGGGAGTTTTCCTGTAGCTTGCGATACAAATGTAATAGAGATTCATCGACCGTCCCTTGAGCAAAGCAATACATCAATTATGTTCAGTGATCTTCTGTTTCTGAAGGTGTTTCGAAAACTTCAATCCGTCGCGAGTCCTGAATTTGAAATAGGAAAGTTTCTCACCGAAGTCTCTCCGTTTCCAAATATTGCGGCATTGTGCGGAGCCATTGAGCTGGAGAAGGAGGACGGAACCCGATCAACGCTTGCGATTTTGCAACGACAAATAGACAATCAGGGAGATGGCTGGACTTTTTCCCTGAACTATCTCGAGCGGTTTCTTGATGAGCTGCAGTCAAAGGAAGAGAAGGATTCTACAGTCGCCCCGCAGGAAATCCATAGCACATATTTCTCATTAGCCAGTAAGCTGGGCGAACGTGTTGGACAACTGCATAAGGCACTTTCCCCGATAACCGCAAATGCGTCTTTTGCTCCGAAACCAATTACTCCCAATGATCTGCGAGAATGGAAAAGTCGTGTTTTACGAGAGGGGAAGCGGCTTCTAGCACTCCTTAGAAGTAAAAAAGCACAGCTTGTGAAGCCAATTCAGGAAAAGATTAAGCTGCTTTTATCGTTGCGCGATCGCTTCATCTCGATGATGGAAGACATCCTGCCCGAAGAAGCCACCGCGATCTGCATCAGGACGCACGGGGATCTTCACCTGGGACAGGTCCTTCTTGCCAGGAACGATTTTTTCATCATTGATTTTGAAGGTGAACCCAATCGAACCTCAAGAGAAGCACGAATCAAACAACCAGTCGGGCGGGACTTGGCAGGGATGTTGCGTTCATTTAATTATGCCGCCTGTACGGCGTTGAAGAAATGTACCGAGGAGCGTCCGCAGGATTATCAACGTTATTGTTCCCTGATCCGAAGCTGGGAGGCCGGTGCAATAGAACATTTCCTTGCCGGTTACCAGTCCGGGATTGGTGAGAGTTCGTCACTCATTGGCAACCAGAAAGAATTTCAACAGTTGTTGCATTTTTTCCTGATGGAAAAAGTTATTTACGAAATAGAATACGAACTCGGCCATAGGCCAGATTGGCTGGACATTCCTGTTTCCGGAATGCTGGAACTATTACAGCGCGAATATCAGACAGGATGAAAATTATGTCGCAATCATAAGTGAAGGCGCATCGTCCATATGAAGGGGCGGGTTTCAAACCGCCCCTTCGTGATGTTTCGTGAATATTGCAAGTAACTCCACATTATGGTGTTTTTCCATTGTTTTCTGTTGTGGGGCAGCGTTTGAGCGAGGAATACCTGTGTCTGCATTACTTGAAAGATCTGCCGCTACCAATATTCCGTCTAACTTCTTTTCTGCTTTTCCTGTTTATTGATTGGTATCGTAACCTTAATGGTTGTTCCTTTTCCGATCTGAGACTCAATGCGTAAGGATCCATGAATGAGAGACACCTGTTCTTGCATGAGATCAAGGCCCAAACCATCCGAATGGTTTATTTTCGAAGGGGAAAAACCTTTGCCGTTATCACTTATCGTCAAGGAAAACGTTGATTCCCGGGCCATGGCTACTATTCGCACACTCGTGGCTTCGGCGTGTTTGAAAATATTGTTTAACGCCTCCTGAACAATTCGGTAAATAATGATATTCTCTGTCGTAAAATCAACTCTGCCCATATATCTGTGGATAAAATGAATTCTGGGACAGTCTTGATGTCTCGTCGATTCAATCATTTTTTTTATGGCCTGGACCAGGCCGAGATGCTTCAAGCTTGGTGGAGCCAGTCTATGGGATAAATCTCTTGCGTTCTTAATGATGCCGGTAACTTGATTCTTGATTTCTTCCAATAATAATTTAACTTTCGGGTTCACTTCGTCCAAAGTGGTAGCCGCCGTAACAATAAACATTTTCAGCAGTATGAGTGACTGGCCAAAATCAGAATGGATTTCTTCGGAAATGCGCGTACGTTCTTTTTCTTGCGCCATGATGATGCGCTGGGGCATTTCTGCAACCGCGACCAACCCTTGGTCAGGACCAGAAAGATCATTGGCGGCCGTTACCAGGGGCACGATGTTCCTGGTTCGTAACAACCTGGTAATCTTGTGCCAGGTATTCATAAGGCGCCCATTTTTTGCGAGCCGTCTTGTCTGGAAAGACTGAATCATTGCCCTCGAATATAACGTTTCCCAGTCTGAGAATGGATTTTCGAATCTCTCTGGCTCTTTGATATTAGCCATCTCTCGCGGCCTCCCTATATATATATATATATATATTCTTTCTGTTTGGGGAGATACTAACAGTATATCTCGCAGACACCGTGACACTTGTACCAAGTTAACGAATTTTGAAAAATCCACCCATAAATTCCGAAGTAGTTTTTTCACTTTCGGAGAAATACGATCCTGATGTAATATTAGCATACTCGGAACGAATATTTCAAATGCCAAGGCAAACGAGCATTGTTTCCGCTATCCGGCGTGTTTTAGCTTGTTTATGTCGTTTTCATCGTCATCTCGACCGAAGGGAGAGATCTCAAAAGAAATAGGCATGCACTCCTCATAATTAACTATTTTTGCAGGGGTTTATGTGGATTCTGATTGTTGAATATTACTGATAGAAATGGATAGATTTCCATCGATAGTAGATAAACTTGGTTATTCCCTGGAAAAGGAAGCATCCGGAATCGGGGAAACCGTGCAATAATGCGCTCCGGCAAAATTGGTTAACGGAGATGAATCATTGATGAACCGCTTTTCATTACTAGTCACCCTCCTTTGCGCTCTGGTGCTCAGCTTTTTACCCATGTCTCCCATTATTGGCGAAGAAGACTGGATGAAACAGCTCGAAAAGACGTTGAAGAGTCAACTTCAGCAAAGTCTCATTGAACGCTTTATTCGCTATGACAATCAGAAAAAAGTCGTGTCATTTTCTCCCGATTTCCTGGCAATGGCAACCAACAAGGCAAGGAAGAATTTCGGAGACAACCTGCAAACCCTTGATATCAAGCCAGAAGGAAATACCCTGAATTTTTCACTGGCATTGAAGAATGGTATGCACCTTTCGGGCAGAATTGAACCTGAAGCCCTGGAATTTGGCCTCGAAGAAATGACCATTGTTGGCAGGCTTCCCCAAGGGCTTAAATTAGAAGGTGTCGATCTGCAAAAAACCGTTTCAGGCTTTTTTGACAACCTCTTTGGGGTGTCACCTTCTTCCGCCACTTATTCGGTTAACGAGGCACCTGCTCGCCCATCGCCATCTGGCAACGTTACCGAGATACTCAAAAACTTTTCTGTCGAAGGAAATACCTTTCGGCTGAAGCGCCCCTGGAAAGCTTCAGCCCTGGGGCGGGCGCTTTCCTCCGGGATGTCAAAAAACACGGACGGAAAGACCACATCAATCAGTCAACGACTGGCTCTGAACATGGAGAATGGCTGGCTGAACTTGAGTCTCGGTGATCTTAATCCTGAAAAGGTTCTTCTTCAGTTCACCACGGAACACCTGCTCAAGCAGCTTCAGGGAAAATAAGGGCATTGTGTGTTTAAAGAATATTATGTGCCTACAAGAGAGCCGGCCGTGCAACCAGCGTGTGCGGAATTGCCGGCCGTGCAGGCAGTTAATGCGAGACCACCGGCAGTGCACGTGTCTGTGTCACCACTTCCGGCGGTACAAGCTCCGGATCCTCTGGCTAACAGCCCTAAAGGAACCAGGATCGGAGATTCATACTTTAATTTTTTCCGGGAATTTGGATCCGTCATGTGGGCACCTTCTTTTTGTAATCATATGGAGGGACTTGCGATATTCACTCATGATTGTCACATAATTTTGCAGGTTGCTCTGTCAAAAGATATTGAGTGTCGCCCATATAGGATGGCTTAGAGCAATTGTAATTCGCCGGAACCAGTATGACAACAGGCAAAATTCAGTGCGCTTTCATATAATGATTATTCCAGAGGGTTTTTCGATTTTTACTCACAAATCTGGAAAATGGTAATCCCTGGTTTCACCCAAAAAAATAGTTACAATCCACTATTTGGGAGGGATATCAGTCTATCGTTAATTGTCACTATTTTTGCGGGAGTAATCGACTATTTACGGCTTCGAGCCATTTTGGATATTTTAATATGTTACAAAATTTGAGCAGGAGGATCTGTGTATGAGTGAATATCACAAAGCCGAGTTTGTCGAAATTGAGCCCGCAGTCCATCTCCACATCCGGGATTGGGGAAAAGGTAAAACCATTGTATTTATTCCCGGATGGCCGCTGAATCACGAGATGTTTGAATATCAGTTCACTCATCTGGCCCAAAATGGCTATCGCTGTGTCGGAATCAGCATGCGGGGATTCGGCAAATCGTCCGGACCTTGGGGCAATTACAGCTACAATGTCTTTGCCGACGATATCAAGAAAGTTCTTGAAGCACTTCATCTGAAGGAGGTTACATTGGCCGGCCATTCAATGGGTGGCGCCATCGCTCTGCATTACATGGCCCGCCACAAAGGTGAGAGAGTGGTAAAACTGGCTCTTATCGGGGCAGCTGCACCATGTTTCACCAAAAGACCGGATTTTCCATATGGCATTGAGTCGAAAGACGTCGATGGCTTCATTGCAGCGTGCAACACTGACAGAGCAAAACTTGTCGAGGCTTTCGGCAAGATCTTTTTCCGCAGTGAGAGTGAAATCAGTCCAAAGCTGGGTGATTGGTTTCACGATATGGGAATGGAAGCATCTCCCCATGCTACCGCAGCCTGTCTGGTGACACTGCGCGACTCCGATTTGCGGGAGGATCTCGCGAAAGTCAACGTTCCGACGACGATTTTCCACGCCAAATATGACAAGATTTGCCCTTTTCAACTGGGGGAGGCCATGACGCATGGAATTAAGGGTTCAAAGCTGATTCCATTCGAGAACAGCGGCCACGGACTGTTCTTCGAGGAAAAGGATAAATTCAACATGGAACTCATGAAATTCGTTGGTTGAAGATCATGAATTCACAACGTTGCAGGAATATTTTATCCCTGATAATCGCTGCTGTTGCCACGATGTGCTGTTTGGGCTGCGGGGGAGGCGGGGAAGAAACTGGTGGAATCAATAACCCAACAAATTCCGGAGGCGGGTACACCTCCGAAAAGGAACTCCTTTCATTCGGTCTGGCCAGTCCCACTGCGTCTGGAATTTTCATACCGGGCGAAAACACGGTGGTCGTTCCGGTGCTTTACGGAACCGACGTATCAGCTCTCATAGCCACCTTTACGGTTTCTTCAGAGACCACGGTATATGTCGGATCCGTCGTTCAAATACCCGGGAAAACCTCCAACAACTTTTCCCAACCAATAACATATGTAGTGAATACGCCGGGTCTTTCCAGAAAAGAGTTCACGATCATCGTAAAACCAGGAAAACTCAGAAAATATTTCTTTGCCTCTGAAGACATCCTCTGGAATTACGCCCCGACAGGAATGAACGTGATAACCGGGGCACCTTTCACCGAGGAGGAAAAAGTTTTCACCGCTAACGGGAACGGATTCATCGGATGTGTCTACAAGAAAGCCTTATATTTTGAATATACTGACGATTCTTTCAGTATTAAGAAAGATATACCGCCCGAATGGAAACATCTGGGGTTTCTCGGTCCCGTGATTCGTGCAGTGGTTGGTGACAGAATCGAGATTCATTACAAGAACAAGGCGTCGAGAGCCTACAGCGTTCATCCTCATGGTGTCTTTTACACAAAGGCAAGCGAGGGAACCCCCTATAACGACGGAACGGGGCCCGACGACAAGAAGGACGATACTGTTCCGCCCGGCGGGACATGGACTTACATCTGGGATGTTCCGGAGCGTGCCGGGCCTGGGCCAATGGATGGCTCCTCGATCCTCTGGTGGTATCACTCTCACGTGAACGAGCCGAAAGACGGGAATGTTGGTTTACTCGGGCCAATGATCGTAACCGCCCCCGGAATGGAACGGTCGGATATCGATCTTCGCCCAAAGGATGTAGACCGGGAATTCGTGCAGTGTTTCTGGATCACCGATGAAAATGATTCCTGGTATCTGAAAGATAATATCGATCTTTTCGCGTCCGCGACCGCGAACCCTGATAGCGTCGCCTTCACCGAGTCTAATAAGATGCATGGGATCAACGGTTTCGTTTACGGGAACAGTCCCCTGGAAAACATGACGATGAAAAACGGGGAACATGTCCGATGGTACGTGGCGGCATTCGGCAATGAAGTCGATCTGCATACCCCCCATTGGCACGGAAATACCTTCACGTGGGCAGGAATGCGAATGGACATGATTGAATTGTTGCCGATGTCCATGAAAACCATCGAGATGGCCGTGGATAACCCGGGAATCTGGCTTGAGCACTGCCATGTGAATGACCATATCAAGGCCGGAATGATCACCCGGTATCAAGTCATCCCATAACAATTATTAAACAATCAAAAGACGACTTTGAGGAAAAAAACATGAATAAAGCAGAAACGGCACGCGTGATGAAGACATCCGAAACAACTATTGGAGAAATTGTTGCAGGCGATTATCGGACCGCCAAAGTCTTCGAAAGCCACGGAATAGACTTCTGCTGTGGAGGCAATATTTCTCTTACGGAAACCTGTAAGAAAAAAGGGATCGATTTTGCCGTGATAACGAGCGAACTCGATGTTGTGAAGAAGGAACCAATCGATAGATCGACGAATTATGCCTCATGGGAACTACCATTTCTTGCGGATTATATTATCAATGTTCACCATTCGTATCTCAGAGAAAATACCGGCCAGCTGTCAGCATACGCCAGGAAGATTGCTGATGTGCATGGTATGCATCATCCCGAGGTGAAGGAGATCAGCCGTATTTTTGAAAAGGTTGCAGCCGATTTGGCGATTCATATGCAGCAAGGAGAAGAGGAGATACTCTTCCCGGTTATCAAACGAGCCGCCGGGGCCATAAAAGCAGGCTCGAAACCGGATGCGAAAGACAGAGAAACAATAAAGAACTCAGTCATGGTTCTCAGTCGTGAGCACGAGGAGATTGGTGAGGCGATTCATAAGATACGCCATCTCTCCAGGGATTATGCAATTCCTGGTGATGTCTGCAATACCTTCGTGGTCACATATCAGAAACTCAAGGAGTTCGAGGATGATCTCCACAAGCACGTACATCTCGAGAATAACATCCTGTTTCTGAAGGCGGCACAACTATAAAATAGGATTTTATTAAAAATGATTGATGGAAGGGCCACTGTTTAATACGAGCTTTCTTTTGCCAGCTCTTTATCGTCCACTTTAAAGCTGAACTCCTTATGAACCCAGGCCTGATACACGACAACAATCGGGATAACGACAAGGGTGACTCCCAGCATAATTTGCAGAGTTAATTGGCTCGCGGCCGAGTTATAGATCGTTTTGCTGAACTCTCCGCCGAGGCTTGAGGGCAAGAGCGCCGGATACATTCCTGAAATCCCGAACAAAGTGGTTCCGATGATGGAAAGAGCCGAGCTGCCCCAGGCCTTCCAGATCTCGCGTCTGGAAATAAAATAAGGCGTGAGAGCCAAACCAATCCCTAACAGAAAAACTTCAAGAAAAAAGGGTGGCCGTTTTTTAAAGTTCTCAAACAGAGGGGTCTGAAAATAACTCAAACCCAGAAAGACAAGAACGCACAAAACTTGCATTCCAGCCATTTTTCCAGCAAATTTAACCGACCGATCATACAGTTCCCCCTCTGATTTTACTGCCAGCCACAAAGAGCCATGCAAGAGGAAAAGAATAATGAAAAGAAAGCCGCAAACCAAGGCATAGGGGTTCAGGAGTGTGAAAATATCGCCTTGGAGAATTCCTTCCCTGTCAATCGGGACTCCTTTAAAAAGATTGCCGAAAAAGATCCCAAGAAGGATTGTGACGCAAAAACTCGATGCGGAAAAAATAAAATCCCAACATCCCTTCCAGATATGAGTATCGATTCTTTTTCTAAATTCTATTGAAACACCGCGAATCATGAGACAGCAGAGCAGAAGTATCAATGGGGTATAAAGCGAACTGAACATAACCGCATATGCTTCCGGAAAAGCGGCAAAAGTAACACCCCCAGCCGTTATGAGCCACACTTCATTCCCGTCCCAAAACGGACCGATCGCATTGTATATTACCCGCTTGTCTTGCTCATTGCAACCCAGAATCGGCATCAACACCCCGATTCCGAGGTCATATCCATCAAGAATAAAATAGACTGCCCACAAAATTCCCCAAAGTAAAAACCAGATTTTTTCCAGCATTTCTCGTCATTCCTTACACGGATTTCATTTGTGGCTGATCGGGATTTTGGCTCGCAGCCTGAATAAGCAATAAGATATATAGGGCGACAAAAAGGGAATATAGCAAAGCAAAAGCTCCTAATGAAGCCGCGACTTGAGAAACCGAAATTGGTGAGACGGCTTTCGATGTTCTCAGCAACCCATATACCACCCATGGTTGACGACCAACTTCCGTGACTATCCACCCGCTCTGAATGGCGAGGTATGGTAGAGGGATTGCGAAAACAAGCAACTTCATAAAACGCGGATAATTACTGATAGAGTGCCGCTTAAACCAGGCGAACCCGGAAAGAAGAGGAAAGAGAAATCCAAGGAACAACATAATGCGAAACCCCATCGAGGTAAGCAAAACCGGTGGCCTCTCATCTTTTGGCCAAGCCTTGAGCCCTTTAACCTCAGCTTCAGGGGTGCGAAATGCCAAAAAAGAAAGTGTTCCGGGGATGGCAAGAAATTCAAACAGATTTTTTTCTTCGTCCTCACTTGGTATCACTAGTGCTGTTACGGGAGCCCACGTCTTCGTTTCCCACAAACTTTCCATGGCGGCAAATTTTGCGGGTTGAACATGTGCCACATGCTCCCCGTGCAGGTGTCCCTGAGCAATTACAACAAGCGAAAGTAAAAAAGAAAAACCTGCCCCATAAGCAAAAGACCGTGAAAATAAGACACTTTCAGGATTTTGCAACAAGTGCCATGCTGAAACCCCCATTACCAGGAATCCGGCAAGAATGTATGAAGCGCAAAGAGTATGAATGCATTGATGCCAGGCAAAAACGTTGGTTATCAAAGCAAAAAAATCTTCGAGTTCAGCCCGACCGTTCCGCATGACGTATCCAACCGGATGCTGCATCCAGGCATTGGCAACGATGATCCAGAATGCTGAGACATTTGAGGCTAAGGCAACCAGCCAAATCGACAAGGCATGAAGTCTGGGAGAAATACGAGTCCAACCGAAAATCCAGACACCGAGAAAGGTGGACTCGAGGAAAAAGGCTACAGTAGCTTCAATTGCCAACAATGATCCAAAAACATCTCCTGCGTAAGAGGAAAACCGCGACCAGTTGGTTCCAAACTGAAATTCCAGATTTATTCCGGTTACCACTCCCAGGGCAAAATTTATGAGGAAGATTTTTCCCCAGAATTTGACCATTTTTTTATAGGTTTCATCCCCCGTTAGAACATATTGTGTTTCCCACAAAGCCAAAAGAATCACCAAACCAAGGGTTAGCGGGATAAACAGGAAGTGAACCATGGTTGCAAACGCAAACTGGAATCTGGACAACAGCAAAACATCCATGTTTTCTTCCTTGAACCATCCTGAATATCATTGCCGATTCATTACGCTGATGGGGGGCAATAGGCGCTTACTTAGAAATAGCTTTTCATCTCGAACGAATGTGAGAGAACTAATAAATGTAAGATTTCTTCTCTCGGTTGAAATGACAAATATAAGTAAAATGAAGAAAAGGGAAATCCTCAGTTCTCACACCAAAAATAGTTAATACGAACTATATACCCGCGATCAGTGGCTAGATAAGGCCCTTTTCGATTGCGAATTTAACCAGGGAAGTGACATTCGTCGCTCCCAATTTTTCGGAAAGATGTGCACGGTGATTTTCTACTGTATGAATGCTGATCTTCAATTCAGCCGCAATGTTTTTATTTGTTATCCCCTTCGCAATCAATCCAAGGACCTGTTTTTCTCTTTTGGTTAAAATCTCAATCGAAGGAGATTTTTCGCCATCCATGAGATGAATCTGGCGTTCAGCCAACAAAGACATAACGGATGGGGAAACATACATTTTCCCGCTCATGATTTTCTCAATCGCGTGTACCAGTTCATCGCCGGCGTCCTCTTTTGCAATATAGCCTGACGCACCAAGGGTTTTTGCCCGCTCAAAATGCATGAAATCATTCATCATGGACAACATGAGAACCTTGACCGTGGGAAATTTGCGCTTTATCTCTTTAAGAGCCGTTAAGCCGTCCATTTCAGGCATAGAGATATCGACAATGGCCAAATCACATTTAGTCGATTTCAGCATCGTGAGCAATTCAATTCCGTTTACTGCCTCTCCCGCGATCCTGCACTCAGGACACTTGCTCAACAGGCTCTTCAAGCCTTCCCGAAGAATACTGTGGTCATCCGCCAGGACAATTCTACATTCCTTCACTGTTTTCCTGCTCCTTCATCGGAACCTTTATTTTTATAGTCGTTCCTTTTCCTATCTGAGTCTCAATACTAAAGGTGCTTTGTATCAGGGCGGCTTGCTCTTTCATGAGAACAAGACCCAAACCATTTGAACAATATGCATTTGAAGAGTCAAAACCCTTGCCATTATCACTGATTTCCAGGAAAAAAGTGGATTTGCTGCACAAGGCTTTTATTCGCACTATCGTGGCCTCGGCATGCTTAAAAATGTTGTTTAACGCCTCCTGGACAATTCGATAAATCATTATGTCATTGGTATTGAAGCTGACGCTTTGTGTGTTCCTGTGGAAAAAAATAATTTTAAGTTTTCTTTCATGTCTGGCAAATTCAATCATTTGCTTGATGGCCTGAACAAGACCAACATACTTTAAACTGGGCGGAGCGAGCTCGTGAGATACATCCCTGGCTTTCCTGATAATACTGGTAAGTTGATTCTTGACTTCTTCGATTAAAATTCTCAATTCGGGGTTTCCGTCAATAAACATTGAAGCCGCAGTAATAATATACATCTTCAATGTAATGAGTGATTGTCCAAAATCAGAGTGGATTTCCTGGGATATGCGGGCACGTTCTTTTTCTACCGCCAGGATGATGCGTTGGGGCAAACTTGTTATCGAAACCAACCATCGGTTAATTTCGGTCATATCCCTTTCGGTCGTCGCTATTGCTGAGATTTTACCGTCTCTTGCCAATTTTGTGATCGTTAACCAGATATCAACCAGCCGGCCATCTTTTGTAATCCGTTTGGTTTCAAAAGGTTGAACCGATCTTCCCGAAACGATTTCCTTCAACAGCTTATGCGTCTCAACTTTCAAACTGTCAGGAATCAGTTCAAAGACAGACATTTTCAACGCTTCGGATTCTGAATACCCATACATATCCACAGCGCGACTGTTCCAGGCTTTGATATTTCCCTTCAAATCCAAAACAGAAACAGCGTCATTTGAATCTTTAACGACCGTAATCAATCTTTGCAGGGCCCGTCCATTATCAGTGATGCAAAAAATGCCCTGGACGTCATTCGACCTCACGTTAGTGACGTTTTCGTGATCGGCTTTACTTTCATATTTTCCAATTCCGATAATATCGGGGGAATAATATTCACCGACCTTGGCTCCGTGGTTCTTTGCCATCTGGTTGGCTGCAAGTATTTTTTGATTTTTATCTATAAGTATTGCCGTGTGCGGGAGCATGTTCAGAAGCAACTCATTTCGCTCTGCGCTCTCTTTGAGCAAATCTTCAAGAATTTTCTTTTCATGGATGTTGATAATTGAGATTCGAATTTGGGTGATGGTATTTTGGACATTGCAAATGGGCATACTTTCAAGGTGAATAAAGAGGGAATCTCCGTTTTTTTTCTGTATTTTCAAGTCACATGCTTCCTGGTTTCCGTGACTCATAATGCTTTTGTTGTGTAAGTAATATTTATCCTGGAATTCCGGGGCAATAAAATTTGAAAATGGCCGGTTCAGCAACTTCATTCTCTCTATGCCAAGAAAATTTGCCGCCATAAGGTTCGCTTCCAGGATTTTACCGGTTGTCCCAAGGGTAAAATATCCTACCGGAGCGAAGTCATACAGGTCAATATACTTTGCCCGGGACGCTTCAAGTTCCTCCCGAACCAGACGAAGCTCTTCGTTTTGCATTTCGAGTTCCAACTGGTGGACACGTAATTCATGTATCAGTTTATTGGGATCATTACCGGGCAGGGAGTTCGCCGCGTAGCGCTTTTCACCCAAACATATTTCGGCCCGGTGCCTTACGGCTCTTTCACTTCTTTTGGTATCTTTTATACTTTTCACCTGGAACCTGCCGTCTTACAATAGATTTCTTTGATGGGGTGGCATCGGTCTGACTACCCACCGCACGAGAGCATGCGTCATCCACTTAAGCCCATAATTCTAACACCGTTTTGGCAGGTGCGGGAAGAAAAGTGATAAAACTCGCAGGGACCTTTATTCTCACAGGGATGGAGTAACAGCCATAAGCGGTTACTTAGGAATAGCTTGTCGTCTCGAACGAATGTGAGAGATCTCATAAATACAAGATTTCTCCCTTCGGTCGAAATGACATATTAGAATTTTTATGCTTAAGTAAGAGCGTATGGGCTTAACAGCAGGGCGCGCCGAGTCTTGCATTTGCAGGTTTTTTCGGCTGGCCCGGCGGTCCAGCCCTACCATTCGTTGAATTCAAGCCATTCATCGGTGGAGAATTAAATGACACAGTAAAACTCGTCATTTTTTAAATTTGGCGGAAATATCCTGAACACCGGCACTTAATGCACCCCAGGCAGTCTCCACGCCACCCTTCAGTTGTTCCCAGGCATCTTCACCAGCATCGCCCAGTTCCTTCAGTTTGACCTTCATTACACCAATCATCTGTTCAATCTCGTCGATCTGTTTGGCATATTTTATACGAGCGTCAGCGGTAGAAATTTTCGCTTGTGCCTTGAATTCGGCAATTTTGGCCTGTGCCAGCTCCAGTTCGGCTTCTATCTTTTGTCTGTAGACTTCTTTCGTGTTCATGATTCATCTCCAATTTAAAAAATATTTCCGCAAAAATAAAGAATTGCTTTTTTGCCTGGTGACTTATTTATATCTGTATATAAGGAACAAGGAAATCCTTACTCGCCCCCCAAAAAATAGCTAAAACTAACTATTTACTCTTCCCTCCGTCATTGGTACGTTCAAAGGAATAATATTCAATAATATGCACAAATTCCAGGAGGGTGTTTATGAGCGGAAATCCGTTTACCGGAATTGAGGTCGACAATGGCTAAAAAGGATCGCGCTTCAGCCCATATAAGTCCTCCTGTTGTTACGGCGGAAGGCATCACCGAGATCCAGCGTCAGGAGGTGTTGCTTAAAACGGGTGCCTTGCAGAATGCGATTCTCAATAGTGCCAACTTTTCGAGTATCGCTACCGACGAGAAGGGCGTAATACAGATATTCAATGTTGGTGCCGAGCGCATGCTTGGATACAAGGTCGCCGACGTCCTAAATAAGATCACGCCGGCCGACATTTCCGACCCTCAGGAAGTGATAGCACGCGCCAAAGCATTGAGTCTGGAGTTGGCAACCACAATCAGGCCGGGCTTCGAGGCATTGGTGTTCAAAGCCTCGCGCGGGATTGAGGACATCTACGAATTAACCTACATCCGCAAGGACGGCAGCCGCTTCCCGGCAGTCGTGTCGGTCACTGCGCTTCGCGACGATCAGGGCGCCATAATCGGGTATCTACTGATCGGAACCGACAACAGCGCCCGCAAGAGAGCGGAAGAGGCTCTTCTCAAAGCGGGAGCTTTGCAGAATGCTATTTTCAATAGCGCCAACTTTTCGAGTATCGCCACCGACGAGAAAGGCGTCATTCAAATATTCAATGTCGGTGCCGAAAGGATGCTGGGTTACACGGCCGCCGAAGTCATGAACAAGATCACCCCGGCCGACATTTCCGACCCACAGGAAGTGGTCGCTCGCGCCAAAGCATTGAGTCTGGAGCTGGCAACGACGATCAGGCCTGGTTTCGAGGCATTGGTGTTCAAAGCCTCGCGCGGGATCGAAGACATTTACGAGCTGACGTATATCCGAAAGGATGGCAGTTGCTTCCCGGCCATAGTGTCTGTCACGGCGCTTCGCGATGCTCAGGACGCCATCATCGGTTACTTGTTGATCGGCACCGACAATACTGCGCGAAAACAGGTCGAAGCAGAACAGAAGCAGCTCGGGCAACGCCTGCGCGACCATCAGTTCTATACTCGTTCCCTGTTCGAGTCAAACGTTGACGCGCTGATAACCACTGATCCGTCCGGCATCATCACCGATGTCAACAAGCAGATGGAGGCGCTCACGGGTTGCACGCGTGACGAGCTGATCGGCGCGCCGTTCAAGAATTACTTCCTCGACCCGGATCGGGCCGAGGCGAGCATCAAACTGGTGCTGAGCGAAAAGAAAGTCACCAACTACGAGCTTACGGCACGCGCCAGGGACGGCAAGGAAACGGTGGTCTCATACAATGCAACCACTTTCTACGACCGGGACAGAAAGCTGCAGGGTGTGTTCGCCGCTGCGCGCGACGTCACGGAGCGCAAACGCCTGGACCAGGTGCTGCAGGAAAAAAACATCGAGCTGGAGAGCGCCAGGTCTGTTGCGGAAAAAGCCAACCTCGCAAAATCCGAATTTCTTTCCAGTATGAGCCATGAACTGCGCAGCCCGCTCAATGCGATCCTCGGGTTTGCCCAACTGATCGAGTCAGATTCCCAACCGCCAACACCTGCCCAGAAAGCAAGCATCGCGCAGATTCTTCGTGCGGGCTGGCATCTGCTGAAGTTGATAGACGAAATACTCGATCTCGCGAAAGTCGAGTCCGGGCAAGTGCCCTTGTCGCAGGAACCGATATCGCTCGCCGAAGTAATGCTCGAATGCGAGGGAATGATCGAACCTCAGGCGCAACAACGTGGCATTCACATAACCTTTCCCCCGTCAGACACACCATATTTTGTAATGGCAGATCGCACTCGACTTATACAAGTTATCATCAACCTGCTTTCCAACTCGATCAAATACAACATCAAGCAGGGAAAAGTCGATGTGAAATGTACTGCGAGCACACCGAAATGCATTCGCGTGAGTATCATAGATACCGGCCCAGGACTGGATCCGGACCAGCTGACGAAGCTATTCCAGGCATTCAACCGTCTCGGACAGGAGAATGGCGGCGAGGAAGGGACAGGTATAGGCCTTGTGGTAGCCAAGCGACTGGTCGAATTGATGGGGGGCGAAATCGGCGTGAAAAGCGCCGTCGGAGTAGGAAGCGAGTTCTGGTTCGAACTCGCTTCGTCAGCTGGTGTGCTCATTCCCCAGGAAGGTGGTGATGCAACGTTAGCGCCCCAATCGCATCTGTCCCGTGGATCGTGGTTACATACAATGTTATATGTGGAAGACAACCCGGCGAACTTACAGCTGATCGAACAAATCATCGCGCGCCACCCAGATATTCGCCTGTTGACCGCTGTGAATGGGTATAGCGGCATCGAGATTGCGCGTGTATCCCTGCCGGACGTAATCCTGATGGACATCAACCTGCCTGACATCAATGGCTTCGAAGCCCTGAAAATCCTGCACTCTGACCCGGCCCTGGCGCATGTCCCAGTCATTGCTCTCAGTGCAAATGCAATGCCACGAGATATCGAGAAGGGGCGGAAGGCAGGTTTTTTCCGCTATATTACCAAGCCTATAAAGGTGAATGAGTTCATGGATTCATTGGATGTGGCGCTGGAATTTGCAGGGAAAAAAAGTAGCGCCCAATCCTGACTGATTTCATTTCCTCTTTACCAATCGGACTTTATTGCCTTTTCCAAGATATGTAACCTCATCAAATTCGAACTGGGTGAGCATGATCCCTCTGCCGTGGGAAGCGAGAAGATTTTCAGGATCATTGGGATCAGGGATTTTCGTCCAATCGAAGCCGGGCCCTTGATCGGTGATGACCCACTCGCAATGGGCGGTGTCCATTTTCAATTCGACCATCACGTAGCGATCTGAATACGGTGAGTTTCCCATTCTGGTGAGAAGCAGGTTCTCCCAGGCGTTGGAATCCCCGTCCATTGCTTCGGATTTCTCGTCGTAGGTTATTTCCAGATTTCCGTGTTCAATGGCATTGGTGATGATTTCCACCAACCCCAGGTGAATTCCAAGCCTGTCAGCGGGAGGGATGTGATGCTCCGCCTCCTGCATGAGTCGATCCACAACCTTTCCAACCGTCTCTAACTGGTTGAAAACCTTCATTTCCAAATTCTTTCTCAGGATCATTCCAACAATTTCCCGCTCTTTGGTTCGGGATAATAAAATGTCCTGATATTTTTTGAATATGGCAATAAGGTCTTTTTCCATGGCTGGTTTAACAAAATAATCATTTGCCCGAAGACGCAGTGCTTTCAGCGTGTATTCAGCAGAATCCATGGAGGAAATAATAACAACAACGACGTTATTATCGAGTCTGCGTATTTGCTCCAGAAGCTGAAGACCGTCCATTTTAGGCATTTTAATATCGGAAACCACCATGTCGGGTCGGAACTCCTTGAACAGGGCCAGACCGGCAGCACCGTCCGGGGCCATCTTCACTTCATGCCCCTCGTTTTTTGCAACTTTTCCCATGATGAATCTGGTTCCATCTTCATCTTCAATAATCAGTATTTTCAATTTCCGATTCCTCCTTTCAGACTTATATCTTCGTGCAGAATATGGCGTCAATCTTATGTTTCAGGACATCAGGCGAAAATGGTTTCGTCAGAAGATCGGTCACACCATTTCTTCGAGACAAAACAATTATCTCTTTGGTTGCAACGCCAATAATAAAAATAAAGGGAATTTGGCTGCCGTCAGCTCTGGAACGAACTGTTTTCAGAAGCTCCAGGCCCGTTCTATCGGGCATGTTCCAGTCGGAAATGATCAGGTCAAACGGATTTTCTTCCAAAAAAGCCTCCGCTTCAAGAACGTTTTCAGCTTCCTGGATATGGCCGAACCCCATCTGGCGTAAAATATCACTAATGATTTTTCGCATATACCCATAATCATCCACTACCAGAACTCCCATTTCGGCTCTCGTTTTTGAGGGAGGGACGACTGTCTGATCAATCGAGGTAGTTCGAAGAGTCTGTATTTCTCCTTTGGGAATTCTTAACGTCAAAATAGTTCCGGATTCCTTTGCCGACTTAAACTGAAGTTCCCCTCCCAGGGTTTTGGCCATCAGTCGGGCTGAATACCCGCCCAGGCCGGTGCCATCCTTTTTTCCATGTGTGACATATCGCTCCATGAAATGAGCCCGGATTGCAGACGGGATTTCCCCCTGATTTTTTACCTCTATGCAATAACCATCGTTAGAGCGAAGAGTTACAACCACTTCTTGCCATTCAGGTGATGCTTCCATGGCGTTCTTGATCAGATTGGACAACATGGAAAAAAAGAGGAATTCTTCTCCCGGGAAAAAACACTCGGTGGAGTCAGTTGCAGGCAAACCATCGATCAAAAAAGATGTTTTGATTCTTTTCGCGGAGACCAGGCTCCTGAGTTCCGCAAAAATGTCGCGGACAATTTTGGCAACATCCACGGAAACGGAATTGAGCCTATATAGACCCTGCTCCATTTTATATAAATCCAGGGATCGGTTAATCATCTCCAGCATGCGAAATCCGGATTTACGGAGAATTTCCAGCATCTCGATCTGATCAGGAGTCTGGTTTTTGTCGCGCATCAACATAGGAGGAATATTGATGATCGCCGTTAAGGGGCTTTTGAGGTCGTGGTTGGTAATTCGTTCGACGTCTTCGCGCAGACGAAGGACTTCCTGAAGTGTTTCATTTTGTTTTTCCAATTCCCGTCGGGACGCAGCAAGGCTAAGATGGGTTTTGACGCGGGCCATAACGACCAGCGGGTGCACCGGTTTGATGAGATAGTCCATGGCACCCGCTTCAAAGCCCTGGTATTCATCAACATCCTCACTCTTGGCCGTCACGAAAAGGACGGGAATATTCCGGGTTTTCGGATTTGCTTTCAGTCGGCGGCAGACTGTATACCCATCGATCCCGGGCATCATGATGTCCAGCAAAATCAAATCCGGCGGGTTCTTGTCCACGGATTCGAGAGCCTTTATTCCATCTCGGGCGGCTCTGATTATATAATTCGGACTCAATATTCCGGCCAATACATCAATGTTTGCGGGGGTGTCATCAACGATCAGAATTGCCGGGCTGTACGGTTTTGTCATAAATTCTCCTTACAGGTCCAATGGGACGTCGTTCCAGGCTTTCTCCAGCATGGAAAGTTCTTCTGCGCAGGTCGTCAGTTTCATGGCGATTTCCAGAAACCGGCGGTGGAATTTCCGGAAGACGTCAACAACGCCGGGATCAAAATGCCCACCGCCCTGACCGGCAATATATTTCGCCGTCTCGGTATGGGAAAAAGGTGGTTTATAAACTCGTTTGCTGATCATGGCATCGTACACGTCCGCAACCGCCATCAGACGCCCGACCAAAGGAATCGCGTTCCCTTTCAAACCCTGTGGATATCCTGAGCCATCCCATCGTTCATGGTGGGAGAAGGCAACTTCTCTGGCTAAACTGAGGAATGATGTAGATCCGTCGATTCCAAGTGCTTTCTCACCCTGCAGAATAGCGTCCCGTCCGATCGTGGTGTGCGTCTTCATGATGGTGAATTCATCGGATGTGAGTTTTCCCGGCTTGAGAAGAATGGCGTCAGGGATTCCGACCTTCCCGATATCGTGTAATGGAGCCGATTTGAACATGAGTTCGACGACGGCGTCATCCACAAGATCACGATATGGTGGAATCTGCTGAAGCGCCATAGCCAGTGTCTTCACGTAATGCCTGGTGCGGTTGATGTGATCGCCGGTTTCGTTGTCGCGCTTCTCGGCCAGGGCGGAAAGACCAAAAATAGCCACATCACGCGCCTGTTGAAGTTCGATGGTGCGCTCCCGGACCTTCTCTTCGAGAATCTGCTGTTGCCGATTCATTTGAAGATGAGTTTGCACTCGCGCCAGAACGATCGGCGGACGGACCGGCTTGGTCAGGTAATCGACACAGCCCTCGGCAAAGCCTGTTTCCTCATTCGCAGTTTCATTCATGGCGGTGACAAAGATGACGGGAATATGTCGGGTTCGCGCCGAAGCCTTCAGCGTTCGACAGACTTCAAACCCATCCATTTCAGGCATCATGACGTCAAGCAGAATAAGATCGGGCTGAGGATCTTTTTGAGCCATAGCCAGGGCTTTTTTCCCGGAGGTGGCGCAATAGATTTGAAAATGAGGTTTGAGAATTTCTCCAAGAATATCAAGGTTTGCCGGAACATCGTCAACAACCAGAATAATGGACGTGGTCTCAGACATCATCATGTTTTCTCCTGAATTTTCAGACAATTTATCATTGAAAGGTTTTCACTTCGGTTTTCACTTTCAACAGAAGATCAAGAGCGGTTTCAAAATCATAATCCTGCAGGACTTTTGTCAGTTCAGTCAAAGTCGACATTTGCCCAACGGTTTTTTCAAGATCAGGCTGGAGAGCTGCCAGAAACTCCTGCGATCGAAAATCACCTTCCCGAAGGAGCGGTTCAATTGCCTCGAGTCGTTCAAGTAAATTTTCGATGTCGGGTTTTTCATCTGGAGCCTGCTCGGAAATTTTCTTCTTATGCGCATCTATTCCGGATTTGAATTCATTGATCAGTTTACGGAGAATCGCGAGAGTTTCTGCCATCTCCTGGGAGGAAGCGTTGACAATTTTTTCTTCCAGACTTGCCGCAAGCCCGGTAAAGCGCTGTAAACCAAGGTTCCCCGATGTTCCTTTGAGTGTGTGGATCAGGAATCTGACCTGATTCCAATCCTTTGTGTCGATGGCTTTTTGAAGTGCATCAAGGGTCTGAGGGGACTCGGTGACGAAGGTCTGCAATAACCGGAAAAAAAGTATCCACTTTCCCCCAAAACGGCCAAATGCAGTGGAAACGTCCATTCCCGGCAGTTCCGGCCATTTTTGATTTGATCGGGGCTTCGCTGCCGTCTGCGGCAATGGAATCGCTTTTGAACTGGGCTGGGGGGATCTGGTCCACGTTCTGATGACAGCGAACAACATCTCAGGATCTATGGGCTTGGCGACGTGGGCATTCATGCCTGCAGAAATAGCTTTCTCCCTGTCTTCGGCGAAAGCCTCAGCCGTCATTGCAATGATGGGAATCTCCTTTCCGTTTGGATGGCTCCGGATTTCTTTTGTCGCTTCCAGGCCGTTCATGACCGGCATTTGAATATCCATGAGGATCAGATCGAATGACTGTTTTTCCAGGATGTCGAGGGCAATCCGTCCATTATCGGCAAAGGTCACCTGAACTCCCTCGCTGGAAAGCAGCTCAGCGGCGACTTCCTGGTTCACTTTGTTGTCCTCCACCAGGAGAACTTTCAAATTATAGAGACTTTTGGGGGTTATTCCATTCGAAGTCTGCGCGGAAAAAAGCTCGAGTTGCGGCTGGGTGCCTTTCGGGAATGGTACCCAGAAAGTGAAGGTACTCCCCGCCCCCTTCTTGCTTTCAAGGGAGACGTCGCCCCCCATGAGGTTGACAAGGCGGCGGCTGATGGAGAGGCCCAGACCTGTGCCACCATATTTCCGCGTCGTCGAGGAATCGGCCTGACTGAAGGGAGTAAACAGCCGATTCTGCTCTTCGGGGGTCATACCGATTCCGGTGTCGCTTACCGAAAAGGACAAGCTGACAGAATTTTCAGTCTCTTCACGGCAAAACACCGATATAATGATCTCTCCCTTTTCGGTGAATTTCAGGGCGTTGTTGATCAGATTGGTAAGAACCTGTTTCAGCCGGAGCGGGTCGCCTTTCATATAGAGTGGGATTGAATTCGGGATTTGGCAACTGAGACTCAAGCCTTTTTCCTTTGCCTTTATCTGGCACATTTCCAGTATTTCTGAGATTATTGCTTTCAGGGAAAAGTCCACGATCTCCAGATCCATGTGGCCTGCCTCGATCTTGGAAAAATCAAGAATATCATTGATGATCTGCAACAGAAGTTGGGATGCTGTTGTGATCTTTTCCAGATAATTTCTGAGCCGGGTTTCCGGGTTGGTTCTCAGAGCCAGATAGGTCATTCCAAGAATGGCATTCATGGGGGTTCGGATCTCGTGGCTCATGTTGGCCAGGAAGTCGCTTTTGCTTCTGGTCGCGGATTCAGCCCGGTTCTTTGCGATAGATAGCTCTTCGGTGCGTTCCTGCACCTTATGCTCCAGGTTTTCATAAGCGTCCAGAAGCCTCTTTTCATTTTTCCTCAGAGCCTCTTCACCACGTTCGCGGGCAAGGGCAATTCCGATGTTGGATGCTAGCTCTTCCAGGCTTCCGATGATTTCCGGGGACAATCGATTGGGTTGGTGGTCGTTTAATTGGAGATACCCCAGAATTTCATGACCGGATCGAATTGGAATGAGAGCAATGGACTCGTATTTTTCCTGCAGGCAGCGGCTTCCTGAATATTCATCAGGAAGATTATCACCACCGGATTTAATCACTGATCCGAGATTGTTCATCGCGAAACTGCCGTTTGCGGTGAAATACGGCGGAGATGAGTTGGTTCGCACTGACGGGATTTTTCCATATAGGCAGTCAAACAGTTGCTTCCCGGATGGGTTGCGAATGACAATCCCATTCGCGTTTTTCACCAATAAAGACTGCCGATCCTCGAGAAAAGCCTCTGAGAAACCAAGGGTTGCGTGAAAAGGAAAGTCTTCGCCTTTTGAGAGGCGAATCCCAAGGGCTTCGATATCTATCTTCAGTTTGATGATCTGAATGACTTTAGGTATTGCGGCAAGCACTGATTCCTGGCCATTCAGCAGACTCAATACTTCACCGACCATGTGCTTTAGCCCTTCTGCCTGAATGCGCTCGGTGACATCCCGCGCCACCCCGAAAAAACCATTCGGCTGTCCGGATTTGTCAAACAGGGGTTGAAAATCATCTTCCAGCCACAAATATTTTTCAGAGCCTTTTTTGCGGAATCGATAGATTCTGGTACAGATTGTCTTTTGCGCGAACGCTCTCTGGGTTTGTCGGAGAAAGCGGTCCTGGTCATAAGGATGTATGCTTTTTTGCCAAAGTTCCTGATCGGACATGAATTCGTCCGGGGAATAACCGAGAATTTTTTCCGCCTGCTGACTGACAAAGTTGAGCTGGCTCGAAACCGCGTTCCCGCAGGCCGAAGAATAGATAATATCCTGGATGCGTTCTACCACGCGGCGGTATTTTTCTTCGCTATGTTTTGACTCCCGGGTTTTCTCTTCCACCAATTCCTCGAGCTGATCATTCAAGGCGGATAGTGCTTCCTGGGCATGAAGGAGCTCATCACTGCGATGGACGGCCGCTTCGTATGAAGAAACCAGAAGGTTTACTAATCTCTGTGGGTCAACCCTGATGGATCGCCTTTCTTCATCATGGGAAAGATTTATTTCAATCGACGTAGAGGGCAACGGGCTTTGTCGCGGTTCTCTCGCGAAGCATGCAGCGATGGCAAGAAGGTGTTTCTCTTCATACGGTTTGGAGATGAAATTATCCGCACCGCACTGAAGAGCATGTCTGATGTCCTTGATATCTGAAAGGGAAGTCAGAATAATGACGGGGATGGCTTGCAGGTTTTCATTTGCTTTTATGAGTGTGCAAAGCTCAAAGCCGGTCATGCCAGGCATGGTGACGTCGGAAAAAATCAAAGCCGGTTTGTTATTCTCGAGCCAGGAAAGAGCTTCCTGGCCGTTCTTCGTCCATGAAACCAGGTAGTTGTCTTTCTCAAGTGTGTATTTCAGCATTTCTGCCTGAGTGGGGGCGTCTTCGACGATCAGGATTTTTTCCTTGCTCACAAAAACTTCTCCATTTCAGTGCATATCCGAAACCAGTAAGCCGTCGCGTAATTCTTTAACTGCCTTATTTTTTCAGCAGGTTGGTCAAAAATGCGGCGATATCTTCAGGGGGCAGAATGTATTTGGCTGCGTTGAGCTTGATTGCCTCACCGGGCATTCCGAAAACCACGGAGCTTTCCTTATCCTGCGCAATTGTTATGGCACCAGCCTCTTTCATCAGTTTCAGTTCCTTCGATCCATCTCTTCCCATTCCGGTCAGGAGTATCCCAACTGCCTGAGGACCCATAGACTGAGCAAGCGTACGAAAGAGATAAGATATGGCCGGGCGCAGGCATTCTTCCGGGGGCTGATTATCGAGTATGATCTGTGGGCCGCGTCTGACGCCCATATGCACTGATTCGGGCGAGACATAAACATGACCAGGCAAAGGGCAGCCGCCGGAAACCGCCAGATGCACCGGGAGCCCGGTTGCCGTCCCGAGCCAATCTACAAACCCACTGGCAAACCCCTCGGCGATATGCTGAACAATCATGATAGGTACCGGAAAATCCTTCGGCAAAGCGGAAAGAATTGTTTGAAGAGCCTGAGGCCCACCGGTAGATGCGCCAATTGCCACGATCCTGATGTCTCGGGCATGGAAGTTTTCCGGCTTTTCCGGCAATGACGCCATAACCGGCGCGACGCCAAGACGGGGCGGTCGCGCAACCACCTTGATCTCGGACATACATTTGACGGTTTCGATCAGGTTCCGAGACGCGCTCTCATAACCAGGATTGCCAACTGCGGGTGGTCGCAGAACGACTGCCAGGGCGCCGGCATCCAGAAGGGTGAAAGTGAGTGCAGCTTCTTTGACATCGGGATGACCGCTCACGATGACGATGGGTGTGGCACAGGTTTCCATAATTTTTCTGGTCGCGCCCAAGCCATCAAGGATGGGCATGTGCAAGTCCATGGTAATGACATCCGGGTGCCTTGCGGCGGTTATTTCAACCGCCTCCTGGCCGTTTTTGGCCATGCCCACCACTACAATTGCAGGGTCGGAGTAAAAAATGTGCCTCAGAAATTCCTGGGCAACCGGCGAATCATCGACAATCAAAAGTCTGATCATACTTTCCTTCAATACAGTAGCCTGTGGATGACTTCGAGGAGATTGCTTTGGTCGAAACTGCTCTTAACGATATAGGCATTGGCGCCAACATCAATTCCGCGTTCCCGATCCTCGCGGGAGTCCAGCGCTGTCACCAGGACAATCGGTATTTCGCTGAGTTTCTTATCGGCGCGAATCCTGGTCGCAAGATCGAAGCCGTTCATGTGTGGCATATCGACATCCGATACGATAAGATCGAAATCCTCGCTCTTGGCGAGGGCGAAGGCTTCAGCGCCGTCCACCGCGGATTTAACATGGTAACCCGCGTTTTCCAGGATATTCCTGATAAAGGTGCGTGCGGTGATCGAATCATCGGCCGCCAGGATCCTGCCGGGTATAGCCTTTGGCAGGACCTCCTTCTCACTGATTTTGCCATCACTTACGGTTCGCACCGCCGACTTCATGAGATCGGGGACATTGAGAACCAGAACGACCTTTCCGTTACCAAGGATGGTGGCTCCGGCAATGTTGCGCACGCGAGTCAGCTGTTTTCCAAGGCTTTTCATCAGAAGCTGATGTTCTGCGATCACTTCATCCACCTGGAATCCGAGACGCGTTTCTCCTAATCTCAGAACAACTATGCAAACGTGCACCTGCTTGATATCGTCGCCTGTTCTATGAGATGCCGGGGAGTGTTTTAAGACGGGTAATTCCAATGCCCCTGAAAGTTTGACTATCGAAAGGATCTGGTTGTCCAGACTTATGGTTTCGCGATTTTCCACGGTCTTGATTTCCCCGGGATGCATCCTTACTACCCGTTCGACATTGATTGAAGGCAGAACAAACACGGACTCGCCGACTCTGACCAGTATGCCCCTGGATGTCGCAAGGGTAAGAGGAACCACGATGCGAAACGTAGTGCCGAGGCCTGATTCGGTTTTCACCGAAATGGACCCTCCAAGTTTTTCCACTTTATCACGCACAATGGTCATACCCAGACCCCGACCCGATATGTCGGTAATAATGGGGCTGCTCGATACCCCGGAACTGTAGATCAAAATCAATGTTTCCTCGCGGCTGAGCCTTTCGGCGTCATCACTGGAGATAACTCCGGTCTTGACAGCGGCAGTCCTGACCCGGTCTATGTCGATGCCTTCGCCATCATCGGCAATGATAATTTCGACTTGATGGTTCTCGATGGCTGTAAACTTGACTTCTATGGTGCCGTGCCGGGATTTGTTACGGGCCACGCGATCCTGTGGCTTTTGCATGCCATGGTCGATGCAATTCCGCAACAGATGGATGAGAGGGGCTTTCAGATCCTCAAGAATCCGTCTGTCAATTTCGGTTGTCCCCCCTGCAAGAACGAGGTTCACTTCTTTGGCCTGATCATGCGAGAGATCGCGTACTATTTTGGGAAAACTCTCCGTCAGCACTGAAATCGGCAACATCAATACCTGTTTCATGGCTTCGAGATGCTCGTCAACCATTCGTCTGAGACCGCGTTGATCCTGCTTCATTGCATGAGTGACTGCCAAAACCTGTGACTGGAGCGAGTGGATATACGAATTGTTCCACTCGAAGAATTCATGAAACTGTTGTTCTTTTGCTGCTGACAGGCGTTTCTTCCATTTTCCTGATTTCGTCTTCCAGGCGGTCATTTGGATAAGGATTTCCTGTAAATCCTCCGTTCGCTGTGTTCCCGCCAGTTTTGCCAGGATCATTTCCTCTGCCTGATAGAGAAGCGGATCCAGTTTGCTGGTGGGTATTCTTACAGTTTCCACCAGGTGCTGTTTTGCTTCCATTACTACCGGAGAAGCCGACACAAATCCCTCGTCTTCGGCGGAGGGGGACAGGGCCTCGGCGGAGAACATCTGTGGTTCCGCGTGTGTTTCTCCCGGACTGTCATCCTCCTCGGAAGGAGAAGTCTCACCCTTTGCCGCGCAGTCCATTTGCTTGATCAGTTTCCGGGCGTGTGCTCTGTTCTGCATGGTCAATTTGGTTCCCGGGGCGGAAACGAGTGAAGAGATGAAATCCACACATCGGTGAAACAGATCGAACATCTGGGGAGTCAGGGCCACTTCTTTCCGCTTGAGGGCTGAAAAGATGGTTTCCATCGGATGGCAGATGGACTCGATCTCCTTCAGATCCACTGAGCGAGCTGAACCCTTGAGACTATGAACCTGGCGGAAGACGGTTTCGATGATTTCCGATTGCTTTTCGGGCGAAGGGGAATTCTCCAGATCGAGGAGACCGTCAGTGATAGCGCGGATATGCTCTTCCGCCTCTATCTTGAATATCCCCTGGAGTTTCTTGAGAAACTCAGCGTCCTTGAGGTCCATGAAGTTACACTTGCTTTGCTGAACTTTGATTTACCAGATTTGTCAATTTCTGACCTAGTACACTCAGGTCTCTGGCCACGGTTTCAGCTTCTTTCATGCTGTCGGCATTCTGGATTCCGGCCTTTTTGATGTTTTCCATGGCAATGCAGATCTGGTCCATCCCAATGGCCTGCTGCTGACTGGAGGCCACGATCTGGTTAGCAGCCCGTACTGCATCTTCACTGCATTCAGCCAGCAGTTTTATCGCTTCTCCCGCCTGTGTCGACTGTTTTACACCGGTCTCGACCGCCTTGCTTCCCTGTTCGGTGGCCATGACGGCAGCGCTTGTGGCTTTCTGGATATCATTGAGAATGCTGCGCACCTGCGTGATCGACTGTTTCGACTGCTCGGCAAGGCTCTTGATCTCCTGGGCGACTACAGCGAACCCTTTGCCCTGATCTCCGGCTTTCGCGGCTTCGATGGCGGCGTTGACGGCAAGAAGATTGGATTGATCAGCAATATCGGTAACGGAGGTTGTGATGTCGCCGATAGACTGACTTTGTTCGCTTAAACTCACTATGGTGTCGGCGATGGATCCCATCTGAACGCGAATGCGCTCCATTCCATCGCAGGTTTCCTCGACGGATGTCTTGCCGTTCCGGGCAATCTGACCGACTCGCTGGGAGTTTTCGGAAACATCTTTGGCCTTCTGGGAAGACAGTTGTGCTGCCTGTCGGACTTCCTCTACCGTGGTTGTCGTCTCGCTGATCGCGGTGACAGTTTCGACAGTGCTGGATGCGACCTGAGTGGTAGCCGCCAGAATCTGAGCTGAAGAGGAAACCAGTTGTTGGGTCGCTTCGCCAATCTGCTCGATGATAGTTGACAGCTCTGAAAGCGGTCGGGAGACACTTCCGACGATGAGATAACCCACGAAAACAAGTATGACGATGGAAATGATGATGCCATAGAATGTGATATTCACGGTTGTTCTGGTAGTCTCATCCAGGCTGGCGTTGATCTTTATCCTATTTGCGTTTTCTTCCGCATATATCTCTGCGGGAATTTTTCGGATGATATCCATGGTTTTCTTGCCCTGACCGGAAAGAACCAGCTTGGCTGTTTCCTCCAAGCCCTGTTTTCTTCGGGTTTCTATCACCACTCCATGAAATTTGAACAACTCCTCGATCAGCGAGTCAAGCCTGACCAACCGTTTTTCATGAGTGTCATTACCTTTCGTCAACTCATGGACTTTCTTAATAGCATCTTTGATTGCCGTGAGTGCAAGATTATACGGTTCTAGATAGCTTTCTTCCCCGGTCAGGGCGAAGCCGCGCTCGCCTGTCTCGGCGTCAGCCAGGTACTGGAGAAGTTCTCCCGTGGCACCGGAAAGGGCTGATGAATCTCCCCGATCACTTACCAGTTCCAGAATCGCTGTCGTGCGTCGATAGGTGATAACGCCAAGAACGGCCAGGACCAACGCGGCAAATAGCACGAACCCAACGACCTTCGTGACTACAGATGATTTCATTTTCTTCCTCCAATTTTGTCGAAGGGCTGCTGATATCTCTTCGTTCTACTCTTTATGAATGATCAGATTCCTGTCGGAAAGCAGTTTCCCGCCGTCCAGGACAATGAGGCGATCGTTTGTGACGCCCTTGAGAAATTTTTCTCTGATCCCGTCCAGTGTGGGCAGTGGTGCCTGAAAATCGCTTTCCGCAAATCGACGGACTCCCAAAATGGAATCCGCCTGAATACCGAATTCCATCTGTTCATCATGGATGACGAGCAATTTATCCCTTTCACCGACGGTTTTCCGTGGAAGACGAAAAAAATCCTTCAGGTCAATAACCGATATGATCTGTCCGCGGAAATTGGCTACACCTATTACGAATGATGGAATGCCAGGTACAGGAGTTAGTTCTCTAAGCGGATACACCTCTCGAATAAACCTCAATTCTATGGCATAATTCTCATCAGCCAGCCTGAAGACGATGACTTCGAGGAGTTTCTGTTCCGGGGCAGTTTTGGCAGATTCCCGGCCAAGAATTTTAGCCCGGCTCTTCAAAATGGCATGAATTTTCTCCGGAGTCACTGCTTTCTCTCCGGCCAATAAACGCCATACGCCCTCAGGACTGGTGGAATGTTCCTTCTGGCTCGTCGACATGCGGTTTCTCCATTATTTTTTCTCGATCCCAGGAGGTCTTTTCCGTCAGTTCGCCTGTAAGTGCTGTTTCCTCGTCCAGTGCAAGAAACTGGTCGAGGTCATAAACCAGGATCAGCTCATCATCCAGTTTGGCAAGGCCTTTGATATCCTCTGCAAAAGGAAAATTCTTATCGGCACTCACGAGGTCTTTGTCTGGGAGTTCGTAAATTCCGGCTACGGAATCAGCCATGATTGCTACGGTTCGTTTGGCGGTTCGCGCGATGATGAACCGATCGTCGAGAATCATTTCGCGCCATGGAAGCCCAAGCCGCTTGCGGAGATCAATCACTGGAATGACAGTGCCGTGAAGATTTATCACGCCTCGGATGAACTCGGGCATTTTCGGCAGGGGAGTGATTTCCACCACCCGGACGACACAGTCAATCACAGAAAGCGGCAAAGCGTGGCGAGAATTATCAAGTGTAAACACCAGGACGCGTTTCAACTTCGGTAAAGGAAATTCATTCATAAGATGTTCTTGTAAATGTCATTATTATCGACAACGCAGCAATGGGGAAATCCAAGGTTACATCCATAAAAATGGTTAAAACTGACTATTTCTTCTCTATCCGAGACAATCTGACACCGAACATTTCCTGATTTTGCCGCAGGAATGATATTGTTCTTCGTGGCCATGATTAACAGCGGACGCTAACCGGTTAGTTGAAAAAGGAAAATATAGTCAGTTTTAACTACTTAATTGCTCAAAACACATGATTTCTTTCTTCCTTCGTCCTTGTTATGTTTTTACACTACTGTCCGGTTTAAATTTTTAAAAATCGCGGAAAGCATCATGAATAAAAGTGTCTCCGAGGGAAAAGTTTTTTTTCGATTTCAAACGAAAAAGTTTCGCCGGCGATTGTCCCCTCCCCCGAT
>JADFYG010000056.1 GCA_015233155.1 Candidatus Rifleibacteriota bacterium
TTGCAACATGTCTTGCAGAAGATCATCCGGATTTGATTATCCTTGCCACCCCGACCACGGAATGAGAGGTTGCCCATTCCTCGTTTACCCTGATCCAAGCATCCATCAGTTTGACAACAAAAGTCCTCAATCGGTCGCTGTGCAAGTTCAAACATGTCGGCCTCCAGAAAGATTTCTCCCATGGTAATCCAAGAAGATGAACTTGTACAGCCCATTTGGGGCGGAATGAGTTAGTCAGGGACACCACCAGCGAGTTCCATTTGATCGGCAATTACGGCATCTGGTGGTGGATCTATGTTCGGATCACGTGTGTCGATGTCAGCAAGTGCTTTGGCCCTTTTCAGACGAGCCTCTTGCAGTCGCTGTAGTTTTGATTTATCGCTGGTCACTTTTGTTCATCACTGTTGCCTGGAAAGTATGGAGGCAAAACATCGACTCGAAGATATGTCTCAGCTTGTCTAATACCGACAACCAAACAGTCAAACAAAGACGTGTCGATTTATCAGGAATGGACAGGCAAAGCCGACAGCTTTATTCCCAGCGCGTGTAACAGCTTCAGCATAGTGTCGTAGCGCGGTTTGGAGCCAGGCGTAAGTGCTTTATAAAGGCTGTTCCGACCTAACCCCGTATCTTTGGCGAGCTGTGTCATACCACGGACGCGGGCTACATCACGCACAGCGGTCAAAAAAACATCTGGGTTAGGATCTTCTAAAGCAGCATTTATGTATTCTGCAATGGTCTCCTCGTCGTCGAGGTAGTCAGCAGCGTCGAAGGGTGCAAATTTGGCCATAATCCACTCCTATCAAAGAGTTCGCGCCATATCGATGGCTCGTTTAATATCGCGCTTCTGCGAGGACTTATCGCCGCCCATGAGAAGCAGATAGACCACTTCACCACGCCGTGCGAAATAAATACGGTAGCCAGGCCCGACGTGGATACGCATTTCAGAGACTCCTTCGCCAACTGGTTCACAGTCACCGAAATTACCCTGTTCAGCAGACCGGATGCGATGGACGATCCGGGCGCGTCCCAATTTGTCTTTCAATTCTAAAAGCCAAGCATCAAACTCCTCGGAACGTAGAAAGATGTTCATTACTCATATTGTATCCGATCGGATACCATTGTGCAATTATTATGAAAATTCATAATCGCATTGTCAGCCCGGGGGTTCAACCTGCGTTCATCAGGGCAGAGATGAACGAGTGCCGGAGACCGCTGATTAGCCTCACGGGTGAAACCATCAACTACTTCAGGAAGTGAAGGAGTTGAGTCCGGCCCTACTGATCGACCACAATCGACATAAATCCATCAACCAGTTAAAACGACAGTAACAGCGGTTATGCAGCCAGAGCTTTCAAAACCGCCTGTGGATTTTCTGCAAACACTTTTAGCAACGCCCGGGCCGGACCAATAGGGTGACGGCGGCCCTGTTCCCAGTTGCGGAGCGTGGCAACACTTACACCTATCATCGCAGCAAACTGCGGTTGTGATTTATGAAGATCTTCCCGCATTTTCTTGATGTCGATAGGGGTTATTTCAAAACGTCGGCTTGGGGCAATTTCTCCGCGATGTATCTGCCCGGCCTGCTTAATACTGGCAGCCAGTCGGTCGAACAGGGCTTCGTTCATACATTAAACATACGCCAAGGGCGTATGTTTATCAAGACAAATTATCATCCCGGTGACTTTTGCGACATTTTACTCATCACCATCCATTCCGCTTGGGCCGCGAAATATGGTATAAATATTCGGTGTCATTTTTTCTGTCCGTCGAGGGTGCACCATTCTGTTTTGGGTATACGTTTGGGTATTGAGGTCGGTCGTCAATAGTGGACACCATAGAGATTACGCAGCGGCCTTTTCTATACCGTGGTGATTGAATTACCTGGCGAAAGTAGCGGGTGCAACATTTCCGAGTCGAGAGTGCCGTCGTTGGCGGTTGTAGAATATTTCGATGAACTCGCTGATCTCTCGCATTGCAATTGATCAGGCCAGGTCGGGGAAAACGCCACTGACCGAGGCATCGGCAAAAACTAATCGGGCGTCTTGCCCCCAGCAAGTTCCGGAATCATATCCGGGGCGTCCTTCGGACTTGTGAAGTAAAGCTGGCTGGAAATAAACAACCACCGTCCCATCCAGCTCGGAAATACCGGCAACAGTTGAATCGTGAAGTTCAATTATGGTGTTCATGGCGATTAAGTTGAGCGTATCATGTTCGGCCAGCGAGAGTGAATATATTTTTGAGCACTGTTGCGGTCAGAGACTGAGGGCAAGCAATAAAATATTGCATTCCTTCTTGTCATTAGTTACGTCATGCGGATTCGCTTATGTCAGTGCGGTACTCAGGAAGTGAGACCAGTGGATTCCATGGCGCAGCCAAGGGGCTGAAATGTGTGATATGATGCGGTCAATGAGAATATTATGATCACAGCTGCCCGCCACTGAAAGGGACAACATGGCCAGGACCAGAAATATTCCAGTAAAAAAGACTGGGAGCAAGATCGAAAAACCCCGACGAGTGCTGGGTCGAACCAGAGAGAGCGCCATGTTTCCTGCATCAGGCAGTCTGATCGATATACCAGATAATTACGGAGCGCTGCTACAGGAACTCAAAGAGCGGATAGGGCGTGAGCGTCTACGGACCATCCTTGCAGCCAATGCTTCTATGATACTGATGTATTGGGACATCGGGCAGTCGATCTTGAAGCGGCAGGGTCAGGAAGGTTGGGGAGCACATGTCATCGACCGGCTTTCAATGGATCTGCGTCAATCCTTCCCGAACACGTGTGGATTTTCGCCTCGGAATCTCAAGTACATGCGGGCTTTTGCCACTACTTGGCCGGACATTATAATTGTGCAAGGGCCGCTTGCACAAATTACCTGGTACCACAATATCGCCCTCATGGAGAAGCTCAGCGACTTCAAAGAAAGAAGGATTTTCCCACTGAGCGCACCGAAATTTCGCCGGAAGATCTTTTTTCCGAAGTTACGGGAACGTGTATCCCTCACAAATGAACCCCTCGCACACCTGCCCTGCAATCTGCGGAGGTGTGCCGTTTACTTCGAAAGTAGTGTTGGCGAGTTCAGTCATAAAAAATCTCCGGCACACATTCGGAAGGGCAAAATCAAATAACTGCATGTCTTACATCATCTTCGGGAACGAACAGCAAACGCCCGTAAAGCCCAGTGGTCGGAATCGCGATAGTTCCAATCTTCTTTTCCGAAGCTAAAGTCGAAATGCCATGCCGTAGAAGCATCCCTTGGCTCTCCCCAGACCCACTTAGCCCTGTCCAGCAGAAATGTGGGATCGAGTTTTAAAAGCACCGGGCTGGGAGAATTACAATACATTGTATCATGAACATCCCTGCGCGTTGAGTCGGCAATATAGATCCCTTTTAGCTCATCGCGTGTCGGCGGGCGCCAACCATTGCCGAGGCCGGTAATCCATGTCTGTGTTTCATTCCAGTTCATCACTTTATCCGCTCCTTCGAGCCATTGCAGATTCGTGAATGAGTCAGTGATCACCCCGTTGGAGTCGCGGGTGAAGCGTAATTTCGCAGCAACTACGTCGGGATCTTTACCGACTTCAACAATCCCTCCAGACCCATGATATGGGCATGACACCGATATCCTCTGAGATGAGACTTCGAAGGTATATGTGGCACCTGGAGCTACGGAATAGCACCCCGCATGCTCAAGGCAAAAATTGTGGCATGACGATGAAATCGACCAATCAAACAACTTTATTTCCAAATTGTCAGGAATAATTCTATTTGCCGTCATCCAGAAATTAGCGGGTGGAGGATAAGGTATCAAACCACCAGGACAGGAAAGAAAGTAGCCAAGCTGGCCCGCATCAACCAGCTTTTTTTGAATGTCACCGGAACCTTCAACAGGTATCTTCGAACTCTTTTTATACGTTTCGATGGCACCTAAAATTATCTTCATATGTGGTGTCATTCAGTAAGTGAAGCACTTGATTCCGGCCGCATCGTCATCAAACGGCTTTAACGGTAGTAACTATTCTGACACGCAAAGCCTTTTTAAGAGTTACCATCTGAGCAAAATAAATTCTTGTCTGTTATTGTGGACTGGACGAGACTTATGTAAATAGAATGCCTCGAGGGAAAGGAGGCTTTATGCTGTCGCGAACCTGGAAAATTAGACTGGCTGTAATCATATGGTTCTCTGTTCTCGTCGCTTCCTGGAATTTTTTGTCCCTTATCATGGATATGCTCATAAAACGACCGGTGGTGACCCAATCCCGGCCTGTGCTTCCACCTGCCACCGGGCAAATGAAAGTAAAGAACCCACAAGGAGATGAAATCGCCGCGTGGTGGTATCAGGGAAAGCCTGATGCCGGAGCGATTTTGATTTGTCATGGGCACGGCGTTACTCATCTGCAAATGGATGACATCGTCTCATGGCTATTGGGGAAAGGGCTCACAATGCTGCTTCTGGACTTCCGCGCTCATGGGGAAAGCGGGGGGACGTTTTCCAGCCTTGGACTGCATGAATGGGAAGACATTGACGCAGTTTTGAAGGAAAGTGAAAAACGAGGCTGGCTGCCCCCAACAATGCCTCTTGCGGCTTTTGGCCGCTCCATGGGAGCCGTTTCCCTAATTAACGGCTGTGCAAAACTTCCCCGGATTAACGCATTTATCATTGAGTCCATGTATGCGAAATTGAGAAGCGTTGCAGAAAACGATTTCCGATGGATGCTGGGATTTCAGTGTAACCCGCTCGTGGACCTGGCCTTTCTTAATGCTGACTTTCGGACCGGAATTCGCTATGAAGACAGCCTGCCGGTGGAGAACATTCGCGGCTTGGCCTCAAGACCGGTACTTATTATTCATGATGAGCTTGACCACCGGGCAGACACTCAACAGTTTGAATCTTTGTGTCGCGCCGCTCCTCATGCCCGAACCCTGGTTATAAAAGGTGCCGGGCACGTCCAGGGCTTGAACATTAACCCGGAACTTTTTAAAGGTGAAATTCTCGATTTCCTGGCATCTTCAGGGGTGACAATTCGACCCTGAGATTTTTGATATTACGAGAACGAAAAATAAATGGGAAAATGAGCCGGAAGACCGGTTCCCACATCACAAGCCTGAAGTGTCTAATTGCGGGATAAAGCCCTGAATATCTGGAAACATTGATCTTTTCTTGCGTTGCTTCCCATACGCCCTGGAAACAATTTCAGCAACCTTGCATTTCCCTGGAAAATCTCATAAAATGGAGCGAAATTATGGGCTGCCCGGACGGTGAATGCATGGAGAGTCTCACCCACTGGTGGCAAATGGCAGTTTGGCTGGTCTGGTTCTTTTTTTTGGAAAACCCCGGAAGTCGGAAAGACTTTTCATTCTGTTCTGACCTCATATCGGCGGAAAAATTATCTAACTGGAGATGCAAATGCATATTCGTAGAATTATTGGGATCCTGATGCTCCTGGCGCTGGTCACAACCGGGGCGATGGCTCAACCAGCCGACCCATGGAAGCTCCTTTTCCCGGATAACCTCCTGGATCGGGATTGTAATCCCGTGAGCACAGATATTCTCCGGGGAAAGATCGTCGGTATCTACTGTTCAGCCGGCTGGTGCAAGGTCTGCCAGGTTTTTTCCCCAAAGCTGATCCCGTTCCGGGACAAGAATGCCAGCGAATTCGAGGTGGTGTTCGTCAGCTTCGACGCCAGCGAAGATGACCAGTATGCATACATGAAGAAATACGGGATGCTCTGGCCCACCCTCAAGTATAATTCCCAGGCGGCTTTCGATATTCAGCAGCGCTTCGGGGTCGAGATCCTTCCAACCCTCATCGTCCTGAACGCCGACGGCCAGATGTTAACCAAGTTCGGCGTAGCCGACGTCTCTAGCACCCCGGAAGGAGCTCTGGCCAAGTGGAAAAGTCTTTCGCCGCAGCCTCTCCCTCCACTCGAACAGCCTGCCTCGCCCACAGTCGCACTTCAAGCAGGAAAGAATAGCCGCCTCTCCCTCTGGGACCAACAACTGGTATGCGAAGCAAAGTCCGGGGCCCGGAACCAGTTGATGGCGGGCTCGATAAAGGGCACGATCGGCTCTCGCAACTACGACATCACGCTTGACCGCACTGCCTCGGCCATCACCGGCACCATTGGAAATCAGAATCTCGATATCAAAATCGATCGCGAGGCCAAAACGATCGCGGGCAAGGGACCGGATGGACAAATCTCCATAGCCTTCGATTGGACGCGAGAAAAGGTGGATTTCAACGGTGAGAACACCGGCTCGCCATTCCGGCTGACCCTGGACTGGGCTAACGGTCAGGCCCTCGGGGCAATCGCCGGCACGGACATCAGATTCTCCATCGATCTCGACCATGGAGTCATGACCGGAATCGGCAACAAGATCAATTTGAAGTATGATCCCTATTCCGGGCGCCTTGCCGGTGATCTGCTCGGGAAGCCGGTCAAACTCCAGCTGACGCATCTCGACCTGAGCGATTTCATTCAGATGCTGTATCTCTTTACCCGGTGATTCCCCTGATGGCCGCAACTTCGTCGCGGCCATCACCCAGGATAAGCAGTTTCTCATATCGAAGCCTGGCTCGTGCAGGCATCGACCTTCAAACGCATTAAGCAGAACGCCCAGGACAGCTTGTCCTGGGCGTTCTGCTGATCAGCGAACTTTCATGAAGCACTTGTTATCCCAATTCGCGTGAGTCCAAATATCGCCAGCGCACGGAAGCAACGACAGCGAGAAATACTCCCCCGGTTCCGTTGTAAGTCGAACTCTCTTCGACAGCAATGAATGTAATCTCACCTTGTTTGCTTTCGACAAATGGCAAAGCCTTTCCGAACACACCACACCTTTCAATGCTTTTATTCTTAACTTCAGGTGAACGGTCTGTCGATCAACCGTTCGCCCTTCGGGTGAGTGGGTAGAGCTCCGCTTCCTCGCTCAGCATCCGCTTAGCCATAACCTCAAAAACCAGTTTTGTTTCCTGAATGAAATCTTGAGGCCCATGTGAAATTTTTTCAGGAACATTCCAGCGATGAAGGTATTCCTGAAAAGTCTGATTAAGATTCCCCATGCTGGCCATGTAGCGTTGAGCAGTTTCCCGGACCTCTGTATTCGGATGCCGAAAGAAATATGGATAAAGCAAGTTATCTTCCTGAGCGAGATGAAGCCGGATCTTCTCCGCCAGGATGCCCAGATTTCTCAGGACTTCCATGGAATCATTTATTTCCATGGGCTCATGCAGCCTTTCGAGTAATCCAGTCATGAGAGCAAGGATTTCCTGGTGTTGTTCCTGGTATGGTTCAAAATTATGCATATGCCCGCCATTATCGCAGAAATTGACAACCCTTCAACTTCAAATGATCAGTCTTCCTCATATTTTTCACGCAAAGCCTGAATGACTGATGGATCTGCCAGGGTAGTGGTATCACCAAGATTACGCTTTTCAGCAATATCCCGAAGCAGCCGCCTCATTATCTTTCCGCTTCTGGTTTTCGGCAGATCGGCGGAAAAGAAGATCTCCTTTGGTCGGGAAATAGGGCCGATTTTCCTGGCGACATGGCTTTTCAGTTCTTCGATTTTGTCCTGGGTTCCCTTTACGCCAAGTTTAAGAGTGACAAAAGCCACGATGGCCTGGCCCGTGATTTCATCTGAACGGCCGATGACTGCGGCTTCCGCCACATCATGGTGATCCACCAAAGCGCTCTCGACTTCAGTCGTGCTAAGGTTATGGCCACCAACAATCATGATGTCATCGACACGCCCCATGAGCCAGAGATAGCCGTCCTTATCACGTTTGCACCCGTCTCCCGTGAAATACATATTCTTGAATTTTGACCAATAAGTTTGCACATATCGATCGGGATTTCCCCAGACGGTCCGAAGCATTCCCGGCCATGGTTTTTTAATTACCAGGTATCCACCGCCCTCCTTCACCGTATTTCCTTCTTCATCGACGACATCTACTTCTATTCCAGGAAAAGCCTTGGTCGCACTACCCGGTTTGGTTGTCGTAATTCCTGGAAGAGGGGTGATCATGATATGCCCTGTTTCAGTCTGCCACCAGGTATCGACGATCGGAGTCTTTCCTCTTCCGATATTTTCGTGATACCACATCCAGGCCTCCGGGTTGATCGGCTCTCCGACGGTCCCCAGAAGGCGCAGTGAGGAAAGATCGTAGGAATTGATGTGCTCGACTCCCCACCGCATGAACGTACGTATGGCGGTTGGTGCCGTATAAAAAATAGAAACCCGGTATTTTTCAATGATCGACCAGAAGCGGTCGCGTTCTGGCCAGTCAGGAGCTCCCTCATACATCAGATTTGTGGAACCATTGCACAACGGACCATACACAAGATAAGAATGTCCTGTGACCCATCCGATATCCGCAGTGCACCAGTAAACGTCCTCTTCCTTGATATCGAATACCACTTTATGGGTAGTTCCAACTCCAACCATATATCCGCCCGTGGTGTGCACAATTCCTTTGGGTTTGCCGGTTGTTCCGGATGTGTACAGGATAAACAATGGATCTTCCGAATCCATGCGTTCAGGTTCGCACCAGGGGCTGGCCTCCTGCATCATACGATGCCACCAGAGATCCCGGCCCTCAACTGTGTGAAATTGCGCAGCCTCACCAATCCGACGGACAATGATGACTTTTTCCACGCACGGGCAGGATTTCAGAGCTTCATCGATATTGCGTTTGAGGGGAATGATGTTGCCCCTGCGAAATGCCCCATCAGAGCAAATTACAAGCTTGGACTGGGCGTCATTGATGCGATCGATCAGACTGTCTACGCTGAATCCCCCAAAGATGACACTGTGAATTGCGCCGATCCTGGAGCAGGCGAGCATGGCAATCGGGAGTTCCGGAATCATGCCCATGTAAATGGTGACACGATCTCCCTTTTTTACTCCATGACTTTTCAGACAGTTGGCAAACTTGTTAACATCTCGATACAGATCAGCATAAGTGATAACCCGCTCTTCACCCGGCTCACCCTCCCAGATAAACGCCGCTTTATTCCGACGCCAGGATTTAATGTGTCGATCCAGGCAGTTGACTGAAAGGTTCGTCGTAGCCCCGACAAACCACTTTGCCCATGGACAGTCCCACTCGAGAACCTTTTCCCACTTGCGGAACCACTGGAATTCCTGGGCATGGCCTTCCCAGAAGGACTCAATATTCTTTCCCCTGTTGAAAATATCGGAATTATTGGCGTTAGCCTGGTCTACAAATTCATTGGAAGGAGGAAAGTGGCGATTTTCATGCAGCAGATCTTCCAGAGGCTTATGGGAATCGGTCATCGGTGAGTCCTCACTTTGGCATTTGATAGGGATATACACGATGGTTTAAGACATTTAAGATCATAATTTTCGGCACAACTACTGAAGAAAATTAATTGAGATTATACCTGGCACACATTATACGTGCGCGCTACCAGCCAACCATAATGGACGCCCCTGCGTCAGACCGGTTCAAGAACTTTTACGAGTGGCATTATAACATGCTCCAATTGCAGATTGAAAGTATATATATACCTGAATCCACTCTTTTTGAGTATACTTTTGGAGAAAATGTCGACAATAATAACTACTACCCAAAATCGGAGGGATGTTTATGCCAAGGTGTGTGAAGTATTTTGCCGAAGTTACTATACGATCAACAAAATCGGCAGATAAGAATAGCGATTTCCGGATGAAAAATAGTCAAACTGGCCGCCAGGAGTCAGTTTTTTGTAAGAAGAGCAAGCAAGGAGTCTGTTGTAACAGTCATGAATAAGAAGAGTCCCCAGTGTTTTCCCATGAGCAAGTGGCAAAAGCTGTTAACTGTCCTCGCCGTCATGATCACTTCAATTGCTTTCGGGTTCACCGTCGATGAGATCCGGCAGCTTCAACAAATGGGTTTTTCAAATCAACAGATAATGGAGCTTCAAAAAAACCATACAGGAACATCCGTTGCGGCAGTTGGATGCGATTTGGGAAGCACTGCTTCAGCGGCAAGCGCTGCCTCGCCGATGCAGCAATTTCGGGAACGAGGAACCGGCCTGCTGGTGATCTGCTTCAGCAAGGAGTGGGTCCAACGTGGCCCGGGGTTCCTTTATTTCGATCGAAAGGCCGCTGACGGAAAGTGGATTCCCATGGGACAGGCAAGGGTGCTGGACTACACCGGGACCGGTGAGTTCGGACCTCCATTGATCGAACATATCAGTAAAGTCGTGAAGAGAGAAAAACATGAAGAGAAAGAACACAAGAAGGATGGTCACGCAACAAAAGACGAAAAGAAAGACGGGCATGCTCCCATAGTCGAAAGAGAGATAATTCGCGAAGAAACCATCATACATCCGCGTGAACTCATAACTTCGCGATACTATGTGGAGTTTGAACTTTCTCCGGGGCAATATGAATTACAAGCCGAGCGCTTGTTCTTCACCGGTGACAACGAAGAAAGTGGTCTGATAAAAGTGAGACGTCACCGAAATATCAAGGGCGTTCCCATTACCGCCGGGAACGTGACGATCCTCTCATATCAATGGAACGAAAACGAAAAATTCGGACTGGATCATCCCGTCTCTCAACGGCACAAGAATTGGGTGGACTCTATAGCCGCAAAATTCGGTGCCCTTATTGCCGATGTTAAAATGTGATCATGGGAAAATACCATTACCCTTCATTTCAGATCCGTTTTCCGGAAGAAAGAATGGCTCCCAGGGCGATTGACAAAAGAGAAGCCATCAGAACCCGATACTCGGGTGGAAGAAGGAAGGTGACGGTATGAGCAGGAATCCAGAAGAACGGAATGGTCTTGAGAAGAACGAATCCGTAAAAATGATTCCAGTCGATCGCAGCGAATGCAGCGACAGAGGATATTGTGCGAAGTTCGATCATTGAATCGGTAATGCGATGAATAGCCATGAAGGTGGGGGCGAAAATCATATTCATGAGGCTGCTCGTGTAGAAAGCCACTAAAATCTGAAGATAGAACCCATTGATTCCGAAGGAAGGAAGCAAGCCTCCGGCCACGACGGCATTGGTTCCCTTGTCGAAAACAGGGAATACAAGAGTGAATGAGATACCAAACATTCCCCAGATAAATGCTCGAAGTAACATTCCATAAGGCAGTTTCCAGATTCCATGGGAAAGTCTTATAGCAAGCAGCTCTCCCATGGAGGCTAAAATGGCAACTTTTGCGAATCCCATGAAAAACGGAGCGGTTTTTGTAGCCCCGGTAAAGGCCTCACGCCCAGGCGGCCACAGAAGAAAACAGCAGAAGGCAGCCAGACTGGCTCCCCAGATGAAGTCGAGTGAACGCTGAAAATCGTTTTGATTGGTTTGATTCACGCGCACATTGTACAAATGAAGACAGAATATTTCAAGGCATCTTCAATATAATACCAATCTCAGCCAATTCACCATTCTTTCCCAGTTCGAAAATGCCAGAATTATAGGCGTTAGCTTAATCTATTAGTTCATAGGAAGCATTGATCCGCGGAATATACAATGGTATCTTTAAATCGTATATGTAAATTTTCATCATAAAGGATGCCGATATGCCACAACTCTTTTATGTGTGCTGCTTTTTCCTGACGCTGAATCTGCAACAGGTATTCGCCACGGAATTGAATGAGACTGAGCAAAAGGTGGATGACCCGAAACTCGCAGTGCATCAGGTAATCCCTTCTGAGACCGACCCTGCAATAAATACTTTCACCGGGAATGGGTTCAGACATTGGACTTATTATAACGCTTCCGTTCCTCAGAAGAACGAGTTGGTCGTTTTCCTGCCAGGGACCGGTGGAAAAGGCAAGGGATCAGTTGAATTCAATAAAGTAGCTGCCAACGATGGTTTTCATATGATAGCGCTTGCTTATCCCAGCGATGTCAGCATTTCACATTTCAAACATCTCGACGATCCGGATGCATTTGCCAAGGCCAGAGAGAATATCATCTCCGGAAAAGTCCAGTTTGGAAATCTGGGAGTGAACGAAGCCAACTCAATCGATAACCGGTTGTTGAAACTGCTGCAATATCTCTCGATTCATTTTCCCACGGAACATTGGGAGCAATATTTGATGAACAACAAATCCATATACTGGGAAAAAATCATTCTGACAGGACAGTCCCAGGGTGGCGGCCACGCCCTTTTCATGGCAATGAAAAACAAGGCTGCCAGGGTGATCATGTTTGGCTCGCCAAAAGATTTCGATGCTCGTCGCAAACGGCCGGCCCAATGGTATTCAAATTTGAGTGCCACCCCTCTCAATCGATTTTTCAGTTTTGTCCATAGCGCAGATGAAGGCCATGGCTGCACATATCAACAACAGTTGCAAAACTATCGGGCCCTGCAATTGATGCCTATGTACAAGGTTATTGATGTCGACCACAATTCAGCTCCCTATGGACATTCGCGATTGCTCACGAGCACGATTCATAGAGATGCCCCTCATGTCAGCGTGATCGATAATGTGGATTACCAGGGCGTCTGGAAATATCTGCTGAACGAACCTGTCAAATAAGTAGGAGCCACAAGTGATTATTGAAAGAGGGAACTCACTAATAGACAATATCTCTGAAGCAGGAATCAACATATCTTAACATTTCTTAATACAGCTGAAATCAGTGCAAACTGCGAATAAACTCAAGAAAATATCAATGAATCCCGATATTCAGCAGTCGGATAAATTCATTTAAAACCAAGAAATGGTCTATATTTCCGCCCAATATGATGGAGATATGTCAATGACGTTTTCGGCACATTCTGCTGTCTTTCGCAGTATTGCGCTGTTAAAAAGAAATCAGACAAGGTTCTTTTTCTTTATATCAGGCTTGTGGTATAAAGTGCGAACTATTCTACTGCTCTCACAAGGCTGATATCGGCATACTGAAATGATCAAATATCAATGGCTCAACGAATGCTCGTGAAAGCATGCGATCTCGTTATTATTTCTGACTTTGACGGAACTATTGCCGAGTGCGATACGACCGATCTTCTCTTATCTCGTTTTGCCAGCCCGTCATGGCATGAAATTGAGCATCGCTGGGAGGTCGGAGAAATTGGTTCCGCTGAATGCATGCGCCAGCAGATCGCTCTTATTATGGCTACAGAGGATGATTTAAAAAAGACCCTGGACACCGTTCGCCTGGATGCGGGGTTTGCTGATTTTGCTGAAATCTGCCGTCAATCTGATATTCCACTTATGATCGTCAGTGACGGTCTTGATGCATCAATAAAGTATCTGCTTGAAAAAAATCATTTGTCGAATCTTCCGATAACCGCCAACAGGCTTATATGCAACGAAAATTCATCGTTTCGACTTGAAACACCCCATGAAATCAAAAACTGTCGCGTTCTTGCAGGGGTTTGTAAGTGCAATGTCATCCGCAATTTCATTAAAACGCATGACCGAACCCGAGTCATCTTCATCGGTGACGGCCGATCTGACTTTTGCGCAGCAGGAATTGCCGATATGGTTCTTGCAAAAGCCTCTTTACTGGAGTACTGTCGCAAGAACAGTATTCCACATCTTCCAATTAACGATTTTGTCGATGCAAAACGTGAACTGATGGACATTCTTAAATTTTGACTTCCCCGGCCCGGAGAAAAAATATGCCATTAAAACCTTCTTCCCAGACTGATTCAAATCCATTCCCGAACTATTTTTCGTCCGAAATGACCGAGTCCGATCTTCGCGCGCTTGAGCGCGAATACTGTTCGTTCGGCGATACGGTTCATTACCTGGAGAGCCCAAAGATTTTTTCGCATTGTGAAGGCTCTTTTCTGTTCGATACTGATGAAAAGCCATTTTTAGATTTGCAGATGTGGTATTCGGCGGTGAATTTCGGGTATGCGAACCCTCGTATAAATGCGGCTCTCGCTCAGCAGATGGGACGACTTCCCCAGGTTGCGTCCCAGTATCTTCACCGCGAGAAAATAGAACTGGCTGCAAGACTTGGCCGCTATTGCGAAGACTGCTTCGGCATGAAGGGTCGCGTTCATTTCAATGTTGGCGGAAGCCAGGCGGTTGAGGATGCGTTGAAACTGGTTCGCAACTCTACACACGGAAAAAGCCTTATGTTCGCATTTGAAGGCGGGTATCACGGCCGCACACTGGGCGCTTCAGCGATAACCTCAAGTTACCGATATCGCCGCCGGTTCGGACATTTTTCCGATCGCGCTCAATTCATTCCGTTTCCCTACTGCTTTCGCTGTCCCTTTAAACAAAAACGAGATGAATGCGATCTTTACTGTCTGAAGCAATTTGAGCGCCTGTTCGACAGCGAATATTACGGTGTCTGGGATCCCAAGGCGGGCGAGGCCGAATATGCCGCATTCTTTGTCGAAATGATTCAAGGCACAGGCGGTTACGTCATTCCGCCGGCAGGTTATTTTGAACAGCTTCAAAAGATTCTCAAGGCCAGAAAAATACTCCTGGTTGATGATGAAATTCAGATGGGTATCTATCGCACAGGAAAATTCTGGGCCGCCGAACATTTTGGAGTTAAACCGGACATCATTGTTTTTGGGAAGGCTCTGACCAACGGAATGAATCCGCTTTCAGCCATCTGGGCGCGTGAAGAGCTTATCCAGCCATCAGTTTTTCCTCCAGGCTCGACGCACTCGACATTCGCCTCTAATCCACTTGGAACAGCAGCGGCCCTTGAGGTGATAAAGATTGTATCTGAAGAAAACTTCCACGCCCAGGTCAAGGCTCGTGGCGAGCTTTTCCTTCAAGGCCTTCGCGAACTGAAAAAACAGTTCCCGATCATAGGTGATGTAGATGGCCTCGGACTGGCTCTGCGTATCGAAATTTGTCAGGAAGACGGCTTCACCCCGGACAAAGCAATGACCGATCGGCTTGTAGACGAAGCCATGCTTGGTAATTTTGATGTGGATGGCAAAAAGTTCGGACTCATCCTCGATATTGGAGGATATTTCAAAAACGTGGTAACCCTGGCTCCATCGTTAATGATCTCAAACCAGGAAATTGAACTTGCCATAAGTCTTCTCGGCCAGGCTTTCCAGCGCATTTCCAGGAAGAAATAGCGATATCCGTGCGACTCCGTCTTCTTCACCTGGACGACTCCTTGCAGCGTATGCCCGATTTTTGCGCCCTGATGGTTGCAGAAGAGGCTGCTGAATGGCCGTATGAAGCGGAAGGAGCCGCCGTAAGGTTGTGGGCAGCTTCCGGTGCCTGGAATGCTTTTCGCGAGCGTCTTGAGGTTATTCTTGACGGTGATCCTGACGAAAAAAATGAAAACACACCCGTTACTTTTTTCGGATCCGGTGATTTTCATCATGTGACCTCTCTTTTATTGAACGATGCCCTGAAGAAGCGTTCGAGTCGGGTAACGGTGTTTCATTTTGATAATCATCCGGACTGGGTCACCTTTAAAGAGGGTATTCACTGCGGCTCCTGGGTGAATGACGTTCTCCTTCACCCACTCGTGGACCGTGTTGTCACGATCGGTCCCGCGACATCCGATCTCGCCTTTCCCGAATGGAAGGGAGCCAATCTCGCAGCCGTCTGCAAAGGATCGCACGAGGTTTTTGCATATAATCACCCGCCATCGCTGGTTTGGGGGAATTATCATCGAACCGCCTGTTTTGTTCAGCGCGGACATCGACTGATCTGGCGAACCGTTGAGAGATACGTAAAAAACAGTTTATCGAACTCCACCGGAGCGAACACCCAAAGAGAAACAACCTCTTCAAGGCTCAGGAAGTTGCTTGAAGAGAGGCTCGCGGCAATCTCTACGGACGATGTGTATTTGACCATTGACAAGGATGTTCTTTGTCCCGACGATGCCGTTACAAACTGGGAGCCTGGAAAAATGCCGCTTGATGAGCTTATCGCGAGTTTGCGCATAATAAGAACTCACAAAAATATTATAGGAATCGATGTTTCCGGTGAATTTTCCCCGAGTCGTTTCTCCGGTCCGTCTGTTGAATGCTTTTGGAAAAGGTTTGAATCATGGGTGGATCAACCATGGTTTACTCCCTCTGCTGAGATTGCATGCAGTCGAAATACGCGCACGAATATCGCCCTGCTGGACTGTTTCCGGGAAATTCTGACGTGACTCCAACTTTATTATTACTATTTTGCCTGTCGCTATGTTGCGATGTCACTCGCCAGATGTGCTTCAAATTTGGCGCGGACGACAATGACGAACACGATAATAGTTGCCGGGATGATACGGAACTCGTGCAGGCGCAAGGCTTTCAGCGTTTTTCGAACTTGTTTGCCCGTCTTGCAGAGCATCTCAAAGGCGTATTTTCTTCCCGTTTCATCTGGTTGGGCATGGCTATATGTGTTATTGAAATCATTCTCTGGCTGCTCATTCTTGCAATCGCACCTCTCAATGTGGCTTATCCCATAATGAGTCTGGACTTTTGTTTTGTTCTTCTTGCAGGTCGTTTTATTTTCGGCGAGAATGTTTCAATGCGGCGATGGATCGGAGCACTTTTCATAACAATCGGAGTTGTGCTTGTGGGAACATCTGGCTTATAAAGTGAGATCATGCGAAGGGACTATTCTTTTCAACTCAGCGGGAATAACAATCGGGGCGTGTTGCTCCTTCATGGCTTGACCGGCTCTCCAAGCGAGGTTCATAGAGTCGGTCGAGGCTTACATGAACGCGGCTTTTCAGTTATTGCGCCGACTCTCGCGGGCCACGGTGGAACCATGGAAGAGCTGACGGAAACCAGATGGCAGGATTGGTATGAATCAGCACATGAGGCACTTCTCCGATTACGTGGTCAGGTCGGACAAGTTTATACTGCTGGTCTCAGCATGGGAGCGGTGCTTTCTCTCAAGCTGGCCATCGATTTTCCCGACATCAGCGCCGTCGGGGTTTATGGCATTACCTTGAAATACGATGGCTGGAATATTTCCCCCATACGCTTGCTTACGCCGTTTTTGCCGAAGCTTGTTCGATTGCCCTGGTTACGCGAACTCTCTTTTGAGGAAACACATCCTTTTGGAATCAAAAATGATAGTCTTCGGGAACGCATAATCCGTCGCATCGCACATGACCAGGAAGGAACTCTCCCCGCTACGCCATGGAAGAGCCTGTTCCAGCTCTTCCTGCTGAATCAGAAAGTTAAAGCCGGTCTTTCTCGCGTCAAATGTCCGGTCATTTTGTTCCACGCCACGGAAGATGATATTTGCAGCATCAACAGCAATGCCATATATGTCCAGGCGAGAGTCGGCGGAGTAAGTGAATTACATCGTCTGAAAAACAGTTACCACATGGTGACGATAGACTCCGACCGCGACGAGCTCATTACGAAGACCGCCGATTTTTTTGAGCGAAACTGATTTTATGATCGATGTCGTAATAACCGAAACGATCCGGGATATCGATTGTAAGACCTGGAATGACTGTTTCCCGGGGGAGCTTGAAAATTACGAAACATACAGAGCCATCGAAGAGTCGGGCATCCCCGGCTTTTCTTATGGTTACGCACGGGTGCTCGAAAATGGCGTTTGCGTCGCCGCCTCCGCGTTTTTTTTGACCGAGTATGCTCTTGATACGACTGTCCAGGGATATTGGAAGACACTTTTCGGCGCCTTCAAACAATTTGTTCCATGGATGATGACACTCAAGCTTCTCTGCATCGGATCGCCCGAAACGGAAAATGCGCATCTCGGATTTCATCCGTCAGTAGAGGAACCCTGCAAACCCGAGATGCTGGGACGGCTTTTGCGCGAGACGGAGCGTTTCGCTCGCAGTCGCGGCTATTGGCTTCTGGCAGTAAAAGACGTTCCTGCACGACAAAGGGCGCTGTGGGAAGAAGTCGCGGTTCCGCGCGGATTCACGCCACTGGCCAGTCTTCCCACCGCGGTTCTCCCGATTCGGTTTCGCTCAATCGATGAGTATCTTGCATCAATCAGTCATGCGACCCGCAAAGACATGCGCAGAAAGCTGCGTAATGCCTCGAAGGTTCGCGTCGAGTTGAAACGCGATATTCATGACGTGATCGGGCCCATAATGGAGATGTATCGTGATACAAAAGAGCGAAGCGACTGGACTTTCGAAGACCTCACTCCGACTTATTTCCTTGAAACATTGCATCAAATGGGCGACAGGGCACTGTGCCCCATCTATTATCTGGAAGACCGACCGATCGGATTCAATCTTCTTTTTCTCGATCAGACGCGTATGATAGACAAATTTTTCTGCATGGATTCAGCGGTTGGCCGAACGGTTAATCTGTATTTCAAGAGCTGGTTCGTGAATGTTGGAATCTGTATAGAGCGCGGTTTGTCAGTCTACCAAAGCGGGCAAGTCGGGTATGCCAACAAGTTGCGATTGGGAAGTGTCCTGCTTCCGAACTGGATGTATTTCAAGCATCGAAACCCCGCCATTCATATGCTCCTGTGTTGGCTTTCACCGATTCTTGAAGTCAATCAGGATGCTGTCGCGCTCGGCAAAGTGTAGCTATTAACAATGATAAGTTCAAATGCTGGAATGACAAAACTCAAATTCTATTTTTCCTGTTTGGGTCGCATTTAGAACTATGCATACCGTCGACTATTAATCACATGTCGGAAAAACAGGAATTATCTACGCATTCATCTACAGAGCCTTTATCGCCCGGTGCCACTGCTTCCGGCTCATTTGAAACCCGGCAGCCGCGTGAGCGCCGTCGATTCCCGTGGCTGTGGTTGTTATTGCCTCTTCTCGACACGGCCAGTCAAATCCTGATGAAACAAGCCTCTATTCCCCTTCGGGACGTTGTTTTCGGCTGGGGATGGTTATCCATGGGAATAGCATCACCGTATCTGTGGGGCTCCATTGCATGCGACATATCCAGTCTTGTTGTATGGATCGGTATTTTAAAAGGAACCGATCTGAGTTTTGCCTACCCGCTTACCGGAGTAACTTACATTTCAATCGCAGTTTCCGGGCGATTTATCTTTAACGAACCCATCAGTTTTACTCATCTGGTTGGAATTATGCTGATCATGCTCGGGGTCGCGCTTATTTCTTCTGAACCCGATTCTGATTCCGGCCGCACCTCATTACCGAAAAATGAAAAAGCAGCGTGAGTGTGTCAACGAACAGAGGTCTTGGCATGCTTCTCACCGTTTAGGTATACATCATGGTTTTCGGCGAAATCTTTGGGAGCCTCAATTCTAATTCGAGAGAGAGACTGCAGCAGTCGTGTTTTTTTTGCAGATTTCTTACCTTGAACAATACCTTTGATGATATCATACAATCTTTTCAAATCAGGCTCTTTGAGTTGATCGACTGCTCGCAACACAAGCTGTTTCGTAGTCAAAGTGAAATTTCCTTCCTGTATCATACCATAGTCAAACGTCCGGAAAATCAGCCCGATTGTTCCAGAAATATCGGGCAAAGCGCCGATGTTAATTAAGTGTATGTGATTTTAGCATTGGGTCAGGGTGTGGGCAAACACTACTGTCATTGAAGCAGGGCAAACGCATTAAAAGTTCTGTGGTAGGGCGCGACCGCCGGGCGCGCCGCTTTGCGCTTCGGCGTGCCCGGCGGTCGCGACCTACCATAGTCATCGTTCCTGTGTCGAGAGCCGCGTTATAGGCCTAATCCCGATTTTTAGTGCGTTTGCCCCGGTCAATGAAGCTTAAGTTTTTCGAGAAGGCTCTCAAGTGCCTGGAGGGCTTCATCAAAGGAAAGCCTGGCAACGTTTTTTTCCAGTTCTTTGAATTCTGCGAATTGTGAAAGGCTGTTTCCCCACTCTTTTTGAATACTCATCAGTTGTTCTCCGGCATCAAAACTGTCATTCTGTAACGACTCCCGGAGCTTCAAAAGCGGCTCGAGGGAATCAGAAACCGGCCGCAGTTCTATTGTGCTATTTTCCGGCACTGATCCATACAAACTAGCAGCGGGGAGTTCGATTGCCATGATGGCGGAATAAACATTTGTTAATTCCTGTCTGAGTAGGGAAAACTGTTGCGCAACTCCGCTGGTCTCTTCTTCTTTTGCCTTTTCCTCGAGACTGCCGGTGAGTTCAAATACTTTTGTCGCTCCAAGATTTCCTGCTACCCCTTTAAAACTGTGCGCCAGAAAACGAATTTTCTCAAAGGAACTTCCCTTAATGGCTTGTTGAAAATCATCAACTGTTTTCTGACCTAACTCTATAAACCTTGTCAGAAGCTTACGATACTTGGGTATATTTCCATTAAGCCTCTCTAAGCCTCTCTCAGTATCAATTCCCGGAATTTTTGGAAAAACGGGTGATGATGATTCCTCTGAAATTTCTTCGGTATCCAAAAGCTCGTTCGGGAAAAGATATTTTTGAAGTTTTTCTTTCAGAACCAGAGGATCTATCGGCTTTGTAATACGATCGTTCATGCCCGCGTTCAAAATTTTCAAACGGTCCTCGGCAAAAGCGTGGGCCGTCATTGCCAAAATCGGCATGTTTTCAAAACGAGGATCCCGCCTGATTTGTCCGGTTGCCTCAAATCCGTCCATTTCGGGCATTTGAATATCCATCAGGATAAGATCAAAAGTTTGGGGAGCGCTTCCCAAAACTTTAGCAACAGCTTCACGGCCATTTCCGACCATGTCAACAATCATCCCCCACCCTTCCAGCATTTCACGTGCAATTTCCTGATTGAAATCGTTGTCCTCAGCAACCAGAAGCCGGCACCCCCTGATTTGACTTCCAAGGTCTGAAAGAGGCTTTTTGCCGCTGGCAAGAGGTTCCCGAGGCGCCAGAATCCGAACAAGAGAATCAAAAAGTGTGGAAGCCGAAAAAGGCTTCACTAAAATCCCGTCAACCCCTGCCTCCAACAAATCCTGCTTTTCCTTTTCCCCGGCAAAGGAAGAAATCATGAGGATTGCCGGGACACTCGCAAGCAAAGACGTTTTTTTGATTTCTTCAACAAGCTCAACCTCCTGTGCAGTAACGTTCTTGCTTTCAATCATCAGGACTGTATAGGGCATGGCGGAATCGTTTTCCCTGATTTCCACCATGGCTTCCTCTTTCGAGAAAACCGGTTTTACAAAAAATGGAAATCTCTTGAGAATCCTCAGATTAGAGCCCTGTTCCTGCTGACTGTTACTGTAAAGAAGCACACGAAGTCCATTAAAAATGTCATGAAAAACCCCGGGAGTCTCTTTCTCCATCGAACTGATCCGAAACCAACAACCAAACCGGAATGTACTCCCCTGGTCCAGGTGGCTCTCAACCTGTATTTCTCCACCCATGCTTTTAAGCAGTCGTTTGCATATGCTCAAACCAAGTCCCGTTCCCCCGAATTTCCGTGTCGTCGAATCATCGGCTTGAGTGAAGGGCGAAAAAATCCTGGCTTTCTGCTCCTCGGACATTCCAACTCCCGTATCATGTACAACAAAACCGATTTTTACCTTGTCATCATTCTTGTCAATGAGATCAACTTTTAACTCGACATGACCTTTTTCAGTAAACTTAACTGCGTTGCCAATCAGATTAACCAGAATTTGCCCAAGTCTAAGTGGGTCTCCAATGAGTTTTGAAGGAACTGCCGGAGAAGCATCGACACGAAGTTCAAGTCCCTTGTCCTGAGCTTTGTGACAGACCACGGCCAAAACGTTGTCGATTACTGCATCAAACTCAAAGTCAAGATTCTCAATCTCAAGTTTTCCCGCCTCAATTTTGGAAAAATCCAGTATGTCATTGATAATACCAAGCAGAATATTTCCTGATATTTGTATTTTTCTGACAAAATCGAACTGTTTTGGAGCCAACTCAGTGTGCATGAGAAAACCGGAGAATCCAATTATGGCATTTAGCGGCGTCCGAATTTCATGGCTCATGTTGGCTACAAAAATACTCTTGGCATGGTTGGCAACATTTGCCTCATCACGGGCCTGAACAAGTTCTTCGGTTTTTTTTGTCAACTGCCTGGTTCTTTCCTCGACAATTCGCTCTAAATTATCTCTGTGGCGCCAGATTTCCATGCTCCATTCCTGGGTAGTAAGAAGCAGCTCATTGAACCTCTCGGCCAGGGTTGCAACTTCGAGAGGACCCGCTACAGGAACTCGGCGGGAATAGTTTTTGTCGCTATTAATATTTTCCATTATTTCAACTAAGTCGAGAATCGGATTCGAAATTGATCTCATTTGCTTTGAAAACAAATACGAAGTCAAAATAATTGTAATAATTCCTAGAGAGACAAAAAGAATGGTTGCCCAAATCAAATGTGAAATCATCGGAGAATCGTCGTAAAGAATTTGAACGAATCCACGGATCTCACCCCTCATAGTAATAGGCTCTATGATGGAAATCGTGCGAAAGCTGATGGAAACATCCCGGTGAAGGGGAAACTCGGGGTTTCCGGTCGGCTCCTCTTCCACCTCTTTTTCCCGGACATAGGTTGCAAATAAAGTTCCATTTTTGTCGAATATTTTTCCCATCAGGACGTGGGGAACGCTTTTCAATGAGGACAGAATTTCTTCACCGGTGTTCCTGTCTCCGAAAGATATAGCGGCAGTGCTGTTGTTGCCGACAATTGTGGCTTGTACTATCAGATTTCTTATCACGCTATTTTTGATATTAAAGGCTTCCCAGGCAATAGTACAAAGGATAATCAGGAATATGGCCAGACCGACCGAAACCAGATTCATCCGGAGAAGCTGGAGGTTGATCTTTTCCCTGAAAACGGGCGTCGGCTGCCGCCCTGTTTCAGAAATAACGGAGGACTGGCTCATGCGACTGCTTCAGAAAGCCGGAAAAGGCGATCGGCTTCGTGAATCATTTTATAACCTTCTTTGCCAGCACAAGCAGTTTGGCACTGATATTCAAATGAGCTTTTCTGCAACGCTTTAAATTTGCAATAAACTGGACCCGATTATTTTCCAGGGTAAAGGCGATCATTCCACCCTGATCAATAAAACTTTCTCCCTCTCCCACCGTTAGAACAGGTTTATCGGAAATCAAACTTTGAATTGCAACAAAAGCATCCTGACTGGTTCTCGGAAAAAATAAAATATTGAAACTGGAAATATATTCATCTTTGGGAAACAAGCGCCTCACTTTAAAGGCAAAACCACAACCTCCATCAGCTTGGGAAATTTCTTCGGGAAGCAGGTCGCCAAAAGGATCATTCCCGACTACTCCGACATTAATAGGAACTGTGGCATTGTCAGAAACATCAGATGGCCATTCAACAAAATCGGCCAATTTCAGAAGAAATGCCGCTTTGACTTTATATTCCGCGAATGGAGCCCCAAAGACTCCCATTGGCATAATGAAAACTTTCGAAAAGAGAATAAGAACAAGCAGGATGCGCGGAAACAGTTCTGACTTTCTCATATGAAGCTTCATCAGAAAAACCAGGTTGCCTTCAGAAAATATGAGCGCGGAATCTGGCTGGGAACATAATCTCCGTTCGCCGGGCCATTATCTACAGGAAACTCCCTTTGTCTATCGTGAAGCAGATTCTGGCCGGTCAGACTTAACTCGAAATATGTACTGGGCCGCCAACCCAGTCTTACATTTAAAATGTCATTCCGGGCATTTCGACTGTCACGATGCGAAGAATTATCGGAATCGGTTTCATAAAAATCATCATTATAGGAAAGATCGAATTCCAGATCTTTTCTTACATCCCAGTAGGTTCTCATGAACAATTGCCTTGGAGAAAACACGGAAACGGGATATGAGTCCGAACTCTCCTTGTTCTCGGACATTCCCCCCACGAGTCGAAACTCCTTAAGGGGTTTCCACTGAAATGACAACTCCGCTCCCGTGAGGAAAAGCTGTCCATCATTCTTCTGCTGGATCTGCGGCGGGAGTCCACCGGCATCGGAGGCGCGAATAAACTCTGCGCGGGCGAGGTCAGAATAATCCTGTTTGAAAAGTGCCAGGTCAAAAGAAATCTTTTTATTTGGCAGGTAACGATATCCGAACTCTTCTGACCTCATGATTTCCGACTGCTGTGAAGCATTACCGATTTCCTGGTTTTGAAATTCATCACCGGGGCCACTCGAAATATTCAGTGTCTTCCCATTACTCGAGTGTTCTTCAATCGAGGGAACACGGCGGGACTCAGTCAAAGCCGCCCAAAAATTGTGTTTTTCACGTGGCTTCCAGAAAAGCCTTGTGCTTGGTTGTCCTTCAGTACCTACGTAGGGATGATGATAAATCTTCGTTCCAAAGGTCCAAAAAAGCTTCTGCGGTTTCAGAGTGACCTGATCCTGGAAAAAACAGCTTTGGATCCCGATGGTATCTTCAGGTGGCGTGAATTCATACGTTCTGCCGGCGGGAATGGAATATTTTATTGACCGGTACCCAAAACCCCAGACAATTTCCTGGGACCGACTGGGGATAAAGCGATGCTGCAAATCCAGATCGAGCGTGTCAATGTATTCTTCATGATTTGCATCTATTCGACGCGCCCTGTCAAAGTAAAACTGGAGCTTCAATTCGCTATCCGGACTGAAGGTCTGCATAAGTAAAACCCGGAAATGGCCACCTGAAACCGACGTCTGAGAAGTTGTCAAAGGTGCTGGACCATGATGCCCCGGCGGTCTCGGAGAAAATTCCTGGACGATTTCCTCATGGCTGTTTCCGCCATACGCACTTGCATCAAGCGTCATCTGGCGGGAATGCGAAGACTCCCAATCCGCTCGTAACCCAAAGCGATACTGGTCGTAATCGTCGATTCCGCGATTTCCATTACTCTTATAGAAGGGATCGTTTTCGAAGGTCTTGAAATAAAACCGGAATGCGCCATTCCCTTCTAAATTTGCGCCGTAGCGATAACTGAAATCCGACTTATCAGGACTTTTCCCGACTGAAACCAAACCGCCTTTTGTATCCTTCGCGGACTTAGTGACAACGTTAACGATGCCGTTAACAGCATTCGCACCCCATGTGGTTCCACCGGGACCGCGGACAATTTCCACTCGTTCAATGTCTTCAAGAAGGGTATCCTGAACATCCCACCAGACTCCTCCAAACAAGGGGGAATATATGCTCCGGCCATCTATCAATACTAATAAGTTCCGGGAAAAACGATCATTGATTCCCCGGGCTGAAATAGCCCAGTTGCTGCCATCTATCCGCGCGACATTAATCCCGGGACCAAGTCGAAGAATATCCGGAAGAGTCTTCGCTCCGCTCCTGCGAATATCCTCAGCTGTAATGACAAAAACCGCTGCGGGAGTTTCATAAACTTTTTCCGGGCGCCGCGAAACAGAGGTAATGACGGGAATGACCTCTAATTTCATGAGTTCGTCAATGCTCAGGTTGGAAAGTTCAAGAGGCTTTCCCCAAAGACATGTGACTGGCAAAACCCATAGTGCAAAAATAAGGAAAAGTGTGAAAACGTGTCTATATGAGAGGGAGTTGCAATATTCACGAAACATCACGTAGGGGCGGGTTTGAAACCCGCCCCTGGACGATGCGTATTCACTCATGATTGTCACATATTTTTGCAAGTTGCTGATGAAGAACATTTTTCATGAAAACAACAAATGCTATGTATTTCAAGCTCAAATAGCCTGGCAATTTACCTGGCGAAAGGAACATGTAATAGCAACCCCGTATTCTTGATTCGATCAAAATTGTATGCCTACCTTAATTCCCTTCCGGACAAAAGTCAAGCCATGGAATGATGGATCTATGCTGACTTCAATGTGTATTTACATTATTCAAACATTTCTTGACATATCTTTACAAATTTATGATAATGCTTTAACATTCGCTCTATGTCTCTATATACAAAGGTGCATTGAATTTTGTTTTATCGGGCGGGTTTGAAACCCGCCCCTACGAAAATTATGCCCGAATACAAAACAAATTTCATTGCGATTCTGTATAATTGCAGGGGTATGTGTTAATTACGGGTGTTTTACTGACAAATGGTGAGCCACGATTACCAAAGAAGCCTGAATATTCACGTTCTTTACGCCAGGCGAGATTCCTCACATTCATTCGGAATGACAAACAATACTGTCATTTCGACCGAAGGGAGAAATCTCAAATAATCGGTTAGCATACTTTGTTAATCATGGGTTGAGTTTATTCAGACAGGAGAAAGAAGTAAAAAGTGACGCCCGAGCGGAAAAAAGAGGGGGTACTGATTGTCGATGATGTGGTTGAAAACATCGAAGTGATCGGAGGAATCCTCCGGCCGTATTATGAAGTAAAGCTGGCATTGAACGGCTCTAAGGCCCTTAAAATTGCTGAATCAGAAAATCCTCCTGATTTAATTCTTTTGGACATAATGATGCCCAAAATGGATGGTTTTGAGGTTTGCCGGAGATTGAAGCAGAATCCCAAAACCCAGAATATTCCCGTAATCTTCGTTACCGCGAAAAATGAGGATATCGATGAGGCAAAAGGCCTCGAGATCGGCGCAGTTGATTACCTTGTCAAACCGGTAAACCCGGTTATAGTCAAAGCCAGGGTGAAAACTCACATCAGTCTGGCTTCAGCAATGAGGGAGCTGGAAAAACAAAAGGAAATCCTTCAGGAAAATCTGAGTCTTCGCGAAGAAATCGAGCTGATTTCCAGGCATGATCTCAAAGGGCCTCTCAGTGTATTTCTGGGTGTTCCCGAAATATTGAATCGCGAGAAAAACCTTTCTCCCAGGCAGCTTGAAATTCTGAAAATTCTTGACCAATCGACTCACAAGATGCTTAAAATGATCAATAGATCTCTTGATCTGGCAAAAATGGAGAAGGGAAAATATCCGTTAAAACCAGTCCCCGTCAACATTGTGAAGGTAATTCGCCAGGTTTATGATCAGCTCAACCCGTTGGCAACGGGCAAGACGCTCAAAACACATTTACTGGTACAAAACTATGAGGCCGATAGCGATGCGTCTTTTATTATTCCCGGCGAAGAATTTCTTTACTACTGCCTGTTCTTAAATCTGATAAAGAATGCCATGGAAGCCTCTCCCGAGAAGCAGGCAGTAACGGTGACGATTTCCAGTGGAGACCGCATCAGCATAGAAGTGAAAAACCGTGGAGAAATTCCACCTGAAATCCGAAATCGTTTTTTTGAAAAATACGTCACACATGGAAAAGACTCGGGAACCGGCTTGGGGGTCTATTCAGCGCAGCTGATGGCAAAAACCCTTGGAGGAACCCTGCGCTTCACGACCTCAAAAGAAAAGGGAACAAGTTTGATTTTTGAAATAACTCTCCCGGAAGCCTGAGTCATTTAATTCCTATTCCATTTTCATCCATCGTTATTCGTCGAGCCTTGAATAGCGCTCCTACCGCTTTTTTATAGGTTTTCTTGCTGATTCCGAAAAGTGTTTTTATCTCTTCCGCCGAACTTTTATCGCTGATTGGAAGCGACCCGCCGTGTGCCTTTATTACATCCAGAATCTGTTCCGCGACATCCTTTATCTTCTCATAGCCTGGCTTTTGCAGTACAAGATCTACCTTCCCATCATCCCGTATGGTTCTCACATACCCCTGAATTTTCTGGCCTCTGGAGATGGGTTGGAAAATATCGCTGTGATAAAGAAATCCCCAGAATTTATTGTTGATAATGGTCTTGAACCCGATGTCCGTCCTGTTGACAACAATCAGGTCAACCTGTTGCCCGATTTCGAGAGAAACAGGATCCTTGCTGATAAATTTTGCAAGCTTCGTCGAGCCTGTAATACGTTGACTCGCCTCATCAAAATATACGGCCACAAGATAGGAACAATCCTGTTTCATAGGCTCCTGCTGCTGTGCAAACGGTACAAACAGATTTTTGGGAATACCCCATTCGAGAAAAGCGCCGACATCATTCACGGCCAAAACTTTTAGAAACCCGATCTCGCCAACCTCCGCCAGAGGATGTTGTATCGTAGCTATAAGGCGATTTTCGGTGTCGTGATACAGGAATACTTCAAGCATGTCATCAGGCTCACATCCCTCAGGAACCTGCTTTCCGGGAAGGAGGATTTCACCCAGGTCTCCTCCATCAAGATACACCCCGAAGTCAACAGTTTTGACAACCCTCAGGGTGTTAACTTCGCCAATTTGTGCCGTCATTAACAAAGCTCCTTATGTGACTTCTGGGTCTTTTTTAACTGCGCTCTCCTGAATTTCATATAAAATATTTCAAGTTTATTTCGAGCCCACGGAGTTTTTCGCAAAAAATTCAACGTGGACTTGATACTGGGATCATTACTCAGACATTTGATCTTTATATTTTTTGCCATTGCTTCCCAGCCATACACCTCAACAAGCTTGCTCACCATCATTTCAAGGGTTATACCCTCCAGAGAAATCTTCGGAGGCTGATAACCTTTTACAATGTTTCCCGGCTTCTCTGAACTCTTTTTTTTAGTTCCCGTATCCCTTTGAGACTTTTTGCCAGGTGTCTTTAAATCCTTCATTTTCCGACAACTCCCTTAACCCCTTCAGGTCCTGTGGCTGTTCCGGATGCAATTTCGGGAGACAGGAGAAGCCCTCGGGCTTCATCATCTCCGCCTTGAGCGGCCATGGCAAGAAGCTTTTTATAACGCTCCGGATCGGCATTCTGCAATGTTTTCCGCCAATCGGGAAATTCCTGTTTTATTGTTTTCCAGAGAGACTCTCCCTTTTTTGGTTGCTTGGACGCTAACGCCTGAAAAGTATCGACGGATTTCGAGAAATTCTTCGAACCTGCATACAAATTCCCAAGGAATTGTAAAACATTGGAGTCATCAGGATTGATTTCCAGTTCAGCTTCCATCAGTTTGAGTGCCTCAGCTTCTTTTTTATCCCTGACGGCTAAACGGGCCAGATTCATGCGAACAAGACGGGCTTGCGGCTTTTCTTTCAGAAGCTTTTCCAGGCGCTCCCGGGCCATGTTTTCCCGCCTGGTTTCAATATAAATATCGCAGATGCCCATTTCGGCTTCGATCAGATCAGGATTCAACCGGACAGCTTTTTTATAAGACGTCTCCGCTTCATCAAACATATGGAGATATTCGGGGCGAAGCTCTTCACCATTTTTAGGAGTAGCGTCGACAGCATGCCGCTCGACTGCTTTCCCAAGACTGTAGCGGCTGACGGCCGAAAGCGGGTTCAGACCGACTGCGGTGAAAAAGGCCCTGGAAGCTGCTGCATAGTCCCCGGACTGCAGAGCCGCATGTCCCAGTAGATATTGGCTGTGGGCATCCCACGGCTGGGCTTCATTTTTTTTCCGAAGAGTCTCGTAATCATCTTTCGAAACTTCCGGATAGAGAAGTTCATCCGTCGCGGAAGATGGAACCGCCATTACATTCAGATTCTGCGCAATAAGTGGCTTCAAAACATCGGCTTTGCTGACCTGCCCCGAACCCATCAGAATCTGCCACTGGTGTTCAGCTTCGGAAGCATTCCCCGACTCAGCAAGGAGTTTCCCGTATTCAAGGCGCAGGCCTGCATTGTCAGGATCCAGAAGGATGATCATTTTGTACTGATCCAGAAACTCTCCTTTTTTGCCGCCATCCCGAAGAGCCAGGGCAAGATTCACGTTCAAAGCACGGTTCTGAGGGTCTTCGCGAAGCCCTTTCCGAAAATATTCGCTGCCTTTGTCGAACTCTTTCGCAGCTGATAAAGCGCAGCCTATATTGTTGCACAGATCAGGATCATGGGGATTTTTAACCAAGACTTTTTCAAGTAACGGCATTGCTTCCTGAATATTTCCCATGCCAAGCAAAACCTGGCCGAGAACTCTCTGAACCTGCGGATTTTCCGGCTCAATGCTCAAAGCCTTTCGTGCCAGTGCTTCAGCTTCGGGAAACCGATTCATATCCGCCAGCACCCCGGAATACCGGATCAGCGTCGGCAGATACTCTGCTTTGATCGCCAGCGCTTTTTTAAAATTCTTCTCAGCTTCAAGAAATTTGTTTTCGGATGCCTGTACGCACCCCAGCCAGTGACAGGCTTCAATACTCCCGGAATCCGCCTTAACGGCTTCTTCAAACAGGAGTTCCGCTTCCGATAGCCGCCCCTGATCACTGAGCGTGCGCCCCTTTCCGAGAAGAGACGTGATAGAGGCGACTTCAGCGCCCCAGACCGGGAAAAATATCATCATTGGCCCGATAATGATCAGGCCGATCAGAAATACGACTTTCCAGGATGTTAAATTCATTAAGGCGCTCCCAAAATCATTTTTTCCAACGATAATTATGACCGAATACATAAACAAATTTCATTGCGCTTCTGTATAATCATGTCTCAGACCGATCGGACAATTTTTCCCACTGCAGGAGAGCCAGTCGGCAAGCACCAATATCGATCAGATCAGGACGATGAATGTCCGAAAGATCCGCAAACAGCCTGAGACCCGCATCGTCATCACCATATGAAACGAAAAGCGGAGGGCCATCTTTCAGATATGTCTCCCTAATATATTTTCGCCATGCCGTGACCGATCCTTCGATGAACAAGCGACTCGCGAGTTGAGGCGAAGGAGTTCCAAAGATCGAACCGACATGCCTGGGATCATTTCTAAGAAAACCAGGGACATTTGGGAAATACTTCTGTAATAGTTCTTCGAATCCGATGGGTTCAAATCCGGCGAGGTGTGCCGCATTCTGAACCACATCAAACACCGGAGGCACATCCAGTCTCACAAGAACGACACTGGCTTCAGGCCACAGTTCCGCGGCGCCATGAATCGCAAGTATTCGCTCTGCCTGCAATTTTCTTGGATCTGAAAACCCCCACTCCACACTCGATGGAAAGAAAACGAGCGGATGAAAACGCCCGGACATGCTACGTTCAAGTAAAGCGAGAAGAGTTTCGAACCCGGGACAGTTTCCGGTATGAAAAACCGCCCGCGCAGTGCCGACTATCTTCAGCATATCGTTGGCTGCCCACTCCACGGCACTTGCCTCGGCAAGCATCTCCACGGGAAAAGTCAAATTTTTTGTCTTTCCCGACTCATGGAGCAGATATACCCGAATACGTCGCTTTCCGGCTGTTATCTGAGCAATCATGGCAGAAAAAACCTTTGACCGGCATCAATAACCTTCACCGGGTCGCGCTGATTGCACATCTCACGACGAAACTGGGATGCACGGGGATGACCCCGGAGATAAGCGAACAGATGAACCCGAAACAAAGGAACCCCCTTCTGTCCGTGTTCCATTAGCATCTCCACGAGATGCTCACGAAACAATCGGAAACGCTCCGCTGGAGCAGGTTCAGTCAGAACAGCTCCAGCAGGTTTTTTCAACGCATTGAACAACCACGGACGTCCGATTGCGGCTCTTCCGATCATGAAACCGCGGCATCCTGAAATCTCGTGAACCTTTTTAAGATCATCGACTGAAGTAATATCTCCGTTGGCTATGAATGGAATGGAACCGCACAAATCCTGCATTCCTTCGAACTTACTCCAGTCGGCAACTCCGGAATATCCTGCCTCACGTGTTCTGGCATGAACTGTGATTGCCGCAACTCCGGAATCAACGGCCATCCGTGCAAAATCCCGAAAATTCATCTGACCGGAACACCACCCCAGGCGGAACTTAACGGTAACGGGAACTTTCACAGCCGCACGCACAGCCCGAATTATAGTTTCCGCAAGCTCGGGCGTCTTCATCAATCCGGCTCCGGCCCCCGTCTTCACAACTTTTGAAACCGGACATCCCATGTTCAGATCAATAATATCGCATACACCGAGGCTTTCTACAAAAGATGCCGCAGCGGCAATATCGGCCGAATTGTGACCAAAAAGCTGTACCGCAAACGGACGCTGCTGTCCGGAAAAATGCAGCATCGAAACAGTAGTCTTATTACCAAGAAGTATCGCTTTAGCACTGGCGAGTTCGGAAATCGTCAGACCGGCGCCCTGTTCATGGCACATCCGCCGAAAGGGGCCATCCGTCACTCCTGCCATCGGCGCAAGGAGAAGATTGTTTTTCAGCCTTACTGTGCCAATGTCGAGCGGCATCACCGGCCAAATAAGCGGGACGGAGTTTGATCCGCTCACGCGGAAACCTCGATCGCCTGGATCGTATTACTCACCGTAATGCCGCTACTCGCACTCTGTCATCGAATCTTCATAAATCGACGAACAGTTTCGCCCACGTTTTTTGCAGGCATACAAAGCCATATCAGACTTCTTTATCAACGTGGCGCGGTTGGCGGCGTGATCAGGATATGTGGCAATACCAAGTGAAATTGTGACTTTCAGAGGCATTCCCTGACCTGGAAATTCGTTCGATTCAATGGTCTTACGGAGACGTTCGGCGACAAGCAAAGCTCCTGCGGCATCAGTCTCAGGAAGAATAATAGTGAATTCTTCGCCTCCATAGCGTGCCGGAATATCGATCGTATCACGAACAGTAAGTTTCAGCAGCTTCGCAACCTCGATCAACACGAGGTCCCCTTGCTGATGTCCATAGGTATCATTGAATTTCTTGAAATGATCTATATCGAACAGGATCAACGAAACCACGGTGTGATAGCGTTTCGCACGAACTATCTCTTCTTCTAAACGGGCCTGAAAGTAGCGGTGGATGAAAAGCTTCGTGAGACCATCCGTAATGGCCAGCTCGTACAACCGCGCATTTTCTACTGCCATCGCAGCCTGCTGGGCTAATGCTTCGAGAAGCCTCTGATCATCGGCATTGAACCCTGTTTCGTCAAGTTTGTTCACTATGTTAATGACGCCGGTAACACGATCCTTGATTTTCAACGGTACGGAAATCATGTTTCTGATGAGATGTTCGAACATCACGGATGTATCATAACTTCTGAAGAGCGGATCGTTGTGACCCTCGTTCACGATGATAGACGCCCCCGTCTTCAAAACAGTTCCGGCGACGCCTTCCCCGCTCTTTATATGTGTCTTGGTAAGTGGCTCCAGCGCTTCTTTCCTGTTTTCAAGTCCGTAGACAATCTTCGTTACAAGCTCCTCGTTGCCCTCGGCCAATAGCATTATCGACGCCCGCTCAGACTTGAGCGCCCGACTCGCCATCTCCAGAATCTGTCTGATCAGTTTTTCAACATCGCTCTGGAAATTCATGACCTGGCTGGCCCGGAACAGCGTTTCTATCTCGAAAATCTTCCGGTCGAGAGCTTTTCGATTCGACTCCAGCGCCACGACCATCTCATTGAAACGTTCCGCAAGCATGCCGATTTCATCCTGAGACTTCACCTCGAGCCGATAAGAAAGATCACCTGTTGAAACAATCAGGGTTCCTTTCATCATCGAATCGATGCCACTAGTAATGAACTGAGCAAGCAGGACAGCCAGCAATGTCCCCGCAAGAAGTGCAAGGAGGCCGATAACAGCCAGTCCCTTCCTGCTGTCAGACTGTGCTGTTTCCAGACGCTCAAGCCCGTATCTCAGAATAATTGTACCGAGCAGTGATGAGCCGACCCGAATGGGGGCCACGTATTCCAGACAGTGACGGGCAGTATTCGATAACCGCTGAGGAATGTCGCAGCTTTGATAGATCTGCTTTTCGTCCGGGTTCATAATTTGTCCAAGTTTGTTCGGACCTTCGGAACGGGAACGATAGGCAAGATATTTTCCATCCTGGTCGACAATCGAGATGTCCTGGACATCTTCGCCCCCGACGATGATGCGCTCTGTGTAAGGAACCAATTCATCATAGGCCTGACGTATGATCGGATCCTGGCATGCCAAAGCGAGCGTTGCCGATAATCCCATGCCGGATTGATCCATGCTTTCTGAAATCAGCTGTTCCTCACGATATGACGTATTAGTGAGGGTAAGAATCAGTATCAGTCCGATGAGCAGACTGATACCAATAATGAATTTGAATTTCAGAGATGAACTGACCGTTATGACGTTTTCCACAATACGTCGTCTATTATTTGGCAGAGCCGTTTAGATGAGTCTTCAATAAATCATTCATCTTGCGGACATACTCATAATCCGAATCGGCTGCCGGAACAAAACCCTGAACTTCGGTAAGATTTTCAAGAATCGTGCGATGAACAGGATTTTCATAGGAAAGCTTCAATAATGCCGCCTTCACTTTTTCGACAAGGTCCGCCGGAAGATCATCGCGACAAACGATAGGCTCGTTGGAAATATCCTGGGTAGTTGCGATAATGGTGAGCTCGTTGATCTTTTCCTGGTCTTTCAGTGTCTTGCGCGCATCATCATAACAGGCGCCGGCATCGTATTTTCCCAAAAGGACATTGTACACAACTGCGTCATGCTTGGTAAGAAATGCGGATTCCGCAAAATCTTTATCCGGGTCTATGCCGGCTTCATATAGAAGCGCCTTCGGAAAACTATAACCCGACGCTGACTCTTTTTCGACCCAGGCGAACTTCTTTCCCTTGAGGTCGCTCAGATTCTTTATGCCTGAATCTCCGCGCGCTATGATGATGCCACGATATGAAGTGCTCTGAAAGCGTACCGGTTTCACCAACGGCTTCAGCTTGTATTTTGCCTTGTTGTCCACGTATGCGAGGGTTGCCAGCCAGCCGATATCTATTTCTCCCCGCTCCAGCTTTCCCAATATGCCCTCATAATTGCTCGCTGTCACAAGACGGGCTTCTTTTACCCCAAGCTCATCCTTAAGATATTTCATGAATCCTTCATGCTGACGAAACATTTCGCTGGAATTGCTGAATGGAACCCGGCCCACACGTAAGACCGTTTCGGCAAGAGTATTCCCACCCTTGGATGAGGCGGAAGCTGTCTTTTCACCTGTTCCCGTATGGGTGCCGCCCTTGGTGCCGTTACCCGGGGCGGACGCCGAACCGCCCCCACAACCTGCGGTCAGCCAGGCGGCAATAAGCATGATTCCCAACAGCCAACCATGCGTGGAAGGCATCTTCATCATCTCGTTCCCTCATTCAAAATGAAATGGAAATATGACACTACTTTATCACACTCCTTGGCTCCGGGCTATTTTTTTGAGGAAATCACCTGCAGGGGCACATCAACGTTGATCTCGATCTGGTCAGGCAGCATACGTGTATACAACACGAGATCGCCGAGTTCCCGGGCAATCGTGATGTTCGAAATCGGTGGAATTCCCCTTGAGGCAAGCAGTGGTGACTGCAGAAAACTCTGCAGCTGCTCATTCAAACGCTGGAACGAGATACGCCAGTACCGCTGGACGGCATCCGGTATCCTGAATGCCGGTATTTTGCCACCCGTGACGTCGCGTATGCGGTTAACAGCCGCACCAAGATTCTCACGTCCCGTAGCCAGCGCCAGAAATTCTCCTTCCAGGGTTACGTGAATCCCGAAGCTGGGAAACAGAAAGTAACTCACGCGAACATCCGGAAAAGATCCATCAGTTGAAACACTGACGAAAATGCCAAGATTCGTCGCCAGCTGCTTCAGTTTCGGAGCCATAGCCAAGAGGGAAACCGTATTCGCGACTCTTGAGATCATTCGTACATCGGGAAGCCCCCCTTCCCCGATCGGATTAAGACTCAGTGTCACCAGTGAATCCGGAGAGTGGGTCGGAAGGATATCTTTCTCGAGATCAAGCCCCACGGACGCCAGATAACCCTCTACGACCGCCATCTGCGGAATGCGATGAAGCTGTTCCATCACTGCTCCAGGTTGTGGCGGGGAATAAACCTGCGCAACATTGAGCAGTGCGTCCGGGTCTATGAAAGCGGCGCATTTTGAATCACCTGCCGCCTTACTCAAACTCTCGAACACACCTTTGGAATTTTTTTCTCCGATTATTCGCAAACGCAACTTAAATCCATCATCTGCGAGCGAGCCAAGTATCGCAACCTTGTCGACAAGCTTTAATAACGGAAGCAGATTTTCGCGAACCTTGGAAAGCTGAACCTGACTCAATTGTCGGTTACTACGCTGATGTTCTATGAAACCGGAAACAAATTTTCCGACTTGTTCCGGTTCGACAATTCCCTTTAAATACATGCCCTTGGTCGGCACGGGAACATCTGCAGCCATACTGGCCAACAGATCTTCCACTCTTTTCAAAGAATTTGCGACTCCAGTTTTTTGCTCGGCATTCCACTCGGACTGATCGAGAACAGCACTCATTATAGGCTTGTCGGGATTTCCGGAGGCGGCAAAACCAGCGATCGTGAAGTGATTGTCAATCCACTTTCCGTCGAGCTCACCCAGTTGTCGCCCCAGGCGGCGGAATAATTCCCTGGAATCATTACTGGAATCGGTCAGGAATCCGCCACTGCGTTCTGCGGAAAACACAAACTGCGGTTGTGTATCAACCACCATGGAAGCACAGGATACACTCGAAGAGAGTGAGCCGATATCAGAAATGTGGACGGTCGGAGTACTCTCCAATGGAGTTTCTATTTCTGACCCCGGTTCAACCGCCCATGCGGAAGTCATGAAGCCGAAGTTGAAGATTATCGAAGAAAATAAGAGTATAACGAAACATAAAAACGCCGGTCTCTGTCTCTGATGATTGCAATGCATTCCTTACCTCCATGAATCTAGGTGGATCCGAGTATACAGTATTTTGCGAACCAAGAGAAACTCGTTTTTCTCTCTTCCATCCTCTGGATTATGTGATAAAATAAAGCCCAGCTTGATAAATTCATCTGACATTTCGTGGTCCTTCGGGCGAATGATTATTCGCCCGTGCGAGCTATTTTGTGAATCCAGCAGAAACTTCTGATGCAGTAAAATGCCGATTATGAAATATTCGTATTTTTTCACCATATCGCGACACGTGACATACACGCGTCGGGGTTTTATAGTTTTTCTCGTATTGACCGTGATGATCCTGATCGGAATCATGGCAATGTCATTCAGTGCGATGAAAAGCAGCTCGATCACCCAGTTAAGCAAAACTATCGATCAGAACCGTCTTGCTCTGATTGCCCAGGCGGCGAACAACGAAGCTCTGGCTACATTCAAGACTGAGGTTAATCACCCGACATCGATCTATTTTAATGGATGCAGAGGTGATATTTTCAATCCGGCAAAGCCGCTCCCTGCGCTGCCACTGCTGTTATTTTCACGTGTATACGATGACAGCAATCCTTTGACCAACAGCAAGGCGATGATCGACAATGTCCCCGGATATGAAATCAAGTTGAAAACTAAATTGAGCGTAGTTGTTACGGCCAAGATAGATTCTGTTCGCACACGCGGCTTCATCGGGCATCTTGAAATCATTTCACAGGCCACCGATCGTAAAAAAACCACCGTCGAAATAAAAGAAAGACGGGATATGAAACTTGTCGATCTTCGTGATTTTTTCGACAAATACGTATTATTCGTGAAAAATTATTCTCCCGACTACAACGAACCGAATCACAATCTAGTCATAAACGGCCTGGCACCGGCCAATTTTTCCACAGGCGTTTATTCACGCGTATACCTTGGAAACAGATTTCACCCCCAGACACAGGAAGCAGCGACAATCGGCGGAGATAGAAACCTTCCCCTATTATTCGATCTCTCTTTTAATGAAACCGATGGAAATCTGTTTCTAAATAAAATCCTCGGAACAGGAATCACTCCAACGACCTTTTCTCCCCTGAATGGGCCAGCAAAAGCGGTAAGTCAGGGGAACGCATTCTGGGTGGTACCAACCCCCATCGATTTCATTACAATTCCGAATATTCAACCATCAGAATTATTTACTCATCCAAAAATTGTTGAGGTCTACCTGAAAATAGTGCAGGCCGCCCAGCAGGCCATTCAGAATACAAGTTCGTCGGCGCAATCCAGATCGACTGCCGGAGCCATTGTCAGTGATTTTGGAAACGCGAATGGCACGGATTACAGTCCCTGTTTTGTTTTTCAGGGCATTCTTGCCACTTTCAGAAACAGCTGGAAATACCACTATGGATTTACCGACGCCGAACACTACTGGGACCTGACCCAACCGATCCCTCCATTCCAGACATTTACGAATACAACTCATTATTCCGGATTAAAGACATATCCTTCAGAATTAAATACCCCGACCTCCCCCTGGAACTCTGAACGTGTCCTCGTCGGAAAAATGCTCAAACTTTTCGGTGTGAACGGTGACCGCCCCCTGATGGTTGAAGGCCAGGCTTTTCTGCGTTTTTTTAAAATAGCATTTCTGGATGAATTCACTGCGACATGGACTGCTGTTGTTCCCGCTAATCCCCCGACTAATACAACTTTGAATTTTTCCGTCGAGGCCATTTCCCTCAATTGTGTTTGCCCTGCCTCCACAACGCAGGCAGCCTCTTTTTTGAAAACACCGCGCGCATGGCCGGCAGCGTTGCCCTGCTGGCCGGGCAAATCCAAGTTCATCGCGGCGGATGGACTCGATGAACCGCTGATGAGCAGGGCAATCGATACAATCCCGGTTAACAGGCTTCTCCTTCCCGAAAAACCGTTACGCACGATATTGGGGGGTACAAAGGCGGCATACGATGCAAATACAGGCGTCGCTCCCGATCCCGAACAAAAGGGCTCTGGTGGTGTCGCAGCTAAAGGCGAGGCCTTCTTTCCTGCCGTCGACGTTCCAACCTTCGCGTATTTTTATAAAAATCCCGCCATATTCAAGGAAGAGCGCATCACCAAGGATGCAACAGGAGAAGACATCCTTCAACTGGATGGCAAAATGTTCATTGAAGAGGGTGATCTTCATCTTGAAAACGTTCACCGCTTCAATGGTCAGGGTTTTATCATGCTTGGGAAAGGCAACTGCTTTATTCACACTATGAAAAAGACCCCGTTCAATACTAACAATGGCAGACATTCCACCCTTAGAATATATCTTCAGGCAGGCAGTTTTTCGATAACCGGGAATGGCGATGCCACTATTGAAGCCTCTCTCATCGCCTTGACCTATCCCGGTGATTCAAACAACCAGGGAAAACTTCTTCCGAATGGTAAAAACGTTTCTATTCTTGGGAACCTCATAGTAGATTATCTGAGAACATACCAGAATAACAGCAGTATCGGGCTTCCACTAAACGGCACAATGACGATAGAACATGACGAGGATATCTTCAACCCGTCAGACGCCCAACGCATCAGTGTCGGTCCTGTTCGCACTTCATACAGCATGAACGCCGGGAATCCCACTTTTTGATGAGTAATTCCAAGTGGTACATAATTTTTGCAGTCACCATCTTGTGCGTATTTACTCTCGGCATCCTCCACAGGCACAATCGTATTCATGGTGCTGGTCGTCAAATCGCTTATGAACCAAGATTCGATGATACGGGGCTTCCTGACCATGCCCCGGACATCCTGGATAATACTCCTGTTAACAGGCCCCAGGCACCATCCGGGCGACAACTTGCCCCTCCTCCGGATTTTGTCTTCGAGTCGCCGACTCCCGAAGAGAATTCCCGCGCATTTAAGGCTCTCGGTGAAAAATCGAAGGCAATTCGCATAGCTGAAGAGGAGATACTTTCTTCTACAGCCACAGGTACAGGAGACTCCTCGCAATGAGACATAATCGAGGGTTCGGCTTTGTGGAAGTCGTGATGGCGGCCGTGGTGATGGCCGGTTGCGCGGTTCCCATTCTGTGGCTTATGAGCTCAGCCCGCATGGAAACAAGCAAGGCGATCAATTATCTTCGCGCAGTTGAAATGGCCAACGAAACCATTGAATGGGCTTCGGTAATTCCTTTCGAAGACCTCTCAGGAAACAATAAAGATCTGTCAGGTCTGGAGGGTGCCTATTCCGATTCTATTTTCGACAACAAATTGCTGCACACGGGTTCAAATCCGGCATGGACACAAGTTCCTCTCGCGAATGACCTGACCTATTCAGATCAATACGACAACGCCTTCTTTTTTCGAGAAATTAAGATTGATGATCCACCGCAGCCTAATTTCAAAGGTTTTGTAAAAAAAATAACCGTTACGATCAGTTGGAATGAAGGGCACCCTCCGCAGATTTCAAATTCCAATTCGCCGCCGCGCATGAGAAAAATAGAACTGTCCTGTCTGCTCTTCAATGATCATAAGATCGAATATTGATGCAATGAATAAACCACTTCTACATTTCAGACGCACCCGGAAAAGACTCTTCAGAGGCTTTACCATCATTGAGATGCTTTTCGCAGTGAGTCTGAGTTGTGTGCTCATGCTCGTCGTCTACAAGTTTCTAGGCGGCACGCGACTGAATTTTTTGTATGGCACCGTCAATCTGCAAAACATGCACGAAGCCCAGATGGCCATCAATTATCTTCGACGTGATTTTTCTTCATCCTGTCCTTATATCTCCTCCAGCGATCCATATTTGATCAGGGAAAAATTTCGCCGTCAGATCTTACGCGTCAATGGTTTTCCGCCTGCGAACAGTCAACTGATCGATGTCGATCCCGGGGGCAAAAGATTAGCATTTTATCGATTCAGTTTTGATACACAGACATCTGTCGCCACGCCCACAGTTGAACCCGTAAAATACGTTTTTGACCCGGCACGCCGAGCGCTTGATCGGACGTATGCAAATAAAACCATCACCTTCGATGGCTTCGACGACGTTTCTTTCCGGGTGTATGTCCACGAACTGAATCCCAAAATTCCTATTTTATGGGTTAAGCTGATCGTGAACGAAGGAAAAGGCAACCGATATGGCTCCGGGAGCGACATCGGGAAACCTCTTGAAATCACTACAAGCATTACAAGCGCCTTCGTCAACAGTAACATAAACAATCTCACCTGGAATTTCGACCAGACCCACCAATAGGTTTTCAAGAGCTATATCTGCGGATTTCAGCGACCAGTGCGGTTGTCAGATATATATACGCAATGAGGGACTTGCAATATTCTGAAAATATTGGCGGGCGTTTCCCTCAAGTTTCTTTGAAAACAAAATTTTCACGCTTTCTTGTACATTTTTATCAAAAAAGGGCGCTTTTTCGGACAACCCCCAAAACT
>JADFYG010000057.1 GCA_015233155.1 Candidatus Rifleibacteriota bacterium
GCTATAATGCGAATTCCTTCGCCGATCGTGTAGAAAACCTCGTCGAGTTCAGCGGTTTTTCCATTTTTCGCCAGAGACCATGGCGCAACTTCGTCGATGTATTTGTTAAGGCGGCTTACAAGGTCCCAGGTGCGTTTAAGCGCTTCGTGGAACAGGAATCCCTGCATGGCGGCCAGATAATCCTTTTTGACGGCGCATGCAAGTTCGATAATTTCGCGTGTTTGCGATATGAGCGCTTTTCCTGACTCAGGTTTGTGAAAAATTCCCTCGCGGTTGCGCTTCACAAGAGGAAGCGTGCGTTGGATGAGGTTGCCGAGGTCATTGGCGAGGTCGGCGTTGTACCGGTATATGAAGGATTCCTCTGAAAATGCAGCGTCAGTGCCGAACACCATCTCGCGGAACAGGAAAAATCTGAAGGGGTCCAGGCCGTATCGATCTATCAGATCCAGCGGATTAACTACGTTTCCGACGGATTTTGACATCTTTCCTCCGGACGAAACCCACCAGCCGTGCGCGAATATGCACTCCGGAAGCGGGATTCCAAGCGCCAGCAACATCGTCGACCAGTACACCGAGTGAGTAGTCAGAATATCTTTGCCTATCAGGTGACAGCTTGCCGGCCAGAATTTCTTGAAATTGGTCTCGTCATCGCCATAACCGACAGCCGTTATGTAATTTGTGAGAGCATCGAACCAGACATAGGTCACGTATTCCGGATCGAAGGGAAGCTCTATACCCCAGGTCAGGCGTTTCTTAGGCCTGCTCACGCACAGATCGGCCAGCGGTTGCGCAAGAAAGCCGAGAACCTCATTTTTGCGGCTTTCCGGGCGTATGAAATCCGGATGCTCCTTTATATAATTGATCAGAGTCTCCTGGTATTTCGACATCCTGAAAAAATAGTTTTTCTCTTCAATGGTTTCGACGGGACGTTTGCAGTCCGGGCAGAGTTTTTCCGGGACTTCTTTTTCAGTCCAGAAGCGTTCACAAGGGGTACAATACCAACCCTGGTAGCGATCTTCGTAGATATCCCCCTTTTCACGAAGCTGCGTAAGCACTTTGCGAACGGTCTTCTTGTGCCGTTCATCGGTAGTGCGGATGAAATCATTATGGCAGATATCCAGCTTTGTCCAAAGGGACTTGAACTTGGCCACCATTTCGTCAACGTGGGCCTGAGGCGTAATTCCCCGCCCCTTTGCCGCCTGCTCTACCTTCTGGCCGTGCTCGTCGGAGCCGGTCAGAAAATATGTCTCTTCACCCATTGCTTTGTGAAAGCGTGTCGCTGTGTCGGCTGCGAGCGTAGTGAAGGCGTGGCCTATGTGCAGTTCAGCGTTGGCGTAATAGATCGGCGTTGTTACATAGAAGGGCTTTGTTGCGGTCATGGAGTTTTCCTCGTTTTGTCGTTTACTGGCTTGCCAGTAGTGTTTTATTCAGGAGATAATTTATTTAAAGGGCTTTCAATCTGGCTTCCAAAAACGGCGGCGCGATTCCGGCCATCTGATTTTGCCTGATCGAGTGCGGTTCGTGCATTTACAATGAGGTTCCTGGGATCAGGGCCGGATTCCGGGAATGAGGCGACGCCCGCCGAGAGTGTTATTCCGAGGGGGGAACCGTTGTATTCGAAGCTCTGTTTTTCGACGGACTCTTTTACTCGTCCCACGAAGTAAATAGCTCCGGCGGCGTCGGTATTCGGAAGCATGACGTAATAGCGATCCTTCGCACGCGAACCGACATCGGTGTCGCGCAGCGCTTTCTGGACAGTTGCTCCGATATCCGAGCTGACTTTCATTGCGAATTCAGCCGAGCTGGTCTCGATGAGGCTCTGATACCTGTCGATATCCAGGATAACGATCGCGAGCGGCTGGGAATAACGTGCTGCGCGTGCGGCTTCCTCCTGGACATAAGAGCGCCAGACCCGATGGCTGAGCAATCCCGTCGTTTCATCGGTGAAGAGGTGCTGGTAAAGACGATTTCGTTCCACGACGAGTGCGGCCAGAGTGCAAAGATCAAGGGTGTAGGGAAGATCCTCGTTGCGAAACAGCGGCGGATTGATTCTGTTCTGAAAATTCATTACTCCCAGGACTGTGCCGTCACTGGTCTTTATAGGTGCGCAAAGAATGCTTGCGATTTTTTCACTGCGCGATGGAAACTCCGAAAATGTCTTGAATCTTGGGTCCCTGAAGCCCTTGTTGGCGATTATCGGGACTCCTTCTTTGATGACCAGTCCGGCAAGGCCCTCGGTTGGCTTGAGTTTTATCGACGGATACTGATCTTCGGCCAGATCATCGAGCAGTGATTGCTCAACTCCTCGCACGCATGCGACAGTCATTTCGAGCGACTCGCGATTGATGAGCAGGATCGAGGCCCACTGGACGTTCAGCGTCTTCACTCCCTCGTCCAGGATCGTCTTCAAATTCGACTGAAAATCGAAAGAGACATTGAGGCGCTGAGCTACTTGCAGGCACGACCGGGTAAGCATAAGCTGGGCTTCGATCTGGGATTGGGCGGCGGCAATCTTAACCGTTTCTTCGCCGCGCGCTCTTTGTTTCCTGACAATGGCCCCCAGTTCGTTATTCCATAAGGAAAAAAGGCGGTTGAAGTCCTGGGAAAGCTCTGATAATTCGTCTTCAGCGGAATCATTTATCGATTGCGGAATACGCTTTTCTATGAAGACGGCCAGTTTAGCGCGTATGCGATCGATTGGGCGGGTGATAGAGAGTGCAATGAACCATGATGACGCCAGTCCGACAAAGAAAAAAATGTTGCTCAGGAAAAACAGCACTTTGAAATTTACTTCTCTGCCCATCCAGTTGACATATAGGAAAATGACGATTGGCAGGGCAAGCACGAGTAACGTCGAAATGACGATACGTTTGGCTATTCCTGCATTACGAAAGAATTCCATATTATATTAAGTTCTCTTCCCTTCGAGGGGGCATTGTAGGGGGAGACAGCGGGAATTGTCAATGCAGGGAAATGCGAGGATTTTCATATCAATTGTGAGTGGCATTACAGTGACATTACTTTGAACTGGATTGAACGTTGAGTTGACACCAAGTCCGGAACATGAGTTAATAATGCTCTCTGAAGAATTGTTATAATGTAGCCTCGGTATCAAGAGACATTGGTGATGAAGGCCGTAGGAGATACCCGAATGGTGAAAGATATAAAACGCAAAGACAAAAACCCGGTGAAGGAGTCGGCCAGTACCTCCCAGATCCTTGAGGTTATTATTCAGGGTATCACCGAGAGCATTATACTCCTGTCGACTGATTTTAGAATTTTATGGGCTAACCAGGCTGCAGTAATGCAGACCGGAGTTCCAATGGAGAAACTCGTTGGGAGTTATTGCTATCAGGCAACTCACCAGCTTGACCACCCGTGCAAAGCCCCTGACGATCCATGTCCTGTTTTCGACGTTATAAAAACGGGAAAGGTTCAAGTAAGAGAGCATATGCATTATGCCGCGGACGGAAGAAAGGTTTTTGTTGAAGTCAGTGCTTATCCTATAACGAATGAATCGGGAGAAATTATCAGTTTTGTTCATATTTCCAGAGACATTACTAATCGCAAGGAATATGAGACCGAACGTGAAAGACTTATCAGCGAATTGCAAAAGTCAATTGCTGAAATTAAAACCCTGAGTGGCATGTTGCCAATTTGTGCTTCCTGCAAGAAAATACGTGATGATAAAGGTTACTGGACACAGATTGAATCATATATAAGTGAGCATTCTGAAACCCAATTCACTCACGGGATATGCCCGGAATGTCTTGATAAACTATATCCCAGATATTCCCCAAAAAAATGATGGGTAGATATCTTAACTGAGTGAATTTTTCCTCAATTCGCGCAGAGGTTGCGCAATGTATTAATGACGAATTCCTGTTCGTCTTTTTGCATTCCAGGAAAGATCGGCAAACTGATAAGCCTCTGCCAGACCGACGATGCAACCGGAAGATGTTCTGGTTTCCAATGGCAGGTGTTTTCGTAATATGGATGCAGGTGCAGAGGCCGCCAGTGAACGGAGCAGCCTACACCATTTTCAAGCAGTTGCCTGAGAAGCGTATTGCGATCGATGGAATGTTTCCCCGCGCGGAGACGGATAGGGAAGAGGTGCCAGGAATGGATGCGATTGAGCGGGGCTGGTGGAAGCTCAATCTGTTCTACATCTGCGAGCTGCTCAAGATAAATTTGAGCAATCGCTTCGCGCTCGCCCCTCATCTGCTCGGCTCGGGCAAGCTGATGTATACCTATGGCTGATGCGACATCCGTTAAATTGCACTTGTACCCGGGGGCAACGATTCGATAATCCAGTTCATAGTCCCCGGCGTTGCGACTCCAGAGGTTGTGAGAGAGTCCGTGCAGCGACATCTGCCTCATGTGGTCTATCAGCTCTTTATCGTTGCTGACTGCTATCCCACCTTCGCCAGTCGTTATGGTTTTATTGGCGTAGAACGAGAAACAGGTGATCATCGACGTGCTTTCTCCGCAACGCCGCCAGGGCTGGCCCGCATCGCCCCTATATGCGGCGGGAAAGCAGTGCGCGGCATCTTCGATGTACCAGAGATTGTTTCGTTTGGCGAAGGTCTGGACTTCGTCCATATCTATCATTAACCCGCCAACATGGACTGGAATTATGCCTGCCACCCTTAGCGAAGGATTCAGTGGTGTTTGACCGGAGCGCAGCTGCTCGATCTTTTTCTGAGCATCCTGAAGATCCATGTTCAGGGTCACCGGATCACAATCTACAAGCAAAGGAACCGCACCCAGATGAAATATCACTTCGGCGGTCGCGGCAAACGTCATTGTGGGCACAAGCACGGCCTGACCAGGACCCAGGTTCAGCGCCTCCAGAGCAAGGGCAAGAGCTGCCGTGCAGGAATTGAGGGCTACGGCATGACGCCCACCCACCTGCTGTGCGAATTGCTCCTCAAACTGTCTTGTGCGTGGACCGGTCGTCAGCCAACCTGAGCGGAGGCATGCGACAACCTCGGCAATTTCCGCTTCAGTCAGAAAGGGACGGAAAAATGGAACGCTCATTTGTGAAGATGGAGTAACGGACATGGTTACTGTAATCCTTTTGCAGTAAGAGCGGCTTGGTCGATCAGAATACTGAGCATGGTTTTCAGGATGATCTTCAGATCCAGGAGGAATGAGGATTCTTCGATATATTTTTTTGCCAGTCTTATCTTCTCCGGGAGGACGCTTCGGATGTAATCTTCTTCCGGGTTCGAAGAGGTTGCGAGCAGCGCGGCTTCGTCGCGAAATTTCAGCGATGCCAGATCGGTGATACCGGGACGAACCCGAAGTATTTCAGCATAATCGTCACGAAACATTTCGACGTAGCGGTTGACCTCGGGGCGCGGACCTACGAAGCTCATATCGCCGCGAATTACATTGAACAGTTGCGGCAGCTCGTCAATTTTTGTCTTTCGGAGGTGTCGGCCAATCTGGGTAATTCGCGGATCGTCGCCGTACGTGATTTGACCGCCCAGCTGCGGCGCATCTTCTTTCATTGAACGGAACTTGTAGATGAAGAAAGGTTTGAATCCACGGCCAATGCGTTGCTGGGCAAAAATCGCCGGACCGGGAGAACTCAACCTCACAACAATTGCTACAAACAGGAGCAGTGGGGAAAGTAAGACCAGTGCCACGGCCGATACACAGAAATCAAAAAATCGTTTAAGCATGACTGGTCCTTCGCGTAACCTTTTCGAGGACCTGTTCAAACTTGCCGATACTGGCTGCGCGTGACAGGTGTTTCTCGGCATAGGCTCTTCCATTAATCTCCATTTGGCGCATGGATGGTCGATCCCGCTTCAACTGGAGAATTGCTGATATGAAAGCCCGGGTGTCGCCGGCGGGCAGTATGAGTCCGCATTCGGCCAGTTCCAGGAGGCGACGGGCGCCCTTTCCGGCCTGCTCGGGCAGACTTGCCAGGACGGTTCTTCCGGCTGCCATGATACTCATTATTTTGGACGGCGTAGTCGGTGCCGACACCTCGGGGTGCAGAGTCACAACGCCGATATCACAGGCAGCCAAAACCTGTGGATATACCTCTCGCGGTTGCATCGGCAGGAAACGCACATTTGGGAGTCCGGATGACATGCCCTCGAGCTTCGCGCGCTCTACTCCATCGCCGACCAGAAGGAACAGCAGATCGGATTCCGCTACCAGGCCGCGTGCAGCCTCAATTATTATGTCAAGCCCTTGAAACCATCCCATTGTGCCGGCGAAAAGAACGATGAATTTATCGCCAAGACCGTTCTCTCTGCGAAATGTGTTCATCCGCTCCATTGGCCGCAGCATCTCTGTATCCGCCCAGGTTGGGACTATAAAGATGTTGTCGGGGTTTGCCCCTTTCGCCACAACATTATCCCTGTAGTTTTCTCCAAGAATGACCAGAGCGCCCGAAGTGCGGTACACATAGCGTTCCATGGCTTCAAACAGGCTGATCAAATAAGGATTCTGAAGTAAACCCACATCGACAATCGCCTGTGGAAACAAGTCCATCAGGCACGTTACGTAGGGGACTCCGAATCGCAGGGCAACAGCGCGGGCGGCTATACCCAACAGTAACGGCGGTGTGTCGGTAACCACTACGTCGGGTTTTGATACTCCCAGTGCGCAAAGCCCCAGAAGTGGCGGAGTCAGTAATTGTACGAGCCCACGGCTGATTCTTCTTGTGCCATAGAAATTGGGAGAGTTGACTCGCAACACCCGCATTCCACCCATTTCCTCCTTGAAGAGGAGACGGCCTGCGTATTTATCCGGCATGACCGGCAGGTTGTAACGGGGGAAGTTCGTGACTATGGTAACTTTGTGACCGGCCTTTACGAGCCATTCCCCCATTTCGAAGGGCAAATGCGGTCCGGCGCCGACTTCCGGAGGAAAGTAGTTTGTGATATGCAGAATGTTCATCAAGTAGCGTAAGTGTTAAGTGTCGCCTGATTTGTACAAAAGCTAAAGCCCGTAAGGAATTGATTAACTGACGTTTTCATGTCTTCGCGCTGTGCCAGTATTCTCAATATTTGCCATACTCTTTTAAGAGGATCTTTACATTACACCCCATTGTTAATGGAATCTTTACATTATATCCCATTGACCCACTGATTTCAATGAACAATACGGAATTCAGGGGCATTTAATTCTCACAGGGTAGGGCGCGACCGCCGGGCGCGCCGTGTCCTATATCTGCAGATTATCTCGGCTGGCCCGGCGGTCCAGCCCTACCAGTCGTTGAGTTCGGGCAATTCAAGCCATTCTACGGTGGAGAATTAAATTACCCTGACGGAATTTCGGGGCAGACGCAGAATAGAAATATAAAATGGGGCAGCGCCCGTTTAATTCAGGCGGATTCGTTCTGAGTCGGATGAGGTGCGCTTTCCGTATCTTTGCCCGATTCTTCCGAATATTTATTTGCCTTGGCAAGGAAAGTATCAGCACTTTCCGGAGAAGGTTGAACGCTCATTCTTTCTTTCCAGGCACGCAGTTCGAGTAGCTCCTGTTCTGCAACTTTTTGCTCCTTGAGATCACCAAGAATCTGAATATTTTCGAAATACTCTGTTAGAACTTTCTCCACCCGGTTAGTGTGTTTCCGGGATGACCAAAGCACGGCGATAAATACAAGCAAAGGAATGAACAGGATTGGAAACATAGCTGACAAAGTGGCTCCGCTCGCCATCAAGGAGCCGGACATTGAGACTAAGACTACCAGGGGAATCACGGACGCGAAAAGGGTTGATTTCCAATTCATCTTTGAATTTCCCGTCCAGGAAACGAGCGTATGTTCAGTCCCATCCGCGGTGAAGGAAACCTCGGCATCGACCTCTGCAAACTGCGGATGCTGGACGTGAACCGTCGTCGATCGTCCGATCTGAAGAGCTTGCCGGTCAACCCGAAGCGGAGGACGACGCCTGGAATGTTCGATGTTCTGCAGGAGAAAAGTCTGGAGAAATGCTTCCCGCACGGCATCAGGGGTTCCTTTAACCCGGAACTGTTTTCTGGACCGGCGGACTTCCAGGTAGGCCCTGTGTAATATTTCCGGGGGGATTTTCAGTCGCTGAGCTGCATTGGCGAGCTCCTGTTCCGAGAGCGAATCCTCTTCCATGGAAACCTGGTGACCATGAAGATCCAGGGCTCTTTTGAGAATTGTTTCGAATTCTTCCCGCTTCATTTTGAACCTCGCAAGAATCATATCCAGGGGGCATTTAATTCTCGCATGGCAGAGCGCGACCGCCGGGTGTGCCGAGTTCTATATCTACGGGTTTTCTCGGCTGGCCCGGCGGTCCAGCCCTGCCATTCGTTGAAATTAGGCAATTCAAGCCATTCCCCGAAGGAGCATTAAATGACCCTGAATCATATCACAAATGGCTTGACAGAAACTGCAATTTTTAGGACAAATGAGTGATTGTAAGATGCTTCATGAATAGGAAAAACTATTGGACATGGATTTGAATCGATTATTCTCGTTGATTGTGGCTTTGATCTATCTCTTTACCATGAGGCATGGTAAGTTCGATTTAAGAATACTCTTGCTCCCGGCTGCCGGATTGTTCTTCATCTGGTTCCCGGGTTTGGCTAAGCAATTTGACCAGTTCAGTGTTCGTGGGAAAACCTCGCCGCTTGACCCTGATTCTCCCCCTTGTCTTTTTGTCGCCATAGGCTGGGGGATACTTTTGCTTCCGGTATTTATTATAATTGCCGACTATCTTGCCCGATAGCATGACCGAATAAACAGGGATATAGCAGGGGCAAGCAGGAGTAAAACAAAAGCAGCGCCCACTGAAATCTATGGGCGCTGTCTTGTTTATGTTACTTCAGTGGGCGCCGATAATGATTGAGAAGGCCGGCAAGCTTCGCGGGGTCGTTGCCTTCAGGGCTCTTGCGTTCATAATCATCTGGATTCAGGCGGGCAACTACACGCCCCTGAGTATCAAGAATGATCAGTTGTGGAACGAAGATCTTTTCGGCATATTTTTTCATCAGTCCCAAATTCTTTTCGTAGATTTTTTTTCCTTTAACCATTATTCGTTTACCTACATCGATTTCGACAAGCTCATAACCTTTGAGTGCGCTGATCAGGCATCTCTCCTGAAAAATCTTCTTCATGTCGACGCACCAGGGGCACCATTCCGCGCTGAACTTGAGTAATACCAGCCGGTTTACTATTGCAGCTTTCTGACAGGTAACGGCTATTTTCGCGCTTTCAGATTCGACAGCAAACATCGATTCAGCGCGTAAAGAAGAGAAACCAGAAAAACAAATGAAAAAGATAAAGACGGCTGTGAGAATAAGTTGTTTTCGCATGTGTTCTCCTCGATCAGTAATAATAAATTCACTCGTAGTCATGCTACTACTTAGTTAATATCACCAAACTGAGTTTTCGACAATAATGGCGGGACCGCTGGGCCCGCCGAGAAAGCTCGTGACAAAAGACGCGGCGCCCCCGGTGGAATGGGCAACGTATGCGTGTTTCAATCCACGCCCTCGCGCGGGGGGCGACTCGTCCAGTAACCTTGTACTCGACCGGAAAAGGACGCCAGTATCCCTTTCGCCCCGGAAGCCTGGCACCCTCTTCGGAACATCCTTCCGACAAACGATGGAACTCGACAAGATCCGCCTTGCCTATCAAACCCCATTTGAGGGATCGCAGGGAAAGACCGCGAGCGACTCGAAGATCTTTTCGAGTCTCCGAATCGCCGCCGTGCACCTTTTCGTGAAGAATACGACCTTCGGCGGTGAACCGGTTTTCAGACCAGGCGCCTTCCAGGTGGATGAATGCCCATTGCCTCTCGCAGAACATCAGGTGCTGGAGCGCAGATATCGGTACAAGATCTTCTTCCGATATCACGATTTATTCTTACCGGAACTATCTGGCCGCAAAAGCGACGGTTCGAGCCCAACCTTATCAAGAATCTCGATAAGAGGCGACAAATTGACCGATACAACGTCGAACAAGCGGCTTCTGTCTATCTCACCGTAACCATGAGCCAACACATGGCGCTGACTGACGATCTTCTCCCAAGGGATGTCGGTCAACTCCCTTCGTTCCAACGGGGAAACATGATATGCGGCCTCTCCGATAATCTCAATAAGTCTTTCGACGGCCCGAACGCGGATGGAGTCGACAAGAAAGTGCTCGCGGTCAATATCTGTCATTGCCTGGACAGCCTCAATGGCGGCCTCGCGCATGTCCCAGAGATAGGCAAAATCGGTCTTATGCGGCGTCATAGATTACCTTTTGTGAAGACAGGATGGAGCGACGCCGGTATGGGTTTCGAATCGCATTGGACTCGACGAGATCTACCTTTCGATCGAACATCTCGGCCAGGCTAGATCTGAGATCAACCAAGTCATACAGGCTCCACGGCGCATCGGGAACAAACTCCACTAGCAGATCAACGTCGCTGTCCGACCGGAAATCCTCGCAGAGTATCGAACCGAACATCGCCAACCGTTGAATCCGCCATTTCTGGCAAAGAGCCGCAAGACGGATCTCGTCAATTACGACGCCGTTCTCCGTCATGATTTTTTCTTCGCCTCATATTCAACCTTAATCTCGTCTCCAGGCAGTTCCTGAGAATCGATACGAACGACATAATCATTGAAGGATCTCACAGGCTTTGTCTTATCACGCTTTTCTACTGTCAGCCGTTCGAAGAGGCGATGTGCCGGCGTATTACCCAAAGCTGATTCATGTTTGAATACGACCAGTTTGCGCGTAGCCATGAGACCACGTGCCGCCGAGCGGTCGTGCTCGAACATATTCTGCAGGGCTTCCCATAACAGATCGAGATCGCCTTGAGTGAAACCGGTCTGGGTAGCTAGATGCGGGGAAAAAAAGCCGTGAGCGATATATAATCCGTATTTAGTTTGATAAGCGAGGTTGGCAAAAAGCTGGTTTGAGATCGTCGCGAAAAAAAACAAAGCGACGATGAACCGAAACATCGAGAGGTGATTCGTTTTTCTTACCGTCTTGGAGCGCGCTAACAGCATTGAATCCTCTTTGATTGAAACAACAAATAGCACCAGTATATTCCTTAGGCCGATGCAGTTTAAACGAAATCTCAAGTTTTTTCTAGTGTGTCCGAAGGAAGACTACCACAAGAATCTATCGCTTTTTCTCTGATTAGACCTCCTTTCTTTTCCTTTCTGCAAGCGGGTATTGGAAGGGCAACGTCAGATTCGGGAGAAAGTCCTCAAGCTTTTCGATTAACCGACTAACCGGGTGGCGATCAGCCGCATCCCGAAGGTCTTCCACGGTTAAATATAAATAAATCTGGGTGCTCGACATACTCCTGTGCCCGAGAAGCTTTGAGATGGTCAGCAAATCAACGCCCTCTTTCACTAGGTGAGTTGCAAAGGTGTGGCGATGTGGCGAGAGCAATTTTTCGATACCTGCTCTGCGGCCGTGGCTGCGAACTCTTTCGTAGATTGCATTTCGTGACATGGAATTACCTTTTCGACTCTGAATGGCGTAAGCCCGGCCATCGATAATTTAAAAGGCTGCCCGGGTTAATCCGGGCAGCCTTTTAAATTATCTGTCTAGTTATCGTCGAACGCTTCGAAGATCATTGGAGGATCTTTTCGCGTGCAGACGATGCTTTCCCTTCAGTAGGCGCGTGGCAATCCGCGATTTCTTTGTGGCTCGCCCGAGTTGGCAGGACGCCTGCTGTTATCGCTGCGCTGCGAAGAACCTGGGCCGCTGCGCTGCTTTTGAGTGTTGTCCTGCGAACTCCGAGTGTTGTGCCCAAGCTGAGTTCTATGCCGGGAGGGCATTTTCTGCTCGTGGTCTCTGGGTTCTGGAGCAGCATGCATAGTGACCCGGCCGGCGGCAGTGGGTTTGCGCTCTGCTTTGGCCCGGGCTCTGGCGCGTTCTTCTGATTTTCTGGCACGTATCGCCGCGATGCGATCAGCAAGAGGAACTTCGAAGCGTTCGGATCTCTGATGATAATCGAAGCCGGGCACCGTCACGCGTGGCAAACGTTTGTTGATATGCCGCTCGATCTGGCGCAAATCGTTCTCCTCGGCCGGGGCGACGAAGGTCAGGGCGTCGCCGACCATTTCCGCACGGGCGGTACGACCGACGCGGTGAATGTAGTCTTCGACGATATGTGGAACATCGAAGTTGATGACGTGCGACAGGGCTTCAATGTCTATCCCGCGCGCCGCGATGTCGGTCGCGACAAGTACACGATATCGCCCGCTCTTGAAGCCGGCGAGGGCGTCGGTGCGTTGTCCCTGGCTGCGGTTCCCGTGGATGCGATCGCAAGGAATACGATTGCGCACAAGGAAGTCGGCCAGGCGATTCGCACGATGTTTCGTGCGTGTGAAGGCGAGGACGTTTTTGATCTTCGGATCCTTGAGGAGTTCGAGGAACAATTGCGACTTGAGCTCCTCGGAAACCGGATACAGGCTCTGGGAAACGCCGGTTGCAGGAGCTGCGCGCCGCTCGATGTTGATTGCGATCGGATCGCGGAGCATTTCCCGCGATAGTTCAACGATCGGAGCGGGCATAGTGGCGGAGAAAAACAGAGTCTGACGACGAGTCATGGGAAGATGTCTCAGGACACGCCGGATATCCGGCAGAAAGCCCATATCGAGCATTCGATCCGCTTCGTCGAGTACGAGATAATCCAGATTCGGGAGTTTCGCATACGGATACTGAAAATGGTCGAGCAGACGGCCTGGTGTGGCTATTATGATCTCCACGCCGCGCTGGAACGCCGTCTGCTGAGGACCCATGCCGACTCCGCCGAAAATGGCCGCACCGCGAACAGGAGTGTACCGACCCAACTCTTTGAGGTGCTCGGCAATCTGAGCCGCGAGCTCGCGCGTCGGAGTCATGACCAGCACTCGAGTCGTTTTGAGTTCAGATTCCATAAGGCGATTCATGATGGGCAGCAGGAAGGCGGCCGTTTTGCCGCTTCCTGTCATGGCGCAGGCAAGGAGATCGCGACCCTGGAGGGCGACCGGGATCGACTGGGCCTGTATAGGCGTCGGAACTTCGAACCCGAGTTCCGCGATCGCGCGGTTAAGGTCATGGTGGAGACCGAATTCCGCAAACGTTTTGGCAAGCGGAGCATTTTCGGACGTTGTTGACGCAAACGTGTTCAGTGGAGCCTGGGAGGCTACAATAGGAGACTGGCCGCGATCCGCGGAATTGGAGGAAAAACGTGAAGAAGAACGGGAATCATTGGAAGAGCGTGAAAACATCTGGTATGTAAAACCTTTCCCGGAAATGACAATATGCATTTCCAGAGTTCTTCCGGCTGGGGGAGTAACGGTGGATTCGCCGGTGTGGCCGCCGTTATGGTCGATCCGACCATAAAACACTTTTCGGGAGAAGCTTAATATTCACTGCTTCTCTGATCAGTATTCGCTGCCAAAAACCCGAACATGCCTTAAAACGGCTCTTTTTCAGGAAAGGCAAACGATAATACATGACCATAACACATATCGTCAGAAAACACAAATTTATTAAAAATCCTATTCGGGTAAGCACATAAGAAGTTCCGTAGAGAATAAGCGTTTTCATGGCATGAATAACTGCCATTTTAGTTGCTTTTCCCGACGGACATACTGTATTTTTAAGTAAATCAGTGGCATTTGCAGGATCTCTGTAAAATTTGTCCGTCGGATGTGAGACAAATACGTTGAAAAAGAGAATGAAACCCCCATTTTTTTCACGAGCCTTTTTGGCTTTGAATGGTTTTACGTTCGTAGAAATGATGGTGGTAATAGGTATTTCAATCCTTCTTCTGATTACCCTGTACAAATTCTTCTCAGGAGCCCGGCTTCAGTCGAGGCATAACGAGTCGCTTCTCGTTACCATTTCAGATGTTGAGGGGTTGATGCGGGCAATTCAAAAGGATGTTCAACAGAGCACATATATTGATACAAAAGATCAGACCGGTGCATCCAAAGTACTTCTTGCATCTGATTTCAATGCGGATAATACCATGAAGCCTCTGCCGTCGACATTTACCCTGGTTCTTTGCATTCCCAATTTAACCCCTGCCAATTCAAATGTTTTCTCTATTGACTCACTTCCCAATGCCGTTCCTCCAACTCCGGCAACGATAACATATTCTCTTGACAAAAATGGTCTCAAACGGCGGGCTGAAAGCGGCGGAACAGTCGATGAGCGGATTGTTGGCGCTCCAAAGGTGAAGGAGTTCAGAGCGGTTCGCGTTTCGTTGCCGAATCCGATTGATGGTTCCAACGTGTTTTCGAGCCTGTTGTTTCTCGAGTTGATGGTCCAGTCTGATGATCAGAGAGACAGCAGAAAACCTGTCAAGATCTCCACATTTTTTTCCCTTGGAGGAATTGCCACCAGTTCCTGGAATTCCTTGCCGCCTGTGATTTATTGAACATTCCGGAGCCCGATTTCATGCCTTTTTTGTATATCATGTCACAAAACGATATTTTTCCCCGTATAAAGTTACAGCATAAACACATAAGATAAACACTTAGGATTAACTCATGAAAATACGAAATCTGTTAAAGTTCGGGTTTTTGATACTGTTGCCTGGAGCGAGTTTGATCAGTGCCGCTCAGGGCCCGGCAGCTGGTGGCACCAGCCCCGGCACATTCGAAATCCGAACTGGGGTCAGCACTGGTACCGCCATTACCCCCAAATTGACGACCATATCCGGAGAGGTTACGAATTTTAACGGTCGGTTGATACCGAGGTTACCAAAAATCACACCTTCTAAAATAACCACTTTGCCGCCAGGCCCCGGATATACCTTAAAGGAGGGCCCTTCCAGACTTGAGAATGAGTTGGGACCGGCTTTGACCCCTCAGCAGGCGGATCGTCTGCTGAATGATGCTTACACAAACTGTACAAAAAGTGGCTGGAGTCTGGCATCTCAGAGAAGCTATCTGGCGGCTGCCCAGGCCGCTCTCAGGGCCTATGAGACGGCTGGACTCCCCGCAGGGAACCTTCGCCAGCTTGTCAGTGATATAACCCGTGATGTCAAAGCGTTAGAAGCGGCTAATCCTTAATCCTGAGCGGTGTTATTCCGGAACATATGATTGTCTTGATGCAAAAAATCATATCAGGAGGTGTGTCATGGTAAACCGATCTAGGATGTTCCTGATTCTGGTGGCGTCTCTTTTTGTGGCAAGTCTGAGCTTCGCGGATGCCAATGCGGATGGTCAGAAATCGCAGGCGGAGCAAATGATTCAATCGGCTTATAAAACGTGTACTGAATCAGGTTGGTCCCTCCCGGCACAGAGACAATATTATGAAGCCGCAAAAAATGCGGTGAATGTCTATCAACGCCTGGATCCGAACAATGCCCGATTGAAGGATCTGAACAAGTTGCAAAGTGATATTGGCGGGGACATTCGCCGGATTTCCGATGAAAATGTTGATAAGGCTTACAAGGCATGCACCCAGGATAACTGGAGCCTGAAGTCCCAGATTGCGTATTTTTTCGCTGCTCGGGCGGCTTGTGACGTATATACTCAAACCGGAATCACCCAGGGAAATATCTTTAAGCTGAAGAGTGATATTCAGCGCGATGTCCGGAGAATCGCGGATGAAAAGGTTGACGCTGCATATAAAAACTGCACACAGAATAAATGGGATCTCAAATCTCAGCAGGCATATCTTGCCGCAGCCCAGGAAGCGCTGGATGCTGACATGGCTGTTTACGAGGGCTCGGCCGGAGGGATCACCGATCCGCGGATTCTTCAGCTGCGGCAGCTTGTATCGGATATCACGAGAGATGTCGCAAAACTTCTGAATAGTCCGAATAAACCTCCTGCAGATGTTGGCGCTGAGGCAAAAAAACAGGCCGACCAGAGTCTTCAGGCGGCATACAAGGCCTGTACACAGAACGGCTGGAGCATGCAGTCACAGATGGGGTATCTGAGAGCGGCAAAGGGTTGCCTGGAAACATACCAGAAGTTTCCGAATGCTCCGGGCGGCTATGGCCTGAAACAGCTTGAAGATCTCACAGCCGGTATTTCCCGTGACGTAAGACGGCTTGGTGATGACAACGTTGGCAAAGCCTATACAAACTGCACACAGAACGGCTGGAGTCTGAAATCCCAGGAAGATTATCTCCAGGCTGCCAAAGAAGCTTTGGCAGCTTATACTGAGGGCGTTCCCGTCGAAGACGCAAGGGTAAAGAGCCTGACACAGCTGGTCAACGATATCACCCGGGATGTAAATCGTATTCGCGGCGAACAGGCAAACACGCCCCCGGCGGCTACAGCAACGGCACCCATTCCACCGGTGGCTTCCGCGGCGGCGCCAACACCCACTCCGGTGGTGAGTTCCGCAACCACCAACACTCCTCCCGTAGTCAGGCCGCCGACTAATCCCAAGCCGGGTGCCATCCGGAATATTTTCAAGCTTCTTGATTATATCAAGAAGCTGATTGAGATCATCTTTAAGGAGCTGATCAACACGGTCGGGGATCGGCAGCCGAACGCTCCGCAAGCTCCATCCACAACTGTGCCGACTCCTCAGCAAGTTCCGCAAGGAGGCCAGGTGACCCCCACTGAAACTCCGCAACCTTCTCAGCCCGGGGAGACCTCTGACAGCACCTTCAATGACAGGTAATAACTTATAAGGAACGAGACCTCTTTGAAGAAATCCCATGATATTTCTTCAAAGAGGTCTTTTCTTTTATCCATCTGAATCATTTGGGTTTTTTGGAAATGGCGCGGATGTTTTGTTTGTTTTGAATTAGTGGTATCTTTTTTTTGCGTTAAGGGGAGAGAGATGGTCGATCGTCGGGCTTTCCGAAAGAATTCCCGTGGAATGATTCTCGGAATTATTTTATTGATACTGATCATTATCGGGGTATTCTTTTTCTCCAATCAGTTTTTTGCCCGCCAACAACTCATCAAGAATCATCACGGAAAACTTTCCGAAATGGCATCTATTCTGGCCGTAAACGGATGCCATTTTGCCGCTGATTGCATAAATTTCGGAGAAAAAGATCCCCCGCCACCCGGGACCGATATCAGGACGATCTTTCGTCAGGAAGCCGCCGATTTATTCAAGCCAAATGAAAATACCAGTCCTATTCCGGACGTCGAGTTTTCCCCAACTGGGAATTTTTGCAAAACTATTCGAGATGCGTTTCAGACTAAGTTTTTGTGTGATTATGAGGGCTCGCCCTCATGCAGTGAGATTCATGTCAAGTTCCGGAATATCCGTCTGATCCACCCGCGACCGGACAACGTGACATCATATACGGCGTTACTAAAACTGGGAAGAGACATCGCGGAGAAACAAGGCGAGGTGGAAATCGATTGTTCCGTGGTTTTTTCCTCGGGGTTCGGTGGCCTTGGAACCAAAATCAAGCGTCAGGCGAGGGTTTTGAGACATTTCAAAGTAGTCAGCATGATTCCGGGGCCTTATTGTCGCTTCACGCTTTTTTCGCCCTATACGCCGGATGAGGAATCCTTCAATGTTGTATCGAACAAGTGTACCGGTGAATATTTCCCGGCATCTCCCAAACGGTTGGTTTTAATTAATGGTACAGACACATGTGATTACTACACAAAGACTTCTACTCAAAACGATTCAAAAAAAATGTTGCAGAATTCAGGCTGGGTTTTTCTGGGGCCGCCCAGCAAAGGAGCCAAAGACTCAATCGCCGCCGCAGACAGGGACACCCGATCGGTTCTCATCAAAATCCCGGCCGGTTACGACCCGAATGTTACCGGGGGCGGGAATCCTTTTGTCGGATACCCGTCAGCCATCGATAATACGCTTGGCGGCGATATTCTTTTGGAAAATCCGATTCCTTCCAAAAAGGATCCGACCAAGAGTGTCACCCAGGATCATCCTTACACGGTCCCAGGCCTGGATCCATCGAAGTTCGACGCACTCGCGATAACAGGTGGTTTTTACCAGATAACATTTAACGACAATTATGAGTGGTTCAAACCCCAGGCGGGGAATGCCGCGCCTCTCGCATCGGATGATTTCCGCTCTTCATGGATTATGCCATACGGCACGAAACAGTATATTTCAAGAACTCTCATGGTTGGAAATGTCCTTGCGGATTTTCTTCGATTTATTCAGATTCGCTCGATTTCTGACCCGCAATGCCAGTTCACTCTTAATCCAGAGCCGGATCCACCATATGGTTTTGGAGCTAATCCGGCTATGACCGACCCCCCAAACTATGGAAAGTTCAAGGCGGCTCCACATCAACCTCCACCGACATACGGAGATCTGTTTCCCACTCCATTTACGCCTCCTGTCGATCCGGGATATTTATGGAGTTTGCCGTCACATGGTAATTTTCCGATACGTCAGGCAAACATTGTCGGAGTTCCTTTCAATCTTGTGTTCGAGACAATGTCCTTTTCGAGCCGCCCCGATTATGATACGTGGGCCGCACCCGAGCTTGATGCGATAACCGACAAGACAGTTCTTCCTCTCCCGCAATCCGTCGGCTCAGGAGATATTCCTCAAACGCCGGAGACCGGGGCAAAGTGGAAAAATATTGCCGTTCACTCAGACTTTCGATTATGGCTGAATGCGGCCCCAGCGCCCACCGACCCCAGCAACTATATGTATTTTAACGGAAATCTGCTTGAATGTATTTACAAGAAAGTTCCTCCGGCTGAATTCAACACATTCTTCATGGACGGCCTTGGAAAGAGAGTGACTCACATTATAGAAACGGAAGCCGGTGTGAATCCTATGTTTGCTCTATTGAACAACGGAGTATTACAGCAGGATTCCTCAGGGGCTTACTATGAGTTTAAGAGACCCGGGATCTATTTGATTCGGTCCTCGGGGGATCTCAGCATTGACAAGCCGATCAAGCTCAAGGCATCCGGAATATTGATTCTTTCGAATGGGGATCTCAGTATCAAGGGGGTCGACTCCGATGATTGTGACCCCACCTACGGAATATCAAATTATCTTTTTTCACTTGTCTCATTGAACGGGCAAATCAAAGTTCCGCCAAATACAGACCCTTCGAAGCCGATTCATGCATATCTGGTTTCGCTGAACCCGGCTCCTGATAATTATAGCTCGACCGGGGCAGGCGGAAGCATTCTGAATTCCAGTTATGTCAGCAAGAATCCAGCTTCGAAGCTTTTTGTAAGCGGTGGAGTCGCGGCCTTTGAAATTGCCGACCCGACATTAAAACCTGCGCCTCCGTCGAATACTTATCGCACCATGTACACTGATTTCAATGGTGGAGGGATCATTCGCTACAATCCTCTGTTTAACCCCTGTGCGCCCCCTTCCCCTGAATCACATCAACTCGTACTGAACGGGCAGGATCAGTCCGTCAGCGTTATAGGATCAGATTGAATATGAGGAATGCAGGCTGGTCTCTGGTAGAACTGATGGTGGGCATACTTATTCTGGGTCTTGCTCTTGTACCTTTGGCTCTTATCCAGTCGACGAGCGTTCAGAAAACCGTGGCAAGTCTTCATGAAGTTCTGGCGACACGAATGGCAACCGAGATCACCGAGCAGCTGCTTATGTTTCAGGTGAGACCGGGATATGCCAGAATCGTCGGGACAGGTGATCTCAAGAGTCTTCTCGAAGGAATGAACGATGATTTGGGGCCACACACTCCTGAAATTCAGGTTCCCCGATTTATTCCGCTCACGGGAACATCCGTTAAACTTTGTGTAGGTCCATTGCGAGAATCATTTTGTGAGCGGCGGATTGAGGTGAAACCCTTGCCGGATGAATGTTTGTTAAAGGGAGATCGTTTCAAGGTAACTGTGACCGTTGGCTGGACACTACCAGGTGAATCGGCTCCCGCCGGAAAAGGAAACCACAATTCGCAGTCCGTGATTTTCCTGCGCGTCGATTAATTTCTTCTGAGGCTATCGATTATCAAATACGTTCGAAGAGGAAGATGCCTCTTGGGGACCGGTTTTGAAAAGAGAGTTTGTTTTGTCAGGGAGTCCCGGGGTTGTCGGTGTCGTCGTGGCTGCCGGTGCTGGCTGGACTGATGAAGTTCCTATGGAGGTTTTCGTCTCACGCTTCAGTCCGTTTGAATCAAGCGTTATTTTCTCACCCGGGTTCCATGTGAAGGAGACGGCTCTCGGTGAGGATGGCGTTACTTCAACAACTCCTGACAATAGCCTGATACTTCCATTGCCATTTACGAGATCGAACTGAATGGATGTTCCGCGAATCCCGAGAATAGCCTGGGGAACCTTCACGGTGAACCCTTTCTTCCCACGTTTGAAAGATGCCACGAATGAGGCGTCAGAAGTGGTGAAGCCATCAGAGGTGACCTTAATCACACCTTTTCCATGGAATTCAATGGCTCCATTATCAGGGAAAACCAGTGTTCCGTGTGAATTACCATGCCGAAACATCACCGTTGTATCTGTAAATACAGATTGCTTGTCGGTTCCGGCCAAGAGTGTATTTCCAGGTGCAATCTCTGCAACTGCGTCATTCCCGGTCAGAAAAATGGAGCTCTCCGGGGTAACCAGCCTTTTAGGGCCAAATAAAGATAATGAAATGGCAAAGAAAATGATTCCCGCAAAAACTATTCGCAGCGCGGGCTTTAAAATCTGAAGAAAATCGAAAGGGAAAGAAACGACGTCATTGAGGGATCTGGCTGGGGCGGAAGGTGCTTCAGAAACAATCGAATGCTCAATTCGCTCCAGCATCTGTCGCGCTTCAGACTGGGAAATATTTATTGAAACTGCTTCCTGGCTGAATTTTCGGAGGGCTTCAAGAGAACGCGCGCAGGATGGGCATTCGCGGATATGATCCCGAAACTCTTCTGAAATCTGTTGAAGAGAAAGTGGGGGAACGCTATCCAGCCGGTCTGTCAGACGCGAGCATTCCATTTTTCTATGACTCCGATCTTAGTTTTGCCAAGGTTCTGCAAATGATCTTTCTGAGATTGTCTGGCCGGACCCCCGTAATGGTAGAGATTTCAGCGTATGAAAGCCCCTCGACGACTCGCAGGAGAAGGATTTCCCGATTTTCAGAGGAAATCCTCAGGAAAAGGTCTAATGGGTCATCGGGTTTCGGGCTGATGCTTTTCAAATCGCAGGAGTTATGGCTGGCATGATTCATTTCGAGCATTTCATCGGTCATTGGGGTCGGATTTTGCTTCCGGAGCCGATCAATGGTGGAATTTCTGGTGATTGCAAGGAGCCAGTTTCTAAACTTCATTCCGGACTGATAGGTATTACGGTGAACATAGACTTTCGTGAATACTTCCTGTGCAACATCTTTCGCGTCTTCCGGGTTCCCGCAAAGGGCTGTTGAATATCTTATTACCATCTCGAGATTGCGGGAAAAAACTTTTCTGAATGACCGAATATCGCCTCTGCGCACCAATTCCATCAATGACTCATCTGACGGATCCCGGGAATCGGATTTTGTGCCCGTGTTGGCCGACATTCTCAAACCATTTTCCATTTATGAATCCAGATAATAATTACGGATCGAATGGCCGGTATGTGACATTATTTTCATAAATCTTCGTGATCCTCTTATTTTACTCATGTTTAAAACATAACTGCCAGGAGATGATATGCATTCACTCGAGAATGCCACTGAGTTAAGGGCATCAACAAGTATTTTCATGGAGTTTTTACCATATATGAAGACAAAGAGTCTATCCTCAGATGATACAGATGTAGGAAACCATGTTTTTTTTAACGGATAATGGCTTGAATAGACTGATTTCAACGAAGGTTGGGCGGGACCGCCGAAGGTGTGAAAAAATGACCCTTCGAGAAAATCAGGTTAGCATTATTTATGAAAACAAGGTCGGGGAAGTTCGCGGAAGGACAGTAGCGAAGCTGTCCGAAATGGTCTGAGACCGAACCCGAAGGCTTGTCATGCCGGCCCACGATGGGCCGGCACCCCGCAGATCGCCAGGAGGGCGATTCTAAGGGGTTCTGGCAAGCCTTCGAGGAGAGGTCCTCAGCAACCATTTCGAGACAGCGAAGCGTTGTCCTGGAGCGAATTTCCCCGACCGGAATTACCAGGGTATATTTTTTCACGCCTTCGCCGGGCCCGCCAATAGAAAGCTCATGGAAAAAACGCGGCGCGCCCGACTGTCGCCGCACAATCTGACGAGAATTAAATGACCCTGTGCGATTCTGGAGGTGAATTGACGGATTAAAATTTTGAAGATATAACTGAGTTGTCATCCGAATTTATTTTATTTGAAGAGGATAAAGATATGCTTTCAAGAAAGGGATTTTTTTTAGGGCTGGTTTTCGGAGTTGTTTATAATTGTTTTCCGCTTATGGCTCAAGATCAGCCGATCGTGGACGGGCCAAAAGATCACGCAATTTCCGCACCAACGAAAACGAAGTTAGAACCCATCGTCGTCGTTGAAGGCTCCGTTCCGGACCAGGTGACTCTCCAGATGGGCCAAAGACTTATCGTGAAACTGGAAGCCAATCCTTCCACTGGTTTCAGTTGGTTTTTTGGGAAATTCAACAGGACTATTTTGATGCCCATTACGAATTGCCCCCCATTTCCCCCCAGAAAGTTGAAAAATGCCTCCGAGACAATCGATGCCATATCCAAAATCTTGAGGGGGGAGATTGGCAGCGAAAGCGTTACAGTCGAAGACACAGCTGTCGAAGCTTCCCCCTGGGAAACAAAAATTGAAGCCCCTGTTATCGCATCATCCGAAGAAGAAATAAAAGTCGGAACTCCGGAAAGTGGAGAGCCGCAGATGGTAACTAGAATGCAGCCAATACATATAGTCGGTGCTCCCGTTCAAGAATCGTTTGTTTTTGTCGCCCATAAGAGAGGCGAAACTGATCTAAACATGGCTTATTACCAGGGTTGGGAAAAAGATGTAGAACCTGCGAGAAAATTTTCTCTGAGGGTTGTTGTCAAAGCTCCCCGTTTTAGAAAAGGTTTGAAAGAAAAACAATAACTCCGGAAAATTTTTGGAAATTGAACCCTTCGGGTAAAGTCAGCAAGAACCCGCGGGGTTTTGTTTTTTTCGGTTACGCTCCATGGACTTTCGCGCATTTTAGACTTCGAAAAAGCAATATTATGAATTCATGGGCGTTTCACAGACTCCAAGGGCTTCTGATGATTTATGAAAAGACTCATCAATAGACGATTTTTTGAAAAAGTGCGAAACTTCACTTTACTCCTCAATAATGAGGTGTGCAGTGTCCGGCATATGTTGCCCAGAAGGCCAGCGGCTTCTGAAATTGAATGAAAATATCATAATGAGTGTAGTATATTGCGTCAGGCTCGCAAAAGGATAATCATGAAGACTGTTGCCATCATCGGAGGCGGCTTGACCGGCTTAACGGCAGCCCTCGATCTCGCCGCAGGCGGAAGACGCGTAACGATTTTCGAAAAGGAGTCGGAGGCGGGAGGCCTTTGCCGGATGCTTCCCACTCTCGCCGGTCGTGACCCGGTGGAGCGTTTTTATCATCATCTGTTTACATCCGATGTTGATGCGGTCAGACTTTTAGGCGAACTGGGACTGGGTGAATCTCTGGCCTGGATCCCACCGAAGAACGCCTTTTACAGGCATGGGGTGTCGCATCCGTTTTCCGGACCGCTCGATTTGTTGAGGTTCCCGCCGGTTTCCCCTGCGCGAAGACTGCTCATGGGGCTGCATATTCTGAGTGCACGCATGATCCGCGACTGGAGCAGCCTCGAAGACGAAACAGCCGCTTCGTGGGTGAGGCGTCACACTGGACGAGCAGTCTATAATGCTGTGTGGGGGCCTCTTCTGCGCGCAAAGTTCGGGGATGATGCAGATCGTATCTCCGCAGTCTGGCTCGCGAACAAGCTGAAACTACGGGGATCGAGTCAGAAAGTGGGAGCGGGAGGTGAATGTCTTGGCTATCCCCGGGGAGGTTTTGGGCGAATAATAGATAAACTGGTACAACACCTGGCCTCTTCTGACGCAAATGTTGATCTCCGGCTTTCGGAGTCAGTAGAGTTTGTAGAGCCACGCAACAGTGGCGGTTTTACCGTTTCAACCTCGCGCCGGGGCAACTCCACACCCGGGAATGAATCTCGGAGCATATCCGGCTCTTTTCCGGGCAACAGATATGAGCAAAGCAGTCTTCCTCCAGGCAGCTCTTCACGGGGCGTCTACGAGTTCGATGAGGTGCTTTGCACGTTGTCACCATCCGCGTTTGCCGATCTGATGCCGGCCTTGCCCGCATCTACCCGCGCAGTATGGCGATCAATAAAATACCAGGCGAATTTGTGTCTGATGCTTGAACTTGATCGTTCGTTGTCACCCTTTTACTGGACGAGCGTCGCCGATCCCGGCTTTCCGTTTGTGGCGGTTATTGAACACACGAATCTGCTTCCGGTCGAATCATATGGTGCGCATATCGTCTATATTTCCAGATATCTTGATCCGGCTGATCCGTTGTTCGGCGCTTCGGACGAGGTCATTACCGACGTGTTTCTGGAAGGTGCCGGCCGTCTTTTTTCCACATTTAGTGAGGCTCGCGTGCTCTCGCGACGTCTGTCACGCGCCCGCTATGCGCAGCCGGTCGTGGTTCCGGGTTATGGAAAGCTGGTTCCGCCGCTGAAAACACCTGTTGCCGGGGCCTATCTGTCCTCGATGGCACAGATCTTTCCCGAGGATCGCGGAGTCAACTATGCCATCCGCATGGGACGCCGTGTTGCCCGCATAATGGTGGAAGGCTCTGAATAACCGGATAACCTGAAAATATGAAAACATGAATAACAGACACTATAGCAAAATAGCATACAAAATTTTTCACAGAGTTCACAAAAACACACCGAGATACATTTTTGAAAACTCCACTTCTTAAAATATAATAAAAACCTCCGTGTCCTCTGTGCCTCTGTGAGAAAAAAATCTATTCCTTTGCTGGAGTGTCGAAAAGTATGGACAAAGGTGTGCGGCAGTGAGCGCGTCAGCGGCAGCCTTAATCTGGTTGGGTGATTTTCCGTCTTTGTTTACCTGGTGGGCAGTGCTGTTCGTTATTGGTCTGCTTCACGCTCCTCTTTGCGCAAAACTTTTTGCTGATTGGCCCGATCGCGGATATCCATTTGCCAAGCCGCTTGGCATATTACTTGGAGGGTACTGTAGCTGGCTTCTTGCCTCCCTGGGAATCGTACCGTTCGGCCGCGTTTCGGCGATCTGCATTACGCTTATTATTGGTGTGGTATTGTTGCGAACCCCCGAATCACGGAAATCACTCCTTGAACTGGTGCAGGAGCATCGACGGACCCTGCTGATGCGTGAGCTTGCCTTTTTTGCGTTGCTCGTTATCTTTGCGTTCATACGCGGTCAGAATCCCGATACGCTGGGCCTCGAAAAATTCATGGATTTCGGCTTCGTCAACGCCTGTTTGCGGTCGCCGACAATGCCGCCTCCGGATCCATGGTTTGCGGGGGCGACGATCAATTACTACTACTATGGGCATTTTATCGCCGCCTGGTTGATTCACCTGAGCGGAGTCGCATCAGAAGTGGGGTACAACCTCATGATGGGGACTCTTTTCGTCTTCACCTGCACTTTAACGTTTTCGCTCGCGTTGGCCATGGCTGAAAGCGTCTTCGGATCAGACCTTCGCGGAGCGCGCGTTGCTGCCGGCCTTGTTGCTGCCGCTATGGCTGCGTTCGGCGGAAATTTTCACGCTTTCTGGAAATGGTTTCTTCCGCTGATCGGATTGCCATTTGCCGCTTCGAAAAGCTTCTATTTCCCGGATTCAACGCGCTTTATCGGGTATGACCCGCCCGTCGACGACAAGACCATTCATGAGTTTCCATTTTATTCGTTCGTAGTTTCAGATCTGCATGGGCACGTGTCGAATCTGCCTTTCGTACTTTTATTCTGCGCTCTCTTGTTTGCCGGCTGGCGCCGATATGAAGGGAAGTTTTCGGCGATTCCTTTGTGGCCGTTCTTTCCTCTGTTTGCGCTCCTCTTCGCCGTTTTTTCGATGACCAACATGTGGGATGTGCCCATCTATTTGCTGATGCTGGGTTTTGCGGCTGCGTTCTCTTTTTCGAAGGGGTGCGGAGGGGCTATTGCGACAAGGGCGGCTGTGATATTTTTAGGATTTCCCGCGCTTGCATCGCCATTTACGCGGGCGTTCAAGAACTTTTCCCATGGTGTCGGCCTGACGTTTACGCATACTCCGGTTGTTCAATTTTTGGTGTTATGGGGCGGCCACCTGTTTTTCGCCGTCGTATTTCTGGTCTGGTTTTTCAGACCGGGAGAAGGCGGATTCCGGCCCATGGAAAGATTTCGTGATGCTGTTCCGGCTGATCGTTTTTGTCTCGTGTTGATTGCGACAGCGGTTTGTCTGCTTGCTATTCCCGAAATCGTCTACGTCAAGGACATCTATGGCCGCACATTCCATCGCGCGAATACGATGTTCAAGCTTACCTATCAGGCATTTCTGCTGCTGTGCATTGTTGCAGGGTTCGTGTTCGAACGGATTCCGCGTGCGGTGTCGCGGCCTGTCGTCACCTGGTGTGTGCGGGCAGCCTTTTCCTTTATGTTCGCTGCTTTACTTTTATATGCGATTCCTGCGTTGCCGCAATTTTACGGTGGAATCTCTCTCAGCGGATACAAGGGGCTGGATGGACTTCGATTCATGCGGATGCAGCAGTCCGGCGATGCCGAGGCTGTCGAGTGGCTGAGGGCGAATGCCGTCGGGCAGCCTGCTATCCTGGAAGCCAATGGAGATAGCTACACTGATTATGGACGGATTTCCATGGCAACGGGGCTTCCAACACCTTTGGGCTGGTTCGTTCACGAATGGCTCTGGCGGGGAGGAAGCGAACCTGCCTCGGCGCGCGCCACTGATGTTGATACAATGTACCGGCTGGAAAATGCGAAATTAGTTCGGGAATTATTGAGAAGATACGGCATTAGATATATCATTGTCGGTGATCTCGAACGTCAGAAGTTTCCACAGTTTAAACTCGACGAGTTCAATGCACAGTTTCAGAAGGTTTTTGATTTCAAGGGAACGAGGATTTTCGCGTGTCCGAATTAGTTAATAGAGTTCAGCCTGTTAAGGTTGGTGTAGAATTTACTGTCATAATGCCGGTTCTCAACGAGTGCCAAATATTGGCGGAAACATACCGTCGCGTTAAGAACGTGCTTTCGGCGCTCACCGTCGATCATGAGATTCTGTTCGTTGACGATGGCAGCACGGACGGTTCGACTGATATGCTCCATGCTCTGACCAGACGCGATTCCGCAGTGCGAGTGATGGTGTTGTCGCGTAATTTCGGACAGCAGGCGGCATATACCGCCGGTCTCGAATATGCGCGAGGGCGAGCGGTGATACTCCTGGATGCAGATCTCCAGGATCCTCCTGAGGTAATCCCCGAAATGGTCAGGGAGTGGCGTAACGGGTATCAGGTCGTGTATGGCCATCGGGCGGAACGAAAGGGCGAAACCTGGTTCAAACGAGCGTCTGCCGCTATTTTCTATCGGTTACTGCGTCTTGTGGCTGGTGCGCACGCGCCTGTCGATGTCGGTGACTTCAAACTGCTCGATCGCAAGGTGGTCGAAGCGTTGAATCGGTGTCCGGAGCGGTCGCGGTTTTTGCGCGGTCTGGTCTCCTGGATCGGATTCAGGCAGAAGGCTGTAGAATATGTTCGCGATGCGCGTTCCGCCGGAGAGACGAAATATTCATTATGGAAGATGGCGCGACTGTCCATTGATGCTTTTCTGGCCTCTTCGCGGGCACCGTTGCGAGTAGGCACGTGGTTTGGAGCAGTCATTGCTTTGATCGCATTTATCAAACGCCTTGTCGAACCGAATGACGATCGTTCCAGATCTCCTGTCCGGGAATCCACCGTTTTTTTGCTGCATGGATTGGGAATGCTGTGTCAGGGCCTTCTAGGTGAATATCTGTCCCAGGTATATCTGGAAACTCAGGGGCGGCCGCTTTACATAGTTTCCCAGGTGTGGGGCGATGCGTCTCCGCAGCGGTATCATCACCGGCGTCGTTCCCCGAATCCGCCGCGCCCTAAATAAAGGGGGTAGTGGCATACTATACTCCTCGTTTGGCGCGGACTGCCCGATCGTAGACAGCTTCAGTGACGGTCGCGAATCTCTCCAGGGGGAAGTTGGCGACTGCGTGTTCCCGGGCCGAGTGGCCCATACGGATGCGCAGAGCAGGGTCGGCCATGAATCGCCCCAGACCTGCGGCGAGTGCTTCCCCGTCGCAGGGGGGGGCACAAAAAGCCTTGTTCGTCTTCGATAACGATTTCCGGAATAACGCCGACGCTGGTCGTGACGACGGGTTTTCCGCAGGCCATGAACTCGAGTGCGGCCCGACAGTTGGCCTCGGAGCCCGTCGACGCGATCAATCCGACGTCTATCGATGATATGATTGCCGGAAGATCGTAACGGCGATCAAAAGTGCGGATGTGGTCAGCCAGACCGAGGCGGGTGGCCTCCTGGCGAAGCCACGCAAATGTGCAGGAGTTTTCATAGCCGAGGAAGACCGCCAGAAAAGGAATCTTCATGGAAGCGACGCGCGCCAGCGCCGATAAAGCATATTCATGCCCCTTTACCGGATCAAGTCTGGCTGTCATGCAGATTACTACGGTTTCCGGTGTTGCGCCGATCTCGGCTCGAAAGGCACGGGAGGGATCGGCTTCAGGCTTGAACCGGTTGATATCGATTGCGCCGTAGACTACGTCTATCTTGTCAGCGGGGAAGTCGAGAAGCTTTGTGCAGAGCCGTTTGTGAAGGCGACTGCTTACGATGATATGGTCGGTCCACCGGTGATGGACATATCGGTTTATAAAGTGGCTCTTTGGCGGATCGATATCTCCGCGCGTGCGCACCACGGCCGCGTGTGGCGCAGCTTTACGGGCCATCATTCCCGCCATCCAGGCGCCTTCGTTGATATGACTGGATATTATGTCGGGTTGAAAATCTTTGAAGACAGTTTGCATGCGTTTCATGGCATGCACGTAAAGAAGCGGATTTCTGTGGTTGAGACGTATCGTGTCATCGCACGGTATGCCGAGTCGGCGAGCCTCGTCGAGCGGCTTTCCCGGCTCGGTAAGTAACAGGATCTCGTGACCCAGACGCATGAGCCGCTCAGAGAGAGTGACGCAGTAGCTGGATGCGCCGCTCCAGTTGGGCGAATTCAGGATTTGAATAATTTTCATGGATGTGAAGACCTGTTGTCAGCCATCTCGATAAGTTTTGCATATGAAACCATGATCTGGAAAGCATCGCCAGCGGCTGCGATAAAGCCGGCCCAGCCGTCCCGGAATCCGCATCTGAGAACAAAACGTCTCAGGAACCGGCCTGCAGGGCGAGCGACGAAATAACGGAAGGCGGAAAGCGAGTTGGGCCTTATTCCGGCGTTCATCCAGAAATTTGCCTGAAATGTGGCGTAGAAATCCATTTTGCGCAGATAAATCGAAAGGGTGGGGTAGGGGTGATGATCGAAAGGCTGTTCCAAAAGGCCGACTGTGCCGTCGACCTCAAGGCTTTCGTGTACGTGGCGGTTGGGAAATCTCGCCTTGTTCCGTTTGAAGAGCCGTAACTGCCGGTCGGGGTATTGCCCGCCGTGCAGGAGAGGGTGTCCGAAGAAATGATTCACGCGGGGAAGCCGGAAGGCTGCGTGACGGATGCCTTCCGGGTCTTTGGCAATGACTTCGCGAATCTCGGCCGCTGTTGCTGCCGGAATGCGTTCATCGGGATCAAGGTAGAAGATCCAGTCAGTGTCGAGCTGGTCGAAGCCGAAAGACTTGTTTACGTTGAGGTTGGGGTTGTTGGGCCTGGAAAAAACCGTGACTTCGGGGTGCGAGGCTGCGATAGCGGCGGTATCGTCAGTCGACGCGCAGTCAACGACGACGAGGCGGTCGGCGAAGGAAGCCGAGGCGAGAGCTTCCCCGATCATCGCGCCTTCGTTGTGGGCGATGAGAGAGATGCCCAGGGTAGGTGCTTTCGCCAGCATGATCCACCTCCACGGTGATTAAACTATGCATTCTGTAAACTCAGTTGTCAACTTTTTTGTAGCATCCGGCAATTATCCATTTGGGCGCTGGTGAGGATCTCCAAGGGATTTTGCTGCGATGCCCTTGAAACACCCCCTTTCAATCAATATGTCTCGGTAAGAGTTTGAAACCATAAGCGCTTTCTCAGGAATAGATTGTCATCTCGAACGAATGTGAGAGATCTCATAAATACAAGATTTCTCCCTTCGGTCGAAATGATAAAAATAGAATTTTGATGTTCAAGTAAGTGCGTATGGGGTTTGAACCACTCCCCTGGTTTTTGTATGCAAAATATCGTCAAAAGCCTGTTTGCATTCGTCCTATTCGACAGTTTTTCAATTACGTTCTCACTCAGAACGTTGAGCATGATATACTTTACACGCATGGGGGCTCCCGGATCTTCGGCCCACATAACAAGAAAGAATCGGAGGAATTAACTCCAATGCTGGAATTTTTGACGTTGCGTTTACGCAATGTACCTGTTAATCCGGAAACCGTTTTTGAACCTTTTCGTGATGAGGTGGTTGGGTTGCTGGGAGGAGATCTTTTGTCGTTGGCCGTATACGGAAGCGCGGCTTCGGGAGATTATGTTTACGGGCCGTCCAATATCAATATGGTATTCATCATGAAAACCATAACGGTGGCGCATCTCAAGGTTTTGGCACTTCCGATGGAAAGATGGATGGTGCGCGGCTTTGCTGCGCCCCGGATCTTCTCGCTTGTTGATCTGGAACGGTCACTCGATGTGTTTCCGCTTCTGTTCATGGATATTCGCGACAACCATCGCATGCTTTTTGGAACTGATCCTTTCGGTGCATTGCAGATTGATCGCTCGCTGTTACGCATTCAGGTCGAGCAGATGTTGAAGGGCCTGGTCACCGAGACCCGCACCGAGTTTCTTGCATCGGGCGAATCGCTGAGTAATTTTGAATCGATGATCACGCGGACTTTTGGTTCTGTGTTTCCGCTTTTACGTGCGTTGTTGTTTCTCAAGGGCAAGATGCCGTCGGTACGCAAGGAGGTAGTCGTTGCGATGGCCGAGGAAGAGTTCAGCCTTGATTCCGGGGTAATGACTGATGCTTTGCGTCACAAACTCGGAGTCATACGCCTGTCGCAGAAGCACCATCTCTTGGCATATTTCGAACGCTTCCTGGCAGCCATCGAGAAGCTTGCGGATATCGCAGATCGCATAGAATAGAGATATATTCATGACAACACCGAATTGGATCGATAACGCCAGGAAGCAGGTGGAACTCTTTAACGTGCAAGAGCTTCGGGCCGCTGGTTTGATTCCGAAAGGAAGTCTGTACTATCCCGCTATATACTATCCACCTATTCCGATGTTTGGAAGCAGTGACGAAGCGTCAATGCTGAAAGATCTGAATTACGATGGATCGCGACATTCTTCAGTATATGTCCATATTCCTTTTTGCAGATCCAGGTGTACATATTGCCACTGGACTGTAAACGTTGGCAGTACTGAACAGGAAATGGATGATTATTTGATTTCTATGGCAAGAGAAATGGTTCTATGGAAGGAGAAGGTTGGCATCCAAAAGATATATCCAAGTTCGATGCTCCTTGGTGGAGGGACCCCGACAGTACTTTCCGCGAAGCAGATCAACAACATGTTTCGTTCCTTCGAACCCAGTCTTGACTTAACTAAATGCAAGCAAATCACGTGCGAAATGGAACCGGGCTCCATTCTTGGCGATGCCGGTATTGAAAAACTTCGGGTTCTAAAAGACAATGGCGTTACCCGGGTCTGTCTGGGTGTACAGGCGTTCGACGACCAGTCTCTGAAAGAGATGGGCCGGGTTCATTCATCAAAAGATGCAATGAATGCCATAGAGCAGGCTCGAAAGGTCGGCTTCAAAAGCGTTGCGATCGATCTTATATATGGTTATCCCGGTTGTACTTTGGAAAAATGGCTGTCGAGTCTTGAAACAGCCTTGGCTGTAGGTGTTGATGCGTTTCAGTTATACAGACTTCGCATTGTTCCTCATGGAGATAAAACCGGAGCCATAAAAAAGACATTTGAAACACATCCGGAATCATTTCCGAGCGTTGAAGAGCTTTATGTAATGAAGCAGTTAGGGGCATTGATTGCCGGGAAAGGCGGGCTTAATGAGGTTTCCAGAAGATTATTCACCAGGGGGAGTGGTCATGCTTCCCAGTATCTGAAAGATCATACAGATAGGCTTGCCGATGTAATAGGGTTTGGCATTTCCTCCTGGTCCAATGTTCAGGGGCGCTTTTATCTCAATACAGGAGAAAGTCTGGTCAGATATTCGGAATATGTAAGCAGCGGAACTCTGCCTATAAATCGTGGCAAGGTCAGGACCATGGATGACGAATCAAGATGGGCTGTAACGCTTTCTCTGAAGCATAATGGCTTGTTGAAAAAACGGTTTCGCGAGTTAACGGGGTTATCCGTAAGTGAGGTCTTCCCACGTCAAATTGAAAATCTGAAGAAGTATAATCTTATCAGCGAATCCGAAGATATGTTCAGTGTGACTCCACGAGGAGTGTTCTTTGCAGACGAAGTTGTGACGCAATTCTACAATCCGAAGTATCTTCCTTTTCCAAGATCATGCTACTCTGAGGGTGATTTGAACCCGTTTTCTTATGGTAATTCCTGATATCATGGAAGATCGGTTGTTGTATTGCGGAGTTGCATTGCTCTCTGCATGTTCGTGGGCGCTTGGAGCAATTCTTTGGCGTAAGTTGGGAGAGCAGCTCTCGTCATACAGTATGAATCTGAGCAAGGTCTTGATCGGAAGTATCTGTCTGGGTTTTATTCTGCTGTTTGTCGGCTTCGAGGCGATCAGTGTGCGTTCAGTAGTATTTTTAGGATTGAGCGGGGTTCTCGGTATTGCAGTCGGAGACACATTTTTTTTTCTGGCGTTGATGCAACTGGGGCCAAGACGAGCCTCGCTGATGGGGTCATTAAACCCGGTTGCCATTGCGGTTGCGGCGGCGGTGTTTCTTGGTGAGAGACCCGCATCCGGAGTCTGGGCCGGCATAGTCGTCACCACGTTGGGCGTAGGGTGGGTAATCTGGGAACGCGCATCTGCAGGCTTATCGACAGAAAACAACTCTTTGGGCATACGTTATGGACTTCTTTCAGTGCTGTGTACGGCAGCCGCCGTGCTTCTTGCAAAAATCGGAGTCGCTTCCGTTCCAACCGTTCAGGCTGCCTGGATTCGTCTGCTTTCTGGGGCCGTCGGTCTGGTATTTTGGGGTTTATGGCGTTCTGAACTCGGAACCTGGGTGGCCCCTTTTCGAAGCGTGCCACTTTTGGCAAAGGTGTTGGGGGTGGTCTTAGTTGTCGTTGTTGGGGGATTTTGGCTCTCAATAGTTGCTCTAAAGCATATCGATGCTGCAATCGCAGGTACTCTGAATTCAACAAGTCCATTGTTTATTCTGCCGATGTCATGTTTATTGATGAAAGAGAAACTGTCGCTTCGAACAATCACGGGAACTGCGATTGCCGTAGGCGGCGTTGCGCTGATCCTGAGGGGTTGATCCTTTCAAATGGTTGCTGAGGAGGAAAAATATGGAGTTTGAAGCGGTTGTGAAGGCAAGACGGTCAGTTCGTAACTTCTCTTCCGCGGATGTCCCGGATGATTTGGTGAGATCACTTATCGATTGCGCGATCAGAGCGCCGTCTTCCATGAACGGGCAGCCCTGGTATTTTATTAAAATCAGATCTGGCGAGACAAAAAGACGGCTTGCCGAGATTAAAGATAAATATTGTCCCCCTGAAAAGCGGGAGTTTCCGGCTTCTTTTCTTATGGACGCGCCTGTTATAGTGATCACTTGCGTTGACCGATCCATGGCATATGACCGGGGCATGGAAAGCGGCATACTCGCTACCGGTCATCTGCTTTTGGCGGCGGCGAATCATGGACTTACAGGTGTCTATCTCTCTGCATATAAGATTGGCACCCCTGAAGTTGCGGACGATATTAGAAAGATTTTAAATTTGCCGGCGGATGTTGACCCTGTTACTATAGTTCCGATTGGCTATCCGGGTGACACAGCCGAGCCAAAGACACTGAAACATGTGGAAGATGTCATATTCAATGAGACTTTTTGCCGAAAATAGGTCTGATTTCGAAAGCTGTATCGATGAAAGCTTTGCTTCGGAAACAAGCATTGTTTCCAGATATCGCAATGTATTTAAGTTCGATGATTGCGTGGAAAAAGATCTTGTATTTAAACAGTGTCTTCTGGAATGTAGTATCCGGGAGGGTGAACGCGTTGTTTCTCTGATGGATTACAAGGGTGTAAATGTCCACATCCTTGACGAGACATCCTGTATGGCGACCGGGTCGTTAAAGTCTATCGACGGATGTTTGACTACTTCTCTTTGTTGCATGGAAGCGGCTGAACGTGTGGCTTTTGAGTCCGGTGGGAACACTGGAACAGCGCTTACTCGCTACGGGCGGAAATCCGGATTAGAGACTTTTTTCTTTTGTCCGATCGAAAACCTGGATTTGCTGGACAGCGAACTGTTTGATGGCCGGCGAGGGCATTTAATAGGCGTTAAAGACCGGGGGCGAGTCAAGGAACTGGCTGGTTTTTTCGCAAAGACGGCGCGTATTCGACATATTCCGGATACGTCATGGAGATACGTGGCGGCGATGTTCCGAGGGCTGTTTATTCTGGAGCATATGTTTGCGGTCAGAAAATATGACTGGATTTCTCAGACGATCAGCGCCGGTTTCGGGCCGATAGGGATTTATAACGTTCTGAAGGCTTTCCAGAATGACATTCATGGGGTGCCGCGGTTTCTCGGGGTTCAGCAGGAGGCCAATTGCCCCATGTTTGCCGCATGGAAGCCGGATGCCGTCGATCCTGTTGATAAGATCTGGAAAGAAGACGGGAAACTCCTGACAAGAGTCATGTATGACGATTCTCCTCAAACATATAAGACATCAGATGATTTCCATCAACTCTTGTCGTCGACCAATGGTGACTTGCTGACAGTCAATGAGAATGAGTTCAATGCATATATCGATACTGATGCTGAATACGGGCGAATTCTTGAATTACTTCTTTCGCGAGGTATTTCGATCAGCCTGAGATCCGGACAGGTAATCGAGAAGACTGGAGTGATTGCTCTGGTCGGAACCCTGAAAGCTATTGATGCTGGTCTCATCGAAGCGGGAAATACAGTCTTGTGCTGTCTGACGAGCGGAGTGACTGAGGCGGACGGACGAGCGCTGCCGGAAATGACAGTACAAAATACTCAGGATATTTTGGAGTATATAAAAAATCACGTTCAAAAAATTCCATAGGGAATATGAGTGCGGGAACGAAGACCGACTTATCGTTAATTAAACTCGGAATACAAGGATTCTTTGAGATGAACAAGAAAGTGACGGCCGTTTTGACGCTGATGTTGTCGATGATTCTTGGGTCGATTCTGCCAGGGCAGGCGCGTTCAGCGCTGAAAGATCATTCGATACAACATTCTATAGAGCGACAAACTGTTCGGGATAAATTTATAAACTTTGAGTCTCTTATCAATTCCCTGGGCATTATCGAAGGAATGACTATTCTTGATATTGGCGCCAGCGCGGGTTATGCCTCGTTTTTATTCGCTGAGAAACTTCATGGAACCGGTGAAGTTTTTGCGACGGAGGTTCGCGATGTTCTTGTCGATCACGTTGCCGGTGAGGCCCGCCAAAGAGGTCTGACCAACCTGACTTCGGTATTGGTTAAAGTTGATGGCCTGGATGACTTTTACAGTCAGCATCGTTATGACATCGTGTTATTGTCAAACGTCTATCATTGTCTGGACAATCGCATACAATACTTCAGCAAGTTGCGCGAATTTCTAAAGCCAAACGCCCGATTGGTTATCGTTATGTATAATCAGGATCATCTTTTCTCTGAGGATTCCTTGTCTGATATTGAGGCGTGGGTTTCAAATATCGTTGCGACCTACTCAACGGACACCGGCAGTAATCCATTTTTTGAGGAGTTATCGACCGCCACCAGGCAGCTCATCAGTGCGGGCGACCGAGGGAATTCATTGAGGCTCGCTCTTTTAGAAGATTTTAACAGGATGTTGAAAAACCCTCTATTTTATAAACATTTTTATACAAACTCGTATTTCAGGGAAAATTTTTTCACTCCTCCTGAGCGTAATTTGGCCAACTGGCTGATCATGATGCTCCAGGAGGATGGAGTTTTCGAAAAGCCTGCTGATCAGATAGACGCCAGGACGATGCGTACGGTGATAAGACTCAATCGTTTATTTTTTACCGGGCAATTTTACAAATCGGTGAAGAACTGGAGGGAATTTATCCCCCCTTCTGATGCCAATCGCCACACGAGTAAATATGTTATGTTTCGAGAGCTTGATGCCGCAGGTTACAAAGTAGCCAGCGAAACGAGTTTATCGACGTATTACGACGCGATTATCATGGTGCCAAAAGCGCCTTGATATGGGACAACGGCTTCCCTAATACTACAACGGCATTTCTCACTGAGTGCGCGGAGAACACAGAGATTTTTATTTGTTTCTAAGAAGTGGACGTTTCAAAAAAATCGAGGCGTGTCTTTGCAGATTATTTTAGCTTCCTTCGTGATCTTTGTGGGCTCTGTGAGAAATTTTGTCTGTCCTTTTGCTATATGCGTTGAAATAATATAATTCGAAACACAGGGGATCTTTGAGATGATGAGGAGAGTTCAGTTTTTCTTAATGCTGCTATTGTCGATAAGTGTTGGATCGGTGGTGTACGCACAGTCGGCTTTACTATCCACGCAGTCGGCTCCAATACGTCCAATGATATGTCCAATGCCTCCGCAGGGGGGGCCTGTGGCTTCGTCTGAGTATCCAGTGGCTTTGCCTGGCGATTCATTTACTCCACAGACAAATTCTCATCCTCCGTTGAGCAATGCGATCGTGCGACAAAAAGGACGAAACAGGTTCATTAAATTAGAAAAGCTCATTGATGCCTTGGACATTGCCTCTGGAATGGCAATTCTGGATGTCGGTGCCGGTCCTGGTTATGCTTCAATTCTGTTTGCGGAAAAACTACATGGAACGGGTGAGGTCTATTCCACGGATATTCGTGAGGACTTTGTCGATCATATAGCCGATGAGGCCAAAAAAAGAGGTTTGCCCAATCTGTTTTCTGCTTTAGTAAAAAAGGAAGGCCTGGACGATTTTTACGGCAAACATCGTTATGACATCGTGTTATTGTCAAACGTCTATCACTGTCTGGATAATCGCACAGAGTATTTCACTAAGTTGCGCGATTATCTGAAGCCCAACGCCAGATTGGTTATCGTTATGAATAATCAGGTCCCTCTTTTTTCTGAGAACGACCTGGCCGATGTCAAGGGCTTGGCTGTCGCTCTATCCAGTGGTTCCATGGATAATCCGTTTTTCGAGGAGTTATCGACCGCCACTAAACAGCTTATTGTATCAGGAGAGCGTGGTGCCGGATTTAGAAAAGCCATTGTAAATGATTTTAACTCTATGCTTAAAAATCCTCAGTTTTATAAACATTTTTATAGCGGCTCATTTATTGCTAAAATTAATTTTTCTGATGCTGAGCGTGATTTTGCTAACTGGTTACTCTTGATGCTCCAGGATGAAGGAGTTTTTGAAAAGAGGGTTGAACAAATAGACGACAGAGCTATGCGTATGGTGATCAAACTCAATCGTTTATATTTTATTGCCCAATTTGGCGATTATCTGGCACAAAAGGGCAGGGGTGCCTATATTCCATATGGGGATGACAATCGCCAAACGAGTAAATATCTGATGTTCAGAGAGCTTGACGCTGCGGGCTATAAATTAGCGAAAGAAATCAAATTATCTGAGTATTTCGAGGCGACTGTCATGGTTCCCAAGAAGCCATGATGCATGGTCAGCATTGTTTGTCATTCCGAACGAATGTGAGGAATCTCGCTTGTCGTAAAGAGCCGTGAATATTTAGTGTAACACTCGGGGATGGGTGAACACCTCGACTTCAGTCGAGGGTCGTTCATTATTTGAGAGGAGCCGTTTGCGATGCTTCTTCACTTGCGCTGAACACGAGAAAAAATCTAAATTTGAGAAAATCGTGGGATTCACGAAGAGTAAAGCCTGCCTTTTTCATCTCGTCGATCACTCCGGCGGCAGTACCTATTTGATCCGTTAAAGCGAATTTCTTGGGTTTTACTTTGTATTTAGCATTTTCCAGATCGACAACTGCAACCAAGCCGCCAGGTTTGAGTGCTTTACGTGCATTGCTCATGAACAAAACAGAGTCGGGAAAATAATAATAACTGCCGGCCACAAAAATTTTGTCGCAAATTGCAGGAGGAAGATTGGGGGCCGGGTCAGAAGATTTTATCGGAATGATATTTGTTACCTTGTTTTTATCCATTTTCCGGCGAATAAAATCGAGTAGCTGATCTTCAATTTCAACCGCAAAAACCCTTCCGGCAGGGCCGACCTTGTTGGCGAGACGAAAGGTGAAAAAGCCTGTTCCGGCGCCAATATCAGCGACAATTTCTCCATTTTTCACACCAAAAACGTCGATGACCCTGTCTGGTTGCATATCTTTAAGCCTGACTGGATTTTCCAGATTTCGCTCCAACTCATCGAGAGATACAACTTTACGTTGTTTTTCGCGTTTCGAGATGTTTTCCTGTGGCTGAGCCGAAGTATTATTTCCTAAAAACAGCAATAGCATAACCACGCTTATTATTCTGATACGCAATGGCATTAGATAACCACTAGCTGTACAATATGCGTGCGTGCTTGAAGGTGGCTCATCGAAACGTCCTGGCATAATTATGTGGTACTTGCAAAATTTACGAAACATCCCGTAGGGGCGGGTTTGAAACTTGCTCCTACAAATGGACGATGCGAATTCACTCATGATTGACATATAATTTTGCAGGTTGCACTTATGTAAAGTATTTTTTATGAACGTTAGAATTCATGTCTTCATCTTCTCTTAGAATATCCGATTTGTTGGCTTTTACACAAGTGGACTTCATATATTATGTACCAATTAGCCTTATGGGGGCGAGATTAAATGATACGGGCAATTTTGGCTTAGCATTAAATGTTTTTTTGAACTCTCAACATGTTGTTGTATAATAATTATAGAATGTGATAAATACCGAAATTATGCTGGATAGAGAATATCTTGGTCAGGCCGCGACGTTAGTCGTAAGAGGGAGAGAATTATGAAGATTGCCAAACGTTTTGCCTCAGCGTTCAGCCTTATTGAGCTTATTGTGGTGGTAAGCATCATTGGCGTGGCGATCACAATCGCGGCGCCATATTACCAGGATTATATGTCGTCAAGCCGCCGGACAACCATGGAAGAAAACCAGGCTGCTTTTCGAAAAGCTC
>JADFYG010000058.1 GCA_015233155.1 Candidatus Rifleibacteriota bacterium
TCGATCTTATTCTCAATGAACATCCGCATACTGCCCCGCATCGGGGTTTTCGCGGTACCCTTCAGCTCATCGCGGGAGGGTGAAAAAGATATTACCACCAACCGAACCGCAGGTCAAGCTTATTTTTTAGTTTTTTTCCGAAGATCAAATGCTTCCAGGTTCGAGAAAGCCCGCCTCTTCACCCTTCTCAGACAATTTGAGCGACCCGAATTGAATTCCCCTTACGGCAGCCGGCTTCCCCTTTAAGGGCGTTCTGATTCGAAATGTGTTCTTCAAAAAGTCGAGCTCCTCGAGCCGGCCAATTGCCAGAACATTTTGATCGATATCAAGCAAACCAACCATCACGCCCTTTTCTTCGCCGGCACAGAAATTCATGATCCGCCCCAGATCTTTTGGCCAGGCTTTAGTCATCTCAGGCATCAGGGGGCCGGACGTTATAACAAGCGTACCCTCCCATCCCGAGAGACGCTCAGAGTGAAGGGTGCCCTCAAGGGGAACAGGTGTGCCTGTCAGGAAATAGGCTCGATCAGTAAACACCTGACCAAATGGTATCTCAACAACTTTCGCGTCCTTGAAATACGCCATGCTGACGTGTTCACGCAACGATTTACGTTCCATCTGCGATGTCGGAGACGCCTTTTTCGAAACGGGCAACCGAACGATCTTTCCAGCGGGCATGTGCTTCACCAAATGCTCGAGCTCATTTCCGCGCTGCATGAGAACAACCATATCAGGGCGGGCAAGATCCAGTTTGGCCTTCTTGATAGCCCGGCCCCCATCGCCCTGAACCCAGCCGGTCGTATCTATGATGAGAGCATCCGACTCTTCGCGCGCCTTGGCCAACATGGCATCGAGCCCCGTCAGCGCCGGAAGAAAATGCAAACCAGGCGAATGCGCGCCAAGCATATATAGATGCGTAGGAGTCGTTTCACTCAGAAACACCACCGGCTCACGCATAACCAGCATTCCGAATGTGCCCGGAGGCCCGATATCCGATTGTCCGGTATCGCAATCAAGAATAGCCGTTCTCTTAAGAGAATCCATGAGCCGATTTGCCAGATAAGTGGAAAAGAAGGTCTTCCCCGTATCCACTTCGCCTAATACCATAATGGTGTATAGCCGGCCTTCCTTACGCTCTCCAACCACCCGTGCGACAAGCTGATCCCATTCCGGGGGGATAGACCAGGCATCCATCTTCACGAAACCCTCTGGCCCCGCCTCAATATCCAGGCTTGCGTCCTCAATGACTTTTACAGGGACGCGTTTTCCAAGGGGCACACGAACTTCTTTTCCCGTGCCAAGTCGAGCGGCAATGATTTCGACGGCTCCACTCGTCACACGCAAATTTGCGGGACCGTGGAGCATGAAGAACTCCCCATGCGAAAGCGAGTGGTTGGTCATCGGCTTTTCCCCTTTTCAAACACGAGCGAGGGCCATAGTTCTTCCAGGACCTTTTCGTTTATGAGTTGCACCTTCTTCATTTCCTTGAAGCCGATCTCAATCTCATCATCGCTCGTCAGCGATTTGACTCCACGCAATGTTACTCCGTCCTCGTCCCGACTGACGACCGTTCCAACGAAGCAATCATCTCCGTTCTGAATGAACGCCTTCTGACCTATCTGTACCTCTTCAGGTGGAACGGTCTTGTAAACACGTCCTACACACATGTTGACTATCCCAGGATAGAGAGGGACATCTTCATACAACTTAATGAACTGTAAGAGCACTTCCTTGATAAGCATCGGATCAGCTTCTTCATTGACAAAGGTTTTCAAAAACTTTATCAATGCGGGGAAATCGGTTTCCTTGAAGGTCATTTTGGTTCCTTTCAGTTCGCCATGCCGGCGACATTGAGGTATTCCAGCCCGAGTTCTGTAACACGCTTTTTCTGATTCTTGTTGGCTTTTCCATCCCGGCAACGTGCGTCAACTTCGCTCATCTCGGCTAACTGATCGACGATCTGATTCAGTACATTCAGAAAGGAAACTCCATCAGTTCGAATGATGCATTCCGCCGCACGCGGGTGACCACCACCGCTGATTAAGTCTTTGTATTTCGGATACTTGGCACGGAGAATATCCTGTAACTGGCCGCAGAATTTACCGGAATGCACCTGATCACCAGTTCCGCGAACAGAAATATGCGTATAGTCCGGTGAAACCGAAGAAGCCATAATGATCTGGGCAATAGAATCGCCAGCTCTGGCCTTAAGCTCGAAAAGCTTGATTGAGCCAATCATGGGCAACAGAGGAACTTTTCCGCCTACAAAGAGATAGATCGAGGTATCACCAAGCTTCAGCGTCTTTACCGATGAATTAAGAGTTTTTCCCGCTTTATCCCAGTCGGAGAGGAAATATAAGTATATCTTCTGCAAAATTTCCCGCTGTTCATCGGGAATCAATCTGATGAAACTCTCAAGCGTCGTGATCGATGTGAGCGCTTCAAACTTCGCAGCCATGCCCAACAAACCCTGTGCAATGCATTGCGGATGATCGACATCACGAAGTAACTCTTCGCGGTCATTGTAAAAATACTGGAACCCGCCACCACCAACCGCATGCACAAATTCACTGACCCGCGAAAGCAGACATGTCGACTCACGCTGTTCGGCATCGAACATTGTGGGGCGCTCGTGAATCAGACGCAGCATATTTTTGAATGGAAGTCCGTATTCGACAAAGAAAGGTTTGGCAAATTCCGCCAGAATACCTTTCACCGGCTCAATAGCCCAATCGCCTTTGAGCCCGATCAGGCACAAAAAATCATCGAATGTATCGCGGGTTTCCGCGAGTGTGGCAATGCCGTGAGCCAAAATAGAGGTCGAACACTGAGTATAACGCTCAAGGCTGGGATTGAACGTCACACATTCAGTCGGCGCTTTGGGTGTGGGGTGATGATCGATGATATATACCGGCAACTTACGCGCGAAGTCACTGTATGGAGACAAAGTTCCCTTGTCGAGTAAAAAAATAGCCTTAGCCTCGGGGGTAGCCTTCATCGCCTTTTCAAACTGCTCATTGGTCAGCATGAAGCCTGCAGGCATATGCAAAACCGTTTTCCACCCCTTTCGCTCCATAGTCCGCTGAAAGATGAGGCCGCTCGTTATGCCATCCGGATCGTCATGGCTGAAAATCAAAGCCGTCCCCAGGGGTTTTTCGACCGCTTCAAGAATCTTGGCCAGACCGGCGTTTCCCGCGCGAAGGGCCTCCCACTGGGATTTATGGCCTTCATTGCAGTTGATCGGAGTGGTCAGGATCATGGTTTCTTGCATACGTCACCTTTCCTTTGGGAAAAATATTTAATGAACTTAAGTTGGACTAGTATAGAGATACTAGAGGTTTCGGTCAACCTCAAATATGAAATCAGCGGGGGCATGCCCTCCTGCCGTTAATACTACCGTGCCGTTCCTGTCGGTTCGGAACAGCTTTATTCCGCGCTTTTCGAGCAACTCCAGAGTTGTTGAGGCAGGATATCCAAAAGGATTGTTCCTGCCCAGGCTGATGATTCCATAAAGTGGATGCACCGCATCGAGAAATGTCTGATCGAGAGAATCAGCGGAAGCGTGTTTCGGAAGTTTGATTACCCGAGCCTCGACACCACGGCCAAAGCGTGCCGCCTCCCTTTGCCCTCGCTGGCTCAGTTCTCCTGAGAGAATGATTGCCGACTGTCCATATCGAACCATCAAAGCTATGGAACGATCATCTTCGCAGGCCGACGGCCATGAAGAAGCCTCGGGCGCAGGACTCACGGCCTCGACAACGAGTTCCCCACCCCAGTCGAGCCGGTCTCCGGCAGAGACACGCTGTCTTGAAATACGTTTCTGCTTTAAAAGTGCCTGATAATCGGCAAAGGTCACGCCTTCGAATGTGTCTCCGGAATCGAAAACCCGTCCGACGGAAAAATTACGCAACACCTGGATGATTCCTCCAAGGTGGTCGTTGTGGCGACTGGTGACAACTATGCCATCAAGATGGCGTATACCCCGTCGCGCAAGAACATCCTGGATACGCACGCGTTTAACGGCTTCGGCCTGTTCTGTCGAAACATCGGCTCCTCCGTCTATGAGATAACTTCGTCCGCGAGGGGTGCGGACGAGAATCGAGTCCCCCTGCCCGACATCAAAAAATTCAATGCGAAGCCGGGGAGCAAATGCTTCGGGGAGCAGTCCCCATGCATCATGTCGCAGGAACGCTCCCCAACAAAGCAGCCCGAACGTCGTCAGAATTGCCAATAAGGCTTTAGAGAAGGAAGTCGAAAAAGATCGTGTCACGAAACCGTAGTCAGACATCTCGCTCATCTTACTTCCACGAGATCGGCGAATTTGTTGTATGTCGCTTCACCAAGACCGGGGACATCCTGAAGGTCATCAATAGAGCGAAAACCGCCTTTTTCAATACGTGTCTTGAGAATCGCTCCTGCTAGTACCGGGCCAATGCCGGGGAGTGCATCCAGATCTTCTTTTGTAGCAAGATTAAGATTCAAACGTTTAATTTGCCTGCCAGATGTAAGTGAAGCCTCTGTCGCAAGCGAGAGATATGGAGTGAATGACTCGAGCTTTTTCGGCGTCATTCCCCTCACTTCAAGGAAATCTGAAATGGAATGGATGATTCCGTGGTTGTTGCGAAACTCCACGATGCGTTCAGCGAGAGTTTTTCCTATCCCGGGGATACGATCAAAATCTTCCTTTGTCGCCGTGTTTACCTGAACCTGAAACGCCGCTGCCGCCGAAGCAACGAATACGGGTGGCCCTTTCACCAGGAGTTCATGCCGTGTTCCAGCTGCAATTCCGGTGATTACCTGATCTATACTGTTGTTTTCCCGGGCGCGCGCAAGAACCCGCCAGCCGAATGCGAAAAAGCCAACCAGCACGAAAATTCCCAATACACAAAATGTAAGTTTTTCGAGCCGGGTCATCGTATAGGTTCTCTCTGCCAACTCTTCCGGGAGACTATTCAATGTCAAACACGCATGAATATTCTAATACTAATCGCACAATATTTTTGTATATCCCGGGTCCCGGGTCTCCCCCTACAATGTTATCGGGAACATTATTACGAAGGAACCTCTTATGAATGGCATAATATGCTGGATTTTTCCATGAAATTCGGCGGCCGACTTACAAGACAATCACCCCGGGATCAGTCACTTACAGCCACCAGGGCATTCGTGGAACGAACCCATTCGCGAAACAGTACGTGAAATTTTTCGTAGTCGAAACTGGTAACCTGACGAAATGCATCCTCTGCATCCATGTCTTCGAGAGCACGCATAAGGGTTCCATAGCGCTGGACAAACTTGTTGCAATAAATGGTCATAAGAAATTTGACCATGAAATAAGATTGATGAAAAGCCAATTGCCGACGGGCCGAATCCGGGATTATGGCGATATTTTTCACCATAACAGAAGGCTTGATCAACTTATCGGCGGCCTCAGCCTCCTGGAGACGCGACCAACCGTTCATCAAAAAGCCATTGCTCTGCGGTCGCATACGAACCGAAATCTGCATACAAATACCTTCACGGAGCCAGGAAGGAGTGCGGAGCTGATGCAATGCAATATCGCGCTCCTTCACCTCTCGGTGGAACAGAATATATCCGAGGTTGCGCACCATTTCTTCGCCGAGTGGGCTGGGCAACCTGGGGGATGCCAGAAGCATCGTATTCTCGTCGTAAAGAACCCGGATCTGCTCGCCGGCTCCGAGGGGACGGCCCATTACTTTTTCTATCGAAGGAAGATCGGGATATAGATAAAGTTCGGCGCCCGGCTCGGTGGAGAGGCAAAATACGTTCATGGTGCCGGGAGTTGCACGGTCAAGAGTATCGATGATCTCTTCGGCATGCGCTCCGTCTTTAACGGCAAAGAATATCTTGTAGTTCCTGAACTCAAATTTTTGATTCAGGGCATCAATAAAATACTTGGACATTTCGTCGTTTCTCCCGGTGTAATAAGCATATCACACAGGCCCCGCTCATAACAAGCGATGAAACCATACTCAGGACGACCAAAACAGAAATAATTCAGTCTGTTCAAATTGCCTGTGGCGCAGACAGTTACATTAGCCGATGATTAGGTTGCGAAAATCAAAAACAGCGGCAATGTCATAAGTCATATTAGAGAACAGGGAGCGTATAAAACGCTTGCTAATCGATTCTTGCTTACATTACACTTGAATCACACGATAACGGCAAAAACAGAGAGAGCTGAGAAATCCCACACTAAAGACTGACATGAAAAATTCCTGTGAGATATGCTAGATAAAATAGATCTATTTGCCGGGCTCACGCTGCGAGATTTGCAGGACATCGAGCGTATCGCGAAGCACGTTACCATTCCGCGAGGCGAAATTATTTTCGCTCAGGGCGATTTTGCCCGCGATTTGTACATAATCGAAGCCGGCCAGATTGAGATCTCAGTAAAAGATTATCTCCAAAGCAAAAAGCCGGTCACCACACTGAAAAATGGTGACTTCTTCGGAGAAATGGCCCTTTTCGACAAGAATTCAACCCGCTCGGCAACGGCCCGCACTCTTCAAAACACGAATCTGATTATAATCCCCGGAGTCGAGTTTGAACGTCTTCTCCAGGAAAAACCCACGATCAGCTTCAAATTACTTGGGGCTCTCAGCCGGCGACTGAAGGAAACAACAAATCGATCGATCTCGGCCACGACATCCGCAAATAGTAAGGAAGGTCGCGTAATCACAGTCGCGTCTCCCCGCAACGGGTGCGGCAAGACGCTGTTTGCCACAACACTTGTGCATCTGCTTTCTCACGAGGTTGCAAAAAAAATTCTATTTATCGATCTCGACCTCTATTTTGCGGAAGGCACATTCTACATGGGTGTCTTTTCGCCCAAAAGCATATGTGATCTGGCAACTCATCTTACAGGGTCCTCAGAAGAACACGAAGTCATCAATAAATTTTTGATCAGGCACACTGAACATCTCTATTCACTGCCTGGCCCCAACAATTTCATCGAAGGCGAGCGTCTCACGGCTGCACACGTCATCAGTATAATAAAAGTCTGCCGCTCCCAGTTCGACTACGTGGTCCTTGACACCGAAAGCACCATGTCGGACATACTTCTGAATTCAATAGATATGTCTGATTTCACGTTCTTTCTCGTCGACACACACGACCTGATTTCTCTGAAGAGCGGAGTTCGCTACTTTCAGGGGCTGACACGTCTCAACTATTCAGAAGACCGCATGTATATATTGGCAACGCGAGTGGCGGACAATTTCAACGCCGAAAAAATTCGCCCGCTTTTCAAGTTCAAGGTACTGGGCGGCCTTCCGATGATTCATGACTTTACCCCCCAGTATGGTCAAACTGTTTATAGCAATTCCCCTAACGGCCCATATTGTAGCGTGGTCCGACTCATAGTGACCACCATATTCAGAGAAACCAATCTGCAAAAACCGGCTGCCACGAACTTCCTGTACCGATGGTTTTTTGACCAGGAAAAACCAACCACGCATCTTATTTCCAATCCCGAAATAATTATCGAAAAAAACCACAGTGATGAAACCTTATTCTCCGAAGAAAACCTTACGGTGTTGCTGAAATACATCCGGACAAATATGATCTACGGCAATCTGGAAGAAGCCCGCCTGCAGATCATGAAGCTGCTGGAGTTCTGTCAGAATTCAAGTCTGTTGTTCCAGCACCTCGGAGAAATCATGACCGCCGAGCAGCAGTTTTCTGAAGCCATCGATTCATTTCGACGTTCCCTTGCCATCGATCCCCAAAATTATATGGCAATGGGAATGCTCGCCCAGATAACGGTAGATGATGAGCTCTTTAATAAAGCGACGGGGATTCTCGAGACAAAGATCAAGGAAAATCCAAAATATCCTGATCTCCATAACAGCATGGGAAAGCTCCTGTCGCAAAAGCGGGACTATGACAAATCAGTCGCTGAATTTCAAATCGCTCTTTCGATCAACCCCAACTACATGGAGGCCCGCATCAATCTTGCGGTAGCGCTGGGTGAAAAGCAGGAATATCAAAAGGCCATCGATGAACTTGGAAAGGTGGAATCAAAAAATATTCGTGTCTATTATATGCTCGGCAAATTTTTTCACTCCATGGGAAAATTTTTCGATGCTCTGGAAGCTTACCGTCTTGCCTCGGAAATAAATGCAAATTATTTTGATCTGCCTCAGAAGCTCAATAATCTGACTGATTATTTCAAGCGTCTGGAAACGCTCATAAACATGCACAAACAGGTGCTTGCAAGTCACGCTTCATATCCGGACATTCACCTAAAAATGGGAATGTTGTATAACATGGTTGGCCAATTCAAAAATGCGGAAGATGAATTTACAGAAGCTCTGCGTCTGAATCCCCAGTATGAACTTGCTCAGGAGAATCTTGATCGCATAAAATCACGTTCAACCTATGCCTGGACCGTGCCAGGCAGGGACAGCCCGCTCCCAGGTCCGAACGGTGTCGGCATTACGGGTAGTTTCACGCTCGATCTTCTGATCGAGCCGGAGAGCATTCAGGCACTCTCGAAACATCCGTCCAGTTTGTTTCTCATTACATTGAAGAATATCCGCACGAGTCGTCAGACGGAATGGAAACGCAATCCAGCGGATATCGCAACAGGCTCGCTTCGCCTCGATTGTTCCGACGTCACTCCGATAGACAAAAATGACATCCTGCTCGTCTACCTGCTCGACCAGTCCACCGGAACCATGCTCTCCGCTCTCCCGCACTGGATTTCCGAATCAGACGCCACACGCTGCTCAACGGAAATAAGCCTCTCTGCATCTTTCAAGACAATAGTTTCGAATCACCCATTCTATACACCGGTGCATTATTTCTTCGTCAATTTCATCAGTCAGAATCTCGCAGGTGCAATCGCGGGCGAAAATCCCGAGTATATTGCGCTCTTAACAAACGCTCGCAACAAAGTGGTCTGCAAAGGTCGTTCCAATCCGGAACATGCCGATGAAATCAATTTCGTTCTCAAATCGACCGACGGCGAAGACGTTGTAAGAGCTGGTGACACGCTTACGCTTCGCATAACCGACACCTCGGACATGGAAGTCTTCAGCATGGATTTCATCGTCTCACAGGAAAGTATCGAAGCCTACAGTCAAACTATATCCATGGACAGCGCTGTGGCTTAAGAGCCTGTAAGAAAATGACAGAGGGACTAAGGTTTGTATCTTACAATTGTTCTTAACAAACTCTGACAACGTGTCATCGCGAATATTCCCTGACGGGTGGCTATATTTTTCATGGATCAAAAAGAATGTTTTCTTCAGACCAGATAACAGTTATCATTCCCGCTTTCAACCCCGGAAAATTCCTGGAAGAGGCCATCGATTCAATAGAAACACAATCTGTGCATCCAGGACGTGTGCTGATAATTGACGATGGCTCTGCTCCGCCCATCAGATTATCTGAAAAACACCGTTCATTTCCCATAGAGATTGTTCGCCAGTCAAACGCCGGTCAGGCCAAAGCCCGGAATGTCGGGGTGTCCATTGCGACAACACCCCTGATTGCTTTTCTCGATGCCGATGACCTCTGGCACCCATTTAAGCTCGAGTGGCAGCTCACGGCCCTGCAACAATACCCGGACACTACCTGCGTTGGTTGCCGATCAGTCCTTGTAGATGCATCAGGGAAATGCATAGGCAGTGGTCCTGGCTCATTCACCGGAGGACTCACTATCCTGTCTTATCCGGACTTCGCGCAAGGTGCAGCAGATGCTGTTCTGGTTCCAAGCATGGTCGTAATGAAACGCCAGACAATAATTGACATTCCCGCCTTCAATCCCGCATTTCAGCCGATCGAGGATATCGTATTTTTCGACGGATTTTTCAAGGCGGGTGGAAACGCCGTGATGATCGATCAGCCATTACTGAAAAGACGAATGCATGGTAACAACCTGACCTTTCGATATGCTGACATGTTACGCGGCTACCTGAAATGGATCACGGAACGGGTGGAACCATGCGGAAATTCTGATCTGACTGAAACATTGCGTTCCCGCGCCTACCTCGTGACAGGCCTTTCTGCGTTGTCGGCACGGCAAACATGCGCTGCACGCAGTCTTCTCCGACGGTCGTGGAATCAGCAACGAAACCCCAAGACACTTTTTGCGTTTTTTTTCGCCTGCCTGGGTTCGTGGGCGGCCGACCTTTTTCGACGTATTAAACATTCATGGTCCGGGCAACAGGGCGAAACACGGCTTATGAAGGTTGCTCCGCCCGATCGGGCACCGGGTGAAAGTTAGAGAAGTATTTCAAAGATTCTCAACTCGTCCGTTGGATGTTACAATACTTGTCAGCAAATCGTGAGAATTTCCTTCCCGAATAGGATTGAAAATAACGAATGAAAATTTTAATCGCCAATCCTCCATGGCTTGAGGATGCGCACTTCGGAGTCCGCTCCGGAGCCCGTTTTCCATATATGACCAACGAACTGACCTGGGAGGGCGTGCCTACCTGGATTCCCTTTCCCTTTCATCCGGCAATGGCTGCTGCTCTGTTGAAAAAAAATGGATTTCATGCGGAGTTCTGGGATGGCGTGGCGGAAGGGGCTCAGCAAAAGGATTTTCTGGATCGAATTAAAGCCTTTCAACCAGATCTCTACATTCAGGAAACGGTCGCTCCCAGTTATCCTTATGATGTGGATTTTTTTCAAAAACTGAGGGAAATACTTCCACGATGTGTTCTCGGAGTTGCCGGTTTGATGGTGACCAGCTGGGGGCGCCAGATGTTTGAAGAAAATCCGGTTTTTGATGTCGGACTGACCTACGAATGGGAAGAAACGACACTTGAACTGGCCAACCGATTGCAAGATGGCTCACCGCTTGATGGAGTACAAGGACTTATTCATCGCCAGGGTTCTGAGATAATTCTGGAGGTTCGCCGTCCCTCACCTGATTTGAAAAAGCTTCCATGGCCACTACGGGATCGCCTTCCAATGCTGCGCTATAACGATGACTTTGCATTTTTACCTGTACCAAATCTGCAAATGTATTCGTCGCGCGGCTGTCCTTACAAATGCACTTTTTGTGTCTGGATCAAAGCCAGATACGGAAATTATCAGGTTCGCTATCGTGACCCCGAAGACATTGTTTCCGAGATCGAGGACTGTCTTGAAAAATGGCCTTTCCGGGCGGTCTATTTTGATGATGATACGTTCAATATCAACAAAAACTTCACGTTACAGATTTGCGAAACCATGCAACGGCGCGGATTGAAGATCCCATGGGCCGGGATGTGCAGAGCGGACCTGTTTGATCGTGAAACTCTTGAAGCCTGCAAAAAGGCGGGAATGGTCGCCGTGAAATACGGCATCGAGTCGGCCGATCAGGAAATTCTGAACGGGATCAAAAAAAATCTTAATATCCACAAAGCTGAAGAGGTGATCAGAATCACCAAAGAGCTCGGCATCAAGGTGCATCTGACGCTCATGGTAGGGTTGCCCGGTGAGACCGAACAAACGCTGAAAAAAACATGGCGATTCGTGAAACGTGTTCGGCCGGATTATATGCAATTTTCTCTTGCAACTCCCTATCCTGGCACGGATCTCTACGATGAAGCAGTGGAAAAGGGTTGGATTGAATCAAAAAAATGGAATGAATTCAACGCGGATTCTCATGCCGTCATGCGAACCGCAGCACTTTCCCGGGAGGACCTGGAGCGATGGATCAGAAAGATGAACCTGTTGCGATTCGGTCTTCAGTTCGTCGAAAATCCATGGCAATGCATCAGAACCTATAGCCGGAAAGCATTACAAAGCCCACGAAAACTCCTCAACGCTGGAAAGTATTTTCTGAAACTCTGCCAGCCCAAGCCATAGATCTGCAAAATTCATCCGATGGGAGAGTAAACAATGCCGGCCTGGGCAAAGACGTGGAATGATCGATGGCACGATTTCAAAAGGCACTTGGGAATTCTGAAACATATGAGTCCCTCGCGCGCTTTCAACCTGGCCGTAAATCTTACCTGCGCCTTTTTCCGGACCAGAAAAGTACCTGGATTTCCTTATGTCCTGCGGCTCGACCCCACCAATGTCTGCAATTTTTCCTGCTCACTGTGCCCCACTGGAAGAAGGAATTACGGCCGTCCGCCGGGCCTGATGCCATGGAATACTTATAAAAAAGCCGTCGATCAGCTCTCCCCCTGGATCATCCGGATTTGGTATTACATCTGGGGAGAGCCTCTTCTGCATCCTGAGCTTCCAAGAATGATAGCTTATGCCGTAAAGCGAGGCCTTTCGACAAATCTCAGTTCCAATTTTTCCCGCATGACTCCTGAACTGGCCAAAGATCTGATCAATTCAGGACTGGAATATATCATCGCTTCCATCGATGGCGCTGATGAAAAAACATATCACAAATACCGTCAGGGCGGCAGTTTCCAGGATGTAATTCAGAATCTGAAAATGTTTCTGGATGTTCGACGGGGAATGAGAAGCCAAACGCCATTTGTTGAATTCCAGTGCCTTATGACCGCCGACACGGAAAATCAGGTCGATGCCATAACTTCGTTCGCTCTTGATCTTGGCGTTGACAGAGTACGTTTCATGCCACTGGCGGTGCCATTTTTCCCCTACCGCGGACAGGATGTCTCGCAATATGCCGATTGGTTTCCGAAAAAGCCTGAGACTTACCGGTACCAGTATGAACCAGGGAAACCCGCTAATCCCGGGCATTGTTTCTGGCTTTACGAAGGTCTGACCCTGAACCCTGACGGGGGGGTATCTCCATGTTGTCGATCTTATTTCAAAAATGAAGATTTCGGCAATATTCTTGAAGAGCCCATAAGAACTATTTTTAATAACGAAAAGTTTCAAAGATCCCGTTCGCTGTTTTCGAGTTATCCTCACACCAATGGGGAAAAAAATGTTTGCGACGGATGCAAAGAGTTTCTTCAAACCGCTAAAAGTTGAAAACACGTAGAAAGCGAGCCAACCAGAAATGAAGGGAAGTCTGGAATAGATCATGTTTTTCACGGAGATGCTGGTTACCGCCGCCGATTTGTTTCGAAAAAGCCCGATTTTTGAATGGGTGGCGCGCTCGGATTTTTTTGTGACACTAAAGGAAGAGGTTCTGCGGGCCTTTCTGGTCGATGTTGCCGGAATGCCGGTTGATATGGGAATCCGGCCGATTCTTCGACTGCGACAGTCACGCATGATGCCGAAAATTATTCAGGACAAAGCCCCTTCCGATCCGGATTTGCGGGTTCTGTTGGTTCAGCCCCCTCTGCCATCCAATAATCGAAACAAAGTATTGATTCCTTATGGCCTGGTTTCCATCGCCGCACAGATCCGCAAGCAGTTTCCGAAAGTGCAGGTCGGTATTCTCGATGCACTCGTTCACAGTTTACCTCTGAAAAGCACGTTGGAACACTGCCTGCAGGAACATTGGGATATCATCGGAATTTCCGCAATGACCTGCCAGGCGCCATTTGCTTTCGAGCTGGCGAAAGAAATAAAGCAGGCGAAACCTGCAGCAAGCCTGATTTTAGGAGGGGTTCACCCGACTCTTTCTCCGGATGAGGCTTTAACTTACGCAGATCTTGTCGTAATCGGCGAAGGGGAAGAAACGATGCTGGAGGTCGTGCAACATGCCCTTCAGCATACACCCCTGGAAAACATACCCGGAACCGCCTGGAAAACAAATGGCGCGGTGCGTCTTGGCCCACCGCGATCTTTGATAAGGGAGCTTGATGGGCTTGAATTTCCGGCATATGATCTGATTCCGATTCATATGTATAATAATCCCCTCCATGTCGTGGGGGGGGAGCGCCTGCCTCTATTTGCCTCGAGAGGTTGTCCATTTTCCTGCTCTTTCTGCAACAGTCCACAGATCTGGCATCAGCGCGTTCGCTTTCGATCAGCCGGAAGTGTCCTGAAAGAAGTGGACTGGATCATGAAAACCTTTCAAGTTCGCCAGTTCCATTTTTGGGATGACAATATCGGGATCAAACCCGAATTGTTAAAGGAGATTTGCCACGGATTCATTGAGCGAAAAAACATTCGCTGGGTTGCCCTGGATCGCGCGGAAAGTATCGTGAAAATGGCCGATATGCTTCCTTTGCTTAAAGAAGCCGGTTGCGTAGGCATCGAACTCGGCGTCGAAAGCGTCAACCCGGACACTTTTTCCTATATCAAAAAAGGCCAGGGGTTCGACGACTGCCGAAAGGCGGTGGAGTTTCAGAAAAACGCCGGCCTGGCGCCTCTGTATACCTGTATGGCTTTCAATCCGGGAGAAACGATCAGCGGGTATCGCTACCAGAAACTTTTTCTTGATCAGATTCAGGAAGGCTTGCCATGGTATGCTTTTTTTCACCCGCTTCCTTTCCCGATCTATCTTGGCCAGTTTGCCACCCCATATCCGGAAACTCCTTTTCATAAAGCATTACCAACGCTGGGTGAAGACCTTGCGGAAAGATATGACCAGAAGTTGCATCACTTCATCAATTTTGTCCCGCACTCATTACTCGAGGACAGACCTCTTTTGTCGAGGAAGCCGAAGCGCACTGACCGGGCCATGCTTTGTGTTGTGGCGATGGCCGGCATGTTTGACTGGTTTGATGGGTCGTCAACAATTCAGGTGGCAGCACAAAGAATGAAAGATTTTGTCACTATCTATCACTCATTTTTCCCAATGTGCCAGGGGCAAAAGTCTGTATGCGAAATAGCCGGATTGATTGAACATGGGACCGGAATAACCCATAAAAAGGTGGTTCAGGCCCTCGCTCTGATATGCTACATTTATGGGCAAACCGGCCATCTCTCCTCTGCCGGCGTCCTCGTGCCGGATTCGGAAATAGCTCCCGCGCTGAAGATTCCACATTTTTCCAGACGTCTTTTGAAAAGACTCGAACATGCCGGAGATTTTGTGATCTGATAATTAAATTTGAATTGAAATGTCCATCCAGGTAGAATGTCATTTTTATACAAAGGTGTATTGCATTATGACTGAAAATATAAACAAATTTCATTGCGCTTCTGTATAAAACCGCTTTATTCGCGAAGATGTAGCACTCTGGAGAGGTTAAAATGAAAAAGAATTTTGCGTTGATTGGTGCAGGTGGGTATATCGCTCCCCGCCATCTGCAGGCGATAAAGGAAACTGGAAACAATCTTTTGGTTGCGGTCGACAAGAGCGATTCGGTTGGCATTCTCGACAGATATTTCTATGATGTCGATTTTTTTACGGAATTCGAACGATTTGACCGGCATATAGACAAACTACGCAGACAGGGTGAAGAAAAGCGAATTCATTTTGTGAGCATTTGTTCTCCAAATTATCTGCATGATTCACATATTCGTTTCGCGTTGCGCAACGAGGCTGATGCCATTTGTGAAAAACCATTGGTAATGAACCCCTGGAATCTGGATTTTCTTTCCCAGCTCGAACAGGAAACCGGAAAACGAATTTATACCATCCTCCAATTGCGTATTCATCCGGCGATTGTGGCATTTAAAGAACGAATTGATGCATTAAAAATGGAAAAAAAAGCTGATGTAGTGCTTACCTACATTACCTCAAGGGGAAAGTGGTATCACTACTCATGGAAAGGCGATCTGGCGAAATCCGGCGGCATTGCCACAAACATAGGCATTCATTTTTTCGACATTCTTTTGTGGATCTTTGGCCGGGTCGAGAGGCAGGAAGTGCATGTTTCGACTTCCAGTAAAGCTTCCGGTTATCTCGAACTCGAAAAAGCCCGTGTAAGGTGGTTTCTATCCATAGACAGGAACGACCTGACTCCGGAGGCCATAGCTCAGGGGAAAAACACCTTCAGATCTCTAACCTTGGATGGCAAGGAAGTTGAATTTTCAGAGGGATTTACTGATTTGCACACGCAGGTGTACAAACGAATCCTGGAGGGCAAAGGCTTTGGAATTGAAGATGCGGTTCCTTCTATAAATCTTGTTCATCATATCCGCAATACTTCAGCAAACTCAACTAATTCCGACCATCTGCATCCGTTGTTTAAAGCCTAGCATGGGCCCAGGCTTGCCAGAAAGGACCACCTATGAATACCACCATTGAATTCTTTGCTCATGAATCCGCTTTTGTAGATGAGAACGTGACTGTCGGAAAAGGAACAAAGATCTGGCACTTCAGCCATATTATGCCCCAAACCGAGATCGGCGATAATTGCGTTATTGGTCAGAACTGCAGTATCGGGCCGGCCGTGAAGATCGGCAGGCAATGCAAAATTCAGAACAACGTATCAATTTACAAAGGTGTAGAGCTTGAAGATGGAGTTTTTTGCGGACCCTCAATGGTGTTCACAAATGTGAACAACCCCAGGGCATTCATCGAGCGAAAAAGCGAGTTCAGAAAAACCCTGGTAAAGAAAGGCGCCTCGATCGGGGCAAACTGCACCATTGTCTGCGGTCATACTGTTGGCGCCTACTCCTTTATCGGGGCCGGGGCAGTGGTAACCCGCAATGTGCCTGATTATGCTCTTATGCTGGGCGTGCCTGCGAAAGTGAGTGGCTGGGTTTGTGCATGTGGCATTATCCTCACTCGTGAAGTTTTCCCCGTAACGGAAAAGATCATTGTCTGTCCTGAATGCCATGCCGGTTATCGTCACCATTCCACCGGATTTCAGCCGCAAACCTCAACCTCAGAATCATCCCGGTGATGATAAAGACAATTCTCACCATTGTTGGTGCCCGTCCTCAATTTATCAAAGCGGCGGTTATCGGTCGGCTGATTCGGGAAATCCGCACCCGGGATCATTCTTTCCCACTGCGCGAAGTTCTGGTCCACACCGGGCAACATTATGACGCCAATATGTCGGATGTTTTCTTCGAGGAACTTGAAATTTCGCATCCGCAGTATCATCTTGGCATTGGATCTTTCTCCCATGGTAAACAGACTGGTAAAATGCTGATTCGGATCGAGGAAGTCATTCAAAAAGAAAAACCGGACTGGGTAATGGTCTACGGTGACACGAACTCGACATTATCGGGGGCTCTTGCCGCATCGAAATTACATGTTCCGGTGGCACACGTCGAGGCAGGCTTGCGTTCTTTTAATCGGCAGATGCCTGAGGAATTGAACAGAGTCATGACAGACCATGTTTCGACACTTTTATGTTGTCCGACGGAAACCGCCGTGAAAAACCTTCACGACGAAGGGTTACCAAATCCGAGGCTGCCACATATTCGCGTGGAATTTTCCGGGGACGTCATGTATGATGCCGCTCTTTTTTACGGAAAAAAAGTCGCTGGTCGCGACACATTGAAACGATTGGGAGTCGAGCCCAAGAAGTTCATTCTGGCAACGATTCATCGGGCGGAAAATACGGACAGTGCTGAAGTTTTGAATGGAATTCTCGAAGCGTTTGATCATATTGGCAAAGAGCATCTGCCGATTATCTGGCCGGTACACCCCCGCACCCGGAATTTCATGACCATGAATGACCATTTTCGCCAGGAGTGGTTAGAGAAACCACGTGTCAATCTTCGGTTGATTGAACCCTTGGGGTACCTTGATATGATTTGTGCTGAAAAAAATGCCCGGTTAATAATGACCGACTCTGGAGGTGTCCAGAAAGAAGCTTGTTTCCATGGCACTTCCTGCGTTGTTCTTCGTACAGAAACGGAATGGGTGGAGTCTGTTTCTGACGGGGGAAATATAATTGCCGGTCCTGGCCGCGAAAATATTGAGCGAGCGGCGAAGAATCTCCTTGAACAACCGGATGGAGAACGTATGTCTCTTTCCGCCTTTGGAAGCGGGAATGCCGGGAAGAAGATTCTTGATTTATTTTTACAGGGTGTTTAACTATGGTTGTTCTTCTTATTAATCCCTCGCATCCGGATATTTTTCCGCCCCCTTCGCTCGGATATCTGAAGGCATTCATCGAAGCCCGCGATTCATCAACAAAAGTGGTTCTTGCCGATGTGGAAAAACCATCGTCACTACCAAAACTGTCCTCCGTAACGGTTGTCGGTATTTCAGTTCATTCGTTCGCCGTTCCCGCAGTTGCACAGCTTATTCCGGCTCTGAGAAAGGAATACCCGACGGCGAGACTGGTGGCTGGCGGACATCATGCAAGTGCGCTTCCCGATCAGATGCTGTCCATAGGTTTTGATCAGGTAGTCACAGGTCCCGGTGAAATTGCACTCCTGGACATAATTAATGGACTGCATGTCCCCATTATAATAGGCTCTTTGCCTGAAAGTCTGGATGATTTCCCCTTCCCGGATTATTCAGGATTGCATGGAACATGGACTTTACCACTTGGACACGGGGGCAGAGCGTTGCCCATTATCACTTCCCGCGGTTGTCCGTTCGCCTGCAAATTCTGCGCTTCCGCCGAATTCTGGCACCGATGCTGGCACCCGCGTTCCCCGGACAATGTCCTGAAGGAAATACGTTGGCGGTTTGAAACAAACCAGATCGACAGTTTTATGTTCGAGGATGACAATTTCACACTGGATAGAACGCGGGCACTGGCCATCACTGATGGTCTGACAAAACTCCGCCAGAAGTTCCCCGGACTTCGGTGGCAAGCTGCATCCAGGGCGGAAACTCTCGCCGACGCAGAGCTTTGCACATCCATGAGCCGCGCCGGAGCAACCCATGTATGGCTCGGAATCGAGACTGGTTCTCCTGAAATTTTGAAAAACTGCGGCAAAGCCACAACGATCGAACGCATGCTTAAAGGCATTGAAACAGCGGAGAAATGCGGCCTTCGGACTGTCGGACAGTTTATTATCGGATTGATTGGTGAATCCAGGGTGACGATTGAAGAAACAAGAAATTTTATCCAAAAATCCCGACTTTCACATGTCGGAGTAAATAAAGCCTGGGTTCTCCCCCGCACCTACTTATATGACGCGGCTTGCCACGCTGGGTTTTCACCGGATGATTACCTCATCGGAATTCCATTTTTCACCTGGGAACATTCAAACAGACGGCTTGATTACTGGTCAGACATCGTTCAAACAGCCGGCCCGGGATTTTCCGGTCAGATAGGGTATAATAGTTTACGATTCATGTTCCGACGGTGCAGGAACTGGCTGGGTCGCCTGTACGGGCATTTTCCGGGGCGATATCATTCTTTGCAAAAATCACTTGGGAGGACCGGATGAAAAAGGCTTTGGTTATCGGATCGGAGGGCAATATTGGCGTCCCCCTTGTTAAATATCTTCGCCAAAAAGGTTATGAGATCCGCGAAGTGGATATTTTACCTGGCTGGCGCGACAATTATTTTGTTGCTGACATCAACCACCCCATCGATTTATTGCCGGCATTTGACTGGGGTCCGGATGTCGTCTTTATTTTGTCCGCGATGGTAAGCCGGGTTACCTGCGAACAGGCCAGTGGCCTGGCGATCGCCACCAACCTGGGTGGAATCAACAACGTTTTGCAGTTATGCAAGCGGGTAAAAGCCATGACAGTTTTTTTCTCGACTTCTGAGGTTTACGGACCCGGTTGTGAACTGATGAGCGAAGCGCTTGCCGATCCGAAGCCGAACAATCGATACGGGCTATCCAAACTTCTTGGCGAACGGCTTGTGGAATATGAGGTGCAGAATTGCGGTATGCGAGCCGTTTCCCTGAGGCCTTTCATGATGTATGACGAGGAAGAAGATCTGGGAGATCATCGCTCCGCCATGATTAGATTTGCGACAAATCTTGCCTCGGGAAAACCCATCGAAGTGCATCGTGGGAGTGCCAGAGGCTGGTTGCATGCGAGTGATGCAGTCAGGGCTATCGAGGCGTCGGCGCACGTCAAAGAGTATGCGGTTATTAATATTGGTCATCCAAACGTCGTTTCCATTGCCGATATGGCAGAAATGGTTCGGGTCGAGCTTGGAGCATCCAAAGATCTCGTAAAAGAAATCGATATGCCTCGTCAAATGACGCTGGTAAAAAAACCAGATCTTACTCGCATGCAAAAACTTCTTCAGGTAGACCCCGAGATCAGCCTGGAGGAAGGAATTCACCGCGTCTGCATTCGAATTCGTGAAAGGCTTCGAGTCTGAGTCGGTGAGACACTATCTCGCTCGCCTCGTTCGTTCGGGCGTCATCTATGGTTTAGGGGGTATTTTCAACCGATTTATCAGCCTTCTTTTGCTCCCTCTGTTAACCAGGTATCTTACCCCCGAAGAATACGGGATTTCCGCTCTGCTTATAATGGCCTCCTTCGTTGCTTCGTCCGTGTTTTCTCTTGGCCTGGACGCCGGAATGGGACCGGCTTATTTTGGAGTGGGCAAAGATGAGATCCAAAGGGGCAAAGTGTTCCAGACGTCCCGATTAATCCTGGTTCTGAGTGGTGCAGTAATGGTTTTGGCTGGCTGGCTGACAGCTGAATCTTTGGGCCGCTGGCTTCTTTCGCGGGAACATATGGCTTCCCTGGTACGTCTTACTTTTCTCGCAACATTTATGGGTATCGTTTCGTTGCCAAATTCAATGCGACTTATGTTTGAGGAGAAAGCCACAAAATTCGTTGGCCTCAGCGCTATCTGCAACCTCGCTACGGTTGGGTTGAATATCTGGCTGGTGATCAGCCTTCACCGGGGTTTGTCCGGATTGATCGAGGCGCGCCTCCTTGGACAAATGGTTCTGCTTTGTGTTTTCGGTCTCGCGGCACCCCTTGGTGGGGCCATTTCATTCGATCGAAAGATCGGAATTGAAGTGTTGCGACTCAGTTTACCCATGATGCCTCTTTTCGCCGGACAATTTCTGTTGTTACAATTCAACACGTATATTCTTCAACATATGGGTGGCTTGTCCCTGGTAGGGATATATTCGGTCGGTTTTACTTTGGGACAAGCGATGCAGCTCTTCGTTGCGGCCTTTCAAACCTCCTGGTTTCCATTCTTCATGTCATTCATGGATAGGCAAGATGAAGCGCCAAAACTGTTCGGCAGGATCATGACCGCATACGTGCTGGGCTTCGGCCTCCTGACGCTGCTTTTTTTCGTGACTGCGCGCCCCGTAGCTCTTTTATTTACACAACAACAGTTTCATGAATGCTGGCGCATCGTTGGCTGGTCGGCAATGGCCAGATTTTTTCTGGGTATTGTCTATGTTATTTCCCCCCCATCGTATTTTGCCAAAGAAGTCTGGATTCACATGCCAATGATGCTGGCGGCGTCTGTTCTCGCCATAATCGGCAATGTCATTTGCATCTGGTTTGCCGGTTTACCCGGGGCTGGTTTTGGGCTTGCACTTGGAGTCATGTGGGTTCCTCTGTTAACGCACTGCTGGAATCAATATCGGGGAAACCGGTACATTCCAATGGCATACGAAACTGCCAGACTCTTCCGATTCGCCTTTGGCTTTGCGGCATTGGCCCTTCTCTTTCAGATACCTCGAAACTGGTCAGTGACAGGCGAGCTGGCACTATCCGCCGTAAGTATTTCCCTCCTGGCTTTCGTTACCTGGAGACTCCTGGCTGACAATGAAAGGGAAATAGTTCTTCAAAGCATCGACCGCTATAGAAGCAAGGCTCTGTCATGACCAGTCACTCTTTTCGTTCCCAAAGACCCAATATCCTTGTGGTGTATGTCTGGGGCGGTGCAGTTCCCCGGCCAACTTTTCGCGAGCATCTTTATTCTTTTCAACGGTATGCTGATGCCAATGTGGCAATGCTCAACCTGGCATGGGGTGGAGTCCCAGACTTCCTGCGCCAGGTTCAGTGGGATATCGTTATTTTCCATACGAGTTTTATGACGCCGGAATTACGGCAGGTAAAACCATGGGACGGACGGGAGAACTTTAAGCGGGCGGTCCGGCGCGCCGAAGCTTTTCGGACAATGCCGGCTCTGAAAGTAATTCTTCCACAAGACGAATTCTATTATTCCGGGTTGACCGTAAAGTTTATTCGGGATTTCGACATCCGACATGTGTTTTCTGTCGCTCCCCCCTCCTGCTGGTCACAAATCTACAATGGGACTGATTTTGGTAAAGTTTTCTTTCACAGGGTACTGACCGGCTTCATAGATGAAGAGAAAGCCCGGCAACAAGCTGACTGGTTTTCCCCAGGGCATCAAAGGAACATTGATATCGGGTACCGGTGTTTGCCATCCACCTATTTCTGGTATGGCCGACATGGGCTTCTTAAACTTCGAATCGCGGAAGTCATAAAAAAACATGCTTCGCCTCTGGGACTCAAACTTGATATCTCAACAGCCCTGGCTGATGTTATCAATGGTGATCCATGGTATGACTTTTTGGGCAGCTGCAGATATTCTATTGGCGCGGAAAGCGGAACCAGCCTCATCGATTTTGACGGTCAAATAGCGCATCGATGTCAGGAATACGTTGCCCGGAATCCAGGCGCCTCATTTGAGGAGGTGGAAAAGACATGTTTCCCTGGCATGGACGGGACCTGCAAACTAGTTGCCATCGGACCACGGCATCTTGAATCATGCATGACCGGAACAACACAGATTCTTGTGGAAGGTGAGTACGGCGGGATTTTGAAGCCAGGGCGTCACTATCTTGAATTAAGACGTGATTTTTCAAATGTTGACGAAGTATTGATGCAGGTGAGCGATGAATCGTTGCGAAGGGAACTCATGGAAAATGTTCGTCGCGACATCATCGATTCAGGGCAATATACATATAGACGATTCACTGAGGGAATTCTTGAAACCGCTTTACACGATCGATATAATCGGAGTGGTTCGAATCTGCCCCTTCCCGATGAAAAAACGTTTCTGAAAGCCGAAGAGCGCGAAGCCTGGGGACGGATCTTTGCTCTTCCGCGTCTGCGATTCTTCTCGGCCCCCAGATCCCTGAGGATTAACGGAGTGGCTCATCTGCTCAGGAAAATCAGGAATGTATGGGGCACTCTTTTTGGATGAACTTATCAGCATCCGATTGCGGCACTTCTTTCCGAGTGACCGTAATAATCGCGGATTACTGGCGGAGTTTTGGTATGAATGCCAGTTGTGTTAGAATTCATGATGAATAGAGAAAGCCCTGAAATTCTGCGTTTTTATAGGCCATAACACATGCGCATTCTTCTTGTTGCTCCTGCATACTCAAATTTTCCGGTTGGAATAGGATATATTTCCGCCGCTCTGAAAAACGCGGGACATCAGATCACCTGCCACACTTTTGCCAATCGCCGGATTCTCCTCGAACTACTTCAGGAGCCATTTGACATGGTTGCCACCGGTGGACTTTCGTTTCAGCTCCCTCAATTCGAAGAGATTGCGGAGATAGTGAAGGCCTCGTCAAAGGCCTGGTTGGTGATCGGCGGAGGAGTGGTCACATCTGAACCGGAACTCATCACCAAACTTCTTTCGGCCGATTTTTCGGTTCTCGGCGAAGGCGAAGAAACAATTGTGGAACTGGCCTCCGCCCTTGAGCAGAAGCGGGATACAACTCAGTTACAGGGGATAGCCTTCCCCCGGGACGGCAAGATCGTAATTAATTCCGCTCGATCGCCAATTGAGCTGCTAGATAATCTTCCGCGGCCGGATTACGAAAGCTTCGGGTTTTCAGAATATTTAGATCGCCAGAATCCAACGTTCGCGTGCTGGGATCTTTTTGATTTTCCCCGTGTGTATCCTCTGCTGGCTTCACGATCCTGTCCATATCAATGTTCGTTTTGTTACCACCCCCTCGGAAAAAAATACCGGCAAAGATCTATCTCCTCCATATTGGACGAAATCCGTTTTGCCGTCAGAACGTTTCGCATAAATACGTTTGACATTATTGATGAACTCTTTGCGCAGGAAGAAAGCCGCATTTTGGAATTCTGCAGACAATTTAAAGAGTTCACGAAATCACTGAACGGCCCCATCTACTTCACCTGTTCTCTGCGAGTCTCAGACGCCCGGGATCATTTACTCCAGGCCCTCAAGGATGCCGGCTGCTTCATGGTGAATTATGGTTTTGAAAGTTATAGCGCTCACGTGCTGAAAAGCATGAAGAAATACATTTCTCCTGAACAGATACATACGGCAATTCACAAAACGTTTGCCATGAAAATGTCCATTCAGGCAAATTTCATTTTTGGTGATCCGGAGGAAACCCTCGAAACTGCTCAGGTAACCCTCGACTTCTGGAAAGCGCATAAATGGGCGGGAATTCTGCTCTTTATGATCATTGTCTGTCCGGACAGTGAATTGTATCAGTTGTGCCTTAAAAAAGGGCTCATCAAAAATAAACTCCAGTTCATCAGGGAAGATCTTTTTCGTCCAATCAATATGACCAGTCTGTCTGATGAGAAGTTTGCGACACTGCTCGCCCGAATTTCTGAATATACACATCGCTATGCCACCTATGCTATTCCTGTAACTAAAACCAAAAACGAGATTCAGGTTCAGTGCCCACATTGTGGCGAAAACCTTAAATACAAAAATTTTCCCAATAATCGAATTTTTTTCTGCAAGATGTTGCACTGCCGGGATTGCAGAAAACGGTTCTTCAGCGTGACTGGGTTATATAAAATGTATATTCGCAGTCTGGCCAGCATTATTGGACCGCGAACCTATCGTTATCTGAATGTAATTAAGCGAATGCTGAAAATTGTTTCTCCTCGGGCATATTACAAAATCAGCTGACTCAACTTCAGGGGAATAATGCTTTCATGAAAATACTTTTAATTTCTCCTAAATCTGAATTTCCTACCGTTGGGCTGGCTTATATTTCGGCTGCGATGAAACAGGCAGGCCATGAAGTGGAATGCATACCCCATGGAGACCTTGAGACTCTCCAAAGAGTCTTGCCAACCAAGAAATTTGATTTTGTAGCCACCGGAGGGATTTCTCTTTATTTGAAATTCTTTCGGGAAGCAATTTTGATTGCAAAAAAGAACAAAGTGCCAACCATTTTGGGCGGAGGAGTTGTAAGCAGCGACCCGGAATTGATTGTTCCAACGTTAAAACCGGATTTTGCGGTGTTGGGGGAAGGCGAAAAAACGATCGTTGATCTCCTGTCCAACTTCGAAAAAAGCGGAGATCCCGAATCGGTAAATGGAATTGCATTTCTTAAAGACGGCCGACTAATTAAAACTCCTGACCAAACCCCGATTTCTGATCTTGACAGCCTTCCATATCCTGATTGGGAAGGCACTTTTCTGTCTTCATACCTTGACAGAGCCAAATCTTCAGATGCATTGGGCATGGAGTTCTTTGATTATCCCAGAACTTATCCTCTTCTGGGCGCTAGATCCTGTCCCTTCCACTGCACCTTTTGTTATCATCCGATCGGACAAAAGTATCGACAAAGATCCTTGAATTCAATTTTTGGCGAATTAGAAATAATGATTCCGAGATACAAAATCAACTATCTCGGTATTTTTGATGAACTGTTTTCTTCCAGTGAAGAGAGAATACTCGAATTTTGTCACCGTTTCGATATTTTGAGACGTAAATTCGCATGGGATATTGGCTGGGCTTGCCAAATTCGGGTAGATAAGCTTTCCGAAGAAATGCTTGATGCAATGAAAAAATCAAGATGTGTCCTCGCAAGCTACGGTTTTGAAAGCTATAGCCCAAGAGTTCTGGAAAGCATGAAAAAGCACATTACACCGGCGCAGATTTCCAGAGCGGTGGAGATAACACAAAAACGTGGCATGGCACTGCAAGCAGTTTTTATTTTTGGAGATAAAGCGGAAAATCTTGAGACGGCCAATGAAACCCTGGATTTTTGGAAAAAACATAAAAGCGCCGGAATTGTACTTGGGTTTCTCTTTCCTCTTCCAAACAGTAAACTGTTCCAATATTGCATTCAAAAAGGCATAATAAAGGATCGGCTGAAATACATTGAAAATCATCTGAGAGATCCGATAAATGTTACCGATTTGTCCGACTGGGATTTTGCCAGACTCATGACGATGGTCGAACTTGCAAGATTAAAGTATTCAAGAAAGTCCACTCCAATTGAAGTCGGCAAAGACTTTGTGAAGGTTGTATGCCCATACTGCAAAAAATGCAATGATTACAGAAATTATGATATAACTTTTGACAATGCAGGATTATTCAGAATTCCAGCTTCGACTTCGTTTTTTAACAAAATGGTTTACTGCCGCTCCTGTTCCAGGAGATTTTTTATGTCCAGCAAACTTTTTCGATTGTTTTCCAGACTGGTGCAGGCATTCCTGAATCCAATCATTTCATTCCTTCATATTAAGAAAACAAATTATGAATTGAAATGATGTTTTCCCGGGAAGCCCGATAACATGCCGAAAGAAAGAGCTATTGCGCGGATAAGTGTGAAGGGAACAAGCCCTGGAAGCAGATTTTCACGTCCGGACCTTATTGCGATACGGCACAACGGAAGAATACTCACCGACCAAAGCAGTATAAAAGCAGCTGCGGCGAGACGCTTCCAGCCGGTTTTAACCGGTCCAAAAAACGCAATAATAGAGAAAATGGCAAAAAACGCAGTCAGTCCCATCTGTATCTTCAACGAAAGAGGCGTATAGCTGTCACGGCCGGCTTTTTCAGGATGCTTTTCGTAAACCCTCATTCGCCAGAAGCCACGGCCGAATTTCAGACGAGCGTAATTGCGCCAGCCTTCGCGATGCCGGTGCTTTACCACGGCATCGGCGACAAACACGAATCTCCCGCCCCGGGCCTTGACGCGGAAGGATAGATCGACATCCTCGTTGTCTGCACGCGAAAAGGAGGTATCGAAACCGCCCACTTCAACGAGGTCACGGCGGCGATAGGCTCCGGCATAAGTATCGATGAAATCGATATCTCCGCCTTCCGCCGAAGCAAGGCATTCGAAACGCTCATCGAATTCCAGCTGGGCGAGCCGTGCAAACAGGTCTGTCTGATCGCTCGCATAGACTCCCTTTGCACCTTTGACCACCGGGTCACGGAAGGGTGCGGCGAGTCGTTCAAGCCAATCCGGTTCCGGACGGCAGTCAGCGTCAGTAAAGAGGATCAATTCACCGGTTGCCGCTTCGATACCACGATTACGCGCAACGGCGGGACCGCGATTCTTCTCAAGAGTGTGCCACTGTAAACGAAGACGGCTGCTAAAAAGGTCGCGAACGGATGTCAAATCCTCGCTGGAACCATCATCTACGACGACTGCCTCGAAAATCCGATCAGTCCGCTGCGCACATAAGGCTTCCAGGCAGGCCGTCAACTCGGCTGCTCTGTTCAGTACCGGAATGACGACGCTGACTTCCACTATCATCAGCGATCGCTCCAGAGATGATGAACAAAGGTTTCAGCGGATCGCAGCAGCCGGCGCCTCTCGTCGCGATCCGTGAGAAAACGCCATATCATTCGAACAAGCCAGGATTTGCGAAGGTAGAAACGCCGACGGGCAAGATTGCAAAAGGCGGAAAGTGCTGACGGTCCAAGGTCACCTGCCCGTACAACGCAGCGATGGAGTCCTTCAGGTGTAAGCCAATCACGCCACTTTTTCGGGACAACGCGCCCTTCGGCCATGGCCTGATCGTAAGCACGCGTTCCGGGGTAAACCATCAGCGGATAGAATTGAGCTGTGTCCAGAGGAAGCCTCATCGCGAATTGAAGGGTTTCCCAGAGGGTGGCGCGCGTCTCTCCCGGAAGACCAACCATAAAGCAGCCGTGAATCTTGACGCCCAGCTCGTCGGCGTCGCAGGCGAATCGTTCCATGCGATCGAGACGCAATCCTTTGCCGATCGCATCGAGCAGACCCTGATTTCCGGATTCAAATCCCACGCACAATGCCCGGACTCCGGCGCGCTTCATTGAGGCAAGGGTTTCACGGTCGACCTCGGCGCGCGCGTTAGCGCTCCATGTTATTCGAAGCCGGCGTTCGATCAGCCGCTCGCAAAATTCACGAACGCGCCCAGGATCGGCAGTGAACGTATCGTCCTCGAGAAATACTCCGCGAACGGCAGGCATATTTTCAGAAATGTAAACCATTTCGTCGATAATCGAATGGATCGAACGCTTCCGGTAGCCGCGTCCCATGAGGGTTTGCGGGAAAACGCAGAAACTGCATGCAAACGGACAACCGCGCCCGGTAACGAATGCCACCATCGGATGATGGGCATTCGGATTGAAATAGCGCTCTAACGGCAGAAAGCGCTTGTATATCTCGGAGACATACGGCCTCGCATCAAGGTCCTCGAAAAATCGCGTGCGTTTGCGCGACCTCTTTTTGTCGGCGATGGCTTCCGCTGGCGTGATCACGCCTTCGACTCCCTCCAGCGGGCGTCCGGCGCGCAAGGCAAGAATACTCTCTTCAAGCGGAATCTCATACTCGCCAATAAAAACGGCATCGAGCGCAGGAACGACATTAAAGGCCTCTTCGGGCAAGGCAGACACGTGGGTTCCGACTGCGACCACTTTTGGAGAGATAGCCTGTGCCTTGATCTTCGCGATAAAGGCAAGATCAGCTTCTATGCTGGGTGTCGCGGTTTCAACCAAAGTCAGATCGGGCATGAATCGTGAAAGAGTATCTAAAGTGCGCTTTTCATCCCAATTTGAAGCCGGAGCATCGAGAAGCATAATTTCACAGCCAAGTCGCTCGGCATGTGCGGCAGCATATGCAAGCCACATTGGGTAGTAAAGAGTACCACTGCGCGTCACAGCCGGTGAACGCTGACCGCGCGAGTAGTTCACCAGGAAAGGCCCATTCACGAAAGCCACACGAAAACTTGAAGATGCGGTCACGAATTCATTCCTCGAAAATATTGGTAGTAGCATACTCTAACTGACGACCGAATTTAACCACAGATGGACACGGACGAACACAGATAAAAAAATACAATAAAAGGCTCATCAGTTAAATTACCCCACTACCAAAATATTATATTCCAGCGCCTTATCTTTAATCGAATCTCCTGCAGGGCGGGTTTCAAACCCGCCCCTACAGCCGTCTGATTTTACTGAAATGAGCAGGTCAACCACAATGATACTTGCGGCACAACCAGGCGCCAATATCTTCTTTTATCTGCCAGTATTCACATGAGCCGCAAATAGCCGTCTTGTTATACTCCGCCCGCAAATGGCGACGACGCAGACTGTTCAGCTCGCGGCCGTTCCAGATGGCCCCGAAGCCGCCTTCCCCCACCCTGCCGAAAACGCCGCGACATGAGTAATCGATACAACAAGGAGATACGGTTCCATCAGCGTTTATTATTCCGGTATACCAAAGCAAAGAACAGGGGTAACGCGGTTTTGGTGAGTATGATCGCCTGTCCTCCACTGCGCCAAGCCAGGTGTGGTATGGAGTTACGTCGATGGCATCCGCGACGCCATTCCAACGTTCTCGAAATCGCGCGACTTCGCCGTGCGCATCATTTCTCTCGACCATGCGAACCTTGATGAGGGGAAGCGCAAGGCCGCGGGCACGCTTTATCGCGAGCGCCGCCTCCGTGTTCGCAACCACCGTTTCATACATGTCGGCGCCTTTCAGCCTTCGATATCCATCGCGTTCAACCGCATCAATGCTGATTATGAGATCGTCCAGCCCCGCTTTGGCCAGACGTTCGAACAGAGTCGTTGTCAAAAGCGTGCCATTAGTGATGACCGTTATATTCTTTGCAGCACGATTGGCTCGTAACAAGGCGATCATCTCGGGCAGACGTTTGTACAGCAGCGGCTCACCATCTTTCTGTAAGAAAATGCGTTGAATAGGGCCGACTGAGCGCAGTTCCGCGCAAAGCCGCTCGAAAAATCCCCAGTCCATGTCGGAAAGCGGGCGACCGCTCATTCCACGCGGGCACATTTCACATGCCAGGTTACATCTGTTGGTGGGCTCGATATTCAGAATCAGAGGAAATCGCAACGGCAATACGGACTTGAGATATAAAGCACGTAACCAGATCAATCGCTTGAAACGATCGAGGTCCATGGTATGCTCCTCTACCCTTTGCGTGCCCGATCAAGATGACCCCGGCCAAACAAGCCGCTGAATGCATCGATCAGGGCTTTCCCGAGCGAAAGATAGGCCCATCCATTGCGGACACGCGCGAATATGCGTATCAGTTTCCAGAGGTGAAAGGCATAAAATTTGGGAAGATCACTCCATCGGCCATGTTTCCACCAGAAGAGCAGTTTATTTCGAGATGTGTAGTAAATCATCATAGGACTATGCTGTCCAACTGCCAGGGATACTTTATGAAACAGATGCGCATCGGGTACAAGCCAGATTTCACCACCCAGCTTCTTCATGCGCAGGCACCAATCGACTTCGTCGTGGTAGATGAAAAAACGCTCATCGAACAAGCCGACTCTTTCGGCAACAGTACGCCGAACAAACAAAGAACAACCATGAATATAATCCACCTGCCTTGGTCTATGCAAACCCGGATCTCTCCTGCCTCGAAGATGTGGCGGGAACCACATCAGGTCGGCAGCAATAGCGCCTCCAGCCGCCCAGATGATCTCCGGAGGCTCGTGAAAGAAGATCAGAGGCCCGCATGCCGAAGCGCCCGGAGTTGAATCCATGAAAGCCGTAAGTAGTGAAATCGCATTTTTTTCGATTTCGATATCGTTGTTCAGAAAGACCAGATATTCAATCTCTGAATCCTGCATCAATAGCTCGGCACCACGATTATTGGCTGCGCAGAAACCGATGTTTTCGGGAAGCCCCAAAATTTCCACATCCGGAAATTTTTCGTGAACTGCTTCAATCGTGCCGTCGTGGCTGCCATTATCTACGAGTATCACGCGCGGACGTGGTTCGTCGAGTCCGGAGAGAGAGGTCAGGCCTTCCAGGGTCATCTCTCTCTGATTCCAGGTGAGCATGACAGCGCCTACCCGTGCTCCTTTGTGCGGGAACACCTTTGCGCTTTCTGAATCAATCGATTTCATTGATTTCCGACATTCATCTGATGACCGAGCCACATGAAGTCCAGCATTTATTGTCGAGTTTACCATTTCTACAAGTCTAAATGATAAAATCGAATGAAGATCTCAGAAAAAATAAAGACAGAAGAGGAAAATATGTTTGAAACATACATAAAAAAAGCAGTTGAATATGGTGCAACCTCGGCCAAAGTCATCGACTGCAAAACTATTGTAACCGCTCCGTGGGTTCGCATGAAATGCCAGTTCGGCTGTGGAGGATATAACAGCAGTCACTGTTGCCCGCCCAATACCCCTACGCCTGAGGAAACACAAAAAGTAATAAATTGCTTCAAGCGGGCTATTTTAGTTCATTGTCAGGGCAAAAGAAGTCCGTCAATAATAGTATCAAAATTGGAAAGAGTAATTTTTCTTTCAGGTTTTTATAAGGTTTTTGCATTCGGAGCAGGTCCATGTAACCTTTGCCGGAAATGCAAAGAAGATGGTTGCAGACATCCGGAGAGCGCCAGACCTGCGATGGAGGCTTGCGGAATTGATGTTTATGCAACTGCCCGTGCAAATGAATACCCAATAAGTGTATTGAAAGACGAGTCGTGTGAAGGGAACTATTTCGGACTGATACTGATAGATTGATATTGACTTTTACATAGTCCAGGTGTATAAACCTGTTCTACCGATTAGTCTCAATCGGCTGACTGAAATAATAAAAGGAGTTTTCCCTGTCATGAAGAAACTTTTCCTAGTCACTGGAATCGCATTAGCTCTGATTTTTGCCCCTGCCGCATCTTTTGCCGCTAAACCCGCAAAAGACGTCGTCAAGGAAGTCGCAAAAGACGCAGTAAAAGACAAGGCTGAAGTCGAAAAGACCGGCATGGTCGAATTAAAGGCCAAAACAGGCACTGAAAAACACGATACCATTACCCTTAAGGTCGGCACGGAAGTTTTCAAACTCCTTCCCGGCGGAGACAAGGGTGTTTGGCAGAAACTTGAAAAAATGGCCGGAAAAGAAATTACCATCAAGGGTGATCTTCTTCCAGCTGATGCAACACACCCGATGGCCGCCATCAAGGTCAAAAGCATGATCGAAGCCAAGGGCGCTGCCGCTGCTCCGGCCACTGCTGCTCCGGTTGTTGTTCCAGCCGCTCCTCCCACCGCCGATACAGCATCTGCCCCCGCTGGAAAATAATTAAGGAAACGGTCTTCCGGAATTTCGAAAGACCACAAAGACACACCCCCCGGCTTAAAGCCGGGGGGTGTGTCTTTGTGATGAGAACTGTAAATGAGATTTCCGTATCTCTTCATTGAAACATCTGACCTATGTTTAGTGCACCTCTCCACAATCTATACGAAGACGTTTATTACAAATGATATATTTTATCCACGAATGAACGGAGTCTCTGGCTCAAACAGACTCGACACCAGAATGCGGACAACGAACATCGAGTCATCTGCAAACGAACCCGCCAGATCGCGGAAGTGAGTGATAATAGGAGGTGCGGATGTATTACGCTTCATAATCTGATGCGGCTCCTTGTTCGTATTTCCGACAGTAATGCAAAAGCGGGATATTATTTACACTCAGTCATGCTTGCAGAGAACATGTTGGTTCCTGTTGGCATTCGGCCAGACGCCCTTACGACTGCAGTTTCGATTTCAGTTCGTCTTCGCAAAGCCCCAAAATGTAATGACCGAACTCAGTTTTCGGGGGTGAAAATGCAGTCTTCCAAATGTTTGCGGTCAAGTTCAGACAGCAGAAGCGTCTTTTCGTAACGGGAAACGATCCGACGGCAGGTTTGACAACGGTCTGCACAGCTTCGATAAATCGCGAGCAGTTCCTGAACAGGCATTTTGCCGCCCTTCCTTTAAGTGCAATATATTTTATGTTGAGTATTTTCGTATTATTATTGAGGTCTTACTGTACATCGACATTTTTTGATTTTTTATTTAGCCAGAATCAGGACAAACGCATCAAATATCAAATTTGCAAATATCGCGGTGCGCCCGGCGGCCGCGCCCCACCAAAGAAGTTTCACCTGGGTTGCTAAACCGTGCAGAATAATATCCGTAAAATGAAACACCCCCGCCAGAAGGCGGGGGTGGGAAAGAACGCTCCCGAAGGAGCGATCTGGACTTATGAAATTACTTCGCGGCTTCTTCCGGCATCGCTGCTGGAATGATATCACACCAATGCTTGTTGCGACGATGAGCGAACTTCACGGTTCCCTCGACAAGGGCGAACAAAGTGTCGTCCTTGCCGGTGCCGACATTGCGACCGGCTTTAATAGGCGTTCCGCGCTGCCGAACCAGGATGTTTCCGGCTTTTACCATCTGTCCGTCGAAACGTTTGGTACCAAGATGCTGCGGATTGCTATCCCGCCCGTTTACTGTTGAACCGCCACCTTTTTTATGTGCCATATGCCATCCCCTTTCGGATAATCCAATATACGTTACTTCAATTCACCAGGCGAACCCGCTCCGGGTGGGTTTCAGCCAGTCTGCAGAACCCGTATCGAAACACCCTGGCTACTGTCCGGAATGCCTTCGCACGACCACGAGGCGCATGTACCGTGACATCACACACACCATCAGCAACTTCGCCACAAACAGTTACATCCATCTCAGTTTCCGAGCCGCCGAGAAAAGCAAGCAACAACCCCGAAACAGCAGCACATACCGGATCGGCACCTCGCGGCCCCGCACCGGAATGCCCTGTCACTCTGAGCTTCAGCGTTGCTCCGTTCGGATCAGGGAAGGAAATCTCGACCACTCAGGCCTTGATATCCTCGATCTGAATCGCCGTGAAATACTGACGATGACCGTAATGCTTGCGGTAGTTGATCTTGTTCTTGTATTTGAGACCGATGATCTTCTTGGCACGTCCATGACCGATGACCTTGACCTTAACTTCAACGCCATTCAGATACGGCCGGCCAATCTGAACCTTCTGACCATCATTGACCATCAGAACCTTCTCAACCGCGAAGGTTGCATTGGCTTCCTGGGTCAACTTCTCACAGCGAAACTTGCTGCCCTTTTCGACGGAAAACTGCTTGCCGCCCAACTCAATGATTGCGTACATGAATAACATACCCCCTGAAAAATGGACCGATAGAGCTCTTAATCTACCACATCATCAGCGGGCTGTCAAACATTTTAGCAACTATTTGGGTACATTACGGATTCTGTAATCATTTCGGCACGAAGGGCATGTTACAATCGGAATGATGAGCGAGAAAATCAGACAATTGCTAATGCTTGTCGCTATCGCCGTCTGGTTTTTATGCATAGAATACGGGCGGCCGGAAGCCCTGTTCGGCTCTCCCATTTTCGATCTCGCCGCCGCACTCGCCACTGCACTGACTGTCGGTCGCCGGAGAGATATTAAATGGAGCGATTCTCTGTTTCTGATAATGCTTTCACGCGACCTGCATCTAGCAGCCATGACAGGATTGGAGACCTGGAAATCTCTGCCCGCAATCGTCTGGCTGTGCTGGCTCATAGCCTGGGCAACCGCCGAAAACGATGCCCGGCGCACCCTGCTTCTATTGTTCCACGCAGGTTTAACTTTTGATGCGGGAATTTTACGATCCATCGGTATGGGGATGACCCTTGGCTGGGAAGCGGGCCCTCTTAACGCAATGTTACTCGTCTGGGTATGGCGACATTTGTCGATCCATGGAAAAGCTTCACTGCCAGTGGAAACTCCAGCCCGTCTATGTGCCATTGGCATTGCCTGGATCATCATACTTCATCGTGACGGTCCAATCAGCTGGATGACTGCTTCCTGGGCGATGACGGCTGGAACTTTCCTGCTTTTCATGATTCTCACTCTCCCCCGTGGGTTAAATGAGGACGGAGCATGTGAGGTCATTCTCCTGGGTGGATTGCCGCTTATTCTTGCGGCCATAGGTACAGGTCTGGCGGAAGCCGGAACAGGTGATTTCTGGGCTCTGCAAAAACGCTTTTTTGCCGGTGGCATTCATCCAAACTGGTTAGGCTTGTCAGCTGCAATCTTCCTGATGATGCAGCTACCCGGAACTCTGTTCGTGTCGGTTAAAAAGCCATGGGGAGGAGTTATCCGCGGATTTTGCGGTATATTTTCAGGAATAATGCTTATTACCAGCGGCTCCCGCGCTGCCTTGCTCATAGCCATTATTACGGGCGGAATCTTTGTGATGCGCGAAAATATTGCCATGAAGCGACGCCGCTACGTAGCTGCAGCGGCATGCATCGTCGGCGTTCCAGTGTTGATCTGGTGGCTTTCGCGGGGCAGCTTTCTTATGGAATGGGTATACAACGAGCGCTTCATGATTTGGCGTGCAGCTCTGGAGCGAATAGCTGATCATCCATGGATTGGTCATGGAATACTTTCCTTCGGTTATATGAGCCAGCCAATCGACCCGGTCAACGGCTTGTGGGCCTACGACTGGAATTATCCGCACGCTCATCAGGCGTTCCTTGAAGCCGGCCTGACCGGTGGCCTCCCCGCAGTTATCCTGGTCATCGCTATAATCATATGCTGGGCGCGCCGATGGTCCTGGAATTCTCCCGGCAGCATCGTCGGCACCGTTTTACTTTCCGCTGGATGCCTGGACACATCTTTCCTGTCCTCGTCGCTTTCTTTTCTGACTATCATGGCCTTCGCGGGCTCATCTTCATCAGAAATACCGGAAGAAAACAATTCTGATGAGCATATCTGCTCAGTTGATATCAGAAATTTGGGCGCAGGGGCACGGCACGCCGCGCCCGAAGTGGCAAAATGCAATGCACTTTTAAATAGCACGCAAAATGTGATACCCCCCGCGAAATTTTCCGCAAAAAGCTGGTTGGGCATAATGAGATCCCAGGCAGTTTTCATGACTCTTTCAACAATGATTTTCAGCACCATACTGGGGCAGATTCCCACTCTTGTGAGCTTATCCGCATTCGATGAGGCTCTAGCCTTGCTCAATACAGGAAAGCCCGACTGGAATGTCGCGATTCAGCGCTGCCTGACTCTGTCTCCGAATCGGATCCAGGCTCGTCTACAGCGCCTGCTCTGGCGTCTTTCGACTGAGAAGATGCCGACTGAAGAAGATAGGACCGAAGCGGAATCTCTCGAACGAATGCTTCCGGATTATTATCTGCCGCGCTTTATTTCCGGGCGTCTGGCAATGCTCGAAGGGAATATGGCGTCAGCCACCATTTTACTGGCCCGATGCGTCGAACTGGACGCGCGTGATACGACCGGCATCAGATGGGGAAGCCTGGCGCTCGCTCAATTTCATAGCGGAGCTCGCTGGCACGAGGCGGCCATTCAGGCGCTTGCTCGTGGCGAATGGGGGCCGGGGTTGATTCTGGATCACTCAATCCTCGGTCCCATAGCGGCTGCGGAGCTGCCGCTTCATCCTCTTCTGGCGATCAATACAGCGTCTCACTCCAGGAAGATTGGTCTGGACGCTCTGTTTCGCATAATCGTGGCACGTGTGCTTATCAATCATGGCATTGCTTCAGCGCCGATTCCATTTGAAAATGATCTCGATCCCTCCCTGCCGGAATGGATAACGGACAACGTGGCAGCCGACAGATATTCCGTAGAAAAACATAAATCCGGAGAAGCCAGTCTATTCACAGAAGAGAAGCTTTCGAAATTGGGTCCGGCATTCCTCGATGAGCTTGCAGTGGAAACAGAGCACAGCGGGAATGACGAACTGCTTGAACGCATTCTGGATCTGGAGGACGCCAGGTGGATACGACGCAGCAAAACCATGGATAACCTGGACGGAATGTTCCGGAGGGCCGGGCTGGAAATGCGACGTGGTCGTCTTGACATCGCCGAAAGTCTGCTCGAGAGGCTGGACGCAATCGATGCAGGAAACCCATGGATACTTGAGCGGCTTGGTATCATCCGAAGCAATTCCGGAAGATCTGACGATGCAAGGGAAGCATTCGCCGCGGCACTCCGGATTCTGTCCTCTGCCCGTTTGCGCCCTTTTATTTCAGAGGGGCCCCGCAAGGAGAACCAGGGACCGACAGGCGATCAATGGAGTTTTGCATTCGAATTGGCGTTCAGACGTTTCGACCCGGAATGCCGCCTGTATAATGCGGACCGCTGGTGGCTGCTTCAAAGACGGCTTGAAGCAGCGCTGCAGTAACACAGGTAATATGGAGTCAACGACCGTTTTTATATTTTTTTATGGTCGCTGACCCGATTTCTGTCCTTAAAATCGTCGGACGCGAATGTGGCAGTAGGGCTGTTTTCCATTCTTTGCGTAGTAATGCTGATGATATTCCTCTGCCGGCCAAAATGTTGTTTGGGGACGAATTTGCGTTACTACATTGAGTCCTTTCCCGCGTAATATTCCGATCAGTTTCCCGATAATTTCAAGTTGCGCCTTGTCTGACGTAAATATAGCGGAAAGATACTGTTCGCCGATGTCAGGGCCCTGACCATCCGACTGAGTCGGGTCGTGTATTTCAAAAAACAGCTTTGCAAGATCCTCATAGCTAACCAGATGGGGATCGTACGTGACTTCAAGAGTCTCCAGATGACCCGTTGAATGTGAACAAACTTCTTCATAAGTCGGTTTTTCGCCGTGCCCGCCCATGTATCCGACACGTGTCCCGATGACGCCGGGAATATTCTGGAAGTGATATTCCATTCCCCAGAAGCAGCCACCGGAAAACCATGCCTTCATTGGCTCCGGAGATGAAACAGTACTGACTGTTGCGCTTGCAGAGTGCTCCGGATTAGTGATTCCCGCATCCGGAACAAATTTGATCGACAGCGAATTCACGCAGTGACGTGTATCTTTCGATGTTAAATTTTCACCGCGGAAAACGTGTCCGAGATGACCTCCACAGAATGCACAGATTATTTCCGTGCGGGAACCGTCGGGGTCGGGAACTCGTTTAACGGCTCCGGGTATTTCGTCATCGAAGCTTGGCCAGCCGCATTGAGACGAAAATTTGTCGGCCGATCGATACAAAGGAGCGTTGCATCTGCGACAGACATAGGTTCCGATTCCGACAAAGTCAACATACTCTCCGGAAAACGGAGGCTCTGTTCCTTTGTTGACGATAACTCGCTCTTCTTCTGACGTCAGAGTATTGAACTTCATTGTTTTCTCCGTTTCATTTCCCGCTTGTTGCTCACACTGGCCGATAAATAGGATTGAAAACATCACGACACAGATTAGCAAAAAAACTACTGTTGATTGTTTCAAATGATTTCTCCCATATATGTGCAACTTTATGGTCATCCTGGGTAACCCGACATATTCGCCAGAGCGCGTACTTCTAAATTAGCATTTTTTGTTGGCCACTTTCACGAAATTTGTTATAGAATAAATACAAGTGTAAATATTTGTTAAGTTGAGTATGAGGGAGGATTAGAAATACATTGAAAATCATCTGAGAGATCCGATAAATGTTACCGATTTGTCCGACTGGGATTTTGCCAGACTCATGACGATGGTCGAACTTGCAAGATTAAAGTATTCAAGAAAGTCCACTCCAATT
>JADFYG010000059.1 GCA_015233155.1 Candidatus Rifleibacteriota bacterium
TTTTGAGCATCTCTCTTTTTGAAAAGAACCCCATTCAATCGCTGTTTTCCGACCTTGTACTCCCCGATTCAGAGGCTGGTACACCAAAACAGCCCTGTTTATCATGGTCTTAAACCGGACAGTAGTGGTTCATCAACACTAATTCTCAATCTGCGGATATGCACATCGACCACATTCGTTTCTCCCTGGAAATTCATTTCCCACACTTGTTCAGCGATATATGTACGGGAAAGAGTCTCCCCGGCCCGTCGCGCCAGGAGGCTCAACAAGGCAAACTCCTTGGGGCGAAGATCGATCTGTTTCCCCCCCCTCGTGGCCTTGTGGCGAAGTAAATCGATTTCCAGGTCCGCGATGCGAAGCGTATCCGAGCGATGACTTGCCGAACGCCGCAATAATGCACGCAAACGAGCCAGCAATTCGGAAAAGGCAAATGGCTTGACCAGATAATCGTCCGCGCCAAGATCAAAGCCTTTCAGACGATCCTCGACTTTATCCCGGGCAGTGAGAAAAATGACCGGTGTCGATTTCCCACGCTTTCTCAAGTCTTCCAGGACTTCCCATCCGTCTTTTTCAGGCAGCATCACATCGAGAATGACAATATCGAATTCAGTGGATGACAAAAGATGGATAGCCGTTTCCCCATCCGCCGCCTGATCCACGACAAAACCGTTCTCCGTCAATCCCTTTTGCAGAAATAGAAACGTGTTTTTGTCGTCCTCGGCAACAAGGATTTTCATGGCAGGGTCGTGAAGCTCAGGATCGGTGATTTGGCTATATTTCCGGATGTGTCGCTAGAAACAGCCTGGTAATAATACAGCGTGTTTGTCGACAATCCCGTCAGGCCAACCTCATGAGAACTGACATATCCATCGGCGGTCCCGGACAGCGTGAGAGTGGCTGTAGAAAGGCCATAGTCTACGCGACTGTCGGTGTCCCCGTCAGTGATCCAGGTGATCTTTGCCGTGTCAGTGGCGATTTCCGTCGCCTTCGTATTGAATATGAAAACATCCAGCGTCTTGAAAGTCAGATCCGACGAAGCTGAAGCGTTGCCCCACTTATCCAGGGATTTCACCCGATAATGATATGTCAGATTCGGGTTCAAACCCGTAATTAACGCAGAATGCGATGAAACCAGGCTGGTGTCGATTGTACTCGATGCGCCATACGATGACGTGACACCCCATTCGACTTGTGAAGTCGAGTTTTCATCAGTGTTCCATATAATGACCGCCGTAGAACTCCCGACTTCCGTCGCCGCCGGCTGGGTAATGACAGGCCCCGTCAGATCAGGCGTCGTGAAAAAGTCTATCGGAGAAACAGCGGTTCCTCCAGACAAATCAACTGACAGAACCTGGTAGTAATATATTGTGTCCGGTTTCAACCCTGTCAGATTCACCGCATGCGACTTGACCGTATCGGAACCTACCGCCGTTGCTGAACCGAGCGCCTGGGTTAAGCCGTAAAAGACCTGAGAATTAGAAATTTTTCCAGTCAGCCATGTCATTGTCACACTTGTTTCACGAAGATTCTGAGCGCCAACCGAAGTGATGAAGAAAGGAATATTCGGCGTCGCAAAGCTGTACATTCCACTGACGGCTTCATTTCCGGAAGAATCTTTCGACCTCACGCGATAGACATAGGCTGAATTGAATTCAAGACCGGATATCGCCACTGAATGCGTTTTTGTCAGTGTCTGATCGAGTGAAGAGATTTTCAGCAGCGACACAGATGTGCCATACTCGATCTGCGAGGTCGATACCTCATCAGACGTCCAAATGATTCGCGCCGATCCGGTGGAAATGTCGACCGCGCTGATATCGGCCACTACCGGTGGTGTTACGTCAAGCGTCCTGAATGTGTAATCCCCGGAAACAAACTTGTTACCGGAAGGATCGACCGATCGTACGCAAACATGGTACAAAGTATTAGACGTTAACCCGGAAAGGCTGACTATGTGGCTCAATACTGACGAAGACTGGAGAAGCGATGTCATACCATATGCAGTAGTCGTTCCGTAGTCAACCTGGGACGTCGATGGCTCGTCTGTTGTCCATGTAATGGATGCTGTGGCGCTTCCAATGTTGGAAACAGCAAAACTTTGCAGTACCGGAGCAGTCACATCGAGCGTAGAAAAGATATAATCCGATGAAGAGGCTGTATTCCCGGAAGAATCGCGTGACACGACCCGGAAATGATAGGTACTCGAAGAAACAAGCCCCGTAACTGTCGCAATGTGATCAGTCGTCATGGTGGAATCTTTGAATGGCAGAACCGCATAAGAAGTGGTGAAGCCGTAATCGATTTCCGATGAAGACATTTCGTTGGTCGTCCATGAGATAGTGACGGAAGAGCCGGTCGTTCCACGCGCCGCAACGGACGTAACAACCGGAGGCGTAACATCCGGAGTCTGAAATGTAAGATCATCCGTCCGCGCTGTATTTTTCGAGGAATCCGCCGAATTGACTCGATAATGGTAAATCGTTTCCGACTTCAGGCCGGAGATGGTTATGGCATGACTCTTCGAATAAGTCGCAACCTTCGCGGAAAGCTGGCCGTATACGAATGTTGTGCCAAACTCGATCGAACCGTCGGCACCTTCATCGGTCGTCCACAGAATTGTTGCAGTGCTGCTCGTGATTGCCGTCGCGGTCGCTCCCGAAATTACCGGCGCCGTGATGTCGAGGGTTACGAAAGCCGAATCAGTCGAAACGCGTTCGTTTCCGGAACTATCCTTCGATCGAATGCGGTAATGCCATGTCGACGACGAGATCAAGCCGTCAATGTCGACGGAATGTGCCCTCGTCAGAGTGTTATCGATACTTGTCGTATACCCGTAGCTTGAGGACAGACCATAATCGAGCTGCGACGTTGCGTCTTCGTCCGTCGTCCAATAAATTTCAGCGCTGGCTCCAGTGACGAGCCGGGTTCCGACTCCGGAAACAGTCGGAGGAGTTACGTCCGGAGTCTGGAAACTAAGATCATCTGAAACACCAATGTTTTTCGAAGGGTCGCCGGATTTCGCTCGAATATGATATGTCGTTTGCGACTTGAGCCCGGAGATGGTAACGGAATGAGACTTCGAGTATCCCGCGAGCGACGGCGATGTGCTTCCATATGCAGTGGTTAATCCATACTCGACCTGGCTCGTCGCATCTTCGTCCGTGGCCCAGATGATCGTTGCTGAGGTGCTCGTCATGTTTTGCACTTGAACGCCAGTGATGACGGGGGCATTCGGATCAGGAGTATTGAATGAACCCGTGTCGGAAATACGTTCATTATAGGAGCTGTCTTTTGAGCGAACCCGATAATACCAGGTAGTGGAAGCCGTTAAATCCGCGATGCCGACCGAATGTGTCTTGGTGAGTGTCTCATCGAGAAGTGTCAGAAAGCCAAAGGCTGTACTCGTTCCGTATTCGACCTGTGAGGTCGAGTTCTCATTCGTCGTCCAGAGTATACTGGCGGATGCGGGAGAGATCGACTTTAGCGTGATTCCGGTAATGATCGGCGGCGTCACGTCCGGGGTCGTAAACGTCTGGACTGTTGAAGTCGCGAGATTCTTTGACGGATCGGCTGTGCGAATGGTGTAACGATAGGTTGTCTCTGATTTCAGGCTGGTCAGCGTTATCTGATGATCGATTGAGAAGGAGGGCTGGAGCGGCGTCGTGGAAGCGAGCCCTGAGGCTATTCCAAAATCGACCTGACCGTTTGCCGGTTCATCCGTAGTCCATGTGATGAGCGCCGTTGAGCTGGTTATATTGCCTGCCGCGATATTACTGATCACGGGCGCGTTCGGATCGGCGGTCGTGAAGGTGGAGTCCGCTGAGACACTTACGTTCCCTGACGGATCGCTGGAAATAACATGAAAATGATACGTCGACGCGGAATTTAGTTTCGAGAGGGTGATCAGATGAGCCTTTACATAAGACACCCCGAGATCCGCGCTGAGGCCGTAATCAGTGGAAGGGCCATACTCAACCTGTGTCGTGGCCGGCTCGTCGGTATTCCATGTTATGGTTACTGACGCCGGTGCAGGCGGCTTTACTGTGATGGAGCTGATTAAAGGCGCCTGGACGTCCAGTGTAGCGAAGGTCTGATCTTTCGAGATGATTTCACGATCGGAGTGATCCCTGACCCGCACACGAAAATGCCATGTAGTCGAAGCGGCAAGATCGGAAATCAGTACTGAATGGTCAAAAGAAAAATTGGTCACGAGAGGCGTAGATGATCCATATGTGATGGATCTTCCGTAATCCACCTGTGCGGTGGTCTCCTTATCGGTGGTCCAAAGAACGGAAGCCGCGCTGCCGGTGATATCAGCCACGGTGATGGAACCGATGGTCGGGAGATTCGGATCAAGAGTGTAAAAAATAGAATCGCTTCCGATCGCTTCCAGGCCGGCTGAGTCTTTTGAACGCACTCTGAAATGGTAGAGCGTATTCATGGTAAGGCTGGCAACTGTAACCAGATGTACGCTTGTCGGTGATGCCAGAAGGGTCGTGGAAGTGCTGTATATGGAAGTTAAGCCATACTCTACAAGCGCATCGGTATCTCGATCGGTCTTCCAGACAATTGTTGCAGTAGATGTACCTATACCGGTAACAGTGAGATCCAGAATTAAAGGCGAAGTAGCGGGCACAGGGGTTGGAGTAGGAGTCGGTGTCGGCAAAGGTGCCGGAACGGACACATCGAACAAATAGCCGGTATCACGTGTTTGACCGTACATAATATGAAACAGGCCGTCTTCGCCCCAATATGGCGACCAGGAGTTCTTGGCAATCCAGCAATTCCTGTCGTCGTCATATCCGATCAGGAGTATTGCGTGACCGCCGACGAAGGAACCGGTCACATGCTGATATATACCCCCTTTGTAATAGAAAAAGTCGGTATATACATCCATTCCGCCGACGACCGGCCCCGTGAGCAGGGCCTGCTTGATGGCGTCCCGATTTTGCAGATAGCGAAATGATTTCAGCCCATACCGAATCGAGTTGCCTGGCGGGTTTGCAAAAACAGGAATCATCGAATATGGCGCCAGATCTTCCGTTACGATGCCTTGCCGGGTCAGGAATTCCGCGGCCAGACTCAGTGCCCATCCCCCGACAGCCGGGTTCTTTCCCTGTGTCCCGTTATACCACAAATCCCACTCGGAAAGATCTATGGAAAGCGATGCATTGTCCGCAACAATTCGGTTGACGGCTTCGACAGCCCCGACAGCGGCAAACGCCACGCAGGTTCCGTAGGGTCCCTGATTGCGTATTGGAGTGATCCAGTTGCGCCCGTTTGAATCCGCCCACGAAAATTGACGTGGTATCACGATCTGGGAAAGAGGCGACGGTGCCGAAGACAAGCCTTTTCTTATATCAGGAATGCGGCCGGAAGTCGCAATCTGACGAACTGCCGCATTCGTAAAAACCGAAACCGATGCCGGAAACGGCTCATCAAGCAGCCCGCATAGAATTTTGGCCTGCTCCTGGCTCAGATTAAGGGTCACATAAGTGTCCGTAGCTATCCATGTCGCCCCGGAAGCGACGTTAGACGCTATTGCCTTTTGAACCTCTGTCAGCGACGTAGACCATATCGGACGCGTATCCGGAGAAGGACCGACCGGTGATATGTATACTGTATCCGTACCGCGACCCAGGCCACATCCTGCCAGGAACATGGCATAGACGGACATTGCAAACAAAAGCGTCAATCGGAAGCGACTTCCGATTTTTACCCTGGTCAAATCCGGATACCCCCGCATGAAAAAAATAAGTCTTCTCACACGTCGGCAGAAATGCCCGCAGAATTGAATTAAAAACCGACGGAGGTACTTGCAATATTCACAAAACAGCACGCAGGGGCGGGTTTGAAACCCGCCTCTACAAATGTGCGATGCGTATTCACTCATGATTGCCGCATAATTTTGCAAGTTGCCCCAGTGCAAACGCATTAAAAACCGGGAATTGGCCTATAGCGCGGCTCTCGACACAACGAAGTGCCCGCACGGGAGAAACGATGACTATGGTAGGGCGTGACCGCCGGGCACGCCGAAGCGCGAAGCGGCGCGCCCGGCGGTCGCGCCCTACCACAGAACTTTTAATGCGTTTGCCCTGCAAGTTGCTCAACAAGATTGAAATAAGATTGTATGCGGGATATAATTTGCGTCGTTTGTTAGTCACGTCGAGGAGCGACAATTATAATGAGTGATTTTTCCTTTCAGCGTCATAACACGGCACCTGGAATATCCTGCGTCTCATTGAGCGGAAAAGTTAAGTCTGACAATATTGATCAATTCGACACGCTTTTCCAGGAACTTCTCAAGAATGAAAATAAAAAAATCGTTTTGGACTTTTCTCAAACCGAATTTATCAACAGCAAGGCAATCGGAATTATTCTCAAGACTCTTGGATCGCTTCGCAAATGTGGAGGTGACATGGTCGTGGTTAACGTCAGCCCGCAAATACTTCAGGTCTTCCAACTATTGACGCTCGACAAGATAATGAAGTTCTTCCCGACGATGAGCGATGCGATTTCAGGGTTTCAGAAGCCCGTAATCCCTCCAGCCACCTTATGACTATTCCATGTTTCGCCTGCCAGAGCTCCTGCTGTTCGGCATATTCCGTTCTGCTGAATTCTCGTGACATTATGCGGATCAAATCGCATCTCGGCTTATCTCCCAGCAAGTTTATTTCACCTGTTCCACTCGGCCATGAAAATGCCAGTTATGAGCCATATTCATTTTCACTTGGTGATAAAAAGCGATTTCTCCTTGCAATGAAAATGCGAAAAAATGGCTGCATTTTTCTTCTTAAATTCAAGCAGGAAGAGCGGTGCGGAGTTCATTTTGCGCGGCCAAATGTATGCCGCTGTTATCCATTTTCTTTTGAGCATGGCCATGCCCAGGAAGTTCCTGAAAAGCTTTGTCCCTCGAGCTGGGAGTTAACCAGAAAGGGTGAAAAACAATTTGGCGACTGTTACGCCAATATGCAAACGGATTACTCAGCATACAAAGTTCGCCTGGATTCCTGGAACTCGAAAATATATCCGAAACTGTTAAAAAAAACATTTAAAGAGCGAACACCCGAACGAATATTCGAGAATCTGCTCGAATACTTGTCTGAAGAGGTTTGACATAAATGAAGGCGGATGAAACCGAAATCGATTCGTCGGTTTGTCTTCATTGCGGCATGAAAATATCGGCGTCAGCGCTTTTGTGTTCCTCTTGCGGCTGCACAAATATAAATGCCAGAGCCTTTTTTTTCCAGATTGATACCACCAAGCTGACGTTTCATGAAAGCCTGAAAATATTAAAGCGATTGTTTTTTCTGAATATTCCTTACTGGCGCTTTCAAGCTCTTGTTATAATTCTCACAGCCGCGATTTTCGTATTACATCTTCCCGGGCCTTATTTGAACAAGGTTCTCATCGATCAGATCGTAATCACCGGAAGCAAGACGCACGTTCACCTGATTCTTCTGGCAAATCTTCTGATCTGCATTCTGATTTTTGCATTCTCCACTATCCAGAGCTATATTTCATTTTTCGTGGGCAGCAATATTGAGCGCGATCTTCAAAGGGACATATTTTCCAGATTTCAAAAACTTTCCATTTCATTTTATGAAACGATGCCGATTGGCGAGGTCATTTATACCGCCACAGGTAGTCTGGAGTCATTGAAACATTTTCTTTTGTATGAGTTCAACATCATTCTGTCCAATCTGTTTTTTGTATTCATGGGAGCGGCAATTCTGTTTTCCATAAATGTGAAACTGGCATTTATCGCCGTAGTTTCTTTGCCTCTATGGGCTTTTCTGGCACAGTATTTCAACGGTTTGCAGATTCCTATCGAGCAGAAGGTTCAAGCTCAGACATCAAAAATATATTCGGCATATTCAAACAATATTACTCACATAGGTTTGATTCGATCTTATTCCATGGAGAATCATGAGCGTAAGAAATTCTTCGAAATAATTGCTGAATTGCTTCAGATTTCAATTGAACGCATCCTTTTATTCAATCTTTCCAATAATCTTCTCGTTAAACTCACCATGGTGTCATCGGCAATATTGATGTGGGTCGGCGGACTGGCTATCATCAACCGGGAAATATCCGTCGGAGAGATGTTCGCCTTTACCAGCTTTCTGGCTTACCTCTGGACGCCAACCGACGCTCTGCTGATGTCATTTTCCAGCCTTCCTTCCTACCTCATAGCCGCTTTGCGTGTTTTTTTCGTACTTGATTCGGAAAAAACGAATCAGATCAAAGACGGCGATATGGAGTTGCCCGAAATCGAAGGAGGGATTGAATTTCACAATATCTCTTTCGGATATACCCCCGGGAAACCGATGCTTCGCGATATCAACCTGGTTATCCACCCCGGAGAAAAGATCGCTGTTGTCGGCTCGAGCGGCTCAGGAAAAACAACTCTCATAAAAGTGCTTCTGCGATATTACGATCCATCAGCCGGCTCAATTTTCATCGACGGTTTCGATATTCGAAACATTCGCGCGACTTCTCTCAGACAGCGCATCGGCGTGGTTATGCAAAATCAGTTCGTCTTTCCAGGCTCCTTCGCGGAAAACATACGATACGGAAAGCCGGATGCATCAATGGACGAAGTAATTGAGGCTGCAAAAAATGCCAATGCCCATGAATTCATATGCAGCAATGCGGAAGGTTATGAAACGAAGATAGGCGGGGAAGGCGGAGTATCTCTTTCCGGCGGAGAAGCGCAAAGGATCGCTATCGCCCGTGTCATCCTGAAAAAAGCTCCCATCGTCGTGCTGGATGAGGCCACCTCCGCACTCGACAACCAGACGGAAGTACTGATTCAGGGAGCCATGGACTACCTGATGCGCGACCGGACATGCATCATTATCGCCCATCGTCTCTCGACGATCCTGGATGCGGACCGAATCTGCGTATTCGACCATGGATCACTTATTCAAACCGGAACCCATGAACATCTGCTCGAAGTCGGAGGTCCTTATTCAGATCTCTATCATCGCAGGGTAAAAACGCATGACTGATCAACAGCGAGATCCTTTACCTGTGCGCTCCACCTGGGGAATTGTCGTTTCCGAATGTGAAACCGATATAGACATAACCGTCTCTCCCCCGGCTTTAAACATGCTGAAAATCGCGAGTGGATTTTTCAGTATTATGTATTTTCTTACACTGCTTCTCAGCCTTGTTTTATGCTATTCCGCACCAGAGAGAGAAGGAATTTCCGGCATATTGAAAACGGTGACGCAGTTTTCCGGAAAGGTGCCCGAAGCCATCTCGGTAAAACTCACTCCGGGGACACCTTGTCGCATTGCTTTAACGGCCTATCCTGAACGCATTTTTTCCGGCACTCTGGAAAGCATCGGCGAGAAAGGGGAATATGACCTGTCGCTGGGGTATTCCCTCTTTCCGGTAACCATTCGAGTGGAAAACCCCGACCGCCTTCTTCGAATCGGCATGAGCGGCTCCGCCACTTTCTGATCAGGAATGAGCATGGATATCTACCAACTTTTCTCTGCTATATCCGATTTATCCAATCATGATCCCCGAATAAGATACAAGGCTATCGCCTGCCTCGGGACCGTCAAAGATTCCCGCAGTGTCGCCCCTTTGCTGAATTGCATCAGCGATTCAGATCGCTGGTGTCGGATCATGTCTATTCGGTCACTCGGACAGATCGGGCATCCATCCGCAAAAGCCGCCATCGAGCGACTTCTTTCCTCCGACGACAGTCTGATTCTTTCCACTGCTATCATCGCATTGAAAAACGTAGGTGACGAACAATCGCTGAACCTCGTCTCCGGCTTCCTTTTCGATATCCATCCAAGAATTTGCGCTGATGCAGTGGAAACCGTGGGGGAACTTTCCTGGAGACTTGCTTCCCGCCAGCATCTTCCATCAATCAGGCCTCTGCTTCATAGCGGCAACAATCGCCTCGTAGCCAATGCAGTAGTTGCCCTCTGCCGGAATCAGGAAACTACCCCACAGGAAATGGTCGGATTTATCCGGGAAAAACTGTTGTCTTCTTCGGAAAAATGGACGAGGGCAAGCGGCGTTTTCGTGCTGGGCGCCATAGGGTTCGGAGAGGAAGAGCTGATAAAATCTCTGAACGATCAGTCTATCGATGTAGTAGTGAACGTTATCCGGGCTCTCGGCCGTATTAAAAATCCTGCATCAGTTCACGCGCTGGTTGATTTACTTGCCCGTGAAAACATTCGTCATAAAGTGGTCATAGCGCTGGGGGAACTCGGAGAAAAAAAAGCCAGTCAGGCGCTTATCAAGTATTTCAGTACATCGAATATTGCTGTCCAGCGCAAAATTATAGAGTCGCTCGGCAAAATCGCCGATCCCTCTGCTATAAGCTTACTGATCGAAAAACTGGACGACACTCATCTTGCCCTGGAGGCAATCACAGCCCTGGGGCGCATGCATCATCCCGAAGCTTCGAAAGCCCTGATTTCGATGATACATAAGCCCCTTTCGTCTGAGAGTGAGCTGACGATAATTGACGCCCTCGGGAATACGGGAGACCCCGCAATAATTCCCACGCTTATGGATTTACTTCAAAAACCTCAGCCCCCGCGAATATTCGAAACAGTATCGTGGGCGCTTGCAAGATTCGGAAAGGCCGCTGTTCCGGCACTATTCTCTCTTTTGAGCGATCCAAAGGCCAGTCAGTATGCTTTGAAAGCCTTTTCCGAGTTCAAGGATGAAGCGGTTCCTCTGCTGATTGATCATCTGAAAGATCCGAAAAATTATGAGAATGCCATGAAAGCTATCGTACAGATCGGAGAGACCGCCATCCCCTTTTTACGCGCGGCATTCCGGGATGAGTCCGCTGACTCCGCACTGAAACTTCTTATATGCAAATGCATGTATCGTATTCTGAGCCCGAATTCACTCGAATTTTTCATTCAAAATCTGGAATCAGACGATACTGAAATTCGACGCTTCAGCGCATTTGTTTTGCCGATGTTCGAAAATTTCACTTCTTTCGAGAGGGAAATCCAATCCCACCTCGCCAGCGTTGATCCGCTCGTTCGGATTGCCTGCGTAAGAGCCTTAAGCCATTCTGTTAATGATGCAAAAATCCAGGGACTGCTTACCGAACGACTCGAGGATCCATACTGGGGTGTCCGCTATTATGCCCTGGAAGCAATCAGCGAAATAGATTCACCTGAACTGCTCGGACAATTTAAAACGCTTATTCAGTCAAAAGACCAGATTGTAAGTCGAAAAGCCGTTCAACAGTATATGAAGGTCTGCGGCGTCAGCATAAAGGATCTTATTGATGGAACGAACTTTGACTCGGCCCTGTTACAGGAAATTTTTCCGATATTAAAAAATATTTCCACCGCCGAGGAAGTCGGGGAAATAATTCCCCTTTTAGGAAACTCCGAGCCGAAAGTTGTTGATTTTGCCAACAATGTGCTTCTCGGGCTTATTGAACTTTCCAAGCCCGTTCTGATTGAGCAACTGCAAAATCCTGATCCGATAGTACGTTCGAGGATCGCCATTTTACTCGGCAAAAGTGGTTCATTTGAGGCCATTCCGATCATCGCTGATATATTACGAAAAGAGGTAAATCCGCGTGTGCAAAAAATACTGGTACAAAGTCTGTCGTTGTTCGGAATAAAGGCGACTCCGATAATTTTTTCCCTGCTCGGCTGTCATGAACACAAGGAAGACCTTCAGCTTCAGGAACTGCTGTATTCCGCTCTTGAAACGTTGAACCAGGGCCAATCAGCTCTGACGAACTTATCCATGCCGTTCTGAACATGGCTGCCAAAGAAGACTAAATATTCATGAATCTTTACGCCAAGCGAGATTCCTCAGATTCGTTCGGAATGACAAACAATACTGTCATTTCAGCCGAAGGGAGAAATCTCAACTGACCGGTTAGCTCCCTTTGTTAATCATGGTTCTGAATTATTACGGAAACACTGATTTCGGAGATCGTAATGTGAAAAAAGAGACAGTAGTTCGAGAGGATATGCCGGCTTTTTTACTTCCCACCCTCCCTCATGCCCTTTTCGGAAGAGAGAAAGAAATTCGATCTTTTTTTTCAGCGCTCGACAAAAAACGCATCTTTTGCATACAGGGAATGCCCGGAATCGGAAAAACGTTTCTTATGCTGTATCTCGCTCAAAAAATGAATGAGCATTACATGTGTTCGCGATTCAAAGGGAAGATTTTTTTTCTGGAAGTAAAAGAGGGCTGGCAGACTCAGACGTTCATTGATCAACTATCGCGATGTCTACAAAGATCCGGAGTTTCCGTCCGCGATCAATCATCCTCCACTCTTTATGATTCGATTCAGGAAAAACTCCTCTATCTTATAGAGCTTCTTAACAGTGATACCTTTGCTATTTTCATTGATGATCTGCATTTTTTTTCCGCAACCGCGCAAACAGAGATTCTGCGCCCTCTGCTTAAGTATCTGCGCTCTTCCAGACTATTTTTTTCTTCCTGTACCGAAATTTCTCTGACCCCCATAGAAAAACTGGAAATATGGGAAGCCCGTTTGAAGGAGCTGGAACAAAAATCCGCCGACTCCCTGTTTCACGAATTCATTGAAAATGCAGACGTGAAACAGATCAGCGATCGGGATATGCAAGCCATTTATTCACGCACTGGAGGACATCCGTTCACCATAAAGCTTATTGCCAGCGTGTTTCTCAATTCCCGCCAGGATTTGAGATATCTGCTCGATTCCGGCTCGATCTATTCACTGGAGGTCCGATCTTTTCTTGTACAACGAATCTTCGAGTATCTGTCTCCCACGGAAAAACACGGTCTGGCACTATTATTATGCCTCCGAGGCTCAATCGAAGCGGATATACTGGAACAATTTGCCACCGCGGATCTTTGGGAGGCCATCCGAAAATTGCGTTCAAAGCTGTTGATTGATATCACTCCCGAAGGACGGCTGCGCCTGCATACGATTATTCGGGAACATGGTATCAACCTCGTTCCACCCGATTCCCTCACTGAAAACCATTTATGGTGGGCTCGCTGCTTTCAAAGTCATTTCGCCGCTTCAAACCAGCGCACACAAGGCCTATTTCTTATCGAATATGTGTATCATCTTCTTATGGCGGGCTCACTGGAAAAAGCAAGTCAGGCGATGGATCAATTCCTGGTGGACTTATATCTTCAGGGAAGATTCGATGAAATACTTGACCTGTTCAGATTATTTCAGGAGAAAAAACTTCCATTGGACCATAAGATGCTCATCACAAAAGGCAAAATACTCTACATCCAGGGAAAATGGAAAGAAAGTCGTGATCTGTTTCTCGACTTACGAAAACGAATTGATAAGCCGCTCCTGCCCAAGATACTTACCTGCCTTGGTCACCTGGATGTCTGCCAGAATCATCTTGAATCAGCAATTGCCTTATATCTGGAGAGTTTGGATCTTACCAGAAAATCACGACAGACAGCGGAGCAGGCGGAAACTTTATTTTACCTTGGAGATGTTTATATTTTTCAAAAACGTGTGGAAAAAGCCCTGACATGTTTTCAGAAAAGCCAGATTCTGTTCAAAAAAGTCGGCGATATCGATGGAGTGACTGACGCCGGAATGAAAAAAGCCCATGCGCTGTACTTATTGAACAAGGTTAGTGACGCGCGCGAAATTCTTCTTTATTCGGCGGATGTCTATATCGTGCGCAGCAATTTACTCGGACTGGCTGAAGTCCATCTTCAACTTGCTCTTCTATCTTATCGGGAAAAGGCATGGAGTGAAGCATTGAACTATATTGAGGAAGCCATGGAGACGTTTTCCAAGCAGCACAACGTTCTCAAAACATTGTTCCTCAGTATCCTCCAGGGCAAAATTCTATTTTTTAGAAACGAGATGGATTCCGCGTGGGATATCCTGTCCGGAGCAGCTGAAATAGCTTCATTACATGAACAAAACGAGGAATTAGCCGAGGTATCTTTCTTCCTTGCTCAAATTCTGGTGTCACGCTCCCGTCTTCCGGAAGCATTCTCAAAAATAGAGCCATTTTCTGAACTTTATAATACTGAACTTGCCGCTCGAATAGAGATACTGAAAAGCGTCATTTTCTGTCTTCGGAAAAAGTTTGCAGACGCAGTTCTGGCGGCGAAATCATCACTGAAATGGCTCAATGGGACTGACTCTCCTCTGATCGCAATTTCCAACACTGTTCTTCGATGCATTCAAGCTCCTCCTGAGCAATCAAGGCAAGGAATACTCGTCTCCGAACCCCGCGAATATTCTGATAATCGATGGTCGGAAATACTTGATATGTGGCGATATGTAACTCTCGTAGAGCACGCGAGAGAAACTTGCGGCAGAAAAGTGATAACCAATGAAACTGAGCTCTGGGAAACAGACGAAACCATATCTCTCTGGAAAAAAGAGCCTGTCTTTGACCTGCTTTTTGATCTGGTCGAAAAGTGCGTCTATCTGCGCCCGCACGAAAAAATAAGCTTATACGATAAGCCCCGATTAAGCTCGCTTCTGGCTCTATTCATCAATAACCCCGGGAAAAAATTCCGTCCGGCCGAACTGTATAAAAATGTCTGGGAGCAGGAATTCGATCCCGAAATCCATGACAGTAATATCCGCTCACATATTTCCCGTCTGCGACAGGCGATCGAATCACGACAAAGTCGTCGTAATTTTACATTTATTCTGAAATCTCCCGGCATTCAGGAATATTTTTTCAATCCACATACAAAATATTGTCTCGTATTAGAAGGGAAGCCTTCACAATCTGCGGCCACATCTTTTAATATTTATTCGACTGTAAGCGCATCTGAATCATGATTCGAAAAATTTTTCAGGAATGGCGTCATACAATCAAAGATATTTTCAGATTTTCCAGCACTCCCCTGGCAGTTGCCATTTTCTTTTTTGTCGGCGCCGTACCCTTGTATGTCTTTCTTAGCGGATATTTTGATGCCTCAGTTATGGAACGCAAACTGACCGACACCAAAATTCGACTGATTTCCCGCACAATCGATATCGATCCGCGAATTGTAATTATTGAAATCGATGCAAATAGTCTTGGCATCATCAAAAATCAATGGCCATGGCCTCGCGCAATATATGCTGAACTTCTTCGGCGACTTGAGGTCGTCAAGCCGGCCGGTGTTATTTTCAGCATTCTTTTTCAACAACTGGAAGGCCCGCAACAAATGAGCCAGGGTGACAGAGAACTGGTTGAGGCAATGAAATCATCACGCAATGTCTTTCTGCTCCAGTTGATTCAGGAAACTGCCTGGCAAGGGCTCTCTCAGACAAGTATAGTTTCTCCGCATGAAGATTTTTGCAATGCCTGCAGGGGACTTGGTTTTTCCCGCGTTCCCCTGGACGAAGACAATATTGCCCGCCTGCTTACGGTTTTCATGCCGGACTCCGACGCTGTTTCTCTTATATCCTGTTGTCTTTCCGCTTTGAATGCCGGGAAACCTCTGGAACGAACACAATTATTCGATGATCAGAATCTTTTGGTTGCCTATTCAGGAACGGGCGGAATTCCGCGCATTCCCATCTCAACATTATTAGATGCATCATGGAAAAAGCAGCTTTCCCCGGGGGATGCGCAAATTCCCACACTTCTGCCGTCAATAGACTTTTTTAAAGACAAACTGGTAATAGTCGGGGTTACAGCCCCAATATTTCACGATCAATTTTATTCACCTGACGGACTTCTTTCCGGTGTTGAATTCCTGGCCAATGCTGTGAACACGGCCTTGCACGACATTATAATCAGGAATTTCAACGGAGTCATGATCAGATTATTTTTTATGTTTCTTGCAGGGATTGCAGCAAGCATAACCATTTGTAATCCCGGAATAAGTCATAAGACGAAGTTGTTATTTCTGTTGTCGGGAATCATTATCATATTATGTACCAATTTTTTCTTGTTTCTTTTCTTTCACATTCAGTCTCCCGGGATCTATCTGCTATTATTTTTTGGGTATTTGTATCTGCTCCAGCTCGCGGTTTGGGGACTCAAGGAAAGATTAACCAAGGAAATCATGGAAAAAGAATTGGAAATCGGTCGTAAGATGCAAATGTCTCTCCTGCCAGAACATATTCCTCAGGTGCCGGGAGTCGATATTTTTGCTGAAACCAGGCCAGCGAACGAGATCGGCGGAGATTTATTCGATTTTATTCAATTCCCGGACGGACGTCTGGGAATTTTGATCGGAGACGTCGCAGGAAAGGGAGTTCAAGCTGGTCTCTTCATGGGAATGGCCAGTATAATTTTGAAGCATCACGGGGCTCGTTCAACTTCTCCGGCCGCGGCCCTTGAAGAAGCCAGCAGAACACTCCGCGACCACTTTAATGGAATGGCGCCTACTTATTTAACCGGATGTTTTGCCGTTTTTGATCCGACCACCATGGAATTAAGCATCGCAAACGCCGGACACGAGCCCCCAGTCTTTGTCACTCCCGATTCAGGCAGGATTGAGCAGATTCCGCTTTTTGGTCCTCCTTTGGGGCCGGTGTGGCTGATGGAACCAATAACCTATACGACATTCAAAGCCCATATTGTCGGCGGCATGACCGTTGTTTTTTTCAGCGATGGATTTACTGAAGCATTTAACGCCTCGAACAAAGTGTTCGGAAGGGAACGATTCTTCGAACTCATCAGCCTTAACGCTGATAAGACGCCAGCTGAACTTGGGCGGATTCTTCTTGAATCGGTAAAGGAGTTCGAAGCAGACGTCCCTCCGTCAGATGACAAGACGCTGGTGATTCTGAAATTTTCCGAAGCGGCTCGTAAAACCTTGCCTCTGATTGATATTGGCATGGACGAGCGAGTCGTCAAACTCAGGACAAATCTTGCAGACGGCTGGAGTGCACATGTTTTCCCCGCCGACTTTGCGATACTGAATCAATTCGTCGAAAGCCTTCTCAAGCAAATCGAAACGGTTGGGTTTACCTCAGCTGACTGCTTTTCCGTTGAGCTTCTTCTGGAAGAAGTTTTTTCCAATGCATGGAAACACGGTTGCGGGAAAAATCCGGAAAAGCGAATCAGTGTACTTGTTCGAATTCGTTCCGACATTTTTGAAATTTATATAGAAGATGAAGGTGAGGGATTTATACTCCCTTGCGGTGAAACGTGTAGTTCGTCCGCAAACAGTGTCTCTTATAATGACTCTGGACGCGGCTTGTCAATGATGCTCAAGTATGCCGACAAGTTATCCTATAATTCCAAAGGCAACATAGTATATCTGACCAAAATAAAAACGACGGGCACAATGCCCGTCGCTTAAACCATTTCAGACTCTCAAAATACTAGGGTCTGGGCGGCTTGGGATGTGGCAGGGGTGGCTTGGGTGGTTTTGGTGGATGTGGCATGGTATTTTCCCCTTTCGACATTTTTTTCCTAGGACAATTGAAGTATAAAAAAACAACCGGCTCTTCACAAGTAAAATCGTGTTGCACGTTGTTGCACAGTCGGGCAAACGTTTACTTATTTCGCTCTCAGACAAGCGTTTTCGCCTATTATATGTCGTTTTCATTGTCATCTCGACCGAAGGGAGAGATCTCAAACAAGAATAGCTATGGTTTCCACACATGGGATTTCTCCCTTCGGTCGAAATGACAGAATGTAAAGTAAATATACTCCCCCAGGAAGTGATTACTGCGTGGTATTCTAGTGCAATAACATTTTGAAAGGATTCGCAATGTATCACACGGGACAGCCATCAAGGCAAATGGTTTGTCGAAGAGCAAAATTTATCAGCTGCATCCCGCTTATGCTGATTTTATGTATTGTATCGGCCGTCGGCGCAGCGGATGAGAAAATGGCATTCTGGACTCAACAGAAAAAGGGTGTGAATCAGTTCTGCACATTCCCAACCGCTGAATGGTGGAAATCCGCAAAAACCGCCGGAGTTCAGTTTGTCCGCCTGACACTTGATTCTGATAAAAACCAGGTGCGAGACAAGTCTCAAAGCCAAACTCAGAATAATAAACATGACACCGGTCTTCCCCCCATGAGAAGCGTAAGTCAGGACTTTCTGATCGGCTCAGCCGATAATTACAACGGTCTTGTCCCCACGGATCTTGCAAAGCTTCGTGAGCAGCTTGATCTGGCACAGGCCAACAATATCAAGGTTGTCATCACAATGCTTTCCCTGCCTGGCTGCCGCGGATTTCCATCTATTCAGCAGAAGAGCGATCCACGCTTATGGCAGGAGCATCGGTTTTTCGCGCAGGCCGCCACATTCTGGAGAGATTTGGCCCGGGAATGCAGAAATCATCCCGCAGTGGTCGGATACGACATACTGCATGAACCGCATCCGGCAAATATTTTTTTGAGTGCCAATAGCGCCAATAGTGCTGATGCCGCAATGCAACAAGCCTGGGAAAACCAGATCTGGGGTTCACTGAGCGATGTAAATCATTTATATAAAGTTATCGCAGCTTCTATTCGACAGGTGGATCCTGAAACACCAATAATACTGGAGTCCGATTTATTTGCTTCTCCGCGGGCATTTGCGATCTTATTTCCGCTCGATGATCCGAAAACTCTATATTCGTTTCATTTCTATGAACCCAGGGAGTTCACAGGAACAAACGTAAATCGGGCCTTCTCATATCCGGATAAGATGCCCGCACCCGAAGGAGGCGCAACCGTTGGTTGGGATCGCAAAACCTTCCGGCAAGTTATTAAGCCCGTTATCAAGTGGACACAAGCCCATAAAATCCCGACCTCGCGTATTCTGGTCGGAGACTTCGGATGCAATTCGCATGCTGACGGAGCAAAGGAATATGTGTCTGATGCCATTATTGTGTTCAATGCTCTCGGGTATCATTGGGCAACACAAAATCTTTCACGAGAAGAGCTTGTGAAGTTTGCCCCAACCGGATTTCATCAACCGGCTTATTCACCCAAACCTCGCAAGTCCGGTTCGTAGCACATCTATAAGAATACCCTTGCCAAAAAGAATCATCGGATATATGCTAAAAGCCGGGGATTCGATTGAAACATGACTGTGAACCAATTCAAGGGACGTGAATATGTATAAGATACTGGTCGTTGAAGAAGATCTAAATGCGAGAAGGCGTATTTGTTCTTGTATTGAGGATAACCACATAGCGGCTATCGAGAGCCCCAACAGCCGACACGCCTGGGAGACATTGAAAAGCAACGATTCGATTCTCATGGTATTTATTTCTGAAAAAAGTTCAAGGGTAGATGCCAAAGAGTTGATGGAATTTATAGCGCTTGATACAACAATGAAAAATGTTCCTGTTTACATAATGGCTGAAGTTTCAAGTCCAAAACAAATTTTCAAACTGTTGTCCTATGGTGCCGCCGGCTTCATTGTCAAACCCGTCAGACTCGATGAAGTACGCGATTATCTGTATCTGTTTTTTGCGCAGGAAAAAAAGATCACTGAATCCCAGATTCAATCCTAGTTCTTCAGCACTAAATCATTATTTGAGGAGGAAAATGTGCCGGACATAAAAAAGAAGATCCTGGAGATCCTGGAAAAACACCCGATCGCGGCCATGGCCACGATCACCGAGGAAGGGAAGCCCTGGGTTCGTTACGTCTCCCTGACTGCCTCAGATGACCTGACAATGCGAACTGCCACGGGTTTGAAGTCCCGCAAAGTTGAACATATCAAGAAAAACCCTGAAATTCACATGACATGCGGATATACTCCCGGCAAACCCGGACCCTATCTGCAAATTCAAGCTCACGCAACGATTTCCACAGCAGCCAAAGAAAAGAAAGCCATCTGGAACGATCATCTCGCCGAATACTTCTCGGGACCGGATGATTTGAACTTTGGGGTCGTTATAGTAAAACCATATCGCATTGAGTTCATGGACTGGTCAAGCAAAGAACCCAAGGTCTGGAAAGCCTGATCTTTTTTCGCATTCATTATGCCCACCTTTCGATCTCCGGAACTGTTATTCGCAGGGCAAAAACTTTCCACACGGAAAAACCATGCCGAAGGGAAATGCCATAACGGCCTGATCCCGACGGCATTGTTTTTCGTGCGGGATATGAGCGCATTTTGATTTCAAAACGACCTGAACTTCTTGCGCCGGCCGGAGACCAGGCCACATTTAAAGCAGCGCTGATGGCTGGTGCTGATGCCGTATACCTTGGTGGACGCCGTTTCGGCGCACGGGCTTTTGCTTCCAATTTCGACGAAATCGGCCTTAAGTGGGCACGAAGAGTCACCCGCTCAATGGGCCGGAAACTCTATATCACGTTCAACACGCTCGTTTTCGACCATGAATGGTCGCTCATGGAAGAAGCTCTCGATTTCTATGAAACGCTCGGTCCTGATGCCCTGATAATCCAGGATCTGGGTGTTGCTGAAGCACTTGCTCGCCGGGGAAGCCTTATTGAGCGTCATCTGAGCACCCAGGCAGCCTGGGATGGTCTCGGCGGAGAAGAGCTCCTTAAACGGCTGGGAATTTCGCGAATAATTCTTCCACGTGAAACTCCTCTCACGAATATTGCCGCCATTGCACGGCGTTCAGCTTTTGACATCGAAGTATTCGTCCACGGGGCCATGTGTTACAGCATATCCGGACGCTGCTTCTGGAGCGCCGCACTCGGAACCAGATCGGGCAATCGCGGCACATGTGCCCAACCGTGCCGCAAAGCCTACCGTGACTGCAATGGTGAAGAAACATTTGCATTCAGCCCCCGCGACCTGAGATTGATCGACCACATCTCTCCTCTTATTGAAGCTGGTGTATCATGCGTAAAAATCGAAGGTCGGATGAAAGAAGCCGACTATGTCTATAAAGTCGTACATGCTTATCGCAACGTCATAGACGGAAAGATGACAGCGACTGAAGCCTCTCTTGAACTGGATGAGGCATTCACGAGGCAAAGCCACACCGGATTTATCGACTCCCCGCCAAGAGATTGGCGCACATTAGATGACCCGGGGCGTCATGGTGTTCTCATCGGGCACACAGTCGGCACCCGCCGCCCGGACGGCCTCACTGAAGTCGCATTCTGCCGCGAAATTCATCCCGGCGACGGGTTGAGCTGGCAACAGGACGAGAAACGACACGGCGCAAGAATTACCTGGGTGGAAACATCCGGCATGCCTGTCGGTCATGCTTTACTCCGTGGACTGCCTTCGCTTCCGCAGAAAACACCCCTGTCGCGAAGTGACACCGCCGGAAAACAACCTTGGCTCACGGATTGGAACCGTGATTGGGAGCGCATTCACATAGACCTGTTCTGGTCAGGACACGAAGAACAGCCTCTTGCCGTCGAAACCACTTTTGCTGGTCACCCCCTTCGGCTCACCACCCGGGAACCTCTCACCTTTTCACGCGGAAGCGGTCTCGAAGATAGTATTCTGATTGAGCGGTTCACGCTGATCGGAGAACAGTTTCGTGCCAGACGTCACGTTTTTGGAGCCCTCGGCAAAGGTCTTTTCGTCTCACCTTCCGCGCTCAAGAAACTCAAACGCGAGCTTCTCGACACCCTGAGCGGCCTTGAAATACATATTCCCAAAACAAAACCATCGCAGGAAAAGAAAATTCCTGATCACGTCGCACACTCACTGATTGAAGAAAATCAGAAATACTCTCACAGACATCACGGCGTTATTGCCGGCCATCCAAAAACGAGTATTTCCTCAAAGCCGCGCCTGTTCATTCGCCTTTGGCAAAATATTCCGCGCCCAAAAACAGCATTCACTCCCGACCGCTGGATACTCCCTTTTTCAAACGACCCACCCGTGGGATACGAACCGGAAAGGCTGTCCTATTGGTTGCCTCCGCCATCCGATGAGAAAGATAGAGAACAGTTGCTGCATATTCTCGCCGCACTCCCTGCCCAGGAATTTCTCTGCCTGGGGTGGGAAGCCCTTTCCCTCGCCAGAGATCTGCCCCAACACCGGTTTCGCCTCGACTGGACCTTCAACATCGTAAACCAGGCCGCAGTACGCGTTGTAGGCGGGACAGGCTGCGGAATCACCGCGGCACGCGAGTGGCCGTCACGTTATCCCCCGGTAAACCACCGCATCGTATGGCCCCTTGCCATCAATCCTCTTGTGTCATTGAGCCGTTTTCCGCAGGACCGGGAGAAAATTGGCGACCTCCTCCAAAACAATCATGGGGATCGTTTTTTCCGGTACGAAGTCGGAACAGGGGTAACAGGCCTTTTTCTGGAAGGCCACCCCACGGGATTCCCTGCTCCAGCAGGTCTTGATCTACAGTTAGACCTCGCCTTCGCACCCGGTGAAGCTCCGGAAAAGGCTTTTTCGCAGCTTGAACTGATGCTCGCTTCCGAGCGGTGGAAACCCCGCAGAAGATGAGATTATACGGTTTGCATTTATTAAGCGGGCATTCGCATTAATAATTGCAAAACCTTTAGCGATGATCAGGTAGGGCGGGACTGCCAGCCCGCCGAAGTTTGCCACTTAAAACCGTATTACTTTATCCAGGAAGGAGTTCGCCCAGCTGTAATAACTTTTTTACCCAGCCCGACCTCCGCACATACGCCGATTTCTTCCCCGATCTGGTAGGTCACCCAGCCATCATCAGGAGAAATGCTCGGGTACAAGCCTACTATAAGCGGCCTGAAGCTATCTTTTCTATCCAGATTCATGTATTCGATTTCACTGCGGCCGTTGCGGTCGGTAATGAAAGCCAAGGTTCTTCCATCACGAAAAAAAACAGGAAATGACTCGTTCACACCAGGTGTCTCTGTCAATCTCAAAATGCCCTGTGCCAAAGTGGAAATCAGAAACAAGTCGTTCGTCCCGTCTTCCATTAACGCGGAAGCCACAATCCAGTCACCGGATGGAGACCAATCAGCGGCAGTGACAGGGTGTCCCACTGCAAACTTCACGGCATTTTTCGAAGCTATGCTGTAGGCGTATAGCCCGGCATCCTTGTCGCATGTCGTATAGAGAATAAATTTTCCGTCAGGGGAAAACGCTTCGAGAGAGGCTCCATCAAGAAGTTTCTTGACCTTGCTGCCATCCCGATTCAATAAGTACACTTCGGAGCGCATGTCCGGAAGCTGGTTCGTAAACCCTATCCAGCCACTTTTTTCGCAATATTTCGGAAACACGATATTGTCATACGCCGGGGTCAGCCGATTCTTGCCGGTTCCGTTGGGAAGAATGGTCGCAAGATATGACTTCCCGCGTTCGGACGTATCTACATACAAAATCTTTCCCGAAAGCGGCGCAGTTTGATTATTGGCAACTTCGACGGCAAATACTGTACCACACATGATCCATAGAACTAAAAATCCGAAGATGGGCACCGCGAAACCAAATCTTCTCACGATTTGCAACCTGCCTTTCATGAAAATCGGGCGGGAATTTCTCCCCGCCCGAAGTATAAATCAACGTGTGATTAAATTCCAGTATTGGTTTCGATCTTACCCAAAGAGCTGATTCAGCGGCTTGAACAATTCAACCTGATTCTGGAACTCTTTGTTATCCTTCTCTATGGCTTTCTGCCGGGTAATAATAGCAGTGATTTTGTCCGAATCTTCCAGTCTGCCGGCCGCCTTGAGCTGAGCCAGATCAGATGCAAGTTGCTTTGATTCAGCAGCGCTGCCATTGAGCTTGTCCTGAGCAACCTTCGCCTGCGCCTTAAGCTGATTATACAAGGGTTTGAACTCATCATAGGCTTTCTGCAAAGCCGCTCGTGCATCCTCGACCTGTTTTTTAGCGGTGTCGATCGAATTCCCATATAAAATGCCACTATTAGTATCGTTTTCCTGAACTTTTTCTATATACAGTGCATTTGCAGCGTGAAGTGTTGCTTGAAGCGTAAACAGATCAAGAGCACCGCCGCGAAAGATCTGGAGGGGTGATGGCGTTACCCAGCCGCCCGGCATGAGCCCGATTGCTTTGTCCATGGCATTATAGTATGCCGAATCCATCTGCGGGAGAATATTTGGCATACCGGAAGGAAGACCTGCGAGATAATTCCGCTCTACAGCCTTTTCTGTATCTGACTTAGCTTTGGTATCCGCGGCCGGTTTCGGAGCTGGAGCAGGAGTCGGTGCCGGCTTAGGAGCGGGTGTACTCGGAGTTTGTGTCGTGGGCTTAGGAGCCTCAGCCGGATTGGAAGTTATACTGCTGCTACCCTTCGTAAGTTCGACCTTGCCGTTGTTCATAACCCAATGATAGCCGGCAGGCGGGTTCAGAGCCTGTAACTCTTCCTGAGTAAGAATGCCACGATCGACAAGACCCTTCATTTTTGTGGGGTCAAGCTCAATTGGTATGCCGGCTGGTGTTGGAGCAGGATTGTCTTTAGTGAACTTATCCATGGCATCCTGTAGATGCGCAGTCTTCTGTTCAGTCGTCAAATCAACCACGGCAGGCTTAACTGGCGTTTTGGCCGGATCTCCGGGCTTGGCGGATTGATCACCAGCCTTCGAATCTGACTTTGCACCTGGTGCTGATGCGGAATTCGCCTTAGAGTCAGTTCCAGGTTTCGATGTGCTCGAATCAGAAGGCGCACTGGCTTTCGCGGACTTATCCGGCACGGCGAGTTCCCAGCCGGGGTAGATCAAATTGGGATTCTTCGCCAATGACGGATACTTCTTCTTATTGAGTTCGACCAGTTCCTGCCAGGTCACACCATACTTGGCGGCAATCTTGGTGAGGTTGTCGCCGGCGACAACCTTATAACCTGTCGTGGCAGGCTTAGCCGGCTCTTTAGGAGCGGACGCCTTTTCCGGCTCCGCCGGTTTTTTGGTCGAATCGACCGGCTGTACTTCTTTTTTAGGGGAAGTCTCCGCCGTCTTGTCCGCCTTATCATTTCCACTGGGAATCACCACGCTATCGCCACTATTAGAAAGGCCACTCACGTGCGGTCGGGCGGTAGAACCAGATTTGATAGCCGTCGTCTCCACCTTCTTGTCGGTGTCAGAGAACGCCGCTGGATTGGCCCACACTGCTAGCGGAGCACATGCAACCGCTAAAGCTACCAATGTCATCTTTTTCATGAATATTCCTCCGCAACATGTATTATGTCGAAATCTTTTTCAATTATACTGAAAAAAACGGGTTTTGCAAAAAAAGTTTTTTATTATTATCCGTACCCAGTATTCAGAAGTAAGTGTTTTTCCGTCTTTTTGTGAGCTTGCCCTGCTTTTTCGAAAAGCTGTTTGTTTTCAGGAACCAGAACGTGGTATTCTATGCCCGAAATCCAAAAAATCCAGGGAGGAATTCATAGAATATGTGGCCAAAATGGCTGCGTGGAGCCATCGCCGGTTGGGTCTACCTGGACAGTTCTCGCCGCGAAGGCCTGTCTGTTTTCTGGTTCCTGTTGGTTCTGCTGCTCGGCCCCTTTCTCTTGCCCGCTTATCTTGCAGCGAGACCCCTTTTCTCCAACGAGGAACGCCATGGATCATTCCTCTGGAATGCTTTCTGGCATCTTGAATCTCTGTTCGCCCTTCTCGCCGGATTCGCTTCAGTCGCGGTTTTCGTTGAAAGCATCGAAGACTCGATAAAAGGCGATTACGCAAAGAACAAGCGCGCGGAAATTCTTGCCGGTTCTATTTTCAGCCTGTTTCTGGTCGCCGTAATTGGCCTTCTGGAACGTATCGGCGTCCGCTTTCTTCGCTATATGCTCGAAGCGAGCCCCATCCAGCAGAAATAAAGAGCTGAGCATAGCGTCAAAATTAATTTCACGTTTATATAACCGGCCAGTGCTTACATTTTGAAGGCTGCTTTTTGTGTTGCAGCCTTTTGTTTGAGGCTTGCCGAAAAAACATTGGGCCGGTGGAATATTCCAAATGACGGAAACTCCTATACCGATAGAATCTTCTGCTTCTCCACAGCCTGTTACAGCTGATCCGACCTCCGGAAGAGATCGCATTTTCCTGTTCGTCGCCCTTCTGTTCCTCGCAGGAACGATCTGGTGGGTCGCTCGCCCTTCGGGCATTCAGCGCTATCATCTTATCATCACCGGTGTAGGCAAAGGACGAATCACGCCATTTATCTCACGCTTCGACCCATATAAAGACAAAAAAATGGGCGGAGCCGAATTCGTCTCCGCACGCATTTCAGAACTTATTTCCGGTTTCAAGGGCGAAGCCTGCAATGTAGTCTCCCTCGGCAACGAACTTTCCGGGAGTCCCGAGACATATTTCACCAAAGGCGAAGCAGCCATTGAAGCTCTGAATTCATATAGACTCGACGCAATGCTGGCAGGAAACATTGATTTCTCATTCGGCACGAATCGCCTCGCCGAACTCGCCGGAAAAGCCCGATTTCCATTTCTCGCCGCCAATGTTACCGAGGAGGGCAGCGGCCAGCCCCCATCCTGGCTGAACTCCGAAAGAATTTTCAGCCACGGAAGCAATCTTCACATGGCCTTCATCGGAATCTGCCCACCCAAAACCCCGGTACTTACGGCAAAAGGTAATGTTTCCGGACTCTCATTCGTCCACCCCGGACCCGCCATTGCTTCACGTATTACCGCACTACGCACAGGCGGAGCAGATATCGTCGTTCTTCTCACGCTGTATGACCGTGGAAAGCTTACCCCTGATGAATGGGCCAGCCTCAGTCACCTCAAGCCGGATATCATTCTCATGATCGATTTCAACGCGGAAGCTCCGGCACCCATGATGCTCGATGGCATTCTGGTAAAGACTGTGAACGGATATAATCAGGGCAGCGAAATAGACCTCCTCCACCTGGATCTGGAACCCGGCTCTCCCCGCATTGCCTCTTTTTCATCAACTCGCCTGCCAATTCTGAGCGATGAGATAACCCCCGACCCGGAAGTAGCATCCGCAGTTAAGTCGGTCGCAGCTAAAATCGAGCAGATGAAGTCGGAACGCGTCGTCGACTTCGCCTCAGATTTTCAGCGCGAATACAATCAGGAATGCCCGATCGGCAACCTCGTCGCCGATTCCATGCGGTTTTTGTTCAAAACAGATCTGGCGCTGCAAAACAGCGGGGGTATACAGAGCAACATTCGAAAAGGTTCTTTTACTCTCGGCGATCTTTATGACGTTCTTCCCTTTGATAACGATGTAGTGGCAATTGATCTCACAGGCCAGGATCTCCTGGAGCTTCTCACACTTTCAAGTTCCCTCAAACGCGGTTGCCTTCAAATTTCCGGCGGAAGCTACGTGTTCTCGAATCGTAATCCTGATGATTTTGAACTGAAAAGTGTTACCATCGGCGGAGCACCACTCGTTGCAACCCGCACATATCGCATCACCACCAACAGTTTTCTGGCCGATGGTGGTGATGAATACCGCCAGTTTAAACACGGCCGAAACCTCCAGATTGGTCCGCAACAGCGGGAAGTCGTGAGAAGCTACCTTCGGCTTATCGGTGCCTCGACCTCCGTTTCGCTCGCAACAACCGGCCGGATCATCAGAGAGTAGCCCGCGTTGTTTTCGTAACCGCGACATGATAGAATGAATGCCACTTTTTCAATAAGCAGGCACAATATGAGCGTAAATCAGCCCTTCGAGACAACCATCTAAATGTTTACCTCTTCCTGGTTTTCCAGAAAGAACTCTGACGATGCCGGTGTTCTTTTTCGCGAAAACCAAGTCCTGAAATCACAAATACAAAAACTTCTGCAACTTGAAGAAACCGGCTTTTTCATCGAGCTTGATTCGCTTTTGAAGGCGATTCTGAAAAAAGCTCTTATCCTGTGCCAGGCCGACAGCTCTTTCTTCGCACTCACGACGCCGGTAGCGGGCGAACTGGATGTCCGCATATGCAATCTCATTCTCGACGAAAAAATGAAGCACATCCGGGAGCTATTCAAGACTGAATACACGCGACTGATTGAATCAGAGAATGTATTGATCACGATTGAAGATTTCATAATGCTTCCACTCATCAGAAGACATCGATTGCTTGGCATCATCGGGCTGAAGCTTAATTCCGCGGCCCCTGAAAACGTATGTGAGATTCTTCCGGTACTCGCACACCAGGCGGCCGGCTCTCTTGAAAGCGCAATTTTGTATGAGCGCATGTTCAAACGTCTTCTGGTACTGAGCAATGTTTTCATTCTGGGCAAGGAAATCATCACGAATATCGATCTCGGCGCGCTGGTCGATCGTTTCCTGTCAATCGCCCGTGACGGCACATCCAGCGAAGTCGCCTGCATATATCTTTTCAAAGAGCTTTCTGACAAACCCTTTTTTACCCGCATCCAGCTGGGCAAAGGCCCCGGAACCATCATTGATGATACCGCAGAATGCACTCCACTCATCCGCAGCGTATGCCTGGAAGGAAAGCCGCTCTTGCTTGAAGATCTTTCCTCCGGGCCATGGGCCGAAGCCGAACCAGGAAAAATTCGCGGCATCGTTCTTCGAAATACTCTTGTATTGCCTCTGGCCGCCCGCGATCGAATTCTCGGGGTCATACAGGTCGCCAATAAGGGGAAGCATGATATTTTCAGCCCTGAAGATCTCGACCTGCTCAAAATTCTCAGTGGTCAGATAGCTTTTGTAATCCAGAATGCGGATCTGTTTCAAAATCTCCAACAGGCCTATATTGACACCCTCGGAGCCCTCACGTCAGCGATCGACGCAAAAGATTCTTACACGCATGGCCATTCAAAGCGCGTCACCGAACTTTCCATGGGCCTTGGCCAGGAAATTAACCTTGGCAAGTCAGACCTGGAAAACCTTCGCATAGCATCCATACTCCACGACATCGGCAAAATAGGCATTCCGGAGAGTATTCTGAATAAACCAAACCGCCTGACCGATGAAGAGTTCCAGATCATCAAATCCCACCCGGAATTAGGCGTCCGAATTCTAAAAAACGTCGAATTCCTCGGGAACATAGTGCCGATAATCCTCCACCACCACGAACGGTTTGACGGCCGTGGCTATCCGGATTCATTGAAAGCCGATGAAATCCCACTCGCGGCACGTATCATCACAATCAGCGACTCTTACGATGCCATGACATCCGATCGTCCATATCGTAAAGCCATGGAACTCGATCAGGCCTGTGCCGAACTACTCCGCTGCAAAGGCAGTCAGTTCGATCCCGACCTAACTGATGCGTTCATCCGAATGATGAACCGTTTGAAGTCCGAAGCGACTTCCGTCTGACGGCGCAAATATATGTTTCTTTCCCGTTATAATCGATTTTTTGAACGCCTTTTCCTCGGTTTTATACTGATAACGCTTGCAAGTTTTGCCTACTATTTTACGTCGAGCGATCTTGAAGAAGTTCAGGCGCGATTCCAAAGCCACAGAACTGTCCTCGTAAAACTTCTTTCCCGTGAAATTGTCGACCTGGTCGGTCGCAAACAGGATCTGACTCCCCGTCTGGCCAATCTTCTCGCCGAAGAAGCAATCGCCTATGCGATAGTACAACAACCGGAAGGCGATATCATCGCCAAGGCGGAGCATTCCCAGATCGCAATAGGTTCTATAGAGCGCATTGAAGAGGAAGCGTTGAAAGCCTCACATCTTACTTTCCTTCCATTCACGGACCTCTCCGGAACCATCCCCATGATTGAAGGAGTCTTTCCGATCATCGGAGAAAATGCCCGAAAAAGCATTCTGCGAATAGGTTTTTTCCGCCAGGAAGAAGACGAACGGATTCGTCAGGTTCTGTTCAGAAATCTGCTGCTGTTTTCGACGATATTCCTGGGCCTGATTACGTGGCTGCTTGTTGGGCGGCGCGGCTCCTGGAGCCTCCAGGTAACCTGGATGGGCGGCGCAGGTCTGCTGATACTGTTGCTGTTTCTGGCTGACCGATTCACTCTGCAAAACTGGTATGACCGAACATGGCGCCAGAATTTCGTCAGACAAGGCATGTCCCTCGCAAAAATTCTCGGTCTCACCGGACGTCGTTACCTGATAAGCGGTCAGGAAGCAGATCTGCGCGAGCTGCAATCCGTCCTCGAACTGGATGAAACTTATGCGTGGTTCGGGGTCATTAAAGACGATCAATACTTGTATCACTCTGATTCAACAAACAAAGATCGCAAGATAAATGATCAGATCTACTTCCAGAGTCAGAATACCGATAAACCTCTGTGTCGCGAAGTCGGAAATGACACATACGAGATGTTCATTCCGGTTCTCGACGGTCGTCACCGTCTTGGCACGCTTCAGCTGGGATTGCACCTAAGCACCGCTAATCTTCCCTTATCCTCGCTTCGCAATCGCCAGGTTCTAATGTATGTCGCCACGCTCGCACTTGCTCTGTTCATCGTATATCTGCTTTCCGCACGTATTTCACGCGATCTGGGATTATTCATCAAATCCATGGAACAGGTTACAGCGGGTGATCTCCGTCAACAGCTGTATCTCGACCGAAATGACGAGTTCGGGCAAATGGCCCAGGCCTACAATTTCATGTTGATGAGCCTCAAAGAACGGGATGTCCTCAACAAGGGCCTGCAGAACTACGTCAGCAAGAGCATCGTCGAAAAAACGATGAAATCTCTTACAGTCCAGGAAAAAAGCGGCGAAAAGATCTATGTGGTTACTGTATTCGTTTACTTTGCCGGCCTTGGAGATGCCATTTCGCGACAGAGTGGCCCCGAAGTATTCGCAGCGGCGCGGGAGGCAATTCAAGTCGTTCGGCGCATCTGCTGTGAAAGCCGCACAGCTCACGTCGAGCACCAGATTTCCGGAATTCTTGCGGTGTTCAGTCATGGGCAACGCCATGAAACACTGATGCAGGCTCTCAAGGGTGCCGGAATGATTTGCCGGGCACTTGCCCGTCGCCAGGATCTCCCGTTCTCGACGCGCGTTACAATTCACGGTCTGGAAGCGGTTCACGGAATTCTCGACGATGAACATCAGAGTCCCACCTTTCTGGGCGAAAGCTTCCTGGATCACCGGGCGCTATCCCAGGTCCAGGACCCTGAAGAAATCATTGTCAGCGAAGAAACCGCCTATCTTATCCGCGAGGTCTCCGAGCTGGACGAACTCGAAATTTCGGGTGAGGGTGGCCGTTTGCGTGCCTTCATATATAAAGGGTTCAAACCCGCCGACGCTCTGATAAAGATCTTCCCGGAAGCCACCGGCTGGGTAAAGACACTGGTTCTCAAGATTTTAAAAGCCCAGGCGGATTCTCAAATTGCTCCGACGCTTGTTGAATGGTTCCCGGACGCCGACGAAAATATCAGATATCACATCATGGACGTCCTTGAGCGCCTTCAGCCGGCCGGAATCATTGATTTCGTCGTTAAGACATTGTCAGAAGAGACCAATCCGCGCGTACTTTCAAAAATTATAAGTGTTCTCGGCAAAGTGGGTAACGAGTCACATATTCCGATTCTTGCCGAAAAATTGCGAATGAACGATCGGCGCGTCAAGGCCAACGTTGTTGAAGCTCTTGAATCCATTGGTGGCAAAAAGGTGTATGAGTTCCTGAATCTGCTCGTGGACGAACAGGACAACCGGGTCAAGGCCAACATTCTTATCGCACTCGGGAAATATGGCGATCTCAAGGTATTTGACCTGTTATCGCGTATGATAAAAGACCCTGATCGCAACATCCGCGCATCAGCCGCTTATGCTCTCGGAAAACTCGGCATGGCTCATGGCGTTGAACCGCTCGTCGCAGCGCTGTCCGACAAAGACGTCGGAGTCAGGCGACAAGTCGTCGCATCATTGACGGCCCTGCGCGCGGATCTCGACATAGACGCCTGACCGAATCCCGCCATATATTTGTTCTCGAAGGAGAAACCAGTGTTCGACATTCAAAAGATCGCCAAATTAGCACGACTGAATCTTAAACCTGAAACTGAATCCGAGTTATCGACACAGGTCAAAAATATACTGGGCTATGTCGAAGCTCTGCAAGCAGTAGATACCAGCACAGTCGAAGGTTATGGTTTGTCAGATGCCAGCCCCCACTTTCGCCCGGATGAACCTGTCGAACGCGGTGACCCGGAACTCCGTGTCAGAATCTCAGCACGCACTCAGGGCGATCTTTTCTTCGTCCCGAAAGTGATCGGAGAAGGCGATGCCTGAAGCCATCTCCGCGTTATCAGCCACTGAGCTTCGCGTAGCTTACCGTTCCGGAACCCTTTCAGTCAGGGAAGTCGCCGCCGCGTGCCTGAAACAAACCGAGCGTCTCGATCCGCGCATCAAGGCCTTCCTGCATATTGATCCAGCCGCCGTGCTTTCGCGGGCAGTCAAACTCGACGAGCGTCGTGCCGAGCTGATCGATTCACCGCTCTACGGTATTCCGGTAGCATTGAAGGACAACATTTCAACCGCCGGAACCCCCACCACCTGCGGATCTCACATCCTGGAAGGCTATATACCAATCTATGATGCCGGAGTCGTCGAAGGACTCGAACGAAACGGCGCACTCCCTTTTGGAAAAACCAATCTCGATGAGTTCGCCATGGGCAGTTCAACAGAGAATTCAGCATACGGGCCCACACGAAATCCGTGGGACACAACCAGAGTTCCGGGTGGTTCATCCGGGGGGTCCGCTGCGGCAGTTTCCGCGCGCATGGTTCCCATCGCATTGGGCTCCGATACCGGTGGCTCGATTCGCCAACCCGCTGCACTGACAGGTGTTATCGGCCTGAAATGCACATACGGACTGATTTCCCGTTATGGTCTCGTCGCGTATGCTTCGTCGCTTGACCAGATCGGACCTATCGCCCGATCAGTGGAAGATATTGCGCTCACCCTGGAAGCAATCGCCTTCAATGATCCACGCGATTCGACCTCGTTGAGCGATCCTCGCGGCGGACGATACCTCAATGCGCTCGACCGCCCGGTCACAGGGCTGCGCGCGGGGCTTCCCGCCGAATTTTTTGGAGAAGGCATCGATCCAAAAATGAGGACCAGCGTGCTCGAAGCGGTTAAAACACTGGAAAAACTCGGCATAAAAGTCGAGGAGTGTTCATTACCGTCGCTTCGACACTCTTTGCCGGCTTATTACATCCTCGCCCCCGCCGAAGCGAGTTCCAATCTTGCGCGCTTCGACGGCATACGCTACGGACCCAGCGCAGACGTGCCCGATATCATCGAACAATATTCAGCCACACGCGGATCCGGCTTTGGTGCTGAAACACAGCGGCGGATACTACTCGGAACCTTCGTCCTCAGTTCGGGATACTACGACGCTTACTATCTCAAAGCAATGAAAGTACGTCGTCTCATTCGAAACGAGCTGCAAAAGGCTTTTGAAAAGTATGATTTCCTGATTTCACCAACCACTCCGGACACGGCATTCCGATTCGGAGAAAAAACAGCTGATCCACTTCAAATGTATCTTTCCGACATTTGTACTATCGGCGCGAATCTGGCCGGAATCCCGGCGTTATCGATTCCGTGCGGTCTGATCGAGGGGCTGCCCGCGGGCATGCAGCTTTGGGGACCTCATTTCGGCGAACGTACACTTCTGGGTGTCGCCAAATCATATCTCGACGCATCAGGCTGTAATGGGCTGAGGCCGCAAATTTTGAAGGATGGCCAGTTATGACGGAATATGAACTCGTCGTCGGCATAGAAATCCATGCCCAGCTGCTCACAAAATCGAAGCTGTTCTGCGCCTGTCCGAACCGATTCGGGGATCGTCCAAATGCGAATACATGCCCGGTCTGCCTCGCACACCCCGGAGTTCTGCCGGTTGTAAATAGAGCGGCGATAGAAAAACTCGTCAAGGCCGGATTGGCTCTGAACTGCAAGGTTAATGAGATATCCAGATTCGCACGTAAAAATTATTTCTATCCTGATCTGCCGAAAGGCTATCAGATCAGTCAATATGAAATGCCGGTCTGCACTGACGGTCGACTCGATGTGACTGACTCCGACGGCAAACAGCGCACAATACGCATCCGTCGCATCCATATCGAAGAGGATGCCGGAAAGCTTCTCCACGAGGGCGTTCGATCAGGCTCCCTAGTCGATCTCAATCGCGCAGGCACCCCACTCATGGAAATAGTCACCGAGCCCGACTTCCGATCAGTCGATGAGGTCTACGACTTCCTCACGCAACTTCGTCGCATCCTGCGTTATCTGAAAGTATGCGACGGAAACATGGAAGAAGGATCAATGCGTTGTGAGCCGAACATTTCGATCCGGCCACGCGGCACGGAAGCCCTCGGCGTAAAAGTTGAACTCAAGAATATCAATTCCTTCAAAGCCGCCCGTCGTGGCATCGAATACGAGGTAATCAGACAGACTCTGATGCTCGATCGTGGCGAGAAACTCCGACAGGAAACCCGCGGCTGGGACGAAAACAAGGAAGAGTCTTTTCTGATGCGGGTGAAGGAGGATGCCCACGATTACCGGTATTTTCCGGACCCCGATCTTCCGCCGCTGAAGCTTGATTCCGCCTGGATAGAAGAAATTCGGAAAACGACCGAAGAGTTGCCGCGTCCCCGTAAAGAGCGCATCATAAAAGAATACGGACTGAATGAAGCCGATGCGGACGTTCTGTGCTCAGAGTTTGCAATCATCGATTATTTCGAGACTGCTGCGAGAAAAGCGGGCGACGGCAAACTGACCGCAAACTGGGTTATGGGCGAAGTCCTGAGAGCAGTCAAGGCTGGCGGCACGATTGAATCCTTCCCTGTACGGCCGGATCGGCTTGCGGAGCTCGTTAAATTGATCCGCACCGGGCGCATTTCTAGTACAATCGCGAAAAAGGTGTTCGAATTGATGTTGACATCACCGAATTCTCCGGAAGCCATAGTTGAAGCTGAAGGTCTTGGTATAGTCAGCGACGAGAAGGCTATTGCCGAGGCCGTCGCGCTGATCATCAGTGAAAATCCTGAACAGGTGCGGCAGTTCCTGGAAGGCAAGGACAAGGTAATGGGTTTTCTGGTCGGGCAGGGAATGAAAAAAATGAAAGGCAAAGCTGATCCGGCAATACTCAACCGCCTGATGAAAGAAGCTGTTGAGAAAAGCCGGGCTTGATGCGGTTACAGCATGCAATCCATTGAACCATCTCAGAATTTTGGAGCAACCTGCAAAATTATGTGGCAATCATGGGTGAATACGCATCGTCCATTTGCAGGGGCGGGTTTCAAACCCGCCCCCGCGTGATGTTTCGTGAATATTGCAAGTCCCTCTATGGTTTGAAATATATTATTCGCAATTCCGTGGATTGAAGGTTTTCTTCCATCGGTGGTAGAATTAAATTTGTGATTCATTATTTGTAAGATCAAATTCGTTTACATCCATCCGGGATACAGTGCTTTGAAGGAGACAATCCATGGGTCTTAGTTTCGATGAAGCCTACAAGAAGGGCAATGACGCCTTGAAAGCCAAACGCCTGGACGAGGCTGAATCGTGTTTCGAGGAAGCCCTCAAAGCCAAGCCCAACGACATATACACGATAAACAAGCTGGCGCTGATCTCGAAGGAAAAGGGAAATTTCTCGACGGCGATGAATCTGCTCGAGCAATCTCTCAAACTCAAGCAGGAGGATCTGTATACCAACTACCTCCTGGGAAATGCCTATCTCGAACAGGGTGACATCGAGAAAGCCATTGATGCGCTCGAAAATACAATCCGGATCGATCCGAAAGACAAATATGCCAGAAATTCATTGGCGCTCGCTTATAGAATGCGCGGTGATTACGATAAATGTGTCGAGACTCTCCAGCAGGCGCTGAAAAATGCTCCGGATGACCATTACAACAAACTCAGCCTGGCGACCGTCCGCTTCGAACTGGGCGAAGTATCGGAAGCCGAACATCTGTGCCAGGAGATCATCCGCAAGGATCCACAGAACGTTACAACACTTGTGTTGTTGGGGCGTATCTGCATGGAATCCGGAGATCCCGATCGTGGAACGGGTCATCTGCAGAAGGTGCTTTCGATAGATGCGCAGAACAGCGAGGCTCATTATTATCTTGGCCGCATCGATCTCGAGCGAGGCGATCAAAAAAAAGCCGACTTACATTTCACCGCCGCCATGGGGTCGAGCGCCGACAAGCTTTCCATCTCGAAAAATCTCGGCGTCATTTATATGGATAAAGGCCTCCTGGATCAAGCCCAGGCTGAGTTTTCGCGGGCAATTTCGATGCAGCCCAACGATCCATTCACGCTGAACAACATGGGAAAACTGCTGGTAATGCGTGGCAAGCACGCCGAGGGAATCGAGTATCTCAAGAAAGCCCTGGTTGCCCAACCGGATTACGCATACGCGCACTACAATCTGGGCAAAGCGTATCGCGATCTGAAAGACTTTCCGCACGCAATATTTCATCTGTTCTTCGCGTTGAAGCATGAACCTGATGATGTTTATGCCACGAACAGTCTGGGCCGCGCATTTCTGGAGGCAGGGCTTCATGAAAAGGCGAAAGAAACATTCACACTCGTGGTTGAGCAACTGGACAAAAATGATCCCTACGCATACTGGGGTCTCGGCGAAACCTATGAGGCTCTCGATGACCGTGAAGGAGCCCTGGCCTTCTATAAACGTTTAAAGGATGTCGCGTCCGCTAATGACGCCAAAACCTGGGTAGAGCGAGCTGACGAGCGGATAAAAAAGCTGAAGATGGGCTGACCCGGCCAAATGGAACCAGTATGCTGCGTCGTATAGATTTGCGCGTCCCGGATCACTGCGAAGAGCCGTTATTGGGTTTCGCCGATCGGCATGGTATGCAGGTCTTTTCCAGCCCATGCATTGTCGATACGGGCGGAGGTGAAGAAGAGTATCGCCTGACCGGTGAAACTATAGTCAGTTTCCTTTTTTCCACAGTTGAACAAAATCCGGAACAACTCGGCAATGCAATTAACGCGTGGCTTGCCGCGGAATGCCCCTCCGCTCCGAAACCGGAGATACGTGACTACGCCGATGATGAAGACTGGATGCGAACCTTTCGGACATATTTTCAGCCCATACAGGTCTCAGAAAATATTGTCGTACGACCGCCATGGTGTGACCCCTTACCCGGCGAAGATAAAGGCATCACGCTGTTGATCGACCCCGGCATGGCCTTTGGCACAGGCACACATGAAACGACGCGCCTTTGTCTGCGCCTGATGAGGGGAATTCAGATATCGGGTGGCCGTTTTCTCGATTTGGGCGCCGGAAGCGGCATTCTCGCCTTCGCTCTCGTGAAACAGGGAGCGGCCTTTGTCGAGGCCGTCGAGATCGATGGCCCCGCCGTTGAAAACCTGCGAAAGAACGCCGGATTGAACGGGATAACTGACAAATCGCTTGACATCATTTGCGGCGATCTTGCGCAATTCAAGCCGCGTTCCGCCGCAAATGGCCTGGTTGCGAACATTTCTTCACCGGTACTTCTGGAGCACCTGCCACGAATGGCCGGCTTTCTCGTAAAGGGTGCGTGGGGGATATTTTCCGGCATAAATTCGACGAATGCTCCCGCTATTCGAAAGGCGTTTTCTTCACAACCTTGGCGGATAATCCAGGAGGAAACCGAAGGAGAATGGCACGGATTCCTGGTGCATCGCATCTGAACTCCAACAAAACCGGCAATCATGAAGAGCCCGACCTCAATCCCTCTTTCACCCTGTATATTTAATGAAATAATTATTCTATTTTTCATTTGTTCCATTTTGTTTTAATATGTAAAAATGAGAGGTTAAAAAAAATATGAGAACTTATCTTGTTATGGCTTTTTTGTTATTTTCAGGGCTGCTGCCCGCACACGCCTGGGAGTTTCACAAGTCCCTGACACTGGGTTATCTGCATGAAGATAACATTACCAACGAGGTCATGAGTCGCTGGCAGGTTAAGGATTGGGCAAAGGAAGCGACATTGAAACTGGGGATGGAAAAAGAAGTGAGCCCTGGAAAGCGATGGAGCGTAAGTCTGGATTGCAAGGATCACGATAATCAAAATTTTAATCCATACGACCGTTTTTATTATGGGGCGAAGATCTCCTATCGCCAAAAAATGGGTCTTGGAATGATGGCCCCATGGTGGCGATTCCAAGCCGGGATTGGGCAGGAGCAGTATCCGAATGAAAGTCTCCACGATCGCCGCTTATCAGAGTTTATAATGGAATATGGCAAACGCATCAATGTAAAAACCCTCCTTTCAGGAAGTTTGGGTGTTGACCAAAGCCGGGGAAAAAACACCAATGTCCTCGATCTTCAAGGAGTATCAGAAAATATTCGCTGCCAGTACAGCCTTGATTCCAGGTGGTCGGTTATAGGCAGTTTTCAAAGCCGAACGGGTGATATCACCTCTCATGCCTGGGAGGACTATTACACATATGAGCCCTCAGTTTATATGGATGATTGGGGAATTCAGATATCGGGTGGCCGTTTTCTCGATTTGGGCGCCGGAAGCGGCATTCTCGCCTTCGCTCTCGTGAAACAGGGC
>JADFYG010000005.1:0-108199 GCA_015233155.1 Candidatus Rifleibacteriota bacterium
CGCCTTCAGGCGAAAGCACTGCAACTTTTGAAGGTTCAACTGAAAGTGTAGACAGAAGTAATCTCCGGGAGTCGATTCAAAATAGCTTCTATACTAGCTTTTTATTCTTTTCGCTCTGGAACTTCGGACTAAAGCATCAAAAAACCGAAGTAGCAGTGCAGTCAGAAGGGGAAATCACCTTGGAGTATTGCAGTGCTGTCCGGGGAATTCTCACCGATGATCAGGGCGGTCCCTTGCATCCTCCAGGCTTACGCATGGCTGAGGGCTTGAATGACGTAAAAGCTTCTCTGGATCGAAATTTGGAGGCAAAAAAAGGGGGTATGAAGATGGGGTCATGAAAAAACTGGTAGATTGCATCGAACGAGGATTGGCTTCAGTGGCGAATGTTCAAGAAAAAATTCTTGAGGGCACCGAAGAAATCAACAAGGTGGCGGCTACTCTTGATCCCCAAAATGGCACAATGGCGGAACGAAAAACTGATTTCTGGAAATTGCATCAGTCCTTTGAGACGATGTCGTATTCTTGGTATGCACATATGACGGAAGTGATGACGGCGTTTTCACCTGGACTGTTTGTTGGTCCAGAGGACGGGCCAGTAACGAATGATGATTTGGAGAGATTTTTCAAAATTCCCAAGAGCCATGAGCGAAAGATTCATGGTCATCGCCACGCAGGAATCCGAATTGTCATTGAAGGTCCAACTCTCATACCGACTCTGGACGCTCATGCAAGGCATCCGAACCCATTTCATCCCGCCGATTTGATACAATTTAGCAAGGCTGTCTCGCCCAAAGAACAATTGGAAGCGACAAAAAGAAGGAAGATCATGCGAAAAGCACGGACAAAGAAAAATCGCATAACACTGCTCGCAAATTTGGAAAAACGCCACAAAGGCGATGGCTAGCTTTAATACGTACCGTTGTTAAAAATGCACATTCCACAAGTCTGCACAGTAGTTTCAGGGTAAAATTGCGGTATTCATGTATATCCATGCAACAATGGAAGCGTTTGCGGTATACTCAGAAGGAACATTCAGGAACTATGGAGCAGAACCGCATGAAGCTTCTCCTAAAAGACCAGCTCGGACGAATCATCACCGAGTTTCCCCTGCTAAAAGGCGGAAATGGCGTGAAAATAGGGCGATCTGCCGAGTCTGACATTCAGGTTGCCTCGCTTTCTCTGGCTGAAGATCATGTCCTGGTGCGCTATGGCAGTGACGGACGAGTTCTTTTGCAGGACTTACAGAGTTCCTTTGGCATAATTATCAATGGGGAACGAACCCAACCAGGATTTCTGAAAGAATTGCCTGCAGGTATTCCAGTGCAGCTTTCTGATGATGTTTTCATTTCTCTCGAAAAGTCGTCGAAATGGGAAAATTCTGACGCCGCCGACACTACATTCGATTCTTCGCAAGCCACGGTTTTTCCCTTCTTTCTCGAGCGAAATCGACGGCAGATTCATCAGATTTTCGCGGAAACGCGGTCCGGCTTTCCCAAAGAATATTTGGGACCACTTCAAACTCTTGAGAAGGTAGTTCAGGAACGTGTTACTGAGTGGTCAGCAATAATAGACACCGGGTTTGCCCTGAACTCCGTCACAAGTTACGGCAGACTTCTGGAATACGTTATTGATATGGCTCTTGAGGTAACAAAGGCGGATTATGGGCGTTTGATTCTTCATAACGAGGAAATGGATCGCCTGGAAACGATGCTCCTGCGTCGACTCAACAATAAAGCACCTCTCAGGGAAAACCGTGAAACAGATCGTTTTATTCTTGAATGTTTTCACGGTCACCAGATTCTCCTGAAAGCCCCCGAAGATGTTTCAGCCGCAACAAACGAAAAATTACGTCGAACCGATGAAGCACTTCCTCCACGACCGCTGGCGCTCGTTCCACTGCGCGTTCAAAACACAACTATAGGTGTTTTGCACCTTGAACGCCAGGACTCTTCCGCGCCTTTCCCTGAATCGACACTCGACCCACTCCGCATTTTTGCCGGACAAGCTGCACTTGCAATCGGACATGCCCGACTCATGCATCTTGCGACAATAGATGCTCTCACGGGTCTTATAAATCATCCCCACTTCCATCAGAGAATGATTGAGGAATTCGCCCGGGCAACACGCCATCAAACCCCCCTTTCTCTATTGTTGCTCAAAATTGATCATTTCGATCGGGTTGTTAAACGTCATGGAGATGCTGTCGGTGACCTTGTGTTGAAAAAACTTGGCCGCCTGTTGAAATCTGCGATGCGGATTCATGATGTTGCAGCGCGTTATGCCAGTGATGAATTCGCTATATTGCTCCCATCTACACCGAGCGAAGGCGCTAAAACAGTCGCAGAGAAGCTCAGGCTACTGATCACAAAAGCAGGCTTCCGTATTGCAAAAAAAACGGTGAAGATCACCATCAGCGTGGGTTTAGCCGGTCCTTCCCCGCAAATAAAGAAACCAATGGAATGGTTACGATTGGCCGTAACTGCTCTTAAAGAAGCTTTCGACGCCGGTGATGGGCGGATAGTAATGCGGCCAGAAGAGTCTGCCTTTTCCCCCTTGCGGGGAGTATGAATCAATATGTACAATTCATCACTGATTCAGGATTTGCAAAATAACAAGGACCGGCATGAAGAAATCACCCATTGATACCGACTTCCCTCCAGACTTCAAAAAAAAATTCGACATCGATTTGCTTACGGGATTGCCATCTCAGGCAAAATCTCCGCAGAGTCTTGCGGAATCCGTCGCTAATAAACTGGCCTCCAAGCCCCCTTCAGGACCAATAGCAGATATATATCCAGCGAACGACCACTTCTGGAAGACGCAAAAACTGTTCACAGAGCTATTCGAGCGCCACGGGAAACCCTTCGCCCGCTTTATCGGAGATCTTCTGGATATCATGATGAGCGGCCCTTTGCAAGATAAGCTTGTAAGCGAATTGATCGATGAAAAAATCTCACACCAGAAGAGAATGGATATCGAAAGAAAACCATTCGCGGAGCAAGAAACGTCTTCAGGCCCCGATAGAAAAGTGCCTCCGCCAAAGCCTTCCGAAAAAGATATTAAAATCGGAGGCGAACCCCGCGTACGTATGCGTCACTTTCTCAAACGAAAAAAACTATTCTCTTCATTATTCCTCGACAGTAAAGAGTATACGGGCTTTTCAAAAATTATGAAAAGTCTGGCGATGATCTGTGAAGAAGAAACCGACCCATCAATTCGCTGTGGCACGGACCACGAGAGCCGTCATAATTCGCTGGTTCAACTGGTCGAGCGACTGAAGCGGGAAATTACCCGCCCTGATTTGCTCGCTGCCTGGGCGCTTCTCGAAGCTGACAGTTTCACCGATCTGGAGTGGGTCTTCCTTGAAACATGTAATCTTGGGTTGATTCTTCCAACCTATTACGAGGATCTGGACAAAGCATATCGCGAAGCAAAAAAACTTCTGAAGCTGTTGATCAAAGATTTCGAAAGCGAGTTTCCTCCCTCCCCCGACAAAAAATCCGGCATTCTTGACTACCTCCAGGAAGTCCAGGAGGTATACATGCACCACCATTTTGTGGTCAAATCGATGAATTATACCCGGCCAATATCTTCACGCCAGGAAATAGAAGCCAGAGAACGAGAATTGCAGGTTCGAATAGATAAACTACGTTCTGAAAATGAGCGCATGCGTGAAGAAAATAAACGCCTCTCGCTCGATCGGGAAAGCGCAATCGGCATGACATCTGCTTTGCGCCGCGAAACAGATGAGCTGCGCGCAAGTCTGCTGAAACTCGACCCGGTCGAAGTAAGTCGCCAGATCAAAGGCTTGGAATCAAAGATGAACGCACAGCAGAAAGAGTATGACACAATTATAGAAGAAGACACGGAACTCCGAACCGCCCTTAGACAAATGGACGTGGAAAATCAAAATCTTCTGCGACAACTGCGTGACTTAAATGCAATTCCGAATGAAACAGCTAAGTCCGTTGAAAATCTGATGCTTGGCAAACGCGTTGTCATTTTCGGAGGAGTGGGTCGAGACCATTATCTCCCCCTTATGAAAGAGGCTGGGGTAAAAGATGCGGATTACGAATGGTATGAAGGATACCGCACAATCAGCCAGAATAGAACGGCAGAGATTGTCAGAAGATGCGATCTGGTCGTAGTAATCACCTCTTATGCGGGCCATTTGCATACCTGGCAGACCCGGGATACCGTCACAGACCAACAAACACTCGTATATATCCATAACAGTGGCACGGGCACATTACGCCAGGCTATCATTGAAAAATTTCGCAAGGATGAGACGACATCCTGATAAACCACAATCCAGTAACTAAATCCGATTGTAGTATTTTGCGTTGATTGGAGTAGCAATGACTCCGGAAGAACTCTGGAAAGAAGCAATCAGAGGAAGCGCCAAAGCCTGGGAAGATTTGTACCGAATGTTCGGCTCAAAACTTTACTGCTTCTTTTTGAAGAACACCGGCGACATTGAAGTTTCTATGGATAAAACCCAGGAAGTCTTCGAACGATTGTTCAGGCATCGCGAAACATTTTCAACCGGCAGTCTGAAAACATGGATGTTCCGCATTGCAAAAAATCTTCTGATCGACTGGTGGCGGCGCAGAGGTCATGCAGAGATTCTGTCGGAAAACCCGCCTGAAATTGTAGATTCTTCGATACGCCTGGAAGAAGATGTAATTGATCGACTTGAACGCGAAGAACTAATGGGTTTTATTGATTCCGCTCTTGAAGAAATGAAAGAAGGCGATCGATTGTTATTGGGACTTGTATATCTGGGCGGATTGTCTTTCCCGGAATTGGCCGAAGTCATGGAAATACCACTCGGAACCATAAAAACACAAACCCGGGCAGCTCGATTAAGGCTAGATCAGCTTCTGATAAAGTATTTACCTGCACGTGAGGTTAAAGCATCATGAAGTGCGAAGAACTCAGAGAAAGGATGCTCGACCCTAAGTCCCACCTCGGAATCACACAAGATTCTGAGTGTTCGATCCATCTCTCAAATTGCCCTGAATGCCGGGCGCAATTTGCTGTAGAACGGGCATTAGTAAATGGTTTTTCAGCCCTAGCTGAGCTGCAACCGCCTGTTCGTCTTGCAGAGCGCGTGCTGAAAATTCCAACGACCATCATCCTTGAAAACCGCGTTCCATTTTGGCACAAGATATTCTGGGGAACAGGGTTTTCGTTAGCTCTTGCTGGCCTTCTTCTAATGGTTAGCCCCAGAAATGAAACTCTTGTCACCATTCACCAAGCACCTTCAACAAAAATAGCACAGGAACATACGACAACAGCCTCTACAGTGCCCATTCCGACAACTGAAATGCGCCTGGCTGCTGCATCCCCTGAATCGAAAAAGCTTCCATCTGTCTCTATGACCAACTCCTCAGTAGCAGGACGGCAAATGCCTGCTTCTGATATTTCATCTGCTTCTGGGTTTTCCATTGCAGCAATCCCGACAACTAACAACTCGACTCAGGGAAAGTCTGGCAACGCGCCTGGAACCATAACGATTGCAATGGCTTCGCGACCGACCAGTCCTCTTCCGACATCTGTCGTTCCTGCAATCTCAGCCCAAGTTCACGATTTAAATGTACGCATCGCACTCTCCGCCAAATCGAAGCAATCTCAAGTTGAATCCGCAAGCAATGAATATCGAGACAAAAACATATTGCCACCGATAATCAGAGGCGAATCATTGTCCGAAAGCAACACAACTGAGATGCCAATTGCACGATCTTCAAAAAATCCGACAGAGGTGGCTGGTGCTGCTGAAAAATCTTTAAAAGACCATGAAGAAATTTCTTTTTGCCCTTCGCCTCAGAGAAGTAAAACCTCCGGAAGTTCTAATTCCTTTGCCGCATTCTATCCTGAGTCTAAACAAGCATCGAAGCAGCCAGCAAGCTCTCAGATGGAGTCTCCCTTATCAGCTCAAACCGCGCCTTCGGAATTTTCCGAAGACAAGATCTGCATGATGAAATCAGATACAACAGCCGTTCCCGGACAAAGTAGCGACTCCTCTGGTTCCTCCCCTCCCCCCACATCTCCTTCGGTAAACATGCCCAAAAAGCAAAGTATAGATTCAACCGACAGCTCACAATTGTTTGATGAGAAAAAACAAGAAAAAGAGCAATTTATTCAAACTCCTATCTTTTCTCAATCTCCCACCATTGTGAAGCACCAAAAACGACTTGAATCTATTCTGGAACGGCATTTGCCCAGAATACGAGAAGGACCTTTAGACTTGAATCAGTGGGTAATTGACGGTTGGATAAATATCAAAGAGCGCATTGAGCTTGCTCCCCCGGAAACTCTTCAGTGGTTCGCTCGACAACAGGAAGGAATATGGAGGGTTTTTCTGGAATCCACAGTCCGCTAATATAAACCAGTAGTTTCCTGATCCCGGGGGCATTGTGCCTTCGGGATTCTTTTTTGAACGAGCCGAGATACCGGTAATAATAAAATACATTCTAACATGCGGCTTCCTGGGAAAATATCAGACAACCAGAAAGCCATATGGATATTATCTAATATATTTTAAAATTATCAAATATTTACTCTTAAACAAAACCCCGCCATCCCGGCGGCCTCGACGCCCGAGAGAGAGCGTCGACAACGTATCATTCATGCAAAACATAGCAAAAAAAATCTAGTCTAGACTTAAAACGAGTTATACTAAACAATAAATGATAATGTCATCTCGTTTAAATCTAAATACACTCTTCGCTTGGCGATCACCTCACCACAACATGCAAAAAAGCTTTCCACTGTTCGCCATGATCCACCGACCAACCAGATCGACTGCAATAAGAGCATAAGCTATGAAAAAACTTATATTGAAACAAATTCGCAAATCGACATGTCAAAAAACTGTATATATATAGGAACTCCCTTTTTTTCATACAAAGACCCACGACACAATCCCAATATCTCTTCTCGATGATCACAGATCACTCCAGGAGCAAACGACGCGAAAACAATAATCATGGCACGTTCACGGAAGTGGAACCACAAAGAGATACTTTTCTTTACATTGATTTATATTGCTCTCACAATCCAAAAGTCTGTATACTTGCATACTTAGCTCTCATTGACGCTAGATCTTCTCCAGACCTTTCGGAAGCATAATTAGCACTCCACATATCGCTCGCCCCCCCCCAAAAAAGATCAATCGTGAATGTTCCAAATTTCGGCCCCCTACCTCTCCCCTCTAAGGGAAACATCTTAATAAGCTTTGGAGACAATAGTGCGACGCATCCCGCCTTGTAACAAGCTATTTCTACTTTCGTATTCGCTACTAATGTTGACAACCTTTGCGGTATTTGCGCCAAAACTGAGCGCGGAAACAGCTTCAGAAAGTTGGTCTCTTGAAGCACTTCTTGCTTGGGGATTAAAAAATCATCCACTTCTTCAGCAAGCCGAAGGCTCAATTGTAAGCGCCAAAGCTCGTCTCGGCCAGTCACAGACAACCTTATCAACCAAGATCACCACCAGCGCAGGATATAATCGTCGGCGCCAGGAGTTCAGCAGCGCATGGAGATCTGGAATTTCCCACGATGATCTTACGGACTCCACCAATAATTCAATTGCCGTTCAGAAAGTGATCAATGATTCCGGCCGCACCCGAGAACTGATAAAAGCCGGCGATTTATCATTAAAGGCCTCTCTTCGTGACAGAGATACCCAGAGGATCGAGATCGCCAATGATATTAAAACAGCCTATTATCAAACCCTTCAGGCAAAAGCGATGATAAAGGTTCAAAGCGATAGTCTCGAAGGATTCAAAACACATCTCCAAAAAACACGAGGCTACGTAGAGGTCGGCACTCGCCCACCTTTCGATATTACGACGGCAGAAGTGGACGTAGCCAACGCACAGGTAAATCTCATTAAGGCTGAAAGCAACTATCGCAACACCCTCGCGGAGCTGGCTCGCACAACCGGACTCGAGGAAACCATCGAGATTATGGAACCTGCTTCTCAGCCAGAACCTATCAGCCACCCTATGAATGAAGAAGAATTCCACCGGGAGCTCCAAAATCGCCCGGACATTGCAGCTGCAGACCTTCGCATTCAAGCTGCGACACACCAACTTAATAACGCTAAAAAAGGACTCAAACCGACACTTTCCACCAGCGCATCATATGGGTGGCAAGGAACTTACACCCCTCTGGATCGCGCCTGGGTCGTCGGCCTCAATCTGAACATACCAGTCCTAGATGGAAAAATGACCAAATACCAGAAAATGGATGCCGAGGGAAGCCTGATCAGCGCTCGCAGCCATCTTTCATCTGTTCGCGTCGATGCCAGAGCAGCACTCGAAACCGCAATAACGGGAGTTGCCGACGCTTTTAAGCGATATGAGGCGAGCAACGTGCTATTACGTCAGGCAAGCGAATCTCTGAAACTTGCCGAAGGCAGATATGATGCCGGCCTGGGCTCTCCGATCGAAATTACTGATGCTCGCACACAATATTCAAACGCCCGAGGAACGCTTGTAACCGCATTTTACGACACACTGATCGCCTTAACACGATTAGACTTAGCACTTGGAAAATTCCCCGAGGAGCATCATCAATAAATGAATAATATCGTCAATATTTGGATATATTTATGAGGAAATGGCTTTTCTGGATATGCCTTTTGTTGGTAGTGACCGCTATACCACTCGGCGGGTGGTTTCTGTATCGCCGAATGCATAAACCGCCCCAATGGAAAACAGAAGAAATTGATCGCGGAGAAATAAAACAGGCCATATCCGCCACCGGATCTCTTGCAGCTCTCACAACAGTAGAAGTCGGGTGTCAAATCTCTGGCATACTCGCATCGGTAACCGCGGACTTTAACAACGTAGTCAAAGCCGGACAACAAATTGCTCAAATTGACCCATCAACTTATGAGGCACAACTTCAGCAATCGACTGCAAACATTGAAAATGCCCGGGCCGCAGAACGAAATATTGCGGCCCAGGTTCTGAATCAACAGGCAATTCTTCTTTCCGCACGTGCCGACATCATGGTTCAAAAGGCCAATATCCGCAAGGCCGAAGTATCTTTTGAAGATGCAGTCCGTAATCAGAAGCGAACTGAAGATCTCTTCGCCCGAAATCTGGTCGCCGCCTCCGATCGTGATACGGCAACAAGCAACGCGGATGCCCTTGCTGCAGCCCTGGAAGCGGCCAAGGCCCAACTAGAATCAAGCAAGGCAAAAGTATCCTCAACGGAGGCACAGATAGATGCCACTAAAGCCCAACTGGAAGGCGCTGCCGCCCAGATAAGGCAGATGGAAGCCCAATGCAATGTTTCCAAAATAAATCTTGAACGCACTAAAATTTTTTCCCCCATTGACGGGGTAGTCATTTCACGTGCGGTAGACGTTGGGCAAACGGTAGCAGCATCCCTTCAGGCTCCCACCCTTTTTACAATTGCCAACGATCTCAAATTAATGCAAATTAATACAGCCGTTGATGAAGCTGATATTGGAAATGTAAAAGAAGGACAACCCGTAACATTTACCGTAGATGCATACCGTGGTCGCACCTTCCAGGGAACTGTTGGGCAAGTGCGACTTTCTCCGACGATCACTCAGAATGTGGTTACCTATTCCGTCATGGTAAATGTCAAAAATGATGACCTATCTCTGAAACCTGGAATGACCGCAAACGTTGAGATCCTGGTCGAGTCACACGCCGATGTGTTGCGCATTCCGACTCAAGCATTATTTTTTAAGCCCCCAGCAGATATGTTCGCGCGCAAGGGCAACCGAAAGCCTCACGAAAACGCCGAGGGTTACGCTCGAATCTGGACCATCGCTTCCGAAAACACAACTCCCGCACGATTGATGCCAATAGATATTAAGCTGGGGTTATCCAATAATACTCTTACCGAGATCATCGCCTCTGATGTTTCTCCCGGAATGCTGATCGTCACCGGAGAAAAAAAACCGGAAGATACTGCTGAAGACAAAGGGCCCAACAAGGGCTCATCAGGCTCGTCGGCTCTTCGCCAAGTCTCCCGCATTCACTGAGTATCATGACAGCCTCCTCTGTTTTCGTTACACCTGACACGCCCACGAAACCACTTTTAGAAATTTCGGGACTTCACAAAACCTACTTCATGGATGGAGTTAGTGTTCGAGCTCTGCGCGGCATCGACCTTTCCATTTTCGCAGGCGAAATGACAGCAATCATGGGTGCCTCAGGATCTGGAAAATCGACTATGATGAATATCTTCGGATGCCTTGACCGACCAACTAAAGGACACTACAAAATAGAAGGGGAAGATGTTTCCAGACTCAGTCGCGATGCATTGGCCGCAGTTCGCAACAGAAAAATCGGTTTCGTTTTTCAGGGATTCAACCTTCTTTCCAGAACCAGTGCACTTGAAAATGTTGAGCTGCCCATGGTTTATGCTGGAATTCCGGCCGTGCAGCGTCACGAAAAAGCCATGGCTGCATTGGAATCGGTCAATCTTAAGGGACGTGAACACCATTATTCCAATCAGCTTTCAGGAGGCCAACAGCAACGCGTTGCTATAGCTCGTTCACTAGTAAACAATCCAGCTGTCATTCTCGCCGACGAACCTACAGGCAACCTCGATTCCCGCTCAAGCATTGAAATTATAGGAATATTTCAGGAGTTGAATCGCAAGGGAATTACCATCATAATCATCACTCACGAACCAGATATTGCTGACTTTACGAAACGCAAGATTCTCATGCGCGATGGATTGATCGTCAGTGATAAAATGAATGATCGCCCACAAGATGCAGCAACAGTACTTCTTTCTATGCCCGTTCCACGCGACCCCGGTCTTGATGAAATCCAGGAGGTCGAAACCTCATGAGTTTCTGGTCAGTCCTAAAGTTGGCATTCCTGAGTCTGAATCGCAATAAAACCCGCTCCTTTTTGACCGCTCTCGGAATTATCATTGGAGTAAGCTCCGTAATAACCATGGTAGGTCTTGGGCAAGGTGCGTATTCTTCTGTCCAGGATCAGATTTCAAAAATGGGCACCGCTTTAATCATGGTCGTTCCCGGAAGTCAATCTCGAGGTGGATTCATGGGGGGCATGGGAACCTTAACCACGCTTACCGAAGACGACGCTACAGCCGTTGGTCAGGAGTGTGAATCCATCAGAGACGTCTGCCCAGTTGTCCGAACATCAGCTCAAGTCGTATATGCCAGCCAAAACTGGAGTACGTCGATACAAGGAACCACCGATGCATTCCTCAAAGTCCGCGCCTGGAACATTGCGAGTGGCCGATTTTTGACTCTCCAGGAAGCCCGCGGGGGAGGAAAAGTCTGCGTGCTCGGGAAAACAGTCAGTGACAACCTTTTTGGAGATGTCGATCCGATCGGAAAAGTCATTCGCATTAAGAAAATGCCATTCGAAGTCATAGGCATACTGGAATCCCGTGGACAAACCGGAATGGGACAAGATCAGGATGATGTCATCATTGCACCACTAACAACAATTCAGCGCCGCATGATGGGTATCACCAACCTCAACATGATAATGCTTTCAGCAACCAGTGACGAGGCCGTCGAAGCGGCTAAGAAAGAGATCACGCGAGTGCTCCGACGCCGACATAAATTGCAGGATAAGGATTCTGAGGATTTTCAGATTCGTACGCAGGCCGATATGGCCGCCATGGCTGGCTCAACCCTCGGAATAATTGCTGCACTTCTGGGAAGTGTCGCCTCAGTCTCCCTGTTGGTCGGCGGCATCGGTATCATGAATATAATGCTGGTTTCAGTGACGGAACGAACTCGTGAAATAGGAATCCGCATGGCCATAGGAGCCCGTGGCCGCGATATCCTCATCCAGTTTCTTATCGAAGCCATGACTCTCTCAGGCGCCGGCGGTGCTGTTGGTATTTGTATCGGCATCGGTTTAACCAACATCATCACCAAATTTACTGAGTGGCCCACCCTCATATCTCTTCCCGCCGTAGTCACCTCGTTCGTGTTTTCCGGTCTGGTCGGTATTTTTTTCGGATTATATCCCGCCTGGAAGGCATCAAATCTTGATCCGATCGATGCCCTGCGCTTCGAGTAGCTCCTTCGGGCCCCTCAGTCCTGAAAGCCATTTGCGAAGTATGATCCGCACACACATTAGGGACATTTCTGACTAGCAGCACACCCTCGTCGTTTCATGACCGATGCCTTTTGAGTGTTTTTCCTTAAGCAGAGCTTGCATCAATTCTGCCGCATCTGTTACCATATTTATTCAAAGCCTATATTGAAGACCAAGGGGATAGTATCATGCACTGTTTTCATTCATTTTCGCGCTTTTCAGCAATCCTGTTCCTGGCATTAGTGGTAAACATCCTGGGTCTTTGCGGGTGTATTCCGTTGCTCGCCGAATCTCCGTCCGAATCAACAGCGGCGAACGATGTATTACTCCTCCATGAACCGACCCATTTTACAGACACCCAGACTGTTGCCGCTTCAGACTCAGACAGCGAATCCGAATTGAGTTACCGCGTTTCTACAGCGCTTGCCCGCCTACAGGCCCGAAAAGAATTAAGAAAACAAAAAACATCCAAAATACACTCCCCTTCTAATATTCAGACTCCCATAGCAACAGAGGAAGAACCCAAAACCGAATTCTCGCCCGTTATTCAAAATCCCTCTCTCAAGCAACATACGAAGAAATCCTCATCAGTAGATCATTATAGCGAGAGACCTGCCGATGAAGCAGTTGCTACAGAAATAACGGTAAAAAGTCCTGTGCCAGTTCACCAATCCGAGTTATCGAAATCAGTTCCGGCGTTTTCTCATGCTCTTTCGAAAATGGAACGGATGCGAGAAAATCGTTTAAAACAGGCACAGCAATTGAAGGTCATGCTCCCAAGTCAGGGAGGATCAATCGAAAATGCATCGAAGAGCCTATATAAGATGAATCAGCATCTTCATGATCTTATCAATCGAATCGGATAAATATTTTTCGAAACAAGCTCTTCCGACAAGCTAAGTCCTGCATTTTCCAAGAAACTATGAGGCTGGATACGACCAGTTTTTTCCACAAATAAGAAAACTATTGAACGCTTTCATCGCTGTTGAAAAATATACTTGACTTCGACTTTGGCCTTTGCTATCATGTCCCAGTTGCACTGCGTAATCGGTTGATCCGGGGCGTGGCGCAGTTGGTAGCGCGCTTGCCTTGGGCGCAAGAGGTCGCTGGTTCGAGTCCAGTCGCCCCGATTGGAAATCCGGTGTATGTCGTGCGGGAATAGCTCAGTTGGTAGAGCGCCACCTTGCCAAGGTGGATGTCGCGGGTTCAAGTCCCGTTTCCCGCTCTCGTGAGGCCTTCCGGTCTCTGCGCCTGTAGCTCAGGTGGATAGAGCAACAGCCTTCTAAGCTGTGGGCCAGAGGTTCGAGTCCTCTCAGGCGCGCCGTATGTTCGGAGCGAATGGATTATCCTGGTGGGAGTAGCACAATGGTGGTGCACTAGCCTGTGGAGCTAGCTGTTGCGGGTTCGAGTCCCGTCTTCCACCCCGAACCGTAGTTTTTTGCGCTTGTAGCTCAATTGGATAGAGCAACGGACTTCGGATCCGTAGGCTGAGGGTTCGAATCCTTCCAGGCGCGTTATACGGGCCGTTAGCTCAGAGGCAGAGCACCTGCCTTTTAAGCAGGGAGTCGTTGGTTCGAGTCCAACACGGCTCATCTGGTGCCAGACGGTAATGTATTTGTTGTATTTTTGCTCTGCTTCACCGTTCCTAAGGGCCGTTAGCTCAATTGGTAGAGCAACTGACTCTTAATCAGTAGGTTGCAGGTTCAAGTCCTGCACGGCCCACTCGAAAAGACCCGGTAATATTACCGGGTCTTTTCGTTTTTTCTCAGTTCGTGGTATATTTTGTTTTCGTGATATGATGGTTCTCCCCTGCCCATGAAGTGCTCTACAATGTAAAATGAGACTTCCGGCCACATAATGTTGGCATATGTGAATATCCAATCTCTCGCACATTCATCGCGACCAGACGAAGGAATGAATATCATGACTCGGATTCTGCGTCCACACACACATCGGATCGCCTTATTTCTTTTTTGTATTTTTGCTTTAACCCCGATTCTTTGGGCCAGCTCTGCCAAACTTCATATAGATGTAGGCTTGAATCATTTCTACAAGAAACGCTTCCTGGAAGCCTTTCGTGAATTTAAAGCCGCTGCAGAAGAGGATCCAAGAAACGCAGAAGCCCACTACAACATGGGCCGCGTGTACCGACTCCAGGGATTTTTAAAAGAAGCAGTCGTTGAATTTCAAACTGCTGTGACCATTGATCCAACGTATTCCGCAGCACGCCGAGAATTAGGAGAAATTGGTTCTCAAATAGAAGGTGATATCACGACGAAACTTAAAATAGAAGGCCAGGAGGAAGCTTTGCGACAGCGCATCGCCGAAGTTGGCACCAATGCGGCCGAAAAACGCGGACAAATACTCATGCAAAAAGGGGACTTGGGCCGCGCCATCACGGAATTTGAAGCGGCAGTACAAAGCGATCCAACCAACCCCAAGTTGAACAAGGTCATCGGATTTCTTTATTATCGAACTGATAAATACGCTGACGCACTTGGGTGGTATGAGAAGGCGGAAAAATTCGCCCCAAGCGACGCCGAAATTCCTTATGACATAGGATTGATATATCTTAAGACTGGCGATACTGAGCGAGCCATCGAATCATTCAACGCATCGATAAGACTTTCCCCGGAACTGGTAAAGGCACAGTTCGGTCTTGGTGAAGCATATGAAAAATTGGGGCGATATGAAGATGCTGCATTTCAGTATCGGAAGTGCCTTGAGTTAAATCCAAATCTCGGCCAGGCACAGGATCGCGTTCGCGATATGGCGGCACATCTTGGTTTCACCTATTTTTCACGCGGATCTCTATATTATTCACAAGGCGAATATCAAAAGGCTGAGGCATTATTGTCACTATCTCGACAATACGGATCACTGACATCACAACAACATCAGCAGGTGGAAGAAATGTTGACAGCATGCCGATATTGGCTTGGAAAGCAAAAGGCTGAAGCCGTCATCGAGGCAGGGCGCCAACAGACAAGAACCGAATCTTACATTAATAAGAATATTTCATTTGAAGATGTTATTCGCAATCCCAATGCCTACATCGGGGAAGCGGTTGAGTGGGAAGGCAAGGCAACTTTCAGCGACACTTCAAAGGGACACACGCGATACTTCATCAACACAAATCCTTCCGTAGACCCAAAATCGAACATGGATTACACATTCGGCGTTGTGTTTCCAGATTCACTTCCATCTGATCAACGCGTCAGCATCTATTCCCAAATACTTGTAAAAGGAAAGATCCTCGGTATTGAAAAGCTGCTGAATACCATTTCAAGTGTTCAGAGTTCACGCCAACAACCTATCATTGAGGCGGCAGAAGTTACTTTCACACGAAAACCTTACTCCGACTCTCTCGTCATTCGCTACTAGCATTATCTAAACTCATAATAGTCTTATGTTTTTTATTCGAAATGCCGATAGTCTCTTCAATGAAACGCCATATGCATTATTTTATTTATACCTGTCTTTCTCTTTTCCTGGCCTGTCCGGCAGGAATTTCAGCAGCTTTGAACGCGACTGTCACTCCACCGCTTGTTGAAAGGGTTGCGTCGGCAGCTTTTTCCCAAGCGCCGGCTTCGTCCGCAAGCTCCGCAGCAGCGATAAATTTAGTCACGACATCCACCGGCGAGACAGAAGGCACGACCGAGGGGGGATTCGTGTTTTACAATCGCCAGATGATCACCGCCACACTAGGAAAAAATCGCCAGGTCCTGCTGACGTTCGATGACGGACCACATCCGATCAATACCCCATATATACTGGACGTTCTTAAACATCTCGACTTAAAAGCGATTTTTTTTGTGGTAGGAACTAATGTCCGGAAATACCCAGACATTGTCCGACGTATTTATGCGGAAGGACACACAATTGGAAATCACACTTTCTATCATCCAAATCTTTGCCATTGCACTGAAGAACGCATAACAAAAGAAATTCGCGACACCAATGAACTCATTCGCCAGATTACCGGCATAAAACCGACGCTATTTCGCCCTCCATACGGTGGCATAAACCATCGGGTTCTCGAAACACTCAAGCAGGAAGGAATGAGCGTGATGCTCTGGAGCGTAGATCCAGGTGACTGGCGAAATCGCAATATCAACAAAACTGTTGAAAATTTGAAACGTCAACTGGCATTCAATCATGGCGGTCGAGGCGGCATAGTCCTTCTACACGATACCCTTCCTTCGAGCGCTCACGCACTTGAACCATTCCTCACAGCCCTGATTCAGGAAGGACTTCTCCCCACCGGGTTTGGACATACGCAACCACAAGGACGCAGATTCTGGGTCATGCGTGATCCTCAAATTACTCGCTGGCAGGAAACTTCCCCCACGTATCGGATAGAATTGTTTGGAAGCACCCTACTTTCTGGCATAGTCACCGGCCCCAAAAGCGACATTCCCTCTCCCATGGCCATGCTGAAGGCCAAAAAGTCAGGCGAATTCCTGAAAGTGATGCTTTCTCGAGGCTTTGCCAACTAGACAGTTCATGGCAATGTCGACACAAAACGCATACATCACAGCCAACATCTACAATACAAGCGTAACAAACAAGCATATTATACTCACATAATCAATAAAATCGCTTAATTATCAATTTTTTATCAACTACACCGTAGCCATTTGATTATTTGATCTACATTAGCGAGATCGTCGATCGCCAGATCAGCGCCTGCCTCAGCTAACTCGCCTCGCGAAGTCGAACCCGTGGCAACGGCCAGGCTTCTGATGCCCCAAGGTCTGCACGCAATAACATCATGGACGGTATCACCAACCATGACCACATTTTTGGCCAGATAGGCTTTCCCCTCCTTAAGGCGACTAGCCCTTTCCATAGCGAATCTGACGAGCTCCGAGCGTTCGGCATGCTCACAGCCGAAGGCTCCAAAAGAAAAATACTCGCGAATCCCAAACCGTTGCAGCTTTATCTCGGCTCCTTCCCGAAAATTGCCTGTAACAAGACCAATCTGCACGTTCTTTTTTTTCGCAAGCATTTTCAGGAGATCTGGAATGCCTGGTTTCAAATGCCCCTTGCCGACGATTTCCTTTTTCAGGATTTCGACGTATAACTTTTTGAAACGCGACAACAGTTCTTTACTTGGAAGCGAGGTCCCATCTCGCTGACTAATCTGATAAAGAACCCTCGAATCGGTATTGCCTTCAAGAATAATTCCTTCAAGCCCGCGCATAGCACCTAGTATTTCGATGGCCGCCCGTTCAAGCGCGAAATATCCGCTTCTTCCTGCTGAAAGTAATGTCCCATCTATATCGAAAAGAATCAGTCTATCTGCTGTCATTTTTTTCATCCTTTTCAATCACGATTGTCAATACAATAAATAAAACGATGGCGTACCAAAAGCCAACGTTTATGTAAAATTTTCCAGTTTTTTTCTGCCGCCCGTCTAAGATAAAGTATGGATCATACTGATGCCTCTTTTTGACAATTCATGCACAGCTCTGTTAGACTTGCTACGCCTAGACGGGAAGCGGTTTTTCCGTACTGAGCCACTTTCTTTGAGGAGGAGCTTCATGCCACTCGTTACCAGCAAAGAACTTTTTCCGAAAGCCTATAAGGGTGGATACGCCATTGGCGCTTTTAACGTCAACAACATGGAAATCATTCAGGGGATTTTTGAAGCGGCAATCAAAGAGAAATCGCCTCTTATCATTCAGGTTTCGGCGGGAGCCCGCAAATATGCCCATCACGAATATCTTCTTCACCTCATCCAGGCGTCACTCGAAATGGCCACGACCGCTGGTGTTGAGATTCCAATTGTATTACATCTCGACCATGGTGACAGCTTCGATATCTGCAAAAAATGTGTTGACGGCGGGTTTACCTCCGTCATGATCGATGCATCACATCACCCATTTGAGGAAAATATCAAAATTACACGTGAAGTCGTCGAATACGCACACAAAAAAGGCGTCACAGTAGAAGCTGAACTTGGCCGCTTGGCCGGAATTGAAGATGCTGTGAAGGTTGCTGCCAAAGATGCTTCTTATACAAATCCTGATGAAGCAAGAGAGTTTGTAGAAAAAACCGGCTGCGACTCTCTTGCCGTAGCCATAGGCACCAGCCACGGCGCATATAAGTTCAAGGGTGATGCCGCTCTCGACTTCGTTCGTCTCGCGGAAATTGAGAAAAAACTGCCCGGTTTCCCCTTGGTACTCCATGGCGCCAGCTCTGTTCCCCCTGATCTGGTTGAAATTTGCAATAAATATGGTGGCAAGCTTTCTGATTCCAAAGGCGTTCCTGAAGAGATGATCACGCGTGCATCAAAAACCGGCGTATGCAAGATCAATGTAGACACCGATCTTCGCCTTGCCATGACAGGACAAATCCGGAAAGTGTTTTCTGAAAATCCCGGAGAGTTTGATCCTCGGAAATATCTTGGCCCAGCTCGTGATGCAATTCGAGAGGTTGTCATTCGCAAGATGCGCCTTATGGGCTGTTCCGGGAAAGCATGATTCCTGTTTCGCCATCCCGTTCAGTTACAGTCCGCCTGGAGCCCGCGTTCTTGCGCCTCATAGGCGGATTGTTTGTTCTTCTGCTTCTGAGTTTCATCATTGGATGTGGCGGGGGTAGTGGCGGAAGCGGCACTGACAACGGAACCGGGGTCGACCCACTGGAAATAGAAGTCAATACTTCACTTGATCTGTTTTTATCCGCCATTGCGTCGGGAAACATTGATCTGGCAATGCAGGAAGTAGATTCCAATCTCCAGTATTATCGCAAAGACTCAACGGTACTGGGCTATCAGGGCTTCAAGACTTGTCTCGCGAACTTCCTTGCAGGCGCCGCTTCTATTTCGATTACGATCGCCCCCAGGGCGGTTGTGCCAGACGGGGAAACTGCAGCCATCATACGTGGAACTCTGAAATGCACATATATAGACAAAAAAACAAGCAAATCCATATCATCAGAAGAACTCTGTGAGATTTATTATGCGCGGGTTCCAAAAGTTTGGGGAATACAGCGTTTGTCCGGTCAGAATTTCACAACGCTTGTTTTTCCCGCTGCTTTTTGACGTCCGTGAAATTATCGATGCAGAAAAATTTTCAGCTGCTGAAATTCAACCCTGTTTTGTCGGGTAACAGTTTGCCCTGAAAACGGAAGGAAGCAATGGGAAGCGTCCGCTTTACACGATGGGGAAACACTCCGTGCCACTCTTTTGCCACCCCGGGAGGGGCAATGCCCTGGCAGGTCTGGATGTCCGATTCCCTGACGTTTTTGCCTTCCAATACTCCGGCCTCCCCGCCAGAGTCTATACTTTTCTCCTTCTCACCACTGGATCGTGATCAATTTTATCTGAATGCATTGATCCATCTGGCTCATCTCCGTATAGAAACAGATAGCCCCGGAAATCGACTGGCCTCTTCTCTGAACCTTCGATTTACAACAATTTATGGCGATGTTCCCGCAGTCCAGGATCATATTCTTCGCACTGCCGAAAAACAACTCCTGAATCTGGCTCGGAAAGCATTTGAACTCGCTCCCGAAGATCTTGATCCAGCCATAGCTGAGGTAATGAAATGAACAACAAGATGATCCTCCCCGTGGAATCCGAAAATGATCCGTGGGAAAAGCAGATTATAAAGCAAATCGCCGGCTATATGACTGAAGACAACTATCAGTTTAAATTCATTGCTGATGATTGCCTGGAACTATATCTCCAGGGCAAAAATCTTATTATGCGTATGCTTGTCTATGCCCACAACAAACATCTTGTTATACGTATTCCAGCATTCATCCGCGGAGATACCGACCTTCGGCGTCTCGATTTCCTGCTTGCAGTCATGAAGATAATGAACGATTATTTTGACATCAGACTTGAATTGGCAGACGACGGACATAGCCTTTCCGGATCCTCAAACCACGTCCTGGAAGATGGCACTATCACACGGTCTCAGTTTTCCCAATGTTTTTCAGTTGTGGCTTTTCTGGTTGACGAATCATATCCTCGTCTGATGAAGATACTATGCACACCTCCAGGAGTTCTTGCCGAGACTTCGCCGTCGCAGATTACAGAAGAGTCTATGCCTGATGAACGCGCTTCCGACGACGAACCAGATAATTCAGACGAATTAGAACAACCTGCGTCTGATATCAAACGTCAGATCAATTAAGCAGGCGTGCAAAACAATGACAAAAATCACGATCCAACGATTGCCTGTTTTTTCTTGCATACCAAACTGATGTTCGCCTTCCTCGAAAGGAGAGCCTGAATGCCCTTGTTCCGCCAAATTCGATACGCCATGATCGTTGGAATGTTTCTTTTTTGCGTGTCATCACTCATTGGTAATCAAAACCGCCTTCCGGAATGGTATCGATTTTCTGCCACACTGAATGGATCGCCCAGTATAGGAACACAATCCCAATTGCTTGCCACACTTTCAGCTCTGATCGGTGATATCCACGATATAGAAGTTCAGTTGATGCTTCCAACCGGATGGATTGCATCTCCGTCAAGCGCCCGACTGGATCACATTCCAGTGGGGGAAGGCCACATGTTTCGCTTTTGCCTGACTCCGTCCGGCGCGCTTCCCAATGGCTCAATCGGTTGTTCGTTCACAGCCATGTCGCCAAAACAAGCCATACTTGAACATTGCAGGACTCTTGGGGCTGACGGCGCAGAGATTGCCCGTTCTACGCAGGCTTTGCCGGAAAAGTCCGGCGGGTTCACCGACGTGGCATTTGCGCTCTTTCCCGAGGAAGGATTTTATCCGCTCAGTTCGGATATGTGGCTGGACTACGACGACCGATTGAAAACCGGGGAAATGCAACGCGGGCCATCCTTTTACAAGGATCCCCTCATCACCACATTTCAGGCCCGAACAGATATAGAGATGTATGAGCGTCTCAAGGCAAAACTTGCATCGGAACCGGCATTTGCAAAAACACTTCAGGAGACGGGTATAGACCTTGCCAGGAAACGTGCTGACGTATGTGCAGGGTATTATGTAGTGGCCCTGGAAGCCTTTCTCAAAGGTTCGTTCAGTGAAACCGAGTCTGCACTGAATGCATTTAACGCTGTAGAAAGCGAGATTAAGGATGACCGTTTGGGTGATTTGCAAACTGCTGCCGGAAATCTTCGTGCGCTGACATTATGGTCGAAAGGCGATCGTAAGAGTGCCGAAGCGATTCTTCGTGCAACATTTTATCAGCGACGCAAGGCTGCAGTACAACGTTATGTGCTGCGCAACCTAGGTCTGTTAAGCCTTGAAAGAGGAGATCATGTCAACGCACGAGAGAGTTTCCGTCTGGCCCTGGATTTAAAACCATCTTATGCGCTTCTTAGCAAAGAATTTTCCGCTCTGAAAAAATAAAAGCCCCGAGAACCTCGAGAAAGTAGGGAAAACATTTCATGGATGCCATTCAGACGCTTCTGGAAGATCTTCGATCATCGGATCCGTCGATTCGTTTCTCGGTTCTGAACAGAATCGAAAGCATGGAATGGACGGCGGACCAGGTGAACGCCTTTCAGTCAATGCTCTTGGCAGAAACTGATCCGGGAGCCCGATTTCATTTGCAAAAGATTCTCGCCCATATCGAACACAAAAAGTGCGGGCAGGAAGCTCAAGGGGAGCGTGTTGCTGAAGTAGAAAGGCTTATAGCATCTCCAGAACGTGATGATTTAGGGCTGGCGCTGATTCTAGAAGGAATAAAGCGTTCCGAGGCACCGCTGGTAGCAATGGCACTTCGCGATGCTCACTGGCATGAGTTTTCCGCAGAACTGCTTCCATTCGTCCTCCAGTTTTTCAAAAAATTTGGTTCTTTCGAAGATGCACAAACAATTGAACCTCTGTGTCGACATCCTGATCCACGTGTGCTGGCGGCTGCAGTCGAGGCGCTTGAAAAATTAAGCCCTGATAGCCTTAAGGGACTGATTGTTCCACTTCTGGTTAACCCGGTGCATGGAATACGATCCAGAGCAGTTCGCCTGCTTTATCGCTGGGATCCCCAGGAAGCCTTGCGCCATTTCGAAGCCATGTTGTTTTCTGAGGACCCGGTAGACCGGCAGGCGGCATTGTTTCACGCCTTCTTTTTTCCGTTTCCGGATATCGAGCCACTTATGCTTCGCTTCCTCGGAATGGAAACTGACCCGGCACTTCTTTTGCGCGCAGGATATCTGTTTCGAGCTAACCCGCAACCGGAGGAACCTCTGAGATTGCTGGAAGTGCTTGAAGCAAGCGGAGGATCCCGGCATAAAATGATTGAAGAGATTCTGAAAGGAGTCTTGCAGTCACTTTCTCAAGCCGGATTAGTCCAAAAAACACCTGAACAGCTTATGATCGAGTTGCATGAGGTTCATGCTAAACGAAAATTGAATCATTTGCTCGATGCATGTCGTCTGGGTCTGCTTTCAACCGATGTTCCCTCGCGAAAAATATCAGTTATGCGCCTGTTCGAACTCGCCCGGACGGGCCATTCTGAAGCCACGCAACTTTTGCAACGCCACATTGCTGGTGAAACGGTGCCGGAAATAAAAACACTGATTTCACAACAAATTGGTTCTTTTGAACGCCCCGCCGCCGCTTCGTCGGCCCAGGCAGTAAAAATCGACCTGGACACACTGTCCCCGGATGAACGTCTGAGCAAACTGGCAGAACTTGACCGAAGTACATTGAGATTGCTTCAACCAAAACTTCGCGATTTCCTGCGTCAAAAAGCAACAGCGAATGAAAAGGTCGCCCTCATCCGAACATATGGCAGGGTCGGCGAAAAATCAGATGCTTCCACTTTGCAGGGATGTCTGAATGATTCGGCCCCGGAAGTATTGGCCGCAACCATAGAGATACTGCAAAAGCTTGATCCTGACACCTTGTTTCCTTTTTTACCGAAGTTGATTCAACATTCGGCAGATGAGGTTCGTATTGCCGCATTACAAGCTTTTTCACTGTTCGACAAAAAACAGGCGATAACTCTTGTCGAAAAAATGATGCTGTCGATCCAGCCCAAGCAACGACGCATGGCAATTTTCAGTGCCGGACAGTTCGATTTTCCATCGATCCGGGAAGTGTTGAGTATAGCACTGACTCAGGAAAGTGACCCGGAAAATCTCGGGTTGATTATAGCAGTCCTGAAAGCAAACATTGATGAAGATGTACTGTTACAGATTTTGAGAGTAACGCGCAATTCCTCCGGCGAAAAAAAAGACATTCTAAGTAATGCCCTTGGCGAAGGGGCAAGAATTCTTATTCGAGAGAAACTGTCAACTCAGGAAACCCCGGAAACGTTGATTTCACTTTTAGGTTCTCGGCTTGACGCTGAATCAGAGAAAAAACGCGTCGCCCCACCCTCTTATGCACTTAATAACATTCAAAGCCTACGCAAACAACAGACTGAAAAGAAGACTGAATCAGCGACAGAACATGGGGAATCTCTTGTTCAATTTACGCTCGTATCCATTGGCACCGGAGCTATTATCGTTTTTTTGATCTGGTATTTCTTCTTATCTCCTGTTCCAGAAACGGAAAAACAGCCGGTATCGGGAAAAAATGCGACTGCTACAGCGGCGCCTGAGTTTGACGGAAGCTCCCGCGATATAACCGGAACAATTACATTCGTTGATCCCGGCGGACAAGGAATTATGGTGAAATCCGGAACAGGGGAACACTATTATGTCATGGTAAAAAAAGCAGCCGGTCAGACTTGGCAAAAAGGCGAGCCCTTCCACGGACAAATCCGTCCATATAAACGAGATCGCCAGACAATTCTCGCCGAATTTCTCATGTCCCTCTAAGCTCGACCGATACCAAGCACCTTCAGGAGTTAATTATCATGATAACCTTTACCTGCCGAACAGATCGCGGTATCATAATCTTTGATATCGGTGGTGAAGTCTGCATCTACAATGTAGATAAACTGAAAGAAGCCGTGAATCTCTCAAAAGTGAAAGGTGTTTACAATTTCATTTTCAATATAAGTAATGTGGAATATCTTGATTCGACGGCAATCCAGTATCTTCTTGCGTTCTCTCACGAACTAAAAGGAAACAAGGGAAGGTTGGTAATTGTAAACCCTAATGAAGATGTTCTACACACATTGTCACTTTGCCGGGCGGAAAGGATTCTCACCATAACCTCGTCGGAATACGATGCCCTTAACCAACTAACAATGATTACCTGACCTCGCCGTCTCTCATATATGCCTTCTGATGCCCCGAACATAATTCTCAGTTCAGTATTACTCCCAGAACTGGCCTGATCTTGTGATCACATTATAACCCCGGACTACTGTTCCAGAATACGTCCGCGATAGAAAATGACGAACTTGCAGTGCGTGCAATTCAAGGTGTGATACGGAGACAAACGACCGTTATGAGTCTTTTGAACCATAGGCGCGTTGCATTGTGGGCACAACATATTTTTAGCCTCCTGTGCATGATTTTTTTTGATGCTTTTTCGGGCTTCTATAAAATATATCGGCATATTCAATCATTTTCCGAAGTATTTTTTGTAATTTCTCCATCATGAGCCACCAAAGCCGATTTAGAAGCATAAATCCAACATCTGTTGTCTATCTGATCACTAGTATCATCGTCTTTTTGATTGCCTATCTGACAATCGACTCGATCAGAAGTGAGCAGACGCACAATCGTTTCGATGCAGAACAGAAGTTGAAAGCTGTCGTCGATCTGGCAGTCGATGACATTGCCCGCTCTCTTGGTTCTGTTCGCGACTCCCTTCGCCTCCTTTCCCGAATGCCGGCGATGCGCGACAGTAAGGCTGGCGGAACGCTTCACCCAGCAATCAATCCCGTCATCAACAGCATCGAACCGATTCTGGATAAAATAGAAGAAGGTATCGTGTCTGGTGAGCATCGCTGGTCGGAAGGCATCGAACATATAAGTGATCTGGCCTGTCTTACAGAGGCTTTCGCTCGCCGAATTATGCTATTGACCGGATTAAGAACAACTTCCGATGAAGAATCAACCGAAGAACGTATACCCGGTATCATAACGACTAATCCCATTGCCATCCCGATAATACCGTCGTTTTGTCAATGTTGCGTGGCACAACTTCGAACGTTTCTTGTCTCAAATTTACAAGTTATCGAATCGGCAACTGAGCTTATCGACACAATATTTTCATTGGGAAATCCTATTCCGGGTAATCTCATGGAAGTAGAAGGTCTATTGCGCACAAGTCTCAACGACCGAGATTTGATTCGATCCGTCGCCATCCAGGACATGTCGGGAAAAAAACTTGTCGAAGCAGCTGAGATTGGCCCATCCTTCCAGCTTCTTGGGGGTTGGTCTCGAAAGGCCATTTCCGCCGGGCATCCTTTCTATCCTGGACCAGTCTGGTTCGACGAAGGTCTGGGAAAACCCTTATGGCAGGCTGCCGTACCTATTCGAGATCTGCAAAGGCGTCCGTTCGGACTTCTGACTTCCAGAATAGACCTTGGTTTTTTGCAGGAAATAGCTGCAAAATCACGACTTTCAAATGCATCCTATCTTCTCGTTGTCGACGAAGATGGTGTAATCATTGGCCACCCGCGTCCGTCACAGATCATTCAGCAAATGAACGTTTCTCACTCAAACAGCGCGGTGGCTGAAGCTATCGCAGGGAATGATGGAATACGGGAAATCTCAATCGGCGGAACTTCCTTTCTTGCAGCCTATCGTTATCTGAAAAATGTCGATGAATCCTCACTCCCCGGTTGGGGGATTTTGTATCTTGCTCCGACTACCGAAGTCATACCCTCATTCTTCAACATTGCTTTTAATGCCATTGCGATTGCACTCATAGCTCTTTATGTCGTATTTTATCTTTCCGGTCTGATCTTAAGCTCCTTTGAAGAAGAGATGGAACCATGAAATTTATACTCGTCCCGATAAGCACGTTATTACTTTTAATCGCTATTCTTGCATTACCATTAGAATGTAAAGCCTCCTCCGGAGCTGTTGTCCTAATGGAAGAAGCAGTGAAAAATCGCTCACGCGGGGCTCAGGCCAATTCCTTCAAGTTGTTGCGACAAGCTATTTCTGAAGCACAACGCCAGGATCAGAAAACGCTCGCCCGTCTCATGCTCGGGGATTTTCTACAGGAGGCCGGCCATCTTGATGAAGCACGTGATATTTATGAAGAGGTTATCGCAAGCTCGGCTGAGGGTGAGGCCATGGCTGAGGCGCATTTCCGACTAGCCCAGATATTCCAGCGGACAGGCTTATTTGAAAAAAGCCGGACAATGGCCAACGAACTTCTCAATAAATTTCCAGCCACAGAGTATGCGCAACTCGCCAGAATGTTGCTGAAAACCATCGACCATTCCACTTTATCCACCGACAATGCAACAAAACCCATTACAGCTCAGTCTTCGTCTGCAACCCCAAAGATCGAGAAGTCCGATAAATTGCGGGAGGCATCTTTTCTTAGGCCAATAAAAAATTCGCCCATGAAACCATTTTCCGGAAAAGAAGAAAAGAAAATATCAGAAATCCCTGAAATTCCGACAACGGCAGTTTCATCGCAGGAAACATCATCACCGACAGTCGAAGAAACAAGTATGATTTCAGCAAATGCATTCCCCGAAGACAACTCAAACTCGAACTCCTGCATAGACAAAGTTCGCAAAGTCGAAGACAAGCTCGCATCTCCCTCTCTCCCGGATACCACAACTACTTCAAGTGTAAAAACCAACACTACAAACGACATTACAAAAGGGGCAACAAAAAAATCGGCGGGATCTTTTCGAGTCGTGGATTTTTCCGAACTGAAAGATCTGAAAGATTCCACGAATAAGAGTATCGAAGCCCCGGCCAATCTCACTCCAGGTGATTTGCTTGTCTACAAACCGATTTCACAGGCTGAACAAGAAGAAATGGCTAGTTCTATTCTTGTCGATCAAAATATCCTTAAAGAACACCCGGACGCTTTCGGTAATGATGACGTGCTATTTCGATTGGCTGTTTCAACTGCCCGATTCGGAGAACACCTTGAGGCCTGCAAGCTCTTCGACAAACTCCTTTCCTCATATCCATCATCCCCGCGTGTCGAGGATGCTTATCTTGAATCAGTAAGATTGCGTGCCATTCTAAAAGCATTTCCAGCGGTCATGAAATGGGGAGCCACTTTTTTAAAGACTTTTCCCACATCGAAACGCCGTCCTGACGTAGAACGATTGATCGAATATGCTCGCACACAAACCAGAAAAGGAGCAAAGAAGGATGCCCCCGCCTCCTCAATGTCATTTCACGATGCAGATTCAGAATTATTACGTGCCGATCCAAGATATATTAAGGCACGCGAGCGTCTGGATGCGCATCGTTATGCGCTTGCCATGACCGATTTGAAGACACTTTCGATTGATCACCCCAAAGCTCCTCTGGTGTGGTATGATCTAGCCTTAGTGCAAATGCAAGGGCATGCGTTTAAAGATGCCGAACGGAGTTTGAATACGCTTTTCGTCCTGCAACCCGAAAATGCTGAGGCTCGCTCACTGATGGGATATATTCACTTCCAATCGAAGCAATATGATCAAGCTGCAGCCGATTACGATCGCGCTGGAACCACTAAAAAAAGTGGGCTGACTTTTTTTGACCCGGAATTCGCTGCCCGACGCATGGAAAAAACTGCACGCCGCCCTCAAAGCGGCACCAACCCCTGAAGGAGAGTTGTATGAATAACGAACAACGTCAGAACATCGAAGCCTTCATCAACGAAGCTGATTCCAGTCGTGAAGCAGATGACTGGAGCGCCGTCAAACAGAATTGTCTTAAAGCCCTTGAAGAATATGTCCGACTGGAAGACGAAGAAGATGTCATCGTCACCCCAGAAGACAAAGATCTGAAGGCAAAGCTTGAGAAATTCATCACCGAAGCCGACGGCAAACTGGCACTTGTGCAACGTGACCTGGGTATGGCTGCTCTTGCCGGTAAGGATTATTCCCGCGCAGTCGACGCTCTTGAAGAAGCCATCGATCTTGCCGCCGAAACCGATGTCGCCTTCCTGGAATCCGTCAAAAAAGATCTCGATAAGGCTCGTATCCGTGAGCACAATCAGAAAATATATCGCGAGATTACACCGTTTGTGACTCGAGGCGATGAATTCCGAAACGAGGGGAACTTTGGCGAAGCTATTCTCGAATATCAGGAAGCCTTAGCACTTACTGTCGGCCTGCCAGCCGAACATCGTTTTCTGAATTATATTCACGAAGCAGTTCTCGAAGCTCGTCGAGAACTGGTGAAACCCTACATGGGCAGGATCTCTCGCGCCGTAGATACCGGAAAGCTTTCATATGCTTATAAACTTCTACAACGCGCTCAGTTGCTGATCGGAAATGATGATACAATCTATCTTGCATTTTTTGAACAGATAAAAGAAAACATTGCAAAAAGTCTTTCTGCCGAAGATCGTGAAGACGTTGAAGAAGTGGAAGCTCCAGATGACTGGTCTCAGGCCGTAAAGGACTACGAAGAAGCCCTGAATCTGTATTCGTCATATTCGGTTGCCGACCCGCTCGCCCCCGCTTATCGTGACGGCAATATTTATGAAGACCGTTTTGTTGCCAGCCGACGTAAGCTAGCTATGCTGTATTATAAGCGAGCCGAAAGATTGAAGGAAAAGGCTGAATTCAGCAGAGCACTGAAGAACTTCAAGGAGGCACTCAAGTTATTGCCACGCGAAGACGACGAAATTCGTCACAAGTCGTTTCGGCAAATACGCGAACTCCGCGCACAGCTTTCCGCGCGCACCGGCTGAAGCTGATTGCGCGGCACTTATTTTCATATAAATCACTTCGTTTGACCATATCTTGCCCTGTGTCTGAAGAAAAGCAGGTCGAATGACTATATCTGGACACAGATAATGAAAAGACCTATTCGTCGACCGTTTTACCGCAGTTGGGAACTTGTAGCCGGACTGCTATGCGGAGCCCTGTTTGCATTGCTCTTTCTTCAGGGAATTTTCACTGGGCTTGAAAATTTACTGATAGACACACGGTTCAAAATACGGCCGATCGAATCACCGTCAAAAGCCTTGGTCCTGGTTTCAATTACTGATGACAGCATTAAACGGTTAGGGGCTTGGCCTTGGCCGAGAGCTCTCCATGCGCGCATTCTCAGTATCCTGAAAGCAGCAGGAGCAAAGGTCGTGGCTTTCGATGTCATGTTTAGAGAGCCATCACAGATCGATGAAAATGATGATCGAATATTTGCTGACGCGATAGCCTCAGCCGGCAACGTTATTCTGCCTGTAGTCCGCACCGAAAAAATGGTCCTCGACCCGGATTCGTGTGAAATGGTTAAGCGAATTATGGTTGTGGGAGCGATTCCATTGCTCCAGAAGTCTGCATTAGATGAAGGCTTTATTGATATTGAATCGCAAAAGATGAACGCCGACGGCGTCATCCGCCATCTTATTCTTGAACGTACAGCAAGCGATCGCACATATGGAGTGCTAGGTCTTGTTGTCGCCTCGCATCTTCGCGGAACCCCCTTCAAAGTTGCCGAGCTTCCGCTCTACACACGTATGGAAAGTTTCCAGGGAGAAGAACTCACTTCTTTCATGCTTCCTTACGCCGGACCGAATAGACATTTTGACGATATTTCCTTCGAAGATGTTATTGATAGACGTTTCCCGGCCGATCTGTTCCGCGGCAAAGCCGTGATCATCGGAACCCGCGCAACGGGCACCTCTGAAGACGTAAAATTCACACCGTTTGGCGCCGCCGCAGGCATGGAAATCCATGCGAACCTTATACAAAGCCTTCTTTCCGGTCGTTTCCTGCACCGCCTTCCGGTGTGGGCTGCATGTGTGATGCTTATGTTGCTGGCCATCGGAATGAGCTATGCAATTTACCGCTGGATATTCGGAGCCTCTGACATTTTTATCCTGGTTGGAATCCTGATCATATGGCCACTAGCCGTTTTCATGACATTTCGATTAGACCTGATTCTTGAAGCTGTTCCAGTGCTCGTCATGCTTACAACACAGTGGGCTTCTATGCGTCTGGCACAGCAGTTCTTCGATCTGAGCGAACGCAATCGCGAACTTGCCAAGAGAGTTCGCGAGTTATCAATAGTAAACGAAGTTAGTCAGGCAGTAAATTTCATGGGCGATCTGGGCAAAACACTTGATACGATTCTGTCACGCGCGAATATGGCTCTGGGCGCGGAACGAGGTTCGATTCTGCTGCTTGATGAACGATACGAAAGCCTCGTTGAAGAAGCAATTGTGGTTGGAGTTGAAGGCCCCACACATGTAAGCAATGATTTGAAGGCATCGTTCAAGATTGGCGAAGGAATTGCCGGCGAAGTTTTCAGTAAAGGCACAGCACGCCTTATAACCGATATCAAAAGCGTGAAAGAGTTCAAGGGAATCGGAGAAACCGCAACGGCAAGTTCCATTCGCTCGCTTATATGCGTTCCATTGCAGGTTCGCGATTCTCCGATTGGTATCATGAATATCGTCAACAAGATGGGCGGAGAATTCGATCACGATGACTTACAGCTTGCCTTAACGATGGCCAATCAGGCCGCTGTCGTTATCGAGAAAGCGCGCTTGTTCAATCTTGCCACGATAGACGGTCTTACGGGACTCATCGTTCATCGCCATTTCCAGGCCAAGATCGAGGAGGAGTTCCGACGGGCAAAACGTTATGAAAAGCCTCTCTCTTTCCTGATGACCGATATCGATCATTTCAAGAAATTCAATGACACATACGGACATCAGATCGGGGACCTTGTCCTGCGCGAGGTAGCTAAATGCGTGAGAGCTGCTATTCGCGATACCGATATTGCCGCACGTTATGGCGGAGAAGAATTCGCTATTATCCTTCCTGAGACGGATGAAGAAGGAGCCAGCCTTTTTGCGGAACGTTTGCGCCAGAAGATAGAAACCAGCGCTTTTTCCAGTACCAAAGGCGATCTGAAGGTAACCATCAGCCTCGGCCTTTCATCTATTCCCGTGAATCCACCGGAAACAGCGGCCGAAATGATCAAACTCGCCGATGAAGCCCTCTACGAGGCTAAACACAGCGGTCGAAACCGTGTCGGTATTTGTGCCATTCACGTTGCTGATACTAAGACAAGCTGATAAACAACCAAAGTTATGCTTACCTGGGAACTTCAAGAGAGTCAACAACCGTTTTTCCATTTGAAGTATTCCGCTTCTCGATCTCAGCGGCTTTTTCCCTCGATAGTTTTTTAGCTTCCTCTATTTGTGCCGGGGTCATCTTCGAGGCAGCCTTATCGCGAGCGTCTTTGAACACAATAAAATCATCGGAACCAAAGTACGCCAGGTCACACCACATGTAAGCCTGAACATAGTCCTGCGGAATAATTTTCCCTTCACAATACATATTCCCTATGATTAACTGAGCACTTGTATCGCCTTGTTCAGCAGCTTTGAGAAACCAATTCTTACCTTCCTTGGTATCCTGCATAACACCTTTTCCCATGGAATACATCGACCCGACGAGAATTTGAGCTTGCGCATCTCCTTGCTCCGCTGCTTTGAGATTCCACTTAAACGATTCCTTATAGTCTTTACGACTGTGATAAATCATCCCCACATTTGTCTGAGCTAGCAAATTGCCTTGTTCAGCTGCCATGAGATACCACTTCAAGGATTCTGCGGAATCTGGTTTGACACCGCGGCCTCGCTCATACATCTCCCCAAGTTTGATTTGAGCCTCAACATTGCCCTGTTCAGCGGCTTTGCCAAACCACTTCAGCACCTCCTTGATATTCATCCTGATACCTGCACCTCTGTAATACATCAACCCGAGGCGATACTGAGCCTTCGCAAGTCCTAATTCAGCGGCTTTGCCAAATAACTCTGCGGCTTTTTTGTAGTCGTCCGCCTTATATGCCGCCTGGCCTTCCTCGAAATCCCCGGCAAACAGACAGACTGGCAGCAAAAATATCAGAACTATCGTAATCATCATGCGCACAGATAAGACTCCTTTGTGAACATGGCAAAACACGTATCACCGCCGATAACCGCCAGCAATGAGTCGTTTGAACTCGCAGACAGGCGTTTGGCATTGCGTGTTTGTGACCAGTTTCCAGTTCCCAGATACGATCGGATTATTTTTTCCTCTTTTCACACGCAACACCAGTATTCTCGATTCAATTCTCTCCATGAATTACGTGCTGAATCCTGGCTCGACGAATGATGTAAGGCTACGCTGAATCGCTCCGCGTGGGATGCACTATCCCGCTTAATAAGAGATGATCGGCCAAAACACATGCACTCATGGCTTCAGCAATCGGAACTACACGCGGAGCATAGTTACGATCGAACCGACCCCAATATTCCATGATCATTTCGCGCCGTGCGGCAACATTAACAGTTTTCTGGGGAAGCTGTATCGTGGGTGTCGGTTTCACCGCCAGTCTCATCGTCATCGTCCCTCCCGTAGAAATACCTCCGAGAAGGCCGCCACAACGATTTCCTACAGTTGAAATCCGACCATCAGCATCGAAACAAAATGGATCATTCGAACCGCTGCCCCGGACTCGAGCAGCCTCGAAACCAAGACCAAATTCGACGCCTTTGACTCCCCCGATAGAGAAAAACGCCCGTCCAAGCGCCGCCTGAAGCTTGTCAAAAACAGGGCTGCCGACTCCCGCCGGAACTCCATAAACAGACAATTCAACGACGCCACCACTTGAATCGCCGCCTTCACCGATTTCAAGCGCCCGATCACGAGCGCGCAGGAACGATTCATCGTCGCCAATCACAATTCCTGCAAGCTCGATCAGTCTTCCTTCAAATCTCACTCCATGGCGACTAGCCAGCTTTCTCGCAACTGCACCAGCGGCGAGACGAGCGATACATTCCCGCCCCGATGCTCGCGAACCACCACGCCAGTCAGTGTGTCCATATCGGGCGAGATAAGTGAAATCCGCATGTCCAGGCCGAAGAGTGTCACGCGTTCCACTATAACTGTCCGGCAAAGTATCGTTGTTCCAAACTACTATGGAAATCGGTGTACCTAGTGTTTTGCCTGCAAATATCCCGGACAATATCTGGAAGCGATTAGTCTCACCTCGCGGAGTGCCAAGTTCTTTGTCAGGAACATCCCGATCCAGTTGGGCCCGAATATCAATCTCGTCAATGGCAAGACCGGCCGGACAGCCGTCAATAACGGCACCTTGAGCCGGACCGTGCGATTCACCCCAAGTGGTAACTCGAAAGACGCTTCCAAACGTGTTTCCCATACTCGGAAATAATACCAGACCAACGTGCTGCTGTATACTCCGCATTAAATATCATTCAGTAGCTTTTTTCCGAAACATATATAATTCCTTCCTTTATGCCGATACCTGAAAAAATGGACAGGTATATGCTGCTCCTGCTGCTCGGATCGTTCCTGTATTTGTTGATGAAAGATCTCTTCGTCCAAAACGGTCCGTCGCTTCGTGATGCGCAACGTAAACTTGATCGACCAGGCGCAACAAACAGTGCAACGGCGGAAAATCTTCCGGCCATTCAAGCTGAACGCGAACGCTGGCGCCTTAATGCGATCGCCCAGATTGGCCGTCTCAAAAGTAAAACAAAGCTCGCTGAGTCAGATCGGGAAGAGTTACGCAAGATGCTGATGTGCCCCTTTCCAGAAATCGAGGGAAACGCCTTCGAAATTCTCGGCAAGGATCCTGGCGAACTCCCATACCTGATTGGACACCTGCAAGCCCAGGAAAACACATTGATGCAATTCCTGGACGAGCGCTGTCAGTCAACATCACGCGTCAATCTTCTTGAACGTTTTTTGCAGACAAAAAATCTCCGCTTGCTGAGAACCATGGGGGGAGGCGGGCGAGAGGATGGCCGAACTGCTTTTGCCGGAGTCTGGAATATAGATCTCACAGTCGCCCGTCGCATGCTCGAAGGAGTCTTATCACAAGAATTTGCCCATATGATCAGCGATTCAACCACTGTCAGCCTTATTCAACCCGGACGACGCGAACTTTTGCCGCGCCTGGGAAGCCTCATTGCCGAATCATCACAGGAAACCCAGGTACGTATTTCCGCAGTCATGGCGATTGCCGAAATAGATGCTCTCCAGGGGTGGGAAACACTCAAGACTGCCTTGAAAAGTGAAACCCCGGTCGTCCGTTACACGGCGGTTGAAGCAATTGGCGCTACTGGCCGCCTTGAAGCTATTCCTTTGTTAATGAGCGTACTGAAAGATACAAATCCATTCGTCTGTTCAATGGCCATGGAAGCCCTCTCGCGTCTAGATGCCAAAGAAGCTGTAACATTTATTATTGATTCCGTTGACTCCACGCAATCAATAGTCGCTTTTTCCGCCAGGCAGGCATTAGTCCGCATGAGCTGTCGGACAGAGATCAGCGACCGGCTTTTGACAAATCTCGATAAGGTCCCTGCCGCTCGTCGGGCGATATTTTTTGAAATCCTCGCGCAAATAGAAGAGCGACGCGTAATTCCATTTCTGGAAGCCGCTATCGAAGGCAATAACTCCGACCTTGCCGTAGCCGCGGCCAATGGACTCCTTTTACTGCGTGAGACACGCCGTTTACCACGCATCATCGAGCTTTCACAGCGCCTCGGCTCCGAGGCGAAAGACCTGGCTCTGACACTCGAAAATGACATAAATAACGTGGATGTGGCGCATGTTCTTTCTGAGCGCCTGGATGAACTCCAGGATCCCGATATGCAATATTTCGGTATTCAGATTCTGCTGAACGAGTTGAAAAAACGGCCGAATAGTTCTCTGCCAAGGGTATTGATCAAAATAGGTAATGCGGAAAATCCCTATGTCAGGGGAGCCGCCCTGATTGGGCTAGGGTCTTGCGGTGGTGAAGAAGGGCTTGAGGCTACAATACGTGGACTGTCCGACCCAAGCGAATATGTTCGAGTCTGCGCAGTAACCACTTTCTATGAGCGTCTTGGCAAAGGTGCTTGCGACCGACTCGCAGCAATGCTCTCGACAGAACAATCAGAAGACGTTTTATTCACAATTCTTATGTGCTTCAGAAGAAATCCTGACCACAAATTCCTGCGCTTGCTTGAACGACAGATCCCGCTGTTGCCGGAAGAAATAGCCGTATTCGCACGCCAGATACACGAAGTCGGCAGTCGAGATACCCCATTACCTCCGTTTTAATTTCCGGGAAAAAAACCAAAATTTCCTTGAAACGCACAAATGATCAATCCCATAAGACTCCAGAACAATAGAGGAAGGCGTGCAGAACTAGGTCCGGTTTCTTCCTGAACCGGAATAAGTATTTGTATTATAGCAGCGATAAAAAGAAGTGCAGAGCCCTCAAAAATGAAATCATTCATAGCAAGACAGCCGACTGCCCCCACTCCAAACCATGCCGGGCGATATATTCCACTAGAAGAACGCGTTCCCGCGACAATGGAGGCGAGCAACGCGCCCCCTACAGCAATGCCCACTCTTCCGAAGAGGGGTTGGCCAGTGGCAAACCATGAAAAAAAGGGATAGAACGCCAGTGGCCATAGAAAGGGAGCAGGCTTGCGCACCTCGCCTCTAAAGGCTAAAACAGCCATGATCAGCCAATAAATGCACCAGGCTGCGCTCGGTAATAATGCAGACGTGAAACCACAACTGGCAAATGATGTAGCGAGAATGACTCCAGCGACTAATTCTACCATGGGATATTGGGGGGAAATGAAAACCCCACAATATCGACATTTACCACGAAGCAAAATCCACCCGAAGATAGGAATCAGATCAAACGGAGAAAGACGATGGCGGCAAGAAGGACATTCGGATGGCGGAAAGATAACTGACCGCCCGACAGACATTCGCAGTATGACAACATTGCTGAAACTGCCAAGAAGCGTTCCAAAAACGAAGAATATTAAGACAAAATATGACCAAGCGAACTGCGGGAATGCGGTTTCTGACATACATACCCCAAAGTGAACAGGAGCCACTTGCAAACTCCCAAAAACAAGAAAGAGGCGGAAAAATCCGCCTCTTTCTCATTATACTAAATAATTAATCTGACTCAACTGTGCCGTGAACCGGGCAAGTAATCTTGACATCTCCAGCGGTACTACCACCAGTGCTGCCTAAAACACATCCAGTCTCAGGTTTCGAAATAGGCGTCTTAAGATATTGACCGGAGATCAAAGACGTTTCCACGGTCGGGCCATAAGAACTCAACATTGACGAGTTATCCATGTTATACATCTCGATAGCGCCAAGAACTACGCGCATGTTAGCATAGCATGCCTTCTCACGAGCTTGTTCACGGGCCTTACGGAAGTTGGGGATAGCGATTGCGGCAAGGATACCGATGATAGCAATAACGATCATAAGTTCAATCAGGGTGAAACCACTTCGCTTCTTCATTGGTCTTTCTCCTCCTTTCTTTTTAAATTTTACCTACACTTTTAGATTAGGATAAAAACGAAAATTTGTCAAGGCGGTACATAACTTTTTTACTGTTATTGCACGGAAACTCTTTTTCAGGAGTCCACGCAACTTTTTCGTCAACCACCTTTGAGCATCCGTTCCAGTTCTTTTGGATGAACCGTATGCATGACAGCTTCTTCAAGAGTGATATCGCCACGAAGATACAAATCCCTGAGACATTGTTCAAATGTAAGCATACCGTCGCTCTGGCTGGTCTGCATGACCGTGTAAAGACCGGAAATCTTCTGCTCCCGGATACAGTTCGCAACTGCCGGATTCCCGATCAGAACTTCGTTTGCAACCACACGGCCTTTGCCTGTTGCCATCGGCAAAAGCTGCTGAGCAACGACTGCTCTCAGAGAAAATGAAAGCTGAGACCGAATCTGCGACTGCTGATGCGGCGGGAAAATGTCGATGACACGGTTTATGGTTTGCGCCGCATCAGTTGTATGCAGAGTTCCAAACACCAGATGGCCGGTTTCCGCCATCGTCAGAGCCGCAGAAACCGTTTCCAGATCGCGCATTTCACCCACCAGAATGACGTCCGGATCTTGTCGCAGTATGTGACGCAAAGCTTCACCGAACGACAAGGTATCTATGTGTAATTCGCGCTGATTGACCACCGAACGTTTGTGATAATGAAGGTATTCGATAGGATCTTCAACAGTGACAATGTGGCAGCGCTGCTCTTCGTTAATAATGTTTATAAGAGCTGCCAGCGACGTGGATTTGCCGGAACCTGTGGGTCCGGTTACGAGAACCAGACCTTTATTCCACTTGGTAAATTCGCGCATCTTCGGCGGAAGCCGCAGTTCTTCCAACGAAGGAATCTTGGTAGGAATAACGCGAAATGCCGATCCTATACACCCGCGTTGTTTGTAAACATTGACACGGAATCGTCCAAAACCATGGACCGAATAGGAAAGGTCCAGCTCGAGTTTTTCCTCAAACTCCTTCTGCTGCTCCGCAGTCAGCATGTTATAAATCAAGGAGCGGGTATCCATAGGGGTCAGAACATCCAGGTCCGTTTGGATTAATTCCCCGTCTACCCGAATGACTGGAGGGGTTCCGACTGTGATATGCAAATCGGAAGCTCCGTTTTCGATGACCAGATTCAAGAGGTCGTTCAAAACAAACATTTTCTGGTGCTCCTTAATGAGACCGGGTTATGTTTCGATCTTATCTAAGTTGGTTATACCGCATTTCGTGGGCAAAGAACAACTGAAATTAGTTCTTTCGACCGATTCACGAAGATATACGCTGATCACCCAATCTTATACAATCTGCTCTTCACACCGGTGCACGAAATCAATGTTCACCCATGGTCACGCGTACGACTTCTTCCAGGGTGGTCATGCCAATCAGACATTTGCGAAGAGCCGATTCTCGCAAGGACAACATACCATCATCGACAGCCTGCTTGCGAATGTCATCAGTAGATCCGCCGTTAAGAATGATATCGCGAAGACGTTCAGTCATGATCATTACTTCATAAACACCGACGCGACCTTTCATACCACCGTTATTGCATGTCTCGCAGCCTTTCCCCTTGTAGAAGAACATATTCTTTTCATTAATATGAGGAAGCTCGAGACGACGCAGCATTTCAGGTGTTATACCAAACTGGGCTATCTGCTCAGCACGCGGTTTTATTTCGAATTTACATTCCTTGCATATTTTCCGGACAAGACGTTGAGCTTGCACCAAAAGAACCGAGGTCGTAACCATGAATGGTTCTATTCCCATGTTGATGATACGGCCGATGGTTCCCGGGGCATCGTTCGTGTGCAGAGTCGACAGCACCAAATGCCCCGTCATTGATGCCTTGATAGCGATTTCCGCCGTTTCGAAGTCTCGAATCTCTCCAACCATGATGATGTTCGGATCCTGACGCAAAAAAGAACGCAATGCAGCCGCAAACGTCAGTCCTATTTCGGGTTTGCATTGCACCTGATTAACACCATGCAGCATATATTCGACGGGATCTTCCGCAGTCATACAATTGCGATCAATTGTATTAAGCGAAGTCAAGGCGGAATACAGAGTTGTAGTCTTGCCGGACCCGGTTGGGCCAGTGACAAGAGCGATACCATATGGCGAAGTGATGCCGGCCTTGAATCGTCTCAGCGTTTCCGGTTCGAAACCAAGATCTTCGAGATTGACGCGCAGCGAAGTCTGGTCAAGAATTCGCATAACGATCTTTTCACCCCAGATAACAGGCAATACCGACACGCGGAAGTCAACAGAACGCTGATTTACTTTGATCTTGATGCGACCATCCTGCGGCAGGCGTTTTTCAGCGATGTTCAGCGAGGACATAATCTTGATACGTGAAGTGATAGCAGCAGTGGCCTTTTTGGGCGGCTGCATGGCATTAAACAAGACGCCATCCTGGCGATATCGTATTCGCAACTCTTTTTCAAACGGCTCGATATGAATATCGGAAACACCATTTTGAACCGCTTGCGTCAACACTAGGTTGCACAAACGAATAATCGGAGCATCATTTTCACCTAATTCGCCAAGCTGATCCAGATCATCAGCCCCGGCTTCCGCCTTGCCAATATCGTCCAGTTCTCCCATCAGTTTATCCTGCTGGGCCACTGCACCATAGGCATCCTGCAATGCTTTGTTGATATCTGTTTGCGTTGCAACGACCGGTTTGACCATCAAGCCGGTCATAAGCTGAATATCGTCGATAGCAATTATATTCAATGGATCGACCATAGCTACTGTCAGCTTGTTTCCAACTTTATTGATCGGAATAAGCATGTGACGCTTGGCTATATGTTCCGGGACCAGCTTCGCTATGATCGGATCGATCATGTAGTTCGAAAGATCTATGAACGGAATCTTGAGCTGCTTTGATAAAATCTGAACAATGTCATGTTCAGTGACCAGGTGCATCTCGACAAGAACCGCTCCAAGACGCTTTCCACTCTTTTTCTGCAAAGCAAGCGCCTGCTGAAGCTGCTCTTCGTTGATCAGGCCTTCCTGTATCAGGGCATCGCCCAGACGCATCTTTTTCGCTGCATGCTGGATGTCGGTCATTGACTGATTCTCCCTTTGAGATGCGGGCCTGTTGTCATGGAAAACTTCTTTATCTTTATCTTTGTCTTTTTATTCATTGATTCAGCTGATTAAAATACAAATCCACGCTTAAGTCGTAACAATTCCCCGAAGGCTCTCACGCATAGCAGCTTCAGGGGCGTCGACTCCGGTCAGAAATGAAAACGCCGCCATTCCCTGGCGAATCAGGAATTCCAATCCATCGATAACAACAGCCCCTGCAGCTCTGGCATCGGCCGTCAGTCGGGAATGCCTGGCATACACCAAGTCTAAAAACGTGTGGCTACGATTCATCGTAAGAAGTGGAAGCAACCGATCATCGGCATTCCACCCGAGAGGAGTGGCGTTGATCACCATATCCACGTTCGCAACAGCGTCCTTTAAAGAGGATTCGGTCCAATTCAACGGTATAACCTTCGTACCGGTTGCAGACAATGAAGAAACCGGCTGAACAGGCATACGGCTCGCCCAGTATACCACGGGGGTATTTCTTTGGCAAAGTCCCCAAAATGTTGCGACAGCCGCCCCTCCGGCACCAAGCAAAAGTGCCGCGCGCGGAGTTCCCCGCTCCTGCAAAAAATAATTCATAGCCAAAGCATCGGTATTAGTACCGATCATCATGCCATCTTCATTTCGTCTTACCGTATTCACTGCCTTAAGAATATCGGCCGGATGAAGCAAACTTCGTAGCTCTGAAATGACAGTTGTCTTGTGCGGAGCAGTTACGTTAAATCCCGAGACACGGAGAGCGGCCAAACCACGCACTCCGACAACCAGATCTTCACGAGCCACTCGGCAAGCTATATAAACAGCATCAATGCCAGTTGCAGCAAAGGCAGCATTCCAAAAAACCGGACTCAGCGAGTGTTCAATCGGGTCGCCAATAATGGCGAAAACACGGGTTTTTGCAGTGACGGCACTCATGTTTTCCAATCTTGCCGGAAATATGCAAACCGGTCGGGGATATCCTGAAACGGAATCGGCCCGACCGGTCGAACGACTAAGGTATAAAAGATGGAAAAATTCAGCTTCCGAAACTTTTCAGAGCTTCTTCTTCCGTCTCGAAAATCTCGAACACCTTGGTAAGACGAGTCAATTCGAACAATTCCTGGACTGCAGGCGATAGCTTCACCAGCTTCAAATCACCCTTGTTTTTTTTGACCTTCTTCAAGGTTGCCGCAACAACGCCAAGTCCCATGCTATTCAGATAATTCACTTCCTGAAAATCCATGACGATCTTGTTCTGGCCATCAACTACAAGTTGATCAATTCGATCTTTAAACTGATTGACTGTTTCCGTGCCAATTTCCCCTCGGAGTATGACCACAGCCACATTATCTCCGCGTGGTTTGACATCGATTTTCAATTCCATGACATCCTCCAAAGTTTGACTCTCAGAGTTCGCTTAAAGAGTCTACATTAAATTTATCGTTGGTTGCAAGAGGAATTCGATATTCTTTATTTCAGAAACGTACCAATGCAGATATGCGATGTGCTGCTCCAAGGGTTTCATCTACGTATGAATAGTCGAAACGCCAACTCTGCAGCTGAAAACTGGCGCCGAGGGTAAGGTCCCCTCCCTGACTTCCGAGACGGAGAGCGGCGATATCTTTGAACCAGTATTCCGCACCTGCCCGGAATTTGGCATCCATGTCCTGAACTTTATTCAGATCGACAGCCAAAGTTAACTTATCATTTGGCTTATAAGAAGTTCCCAGCGTGGTCGTAACGGGAATCCGATCCTTTTGTCCCGAAGAAGTATTCCAGGCAAGGCTTTCCCCGATATCGCGAACAGACAGGCCTAAACTCGACTTGGTATTTGGTTGATACATGAAACCAAGATCAAGCCCCCATGAGTCAGCTGAATTAGTGAAGAGGCTTTGCTTTAGCGACTTCACGTTAACACCACCATAGAATTTATCAGCCAGCTTACGGGCATATGTACCGAAGGTACTGGTTTCCGTATCATCAAAATAGCTGAAAATATAGACGTTCTCCCCTGGAACGTACGTTCCGTCGGCGCGAGTTGCTGGTTGGCCAGGGGTGGTCGATTCGCGGGTTTCCGGAATACCATCGACACCGAATCGTATGTGAGACAATGCTACAGTTCCCTGGCTCTTCCCCTGCTGGTCCTTCAATACATGAGCATATGTGAAGAAGTTGTAGCTTCGGTCAAGCGTCAGGTTGGCATGCATGAATGATGCCTCTGACTTCTGCAACAACGCTAAACCAGCTGGATTCCAGAAGGCTGCCGTCGAATCATCAGCCACGGCGGTAAATGCACTTCCCATGCCGAGTGCGCGCGCACCGACACCCATTTTAAGGAAAGCGCCGGCCTGGCCTGCGGATTCAGCGAAGGCGGGTAGAACAGCCGCCGAGAGAATGAAGGTGAGGAGGATAAGCTTGGACACGGTTTTCATTCGAGTCCTCCTTTGCGTCGATAGGACTGGTCATCCCGCCTATCGTCACAAAAATGCCTTTCTTTAATGATTTTTATAGAGTTTTTTTTCACCCATCGTTTATCCGTGAGAAAACGATGTTTGCGAACATGATTAGCTTCGACAGCTTGCGTTCTAAATGGCAGCAGACCATTCCGTATAATTTTGAAAAAAGGCGATATAGCTGATTCGTCGACAGTTATTTTGACAGACCAGCACGTATTCTCGAAACAAGATCCTGTTTTTGTCATCAGATACCTGTCAGTCCCATAGCTTTCAACGTTCCGTAAATCTGTGAAACTACTCCGTCAGCGCTCCCATCTTCCTGATGCGCCACAGAAATCTGCGCACGAGCCCTGTCCTGATCCCCGCTCTGGTTTCGCCAAAAATAGGCGAAAGCCAGCATCGCATGAGCCTCTGCATTCGTCACTCCGATAGGATGAGTAGAAGTGAACCGATAGGACGTGCTGGTCAAGCCGACCTTTTCCAGCAATGTCACAGCTTGCGAAAATCCGGATTTTTGGCCGCGTTGGATAAGTGATGATGCAAGCCCGACCTGTGATTCCGCGTTCGTATCGGCCGCCTGAGAAAAAGAGGAAAATCCGGATTCCATGCCGGTAGACTTGGCCTGAGACCATCCCAGTCCGTTATAAGCATCCGCCTTTTGAGACTGGGTAAGGTTTGTCATAACCAATACCTGGTTGAACTTGCCGATAGCGCTTGAAAAGGCACCATACTTGAAATCATCCCATGCCGACAGAATGAGCGAATCAGGGTTGGTTTCCCCCCCCGTCCCTGTTCCGGTATCAGTGCCATTGCTGCCACTGTTCGGTATTTCGCCTGGAACTATATACCGTCCACTACCTCCTCCACTGCTTCCACAGCCGCTTGCCAGCAGGAATGCAATACCGAAGAGGACCAGCAACCCATGTCGCATCTTCATAATGATTTTCTCCGTCTCACCATTAGTAAGCACACCATCGCGATGCACTCATGATATTGGCGCATCATGTACCGAATATCAGCGAAGCACCGCAATCTTGTGAATCACGCGAGTTTTCTTATCCCAATTGTCCGGATCATGGACAGTGATGCGTGCAAAATACACCCCATTCGCCACTGCTCGATCCGACTGATCAGTCAAATCCCAAGTCACTTCGTTGTTCCAGCGAACTCCATCGGACCGAATCGTTATGGGCAAATCGCCATTTCCACGTATTTTTGCTCCCGCCACATTGTAAATATCGACTTCAACCAGGTCACTCGAAGGCAGTCTTCGGTTGGCGCCAATGCGGAGAACCACCCGACTTCCACGCGCCGGATTTGGATACTGGACGATTTCAAGTACGGATAGCGGCGGAGAAACCTGGAAGCGAATCTCCGGCATGACTCCGACATTCCCTGCACGATCGAAGGCCTTGAATGAGAGTCTGTGCTCGCCTTCTAAAAGGGGTTCCAGAGATCGGAACGACGCTTTACAACCTGTTGCATCAACCGTTGCATCCAGTTCACGGCCATCAAGTGTAACCTTGACGGAATCGGTAGCCAGACCGGAACCACCTTCCTGTATCGCCCATTCGAATGATGGACGCGGGTCACTCAAAGGCTTTTGGACGTCGACCAAACTAGTCATATTCACTCGTGGTGCTGCCTTATCGCAGAACAGCGCGTAAGCTCCTGTCGTCATGGTCGTATAACTCAGGCGTCCAGAAGACACCATTCGACTGACAAATCGCCAAACACCATCGTCGTCCAGATGAAACATTGCCACTCCTGCCGGCAAACCACCACTCGGAACTTTTATAGATACTTCGATCGGAGCTATCAGGCGACCTGCAGGAATATTCATTGAATATGCCGCCCCTATTGGGACCAATTCGTCCGCAATGCCATCTCCAAGAACCATCCTTATGGAAGCTGCCAGTGCAGGCGTCATACCTGTCGTATCGATCCGGGTCAAGCCATTGTAGCGCCTGCTCCCTGCTAACCCGGTATTCTGACCGGATTTTTTCGAAGCCATACCAGTAGAATCCTTCGTTAAGGTCGTGCTGGTAACACTGACGAGAGACTCGCTCTTAATAGCTCCAACTGGTATGACAATCTGAAAACAACCATCAGTGGAACGAACGTCGGCACGCATCGAGGCATTCACGAATGCGGTCGAGAAAGTGATGGTTTTGGTTGCGGTATTTCCGGTCAGATCGCGTGCCGTAACAGTGATCGTCACAACTCCCGGATAGTTTTTATCCAAATGGGCACCGCTGAGGAACAAACGATTGGTCGGCCCTGCATTCATGATCAGGGAAGCCGCATTGCCGCCGCTCTGAGTCACGACTGCAGTTGGAGCAGCTCCAAGATCTTCATTGGAGCTCACGGCAATCGTTATGTCAAACTCATTGCCCGGATTCGAAAAGACAGAGACGGAAAGTTGAGGAGGTGTCACATCGCGCCCGGTAAAACTCCTACTCGAGTTCGATGGATTGCCGAACAGATCAATCACTCCTGAGGCCGTGATCGTATATCGCGCGCCTTCTGTGATGTCAACATTGGTATTCACCTGCACAGATTTGTTATCAGCGCGCATTGTGATACCAGAGAGTACGACTGTCCCGGAGCCGAGTGTAAGTTTGTAATTGCCTGCATTTGTGGCACTCGATGCATTCACGGTTTCGTCAAAAACAACGTTTAACGCCCTCTGGCCGGTAATTCCGTCGAATGTTATGTCGGCAATCATCGGGCCCTGAGTGTCAGCCGTAAACTGCGCGGTATTATTACCGGACGTTATCGGATCGTCATCGGCACTTCTAAATCCTGTAGCTACGGTCAGTGTGTATGTCTGTTTATCCGTAAGAACGGTATTAAGCGGAAGATCTACCACATGCCCATTTACGACGACGGGCCCCGAAACTGCAATGCCTGCAGGAGAATTAGGCGACAGTGAGTAATTGTTGAAGTTTCCGACATCCGCAGCGTTTATATCGGCGGTGAAAATCAATCGCACCGTGCGCGGATTGATCTGTGAAGCCGATGTCACCCGGAACGCCGAGGTAATGACGTCTACATCGACGGCCAGGGAAGACGGATTCTCCGCCTGATCGATAATCGTGACATGATAAGTGCCATCGGTCACTAGTTGCCCATTCGCATCACGGCCATCCCAGGCGGCAGTGAATGGCGTTGCCGCACCAATGAAAGGAACATCGCGGATGACTGTCGAGCCGGCGGAAATACGAGCCAGGATCGCTCCGGACGCTATTGCCGGATCGCCGCTATCAACCTGAATTGTCAGGCTCGTAACGCGAGGATTGAAGCGCGTAGTTTGAGAAGCATTGTCAGTGCGGTATGTAATCAGCGAGCTGATTGCCGGAGTGGTTGTCTTTATTACAAGAACAGAGGTTGCTATCCCTGTTGCACCGAGTGGACGCCCCAGGTTCCCGGCGGCATCAACAATATTGAGTCGATATTCTCCATCGACCAGGAACGGTTGACCGGCATCCGTCGATTTTCCGTCGTAACTGATCGTGTAACCGCCGCCGTTCAGAGGACCCATCTGGTAGCTATCAGTCGAAAGCCCGCCAGAAACTCGCATCGAAATGGTTTCGCCTGCGGAAACGCCCAGCACATCAATCTTAACAAATGAGTGAACTTTGGGACTAAACCAGATTTTTCCACCACTCAGATAGCCTTGGGTGATATTCCAACGCAATACCGTTGGTGATAGCCCGTCATAGATGATACTTCCGCGCATACTGCCTTCATTGCCAAATATATCCAGGACGCGAAGTTCATATGTCGTCGGGCCGGTCGGGCCGATCGGAATCCCTGCCAAAGTGCCATCCCAAGCCACCGTTCCCGTGTTTCCCGAAATGGTGATCGGGAAGGATCCAAGAGAAGCATTCCCTTGAAAGAAGTGCAACCAATTGTTGCCCCCGGGTGCATTAGTGTATGTAACGGTAATAGTTGCAAGGCCCGGGGCTACGTAAGGACTGAATGGTTTCCCCGTAACATTTCCTGTCGGCGAAGAATATTTCGCGGTCGTTGATGGAAAAGTCGTAACTGTATAACCACTTATGAGCGGGCCTTTAGAACGAATTTCAAGCTGACCGCTCGGCATCGCAAAGTTGTCGGTGCTTTTATTGCCAGCGGGATCGTAACCACTGCTCACGAAGTAGGTAAAAGATCCTTGAGAAGTTACATCATTGAATGCCGCCGTGTTGTAGAAACGGGCCGTCGAAGAGCCCGTCCAGCTTTCGAAGCTGAAATTCATGACCGTGTTATTGACATCACCGAGGCGCAGTGTGGGAACATGTGCGGGCGTCTGATCCATTGCTTCATCAAATGTCACGATGAATATGGAGCTGTTGGCGGCAGTAATGCCAATGGTACCGATCGGAGTTACGGAAATTGGCGTCGGAGACTGTGAATCAATGATAAAGGGCTTGGATGGATTCTTGTATCCAGTACCGGATGTAATCTGATCGGCGGAATTGAACACGTTCGTAATTTGAGCCGGAGCAGGATTTATAGGCTTGCCAAAAACATCGAAACAGTTATTCACGCTGATATAGACGGGAACACCCTGAAGTGTCGGATATTGCAGCGTATTTGCGAAACGTGCAACAGTACGCTTTACAGTCCCAACGGAATGATCCATCCAGGTAGTAAAAGAACCGATATCGATGACCGAGTTATCATCCAGACGGTTGATCGTCAACGTCGGAATAATATCGCGATTTATCGGAACCGCTATATTTGAAGGCATTATGGCAGTCTCGAATTCGACATCATAGAACAACGTGCCTGCCGCATATGCCTTAGTGGGAGGAGGATAATTCAGAGCGGCGGCGACAGGAACCGGACCGCCATATACTGTCGGGAAAGTGACTTTGATCTGAGCTGCTGAATTTCCGGTCAACGGATACACATTACTGGGATTATTCCACAGATCCAGGAAAGCGCTCTGATCGGCTGAAAGATATAGATGATTAGTATTCCAGGAGAGAATATCGCGAATGTCGTCAGGTGCCAACTGTATGCGAACCGTGCTCGAAGAATAATCATTGAGCAAAATAGACCCCGTGGCTCCAGGTGCGGAAGATCTTTGCAGAGGCATACTGGAGCCGGTACGATCCTGATTTTTGTACAAGTATAAGCGACTGGTCACAACATTGCTGATAGTTTTTCCGCCAGGTAATGGATAGCTGACCTGCATTTCATCGAGGAAGAGACGAGCCCGCCTGTCGAACGTCATTGTCAGGATGCCACTTCCGATGTCAAGATTAGCATCATTATTGATATTGAAATTGCTTTGCAGAGTTGTGATCGATGCAGGCACAGCTTGATCAAAAGCTATTGTATTTATTTTATTGCCCTGCAGATCGCGAATCATTATCGGATAAGTCGCAACCGACAAGAACATGTTCGGAGCAGCGTGCTGATATTTCATGGCTATCCAGTCCTGGGCTTCCGGAGAAAGCCGGATTACCATTTCACGCGCACTTGGATTCGGTATGAGAACTGTATCAAAACCATTCCGCATGGTAAAACGCTTCGTATAATCGGCAGGCAGGCTGTCATTCGTAGTGTTTTTAACCATGGCAAGGGAAGGAACCGTCGAATTCGTGAAAGTACTGGAAGCCATATCCCTGTCGAATACCAAATGCAGTTCATTGGGGAAGTTGACAGCGTCATACCATCCACGAGTGAGATTCGGACGCAAGGCATATGGAACGGTGATGCTGACCACGTTACTGGCCGGATTCTGAATGAGTGGGACCACCCAGTTACCCGCCAAATCACGGGCAACCATGGCTCCTTCACCGTTGTAGGCTCCAGTTCCCATGGATAGCCAAATCGTCGAACTTCCCCAGTCCGCGATTTTAGAACGCGTATCCTGAGACAGCAAAATACTTATACGATTAGTGTTTCCACCTGTCTCTTCGACAGAATCGGCGTTCGTTAATGCCACGGTAAAGCTCGCATCGGGACTGACGCCCGAAAGATCCTGGCGAGATCCCATGCGAATCTTTGTCTGATCGACATTTGCAGCGGGGCCACCCGGATATAAATACAAAGCTTCGCTGAACGTCAGGAACAAGCGCTGTCCGTCGTATTCTGAACTCAGCAGTCTCGGGCGCGTGGTATCGACCGCAAGAGTCGTGTAGGTCGCGGTAATGTTGCCAGCCGTATCTTGTACATACAGAGGAAAAGTGAAAGTAGCGAGATCGATACCTGATGTAGCAAGAGTAAATGGTGCGGATTTTCCCTGCCCCAAAGCTCCGGAGAAGTTTATTGGCCAACTCGACGGTCCCTGAATGGCACTGAAGTCGATCCAGGCTGAGTTTGGCTGACTATCAAGAGTAATCGAAGCAATAATGCTATCAGATGCTGTTCCGGAACCGACGTTTGCAACCCAACTGAAAGGCAAATTGGGACTAATGATATTGGCGTATCCGCGTATGATATTTGGGGTATTATCAACCGTGAAAGTTGAAATCTGAGTTGTTGGGGCAACGAGATTGTCCCCGTGATCGGTGATTCTAACCGCATAGCGCAGGTAATCATTGCCGCGATTTCCCTGCATCGACATGGTCCATGGATAGGAAGTATTCGTTGCAACCACGAAGGAGGCTTCGAAGCGGTTACCAACCCCTGTTCGATTGAGTGCCGTCTCTTGTATCAGCGCTCCGGAAGAAGCTGAAAGACGTACTGAAGCGGACCCCGGATCGTTGAAGTCAGCGATATCCATTCCAACGGTAACAACGTCACCGATATTGGCAGTAGCACTGGTAACATTGTCTCCATTTTCATTACTGACAAATATCGAAATATTCGTCGGATTCGGAAGTAAAGTGTCGATTCCCCATGGCGCGGCAGGATCACATGTGATACTGCTGGTCGCCAGGACAATCGAACTGACGTCCGGATGCAATACTTTCACAGGAAAACTTGCGACCGAGATTTCCTTGCGAGAGGTGCCGACTGTAAAAACACTTTGATACACATAGTTTCCAGCTCCGCTGACGGGGGCCGGCTGGTATGTCAAAGGCGTCCAGTAAGTTGTTGTATCTCCGTCGGCATAAGTCGGGGAACTGTCATCCGAGGGATCGGCGGTAATCGACCGGATATCGGCCAATACTGTGGCAGGTGGAGAATTTCCGGAATCATATACAGAACTCAGTACACAGGTCAGCGTAACCTGATCCCCCGGATTGGCTATATGATTGGGCTGTCCCAGCCAGTTCGTATCGGAACTGAGATCACACCGGCTTGCCGGGAAGCTGCGAAATCCTGGAACCTTAGACAGGAAACGAATCGAATTTGTGTATCCAACAACCATATTGCCAGAAGCGTCATAGGCAATTACAGTCAGGGAAGCAGTCGTTCCAAGCCCTGCCGGAACTGTCCAGTCATATTGATATTCATTCGGGCCGCCCGGAGGGAAAAGCGTCGGGGAAGGTGGTGTCAAGCCATTGGCGAGATATAAATTCGTGAAATCGATCTGAGGAAGGATACCATCATGATTATTCAGTCGCACCCGAATCCGCAATACATCACCTTCATTGGCTTCATTCAGGCGCCCTTTATCTAGTACCCAGGAAATCGGATACACCTGAATACTGGGCGGTTGATTATCCACCAATAGTTTCGGCGTACTCGTAGCATAGCTGATGTTACCGTTAACATCAGTCACTGCAAGATTGAACCAGGTATATGCTCGATTCGTCACACCAGGTATCGGGCTGAATACTTCAGTTGCCTGCCATCCATCAGAAGTAGGCGTGAAGGTTAACGGATACGCTGTGTTATTGATTCCAAGCGGTGTCAGATCGACAACGCCACCGCTCAAATCCCACGAATTTCCCTGAACCTTTACAACCATTCGCACCTGGTCAGTCGCAACAATGGGCTGAGTCGTATAATATCCGTCGAGATCGACAATCGTGTTGCCATTGTTATCGAACGACTGGGATGCAATAAACGACTGGATTACCAGAGGCTGATTGTCTATGAACAATGATTCGGTGGTTGCAGATACGTGATTCCCGGCTGGGTCCGTAAGATCTACGGTAAACGAATGCTGCTGACCATCCAGAGAACCTGAAGCAACCGTCTGAGTAAAGGCAAACAAACCATCTCCGGCCGCGCCATCACCGTGGGCACCATCGTCATACAGAATCTGAGCCGCATTCCCGCCTATGGCTGCGAGATTCACCGTCGGGATGCTGGTACCGGCGCGCGCAAGATCGACCGAAGCCGTTATCGTTACACGATCTCCGACATTTACGATTGTAGAATTTCCAACAAAATTCTGGAAGGTTGCCGAAGCGTAGTTGATTACCGGAGGAACACAATCGACAGCATAGGTTCCGGACAAAGCAGTCATACTGTTTCCGGCTTTGTCCGTCACTAAGGCCCTGAACACATAGCTGGAATTTTCCATGTTAGCAAGTGCGGTGTCACTCACGAGATAATATCTGTTCAACGTTTGATCGAAATTCATGAATGTCGTGCTCTGACCACCGATCATCGAGAGATCGATAGTACAGGAACCACCGTCCGTGTCTGAAACGGGAACAATGATTTCCAGACGTTCCCCGAGGCGAATAGCCCCTGTGCGACCTGTCGTCAAACGGTTGATGGTCATCGGTCCCGGCGTCGGCGGCATATTGTCGATATGCACAATTATGCTGCCATTGGCAGTATTGAGAGCTTTGTCAGTTGCAGTAAATGAAAATACCGTATCAGAATTAAGGGAACCGGCGGGAACGGTCAGGGAATATGTATAAACACCCGAGCCCTCATAAGTCATTGCCTGAGCGGCTGCCCCTCCGACTCCTGTCAGATTTATGGTTACTGTCTCCTGATCATAGACTGCGGCAGTGCCGCTAGCCAGGGTGACCTGGAATTTGAGAGTATCATTTACACGTACCCATGGATGTTGCGGGGAAATCGCTGGAACACTGGAATACGATGAGGAAACCACTACGGGAGGCTCGTTATCGATATACAGGCCATTGGAAGTCATGACTGCCTGATTGCCTGACTTGTCAACCGCCCAGACAGTGAATGGGCGAAGACCATTTACTATTGCATAGCCCGGAGCAGGTGCATTTACAACCTGTTCAATGCGATATGCATTCGCGCCCGTCAGCGTCAAAGTGTCGCTTCCGGTTCCTCCAATCGGGCGGAAATCCGTCCAGATGCTGCCGCCACTGCCAAGATTGGTTACATTTGCCTGTAAGCCGAGTGTCTCGCCCAGTTTGGCATATCCACCAGTTCCATTCGTCTTTTGAAGCTGGACACTGGAAATATTCGGCGCGGTGTTATCGACATAGACAACCGGTAGTGTAATTTCGTATTTGGTATTATGCGCTTTGTCTTCCGCTTTTACGGTAAAAGAGCGGGGTTGATAATCTTCAGAGTTCCCGGCATGAACATCATAGGTCAGACTGAAACTGGTGGATCCCGGGGCAAATGTACAAATCTGATTTGAAACCCCTCCAACACTCGACAGGTCTACCGTCACTATTATATCGCTGGTGGGAACTACGGAGAGATTGCCTAGGATGTATAGCTGATCCCCGATGATAGCGATGTTATCGTTCAGCACTCCACCGTGTTCGAAAATACTTATTCCAAGCGGAAGCGAGAATATCGGAGGTATAGTATCAGTCGGAAGAGCATTGCTCTGACGCTTCGTCGTATTCCCAACCTTGTCGGTTGCGACAACGTCGAATGTAACAAAATTGGACTCCAGAGTAATATCTGCCCCCACAGCAAACGAATACTCGAATGTAGCAGGGCTGCCAACGGTACCCCCCGTAACCAGATTCATGGTAACCGGAGCTGAAAAGAAATTCGTATTGGAAGCCGTTACAGTATCAGAATCATATGCCGCTACTGTAGCCGAGATCTTGATCACATCGCCTGTTCTTACATAAGCACCCGCCGAAGCATTTGTAGTGTTCGCAACCGTAACACTCGTCAAATTCGGCGCTTTGGTATCATAATCAATCGATACTGGCCAGCTCTTGCTGTTTCCGGCCACATTTGTAGCAGAAATGGTAATAGGTGTGCCGATGCCTTCTTTATTTAAAGGGAAAGTTTTCGTAAAGACGTAATCCGGATATGTGCCTCCGAATGATAGATTGCCGAGTCCTATCGGAGTGAGGTTCACGCGCGGAATATCCCCATCCGACGGCGTACTCATGCTGATATCAATGCGCATCACATCATTAACCCGAAATTCGCCATTAGGACCTGAACCGCCCGTTACAGATGGCCCAGCAACAGAGTTGGGGCGACGAGAATTAACACTGATTGGGTTTGCTGAGAGCATCTGGGTGGCTTCGTCGAAAAACATTGGCCTGAAAGCAGTGTCAACATAACTTCCGGCTGTAATAACGAAAGGGGCGGAGTAATAATTACCTACCGTTGGCACTAGTTGAAGAGCGGCGTTTCCGAGAACTCCAAGGTTCACATATGGTGTGCCGTTAGAAGGACTGGCGTTGTCGGAACGACATGAGAATGTAAGGGAGTCGCCGATGCCGGCGATTCCATCTCCGTTGACATCGTTTGCAAACGTTACCGATGGAGTGATAATGGTCGCGAACGCCACCTCCCCACTGGCGAAAATCATTGCCAGAATGAAAATGACCCGCATGACCAGCTGTTGCCTGTTTATGTTTCTCATACCGGTTCCTCCACGGCCTATCCTGGCCGCGAAAATATAATGTTCCGGTTCAAACATCGGCAATTATTCACGCAATACTGAATGAAGATTACACTCTCAGGGATTTATGTTTCGCGACAGTCGAAAAACCGAATAAAAAAAACCTCCGGAAAATTCCGGAGGTTTTTTAAACGTAAGAAAAAATCGATTACTTGAGAGCGACCTTTGCTCCGGCTTCTTCGAGCTTCTTCTTCATGGTTTCGGCGTCGGCCTTGGGCATAGCATCCTTTACAACCTTAGGAGCTCCATCAACGAGGTCTTTGGCTTCCTTGAGACCAAGACCGGTCAATTCGCGAACAACCTTGATCACGTTGATCTTATTGGCGCCACAATTTTCGAGAACGACATCGAATTCAGTCTTTTCGACGGCAGCGGCAGCGGCAACGGGGGCAGCGGCCATAGCCATAGGTGCGGCGGCGGTGACGCCGAAGCGATCTTCCATGCTCTTTACGAGGTCGGACAGATCGAGAACAGTCATCTTTTCAATGGCGGACAAAATTTCTTCTTTAGTCATGGAACTATTTTACTCCTTAAAAGTATTGATAATTGAATCATAATCAGGATAACAACAGCCAGAGAGAATGATGTGAAAAAGATCAGGCGGATGCCTTTTCTTTCTTCTCGCGAATAGCTGAGAGAGCATAAACCAGCTTCCGGATCGGCCCCTGCGTTACGGAAACCATATTCCGCATAGGCCCCTGCATGACGGAGAGCATCATGGACAATAATACCGGGCGACTGGGCAACCTGGAAAGTTGCTCCAACTCTTTTACGGTCAACAGCTTGTGACCAAGCATGCCTGATTTAAACGTGAATTTCTTCACCTTGTCAGCAAAGTCGAACAGCACCTTTACCGGAGCAACCTGATCGGAATATCCGAAAGTCATTAGCGTTGAGCCCGTGAGGAAGGGAGCTAACGTTTCATGGTGAATGCCATCCAAAGCACGAGCTACCAAGGTATTTTTCACAACCCGGCATTCATCACCTATGCCGCGAATGTTCTTTCGAAGGGTATTCATCTGTTCGACGTCAACGCCTTCAACGCTTGAGAGCACAACCACTTTGGCCTTGTTCAGCTTTTCAGTGAACTCGGCAATATATGCATTTTTCTTGGAATGATCAACCATTCTGTATATTTCACCTCCTTTTCGTTAAGGTATATATCATCTGGTTATATAGACATTATTCTAAGTAAAAAGGCTTCCGGTTAGCCAAATCCGGAAGCCTTTGAATAACAAATTCACGAGGCATACTCCGGTCTCGGCAGGCCAGTTTTTGCACGTTCAACGTGAACAAAAACTGATTATCGTTTTCCGACCTACGGTCTTCGACCTGAGAACTTAAACAGAACAAAACCAGAAGACAATTATAAAACTCAGATTGCAGCCTTCTCGACTGCGCCACGAGCAAGATTCACATCGAGATCGAATCCTGGGCCCATTGTAGAACTCACTGTGCAGGACTTAATGTAAGTTCCCTTGGCGCCGGATGGCTTAGCCTTGAGGATAGCCTGGAAGAAAGCCTGAAAGTTTTCGTGCAGCTTCTTTGGACCAAATGAAGCCTTGCCAAGAATACTGTGGATAATACCAGCTTTCTCGACACGGTACTGAACCTTTCCGGATTTCAGTTCCTGGACAACTTTTGAAATGTCCATCGTAACCGTTCCAACCTTCGGGTTGGGCATCAGGTTTCGGGGACCAAGAATGCGTCCCAGCTTTCCCACGAATTTCATCATATCGGGGGTCGCAACGGCAGCATCAAAGTCTGTCCAGCCTCCTTCGATCTTGGTGACCAAATCCTGGGCACCTACGAAGTCTGCTCCGGCGGATTCCGCTTCTTTCGCTTTTTCGCCAGCGGCGAATACGACTACACGAGCCGTCTTACCTACGCCGTGGGGAAGAACCACACTTCCGCGAAGCTGTTGATCTGCATATTTAGGATCGAGACAAGTCCGGATAGCAACATCGACAGTCTCATCGAACTTTGCAGTCGCGCATGACTTCACATTCTCAAAGGCATCTTCCGGGATATAGATTTTGCCCTGTGTGGGATGTTTCTGAGTTAAACCATTAAACCGCTTGGAGTGTTTCGGCATACTATTCCTCCTTTCTTCAAAAATATTAAGAAAAAACTAATCTACAACTTCCATGCCCATGCTGCGGGCAGTGCCCTTAACCATGCTGATGGCGGCTTCTATGCTGCCGGCAGTAAGATCTGGCATCTTGCGCTTTGCAATTTCAGCGATCTGAGCAGCGTTAACTTTGCCAACTTTGGTTCGGCCGGGAATAGCGTTGCCCTTTTCGATTTTTGCAGCTTTCTTCAACAAGAAAGCGACTGGTGGCGTCCGAGTTATGAAAGTATAGGAACGATCACTGTAGATCGTTATGACGACTGGAACAATCGAGTCGCCTTCCTTCTGCGTGCGAGCATTGAAGGTTTTGCAAAAATCCATGATGTTGACACCGTGTTGTCCGAGTGCCGGACCAACCGGAGGTGCAGGATTTGCCTTGCCAGCCGGGATTTGCAATTTGACGAAAGCGGTAATTTTCTTTGCCATTGTAGAACTCCTTCTAGGCTTCCTCGAGCTGGATCAGATCAACTTCGATGGCCGTATCACGTCCAAAGATGAACACCAGCACCTTTGCCTTCCGTTTTTCCTGATTGATTTCCTTTATGATCCCGATGAAATCCGTAAACGGACCATCTATGATCTTGACATTCTGTCCTTCTGTAAAACCTATAGGGGTCATGACCGGCGATCTTGACTGACCTAACCCCGCCTGCCGAAGTACGTTCTGGACTTCCTTGTCATGAAGTGGCGTGGGCTTGTCACCCAAACCAACAAAACCGGTAACTCCCGGCGTATTCTTCACAACTGTCCAGGTATCGTCGTCCAGATCCATTTGAACGAGCACGTATCCCGGATAGATCTTACGAGTCTGCGTAACGCGCTCACCATCTTGCACACGTTCAGCACTCTCGGTCGGAACCAGCACCTTGAAGATGCTGTTTTGCTTGCCCAACAGAGCAGTCCGGTGCTCAAGGTTCGCTTTTACCTTGTACTCTGAACCGGAATGGGTATGAATGACATACCATTTGGCCTTGGCAATATCAACAGACACTGGCTTCCTTACACTTTCCCGCTGACGATAAAGTTCAGGATAAACCCGAACGCTATATCGAGAGCGCCGATAAACAGACCCAATCCAAGTGACGAAATAATGACGACTTTGGTCGACAATTTGATGCCATCATAGGTGGGCCAGACAACGCGACCTTTGTGAGGCCGAACTTCAATCCAAACCTCGGTCAGATAGCGGGACATGTCTTTCCAGAAGAGTCTAAGCTTTTCCATGTGCTCCCATCCGGTTTCTGTGGGGTTTACCAGCAGGCCAGAAGGGAATCGAACCCCTAACCCCCGGTTTTGGAGACCGGTGCTCTGCCAATTGAGCTACTGGCCTAGGGAAAACGGCTTCCACCGTCCCTCAATAGGCTTACTTGCCTTCTTTGTGCGGCGTGTGCTTCCGATCGTGCGAACAATACTTCTTCAACTCGATACGATCCGGGTCGTTTCGCTTGTTCTTCATAGTTGTATAATTCTTACGCTTGCATACAGTGCAAACCAAGTTGATCTGTTCGCGCATAACCTACCTCATCCTTCTTTTCGATAATCGAGAGTTCCGTTAATGAATCTCGAAAATCATGGTTCGGGGCGGGTTTCCCCGTCCCGAACCTGAATTACAAAGAGAAATACTTACTCGTTAATCGCAACAACGACACCGGCGCCAACGGTATGACCACCTTCTCGAATGGCGAACCGAAGTTCTTTCTCGCAAGCGATCGGAGTTATCAATTCGCAATCCAACTCAACACGGTCGCCGGGCATGACCATTTCCTTGCCTGCGGGAAGAGTGCAAACACCCGTGACATCTGTAGTTCTGAAGTAGAATTGGGGTCGATAACCAGTGAAGAACGGAGTGTGGCGGCCGCCTTCTTCCTTTGAAAGGATATACACAGATCCGCGGAATTTCTTGTGAGGAGTGATGCTCTTGGGCTTGGCGAGAACCATACCACGCTCAACATCCTTCTTTTCAATGCCGCGCAGGAGAAGACCAACGTTGTCGCCAGCCTGGCCCTGATCAAGAAGCTTGCGGAACATTTCAACACCTGTGCATGTGGTCGTCTTGACCTCTTCCATGAGACCAATCAGTTCAACCTGTTCGCCAACCTTAACCATGCCGCGCTCAATACGACCAGTGACAACAGTGCCGCGACCGGTGATTGTGAACACATCTTCGACTGGCATCAGGAAGGGCTTATCCAATGCGCGAGCGGGATCCGGAATATATTCGTCAATTGCTTTCACAAGATCAAGAATACATTGACATGCGGGACCTTCACCATTGGCTTCCATAGCGCGAAGCGCGGAACCACGAATGATGGGAGTCTTATCACCAGGGAATTCATACTTGTTGAGCAAATCGCGAACTTCGAGTTCTACGAGTTCAAGCAATTCCGGATCGTCAACCATGTCGCACTTATTCAGGAAGACAAGAATGTAGGGAACACCGACCTGCCGGGCCAGAAGAACGTGCTCTTTTGTCTGAGGCATCGGGCCGTCAGCAGCGCTTACTACCAGAATCGCTCCATCCATCTGGGCAGCGCCGGTGATCATGTTTTTGATGTAATCAGCATGCCCCGGACAGTCAACGTGGGCATAATGGCGCTTGTCCGACTCATATTCGACGTGACAAGTGTTAATAGTGATACCACGTGCCTTTTCTTCAGGAGCGGAGTCGATCTGGTCATAAGCCATAGCCTTAGACTTACCGGCCTTAGCGAGCGTCATGGTAATCGCGGCGGTCAGTGTGGTCTTGCCATGATCGATGTGACCGATCGTACCGACATTCACGTGCAACTTGTTGCGGAGAAAAGTTTCCTTTGCCATTTAGAGCCCTCCTCAATAGGTGTTAACGAGAGATTTGAAAAGCCCGCGACCGGGATTGAACCGGTGACCTCTTGCTTACCATGCAAGTGCTCTACCGAACTGAGCTACACGGGCGGAAGAACGAACAATGGAGAGGGGTGGATTTGAACCACCGTAGGCGTCAGCCAACAGATTTACAGTCTGCCCCCTTTAGCCACTCGGGCACCTCTCCGGGATTTCGATGAGAAGCCGACGATGGGACTCGAACCCGCAACCTGCTGATTACAAATCAGCTGCTCTGCCAATTGAGCTACGCCGGCACTCTTCCGATTGATTGCATTGTAAAAGAACTGTACCGTCCACGTGACGGTATTCGGCGATTATAGACCAGAATAAACGCAAAGTCAACTGATTTGTGCGTTTTTTTCTTCTCCGAATCCATGCTGTTTCAGGATCTCATACAGCGCAACCGATGTACTGACCGAGACATTCAGCGAAGGTGTTTTACCAAACATGGGCAGTCGCACGATATCGTCGCACACAGCTCTGATACGTGGTCCCAGCCCCTCATCCTCGCCACCGACAACCAGAACCAGCTTATCCATGTACCGGACTTGATCATATCTATTACTGCCATTTTCGGCCAAACCAACGATATGAAATCCCGCCCTTCGGAACTGCTCGATAGCCTCCCCGATGTTGACAACACGAGCCACTGGAAGATGAAGCGCGGCGCCCTGTGAAGTCCTGATCGCCCACTCTGTCATTCCTGCAGCCCTATGCAGCGGAATGATCACACCATGCGCCCCAACGCATTCCGCTGTGCGAACAACCGCACCAAGATTGCGCGGATCTTCCACATGATTCAATGCCACGACGATCGCTCGCTTAGCAGCCTTCGCATCAGCAAGAAGTTTATCCATATCGGCATAAGCAAAAGCTCCGAGCCGCGCAACAAAACCCTGTTTTGCGTTCGGATATTTTTTATTGAAAGCTTCCGGCGGTAAAAATTGCCATTTTACGCTTCTGAGGCGGGCAGCCTCAATGACATCTTCAGTGCCACGAATTCCTTCGCGAAGCAATAGCCCCTCGATCGGCGTTCCGGCACGCAAGGCGGCAAGAACCTCATGACGGCCGATTACGAGAACAGGCCCATCCATCTGGTCATTCGAAGAACCATCAGACTGCGGATTCCGCGCGGGACGACGATCTGCAAATCGCCCAAATCTTCCTGCGGTGTTGCGAGCGACGGGATCAGCTGAAGTCATACCAGGTTTGCGCTTAACTAACACCGGGTCGCGCTTCTCCGTAGCTGGCGACCTGACCGAATCGCGCCCGGAAGAATCTTTAATTGGGTGCTTATGTTGACTTTTAGAAGGCGGACCTTCACGGCGTGGCGGCATCGGCATTGAGATTACTCCTCGTCTGGTGGAGCCGGTTCGGCCCCCGGTTTGCTCCCGGCGATGGTTCTCGCCAGGCGAAAAACGCTCTGAAGACGGCTCTGTTGCCCCGTCAGAAAAAGATATCCCACCCAGGCTTCGAAAGCTGTACTGCGGGCATATTCTCCCTTGCTCGCACCCGCATGGGGCCTGCTTGGAAGCTTGGCATTTCTCCAATGTTTCAATAGAATTTCTTCTTTTCCTTTTAGAGTCGGGAGAATATCCGCAAACAGCCTTGCCTGATGAGCGGCACAGACAACGCTCACAACCGAAGAGTGCAACTTTCCTGCTGCATTTGGCGAAGACTTAACATGTTGAAGCCGCACTCCAAGCTCATAGACCGCATCGCCGATGTAAGCCAGCGTGCGGGCAGGAAGCCGTTCGACCTCGTCGAGATCCCAGATCGTTTCTAGCGGAAACGCGAAATCGAGATCTTCTCCGAGACCAGAAATACCGCTATCTATGGGCACACTGCTCACAGTCGCCGCCAGCGTGAACCTTCGCGAGTGTCCTCAATGGTAAAGCCGGCAATTTTGATTTGGTCGCGAATTTTATCTGCGAGGTCATATCGTTTCGCAGTTTTCAGCTCTTTGCGCAGCTCGATGATCAAGTCCATCAGCGGTTCTACATCCGCCACACCCTTACCAACAGCTGACACTGGAACAATACCCAAAAGATCCTCACCCCAACGCTTCAGGACTGCGAGTCCCTCCCGCGCCTCTATTGGCGACAAAGGTGTCTGCGCAGCTAAACGATTGAAAGCTGTTGCGAAGGTGTAGAGATGCGCTATCGCTCCCGGAGTATCCAGGTCGTTGTCCAACGCTTCTCCGATCTGCCGGTCTGCATCATGACAAAGTGTCGAAATGTCGCAGCTGACCGCATTTGTCCCTTCCGTCCCTTTTGAAGCTGTCTCAAGAAATGCCTTGAGCACGGCAAGGCGTGTGAGTCCGGCTGCTGCCGCCGAGATGGCTTCTTCCGTGTAATTTGTAGGTGAACGGTAATGCGTAGACAGAATGAACACGCGTATAGCTTCAGCCGAATGACGCGTGAGCAAATCACGACAGGTCTTGAAGTTGCCAAGCGATTTCCCCATCTTCACACCATCAACAGTGACCATATTGTTATGAACCCAATATCTGGCAAATGTCTTACCTGTTACACACTCGCTCTGTGCAATTTCACACTCGTGATGCGGAAACATATTTTCCAGACCACCGCCGTGAATGTCAAATGTTTCGCCAAGATACTTGGTGCTCATAACCGAACATTCGATGTGCCAACCGGGATATCCGCGACCCCACGGAGAATTCCACTGGAGTATGTGAATTGGCTCAGCTTTCTTCCAAAGCGCAAAGTCGCGCGGATTGCGCTTTTCCGAACGCGCTTCGACACGTACTGCCTCGCGCTGCTCATCAAGAACACGCCCTGAAAGCTTTCCATACTGCGGAAAAGAGTTCACGTCGAAATATACGTTGCCACCAATTTCGTATGCATGGCCCTTGTTTAGAAGAATCTGCACGGCTTCAATCTGTTCGCCGATATGCTGGGTGGCCCGCACGTAGAAGCTTGGATGTGCAATCTTCAAGGCTTCCATGTCGGTAAAATACTGAAACATATATCGATCGACAATCTCCAGCGGATGCACTCGATCGATACGAGCCTGTTTCTGAATCTTATCCTCGCCAGAATCAGCATTGTCGGTGAGATGACCGACGTCGGTGATGTTCTGAACGTAGCGAACCTGCATCCCACGCCCACGAAGATGTTTTACCAGAACATCGAAAGTAATATAGCTTTTTGCATGACCAAGGTGAGGTGGCCCGTAAACGGTTGGACCGCAGACATAAATACCAACCTGGCCCTCGGTTAGCGGTTTAAACTCTTCTTTCGTTCGTGTCATTGAGTTATAAAGATGAACGGACATAATTACCTCCAAATATGCGGGAATAATTCGCCGCAGGGGTAAAGATGATATCATAAATCGATAGAAGACCACTCCCGAGTTTCAACGAGTATGTCGATGGCTACAATAAGCGACGTTTCGCGCGAAAAGGGGAAAGTCATGACTACAAGTCAGGTGTCAAGCCTTATTCTCGATCGCCTTGCCGAGGGGGCCAGCTTCAAAGAACTCCAGACTTTATATGGTTTCTCAAAAAAAGATTTGATTGCAGCCGCTATTTCGGGAGTGGAAGAGTTACATAGCGAATATATCAATATGCTTATCGAGCGATTTAAATCGAAATAAACCTCAGTTTTCTCAAAAGATCACGATGACGGTAAACAGATCGTGAAATGTGGAGTATGATCGTGAGCCAAGTCAATGATTTCCGGGCCCGAATAGCCCGTCAATTGCTCCTGGCTATAAAGGATCCCAATCCTAATCTGCGATTTCTTGCCCTGGAAGGCCTTCAGTTTTGTCCGGGAATCCCTGAAATCGAGCGCATTCTTCCCCTGCTCACAGACAATGACCGCTTTGTAAAGTGGAAAGCAATTCAGATCGCAGGGCTTCTACGCCTTAAATCCGCCGGGCCATATCTGCTCAAGTTGCTTTTCTCTCCGGATATGAATACCAGATCTTATTCCGCGTTAGCCCTTGGTCATCTATCAGATCCTCTTCATATCTCAGCTCTGGGAGACCTGTTTTCGCGTGAAAATTCCGCCAAGGTCAGACAATCGATCATTCGCAGCCTGGGAGGCTTCACTGAAACCATCCCATGGGAGATTCTGAGCAAAGCGGCACTTGACGAGGATGTCGGTGTCAGACTCGATCTTGCCAAGGTCTTGGGGGGCATAGCTCCAAATCCGACCGCCTGCGATATTCTGCTAAATTTGATCGAACAAGAAACCAATACGCATGTTTTCGCCACCGCAATACTCTCATTAGGCCGGTTTCAGCAACCAAAGCTGCTCGGATATTTCCAGCACAGCCTGCAACACCAGGACCCACGCATTCGTGGCAACGCCATTGAGGCACTTGGCAGGCTTCCTTTCGATCAGATCGAGACCTTATTGACACCTTTTTTGAAAGATTCCTCAAGCCGGGTGCGTGCAAACGTAGTCAGCATTTTTATTGAAAACGGCAAGATTGATGCGGTGATGCCGGAAATCGATAGGATGTTGGATTCAACTAATCGATGGGAACGTGCAAGTGGAGCCTGGTTAGCGGGCAACTATTGCCTTGTAAACGCCTTGCCTGCGTTGATCCGACTGCTGAACGATGAGGAGGCCGTCGTTGCTGAGCGCTGTGCATGGTCCCTGGGTCGTCTGCGGGCTCCGAATACATTCAAAATTCTTTGGAATGCCTATCAAACGGCCAGTCAGTGGGCACTAACCCATATCATCAAGGCGATGTACGAAGTCGCCACGAAATGCGACGTCGATGCGCTCATCACTTTACTCGAAAAAGAACGCAGTCCCTTGATCAAATCACAAATTATGGACATCATTACCAGTCTTCGTGAAACGAAAGTGCGCGATATAATAGTTTCTTACAGAACAGATTCAGATATCCGGGTGCGCCTGAGCGTATACAAATATCTCGGAACCGTTGTATGGGAAACATCAAGCGCGCTTTTGCGCGAAGGGCTGAACGACACCAACGCAAAAATACGCGGTATGTGCGCGGATCTGATGATGCGCGCAGGCGATTTGAGCGGACTCAGTACACTTTCAAATCTGTTGAACGATCACGACAAACTACAACGAGTGCAAAAAGTTTCCACACTTCGGGAACTTGCCGCCCTTTTTCATCCTGCTGACCCGTCCTGAAGCAGATTGTGAGATTTCGGTCACTTCTTTTAACGATTTGACAAGCTAACTAAGCAAAATCCTTTGTATCCGACAATCTTCGCATATACAAAACGCCCGCTAAAAGCGGGCGTTTTGTATATGCGGCAAAAATGGAAAAAATCAGTCAGCGAGATAACCGTATACGTAACCACCAAAAGCGAAAGCGCTGATCAAGATCGCCCACCAGATAAAACGGAAGATCGACATGCCTTCCCTCCTATAATGTGAGATGAACGGGAATTATGATAACATACACGCGGGAAAGCCGTCAAAACTCTCGCACCAACTACAACAATATATTCTCAGATTTACCATGAAAATACCACAACCAATGCCATTTTCAGGGGGCATACCGCCTGCCGGGATACGTTCTTCGGAGAGAAATATATCATGTTAAAACATCATTCTTACAGTGCCATAACAAGTGTTTCTCGCAGCATCATTGCTAAGTTTGGTCTTACCGCACTCGCCGCCGCCTGGCTGCTTTTTACTCCATTCACAGTATTGGCTGAAGACCCGATCAATACTAATGTCCTGGTTGAAACCGCAGTCAATCACATATACCAGAAGCGATACAAGCAAGCTTATGAAATATTACGGCAGGCTTATGAAAATTCGCCGCGCCATCCAGGAGTGCATTTCAATCTCGGTCGATTGTTCGAGCTGACGGGTAATTTCTCTGAAGCCTTGAAAGAGTATCAGCTCGCTGCCGTGCTTGATCCGTCGATGATTGCTGCCAGACGCGGCATCGGTAGATGTTCGGTCGAAATCAAGCGCGAAAAAAGCGAAGAACAGGGAAATATCACGGCGCAGGTCATGGCACAAGCCGCCAGTGAGCGACAGACGCGCCGACCTGAGCCTGATCAAGGTCCCGCAAACCGGCCTCAGAATTTCCGCAATAATCAGCCGCCCGCCAAATTGCGCGCTCCAGTGGTAGTACAAACTGCCGCAATAGAACGCCAACCGATTCAAATGCTTCCAGCCATGTCGCGATCGACTGAACTTCCGGCGGTTGAGGATTTGCGCGTCCCCCCCCTCCCCCCTCAAGTGACGCAAAGAGTGCGGCAACAATCGAAAAGCAACGCGGAAAGCCGCATCGAAAGTGAACTGGAAAATGGGAATCTATCGCAGGCGTTGTCAGTGCTGCCTCAGATGGTCGAGGCAGACCCGGACAATCCACGTCTTCATTATCTGCTGGGAAAAGCATTCAGCATGAAAGGCGATCTGTTTGGGGCAATAAAGCATCTCGAAGAAACGATTAAGGTAGACGAGCATTTCCATGCAGCCTACTATTTGTTGGCGCAAAATTATGCCAAAGTAAACCTGTTGGACGATGCTATCAAGAATTATAATGCTTATTTCGCTGTGAAACCTCAGGCGGGGGTAGCGGTCGAAATCGCCCGGGTCTATGAGCGCATGGGACGATCCGATCTCGCTCGCGAGTTTTACAATAAGGCGAATGCCATGAATCCTGGCAATGCGGCAATCCAGACAAGAGTTGTCGCAATCGAAGGCGAACAGGCAAATGATCTATATTTACGCGCAAATCATGCCTTCACTCTGAATGATTTCAGTGGCGCGCTTTCGATGTATCAGCAGGCTCTATCGCTTAGTGGCCTGGATGACACATACAAGCGCGATGCGCTTCGCAAGGTGGAAATGGCAAAACTGCGTGCAGCAGAGGTCGATCGCCAGGAAGCTCCGGCGCGTCAGGGTTTCGATGCAACAAGACGTATTTACGGCAATGTGAATCTGGCGTATCCGGATCTGGCAAATATAAGCTTCAAGACGAGCTTTACAGGGCCAGTGACCGTCGAGTGGCGCGGTTACATTGCCCGCATATTTCAGCGATACGGACGCGATTTTCTGTTGATGATAAAAGAATTGGATCAAAGTGAGCTCGACCGGATGAAACGTGACCGAAACGAATACAGGCTGAATCCTAATTTCAACAATCAGCCCCTCTTCCTTGTAAGTATTTCAAAGGGTAATCTCCCTCCCTTTGCCAAGGAGGGCACAATGATAACCTTTACCGGGAGCACTGACTGGAACTTCTATGATGTCATAAATGATTTAGGACAAACCGTGAAGCTGCCATCTTTTGACTTGTTATCAGCCACACCATGAAAAAATATGCACACTCACCTTCGAAACCGTATGCTTCTCTTATTTTATTCCAGGTATCTTCTCAATAATTCGGGTTCAACCAATGCTTAGTAGTGGTAGAGATTTCTCCCTTCGGTCGAATTGACGGTAAAATTTGTCATTCCGAACGAAAGTGAGGAATCTCGCTTTGTGTAAAGAGATGCTCCTCCCACCTTTTATTGAGATGTTACTATTCCAGATACAATTCAGGGGAACGGATCTGAAGCTCAGAGCCAATGGGAATTGGGTCTGGTGCCGCCTGAAAACCATAAATAGATCTGAATTGGCAATGCCTTTCGACGTTTGGATCACGCATCAGAATCATGCCCGGGTCATCCCAGCGGGCTGATTTTGTATTCTGATCGAAGCGCCATTTCATGATCGCAGTGACATCAATAGCTATTTCACTACCTCCACGACGCGGTAAGACCGCTCGCGCTGAAGGTTCCAAAACGAAGTCACCTCCCTGATGTTTCCAACGTATCCAGGGATCGGCCTGATACCAGTTCACCAGATCGGTTTCCCTATGACGAGCCAGTTCATCTGCGACTCCTGCAAAAGGCCTTGCCAGAGGAAAAACCACTATGGGCACGTCATCGCGGGCATCTTCATGTGCAATTCCTATCTCGCTTTCATCGACCAGATGTAAAACCAGAATTGCACGCGTTATTTTAAAATCCTCGAGATGTCGTCTGGCATCATGAAAAGCGGCAGGAATATCAAATTTGATCAAATAGCGGAATCCCGTAGGGGCACTAAAACTGCCCAAGGGGCCGATTCTATTGTCACTCGTATTTTTGCACATTGGTCGCATCGGCAAGATGGCTTCATCAGGGCCATGAATGAAAGCATCTGACCCAGTACGTATGATGACGTCAGCCGAATGCGACCGAGCTGGTTTTGCAGGCCATGTGATCGCCCGCAGACATAGCCGACACAATTTCGCTCCTTCGGCATTTTCCGAATGACAGAACGGACATGGGAGAGCAAACGCGGCCATTTGTACAATAAAAAACAAACACAACATTAGCCATCGATGTAAATGTGTGAATGCGAAGAGGAATTTTAGCATAGTATCTACGAGCGCAGATCTCCAAATGAATGAAAATTCTTAAAGATCAGCTTTTTGTTCCCGGATCCTGGCGCGCCTCGATCTTTATTTTTTCGATCATGCGCGCCGCATAGATGCTCTGCTGGCTGGTCGAATCGCACATCCGCACAAGCATATTGAAAGTCTCAAGAGCTTCTTTATAAGCCCTTCTACGATAATAGACCATGCCAAGATTCAATCTGAGCGTAACATCTCGTGGCTCTACCGTAACAGCCATGACATAAGCCTTGGTCGAGTCGATGAGTTTTCCGGTCTTATAATATAAATTGCCTAGTGCGGAATAGACGTATGGGGCCTTGGGGTTGACTTTGAGCGCATTTTTCAGCTCACGTTCAGCATCGGCCATGGCACCAAGGCGCATCAGACGCATTCCTTCCTGGAAATGACGGCCGAATGTTTCCTGGCGTAATCGCGCAGTGGTCAACTTTTCTTCCATGGCGATGAATTCCTGGGGAGACATCACCTGTTTGAGCGAGGTCATCGCTTCACGGCTCAGAAAGGGATCTGGATCGCGGAGCATTTCCAGCAATGGTGTTTTGGCTTCTCCGGCTTTCAGCATCCCGAGGGCACGAATCGCAGCCCGACGTTCTTCCCAGGGATGATCCGGTTTTATAAGCAACAACAGATCCGGAATTACGAAAGAAGCGCCAAGACGGGCCAGCGCATCAATATAAGCAACACGAGCCTCGAAATCTATTTCCCTGGCAAATCTTTCACGCAACGGCTTAAGGCTTTCCGGATGGGCAATCTCACCGAGAGCCTTGATCACTGGAACTTTCAGGTCAAGCATATCTTCGTCGAGAATACGCAATAGATCAGGAACAGCTCTTCTTACACGCATTCGTCCAAGAATGCCTATGACCTGAAATTTAATCGTCCAGGATTCTCGTCCCAGGGCGGTCAGTAAAGCAGGAACTGCGCGATCGTCGCCGATAGCGCCAAGTGACTTGGCAGCAGCCAGTGTCAACTCCTCATCATCGTCTTCCAGAGCATCCATCAATCCATCAATGGCGACAGAATTGCCGAGACGTCCTAGCGAGTCGGCGGCCGCCACCCGGCAAGGCCAGTGTTCATCCTTAAGATGCGTCATCAAATCTTCGGCGTCTGCACTGATACCTACTGCTCCAAGTGTCAGAATTGCCTGTCGGCGAACCTCATTGCCCTTGCTTTCCAGCAACATTTTCACCGGCTTGCGCGCCTGTTTTACGAAACCAGCTAATGCCCGGCGCAGCCAAAAACTCGTGTGGTCGTCATATTTGCCGAGACACTGACATAGTCGCATTACGACTACATCGGCAGGCATGTGTTGAAGAGTCGCTACGACACTTTCCAGAAGTCGGCGGTTGTCACTCTTGAACATCGAAATCAGGTCGTCCAGAATCGAGACACCATAGTTGGCCAAAGCTTTCTGCGAAGCTGTGCGAATAGAATCCGATGAGTCTTCAAGTCCCCGAAACAGCAACGGCAAAGATATATTGGACCCGATCGTGCCGAGCGTCTGCAGCACCCAATATCGCACCTCGGAATCAGCTTCTGTCGCCAAGCTTGTGAGATCTATCAGCGCCTCTTCTCCGCAACGGGCAAGCACGTCGGCCGTGGTTTTACGGATGTTCCAGGAGCGATCCTTCAAAAGTTTGACAAGCACCGGAAACACTGCCCGAGGCTTTATTTCGCCGATTGACCGTAACGCCCAGTAGCGAATATCCTCTTCGGTCGAGTCAAGCGCACGCATCAAAGGACCCAGGGCCGTTTCTCCAAACCGCACAATCGTACGCTGAGTCTCACGACGCACGACCCAGGCAGGGTCGAGGAAGCGCTCTATCAGCACCGGAATTGATTCCGGCTGTTGAAAGTCTCCAAGTGCCTGTACCGTCGCCATGCGAATTTCGACATCGGAATCTATTAAAAATTTGCGCACCTCTGGCAGCGCGCCTGATTCACGCATTTGTCCAAGAATTCGAATGGCCCAGTAGCGGCGTTCCTTATCCTGACTTTCCAGAGCGGCAGTCAAAGGTACAACTGCGTCACTGCCCATTTCCGACAATGCACGAGCTGCAAGCGAGCGGCCCATCCAGAAATCATTCGAAAGAGATTCCATCAAAAACGGAATCGAGTGTGAGCCGAAATCTTTCAATATATCGTATATGACGTCTCTTACCTGCTCAGATGGCTGTGATAAGGCCTCGAACAGCTTGTTCACGACACTGGGGTCCCCAATCTCGCGAAGGGCCCGTAACGCAGCTATTCTTACTCCGACATTCGGATCCGTGAGCTTGGCAAGAAGATCGCCGATGTGCGTGCGATCTTTCAGGCGTCCCAGACAAAGCGCTGCCCAGAAGCGAATATTCGCATCGCTCTCGGCAAGAGCAGTGCGCAGGGCTTCAACAGCAGCACGTCCCATACGTCCGATGGCATCAGCGGAACGTCGACGAACCTTCCAGGATTTATCGCCAAACGCGCGAATGAGGTGAACCAAACTTGAGCGCGGATTTTTGGCCAGACAACGCGCAGCCATATCGGCCACATCGTCTTTGGTGTCATGCATCAGTTCCAGGAGTATGCGGGAAGCATCGTCACCATCGCATTCACCGAGAGCATGGGCAATACGCAGTCTGACATCGGCAGAACGATCTGTTGCAAGTGGCAGCAAAATCTCGGCAAGACGCGGTGGCTTCACAAGCGAAAGAGCTTCTATGGCCGCGCAACGCACCTCTTTCGACCGATCGCTCAGCATGTCCCGCAAAGGTTCAGCTGCAAGCGGAGTCTTGAGTTTGCCAAGCGCTTTGACAGACTTAAGCCGTTTCGTGATGAGCGTCGACTTCAGGTCAGTCACAAGATCTTCAAGTTCATCCACCACGTGGCATTCTCCCTTGATGATTGGTTTGTTTCCCATAACAATGGAATTATATCACGCTCACGAAAATACGATCTGAGAATATTACGTTCAAACGCTTGACCCGCAATACTCATGAAGACTAGAATCAAACGATACGAAATGAAACACGCAGGTCCATAACGCATCAGACAAGGAGAATGTCATGAGCGACATGTTTTCGAAAAAAAAATGGTATATCAGCGAAGAGCCGGGGTTTTCTAAACTTCACGAAGCCTATACCCTTCTCGACCCAGAGGATGGCAAAAAAGTTCTCGGAAAAGCCATAGAGGAGATCAAGACTTTTGACAAGCTAAAAAAGCTTTTTCTTGATCGTGGACTTATCCCATTGCATGTTCGGCTCAACGACGAGAACGGTCAGACTCTTATGACACTCGATCGAAAGGGTTGTACATGGTCCACTCCTATTGAAGTGCTTGACGCAAAGGGAAATAGAATCGGTGCAATACGCCAGGCCTGGTTTTCATTAAGTGGTAAATTGTCGCTGACTGGCCCGGCCGGAGAAAGCATCGGCACAATTGATGCTGATACCTGTTGTGGAAAAAAATACACATATGTTGACGGCAACGGCAAACAGGTGGGAACGATTACCCATCAATGGAAGGGTTACTCGCGTGAGTGGCTTACCACGACTGATGACTGGATGGTAGAGTTAACGGAAGATCAGACACGGGCTCCATTACTTTTGGCAGGGGCTCTGGCTGTTGATCTGCTGTTTCACGAGACCTGATCACAATCGATATAATATTCCCGAGTCTTCACGGTCTCAGCGCTATACGGCTTATTCCTGACGATCTGCTAATCCGTAACCGATGAAACCTCTCATTCAATCGATTTCGAGAGATTCAAATGTCTCAAACCACACGTAACCTGGATCCGAAATATTATCTGGCCGACATTCTCGATGCAAAAGTCTGTGATGCATCCGGAGCGGAGATCGGTCACATCGTCGACATGCCAATGCATCTTGGAGAAAAGTTTCCACGACTCCCTGGCTTGATCATCCGGAAACGTAATGGGAAAGAGAAATGTTTTGCGCGTCGGGAACAGTTTTCTGAATTCGGCAGTACCACAGGACGCGGATATTTCAAACTTTCTGTCACACTCGATTCTCTGCCTGCCTTCAGCGAAGTTCCTGAACAGGTCTTGTTACGCAACATCTGGGACAAACAAATCGTCGATATGTCAGATGCCCGCGTAGTTCGCGTCAATGACCTGCAGCTTGCGGAACACAAGGGGGAATTACGCCTGATCGGCGTTGATATCGGCACACGCGGACTCATTCGACGCATGGGCTGGGAATCCTGGCTTTGTCCATTTCTGGACAGGCTTAAATTGCCCGCAAAAAATGAAATGATAGCCTGGGATGTCGTCGAAAGCATTCCGACGGATTTTTCCCATCTGAAACTGACGGTCGCTTCTCAAAAAATAAAAGAGCTGCATCCAGCCGATCTTGCCGACATTCTTGACGATCTGAGCGTGCATGAAGGGTTGAACCTGATTCGCTCGCTTGATCCCGAGACAGCTGCGGAAACACTGGCAGAGGCAGACAGCAAGACTCAGGTTCAACTTATAGAACAAATGTCCAGCGCACGAGCGTCAGACATACTTGAAGAAATGGAGCCGGATGAAGCCGTCGACATTTTACAGGATCTCGACGATAGCAAGGCAGCCGAGATTCTTTCACACATGGAAGGTGAAGAAGCAAGCGATGTGCGCGAGCTTCTTAAGCACGACGAAAATACCGCTGGCGGTCTCATGAGCACCGGTTATGCAACCATATTCGAGGAATTTACCGTCGCTGAAGCGCTTACACATTTGCGCCTTGTGGCGCTTGATCTGGAAATCATCTATTACCTTTATGTCATCGATTGCCATGAACGGCTGAAAGGGGTCGTTTCAATTCGCGACATTCTCGTCTCTTCACCTGAGACCCCAGTAACAAAAATAATGAGCGGAAAGCTTATTTTTGTCGCTGCCGATGCCCCTCAGGAAGAAGTCGCGAACCAGATTTCGAAGTATAATCTTCTCGCATTACCAGTCCTGGATGATAAAGAGCGAATGCTCGGCGTTGTCACGGTCGACGATGTCATGGAACTGTTGCTCAATCACATGCCCCGCATCTGGAAGCGGCGTGCGCTTTCGAGCTGACAACGCGGAGAAACGTCATGGTAAATCCCCCAAACGATACACGTTCTTCAGAAGCCGCTCTCGAAACTGAAGTATCGGCTGGAACGCTGTCGACAATGACAGACATTACACAAAGTGCGCCCTATCAAAGTACCCCAAAAAATCTCATGGGCCGTTTACAAATGCGTGTTCTGTTTATTCTCTCTATACTTGGACCAGGGCTTATTACAGCAACTGTCGACAATGATTCTGGCGGAATCGCGACCTATTCTCTTGCGGGTGCCTGGTTCGGGTATGATCTTCTCTGGACATTGATTCCAATCACCATTCTGCTTGTCGTCACCATGGAAATGAGCGCTCGTCTTGGCGCCGTAACCGGCCAGGGCCTCGCAGATCTGCTTCGGGAACGTTTTGGAGTCAAGGTAACATTCTGGGTTCTATTGATGGTGCTCGTTGCGAATTTTGGCACCGTCATAAGTGAATTTTCAGGCATTGCATCATCAATCGACATATTTGGAGCAGCTTTCGGTTACGGAGCAAATCTCCATTGGGTAAAGTACATACTGATTCCATTGCTTGCATATGGTCTTTGGAAACTCATTACCGAATACGATTACAAAAAAATCGAAAAATTTTTTCTTCTTTCAATATTTTTCTATCTTGCATATCCGCTCTCAGCCTGGCTTGCCAAACCGGATTGGGGAAGCGCCTTCAAGGCACTGGTAGTTCCGGTCTGGAGATATGATGCCACGTATATTTTGACCATGATCGGCGTCATAGGGACCACGATCACACCATGGATGCAGTTTTACCTGCAATCGACCCTGATAGAAAATGGTGTCACGACGAAAAATTATGACACAGCAAAGTGGGATGTCATATTAGGTTGTTGCACAACGGACGTTATTTCCTTCTTCATAATCGTCGCATGTGCTGTAACCCTGTCGCCCGCCTTTCATCCAGGAATACAACAAGTCTCCAGTATAGATGAGATCGGCCGTTCACTGATTCCTCTCGCAGGCAAATACGCCGGGATTCTCTTTGCTGTCGGACTTTTCAACGCATCGATCTTCGGTGCAGCAATCCTGCCGCTCTCGACTGCCTTCGCAATATGCGAAGGAATGGGTTGGGAACGCGGCATGAACAAGACATACGATGAAGCCCCTCACTTCTACTGGATCTTCACCTCACTGTTAGTCATCGGTGCCGCTCTTGTGCTGATGCCGGGACTGACTGGATTATATCTTGCAGTCATGCGTCTGTCACAGGTTGCTCAAGGGTTGATACTGCCGCCATTCCTTTTCTACCTCGTTAAGCTCGGCGATGATCGATCATTGCTTGGCGATTACGTAAATCCGCGTTGGCTCAGCATTTTTTCCTGGATTTGCGTCATAGTACTGACCGTGATCGATGGAATACTACTCTTGTCGTCAATCAAGGAGCTTTTTGCGTAGTTTCCGCCCGTGTTAGACGCTCGATGACAGGCGCATGTCCGCGTTGCTCTGCCATACCCAGGGGAGTAATTCCGGCGTCGTCAATGCAACTTGTATCCGCCCCGCGTGACAACAGAAGATCGACCATTTCGAGATTCCCCGCGCTTGACGCAATGTGAATCGGAGTGCTTCCCTTACCATCGATGCGTATATCGATATCGGCACCATGATCAAGCAGCAAACGCATCAGACGCATATTTCCGCGATCAGCACAGATGTGCAGCAATGCCCAATGACCACGATCCTTCACATTCGGGTCAGCACCTTTCTCGAGCAATAGACTGGCAAGTTCGGCCAAATCTTTGACGACAGCATATGTCAGGGGAGTACCACCATCCTGGTCTCGTGCAGCAAGATCGGCACCGCGGGAAATAAAAAAAAGTGCGACAGCCATATTCCCTGCTGCAATAGCACCATGCAAGGGAGTTCCCCCTTTGTTTTCGCGGGCATTGATATTGGCACCTCGTTCCAACAAAAGCCTGGACGTGTCTACTGCATCCAGAAAGGCCGCAACGTGAAGCGGCGTAAGACCAATAGGATCATGTGCGTGAATGTCCGCACCGCGCGCCAATAATAACTCTATGGTTTCACGCCGGCCAGCCTGAACAGCGCAGTGCAAAGGAGTAATTCCGTCGTCACCCGCAACATTCACATTGGCGCCATGTGCAAGCAGCAACTCGACGATATCGGGGCTGCTGCGCAGAATCGCCAAATGCAGCGGCGTCATTCCCATGCTGTCTTGCAGTTTTACATCAGCGTTTTTCAGCAACAACAGTCTTATCGTTTCGCGATTATCAGCAAAAAGGGCCGCATGCAGAGGAGTGATTGATTCAGAGTTGCGGGCATTCACGTCTTCCCCGGCATCTAGAAGGGCCTCGATATCTTCGGCACGCCCAATGCGAGCCATGACATGAAGAAACGACAGATTCCTTATCATCTTAATCCGGTAAAACAGATACAGGAAACTGACTACGGCAAATAAGGCCTCAAACATTCCACCTGTTTCACCGGTCATCATCATTATTGAAAGCCAAAATTATGCATTTTGGCGAAATTGATATTCAAGTTCCGGAAAATGTACGACCGAGAACAGCTCCTATTGCCTGCACCTTCTTCAAAAGACTCGGAAGCCGCTCAGGCTTGAGTGCCTGAGAACCATCGGACAAAGCATGCTGCGGATCACTGTGAACCTCTATCAGCAGACCATCTGCGCCTGCCGCTATACCTGCCAAAGCAACCGGTTCAACGAGGCGCCAAACCCCTGTGCCGTGGCTCGGATCAACAATAATGGGAAGATGTGAAAGATGTTTTACTGCGGGAATGGCATTTATATCAACGGTGAAACGTGTATACGTCTCAAATGTACGAATACCACGTTCACACAAAATGACATTGGGATTTCCATTGCTCAAAATATATTCGGCCGCCATCAAAAATTCTTTTATCGTCGCGTTCATGCCTCGCTTGAGCAGAACAGGCTTTTTTACAGTCCCGAGACGTTGTAATAATCTGAAATTACTCATGTTTCGAGTGCCTACCTGTAGCACATCCGCAGTCTCAGAAACAATCTCGATGTCAGATGTCTCAAGCACTTCGGTAACGATGAACAATCCTGTTTCCGCCCGGACTTTTTCGAGAACACGCAAACCACCTTCGCCAAGTCCTTGAAAAGAATATGGAGAAGTACGAGGTTTGAAAGCGCCACCACGTAGCAGTCGGCAGCCCGCAGCTTTCACTCGCTGTGCTATTTCCAGGGTGATCTTTTCATTTTCCACGGCGCAGGGACCAGCAATGATATGCAATTCCGGCCCCCCTATAGTAATCGGTGATAATCCTGGACGGTCAGCCCCAACGAGTACTACCGTGTCGTTCGACTTATATTCGCGCGAAGCGAGCTTAAATGGCTGTAATACAGGAATGACGCGTTCGACGCCCGGCCATGCTTCAAAGGATTTTTCGAGAAGCTGATGTTCGCCACCCTCTACTGCTATCAGATTGCGATTTTCGCCGGATACAAGACGACTTTCGAAACCCATAGCTCGAATGTGGACGACGACGTCGTCTATGTGTACTGAGGTTGCCCATGGTGCCATAACAATGATCATGAATTAGATTGTTCCTGTTCCTTGCCCTTATCGACAACACCGAGTCGTTTATTGAACCGCCCGATTTTGTCTAATAACCGTGTATGCAAAATATTTCCTCGAATGTTATTTGAGTGTGCCCTTCGCGAAATCCGGGAAAGTATATCACAATCGTCTTCAATAAACCGTATTTTCCATATTCTACGTCCGCCGTAAAACAAACGTTCCAGAAAACATTTTACCTTGGATTCGCCTGAATAGTCCGATTCCATCTAATGGGAAAAATGTTAGTGAAAATATGAAACGGTTTGGAGATTCTGCCACTTGAATCATTCTTGCCAAATATTGCTTCGATATGAATCCAGATTCGGCCGGACTGGAATGGCGATACTCGTTTGATCCCGTCTTCGTGCAAGGTCCAGGAAATATTCACAAGTGAATCGTTGACTATCGTCAAGGCTCTTGCCGAGCCAACTGTGCGTTGAATCCTGTTGCCGACGACTTGATAGGTAACCTGTTCAGTCGTGCCTTCCTCATCGGAAAAAATGGGAAATGAAAGCATGTCAGTCGAGCACCTGATGCAGTCACGAAAAGTAATACCGGAGTCATCCGCTGGAGGAACAGCATTTTCCAGGTCCCTGCGAAGATTCTCAATGAACCTGTTCGCCTCTCCCAGAATACGTGTGCTTTGCTCTCCGCTACTGAATGCAAGCCTGAACTGTTGTGTGGCATGAAATGACCCGGCAAACAAGATACCAATTATTGCCAGAGATATAAGGACTTCAATCAGAGAAAATCCTGTAGAACCACTTCTCTGCGTAATTCTACAAAGTCTATTTTGCATATAGAACAATCATCGAATAATTGCGAAAACCGCTACCCCCTGGAAGAGCCGGCATGGAAAGAGACACCTTGATTTTCTTGCATCGCGGGCGATCATCCTTCGAAATTTCACAGATCTCAATCTGACGGGAGATCTTTTCCGCCACGCTGATCCTGAAGGGCCAGGAGGAATCTGAACCAATCAATTGTTGATCAATAATCCGGGCATCGGTAAAAACTCCGGTGGGCACCTCATCATATGGAATGGAAAGCAACTGCTCGACCAACTCGTTGGCGGCACAATGTGCGGCAATATCATCCGTAGTCAGAGTGATCCCACGAGTACTTGATTGCAAAAGAAAAAGAACAGGGGTCAGAAAAAGAAGCAGCAGAAAAAATGCCGCCAAAATCTCGACAAGAGTAAACCCATTCCTCCTATTCATGCCAGCTCCGGTCTGAATCTGCCAGACAGGCGCGATAGAACACCCGATAATCCATTCCATCAGCTTCTTCACGGGTGGGATCCTGTATTTCGCGATAGGCAATGCTTCCGCCTTTTCCATTGGGTGACTGAAGTAGATCGCCGACCTCTACCGAACCATAGATCTTGCATGGCTCCCGCATGACCAGTCTGGCACGCGGAGCTACTATGTTGATATGATGCTGATCGCAACTTTCCAATGTAACGGTATCAGCATCCGGGGCGACAATTGTTATGGCAGAAAGTGCATTGCCAAGGCGCTCTCCGCGAAGAATCAGATTTCCCTTTTCCAACAGGATCATGCCACTGCCTTCCATTTCGATAGGAATCGGAAAATCCGGTGGCGGAAAAACACATGGCTGGCGATCAGAGTTGAGAATACTTGCCGTAGTATTGAGACGCAAAATACCATCGTTCTTGTGAAAAAACCTATTCCAGAAGTCTTCCGGGGTCGGAAGTTTACACTGTATACGTTTACGGATAATCTCAATATCGTGGGAACCTGAAACTGATTCACGAAAGATGATCTGACCATTACGCCGTAATTCAAGGTTTTTACCATCATCCAGAGACAACGGATCATTGGAAGGAGGAAACGAACGCTGTTCCGAAAGAAGATTGGTCTCTCCCATGAAGTTGTACATTTTCGCACAGGGAACCTCGACTATTCGTGACATGTTCCCGGCATATTCATCAAATCGAGGAAAAAGATCCCCGATTTTCATAATCGGCCCACCTACCTCACGACCCAGGAACTCCTGAATCTTTTTTTCCGGAGCAAAGTCAAACGATTCGATTGACGGAAGAAAATACAAAGGTGGCGGTGAAACGGCGGAAAAAGCAGCGGCGATATCTACATCCTGAGGCTCGATGTCGAGTTTCCCAAAACGGATGAAAGCCGAATTTACATTTCCGAGAATCCTGGTCCTGGACTGGAAGCCCTTCCGGACATCACCAAAAATATGAAGTGAAGAAGCCTTTGAGCCATATCTGGCCTCATCTGCGGGTAACAGAAGATTTCCCTCATACATTGCCCGATGCTCCATGGTCGAACTTCTGTCGTGAAAACCATCAAGAAGCAGGCTGTGACCAAATTGATAGGCGATTGTTCTGATTTCGCCTCCGGTGGCGGAATCGCACGGAAGCAATTCAGGGCTTGAGAACGCTGCAGGAAGAAGCGAAAGCGGAGTAACAAATTTGATAGCCTTGAATCTTCCCGGTTCAGGGATTTGGAAAAGTTGAAAGATCTCACCAAATTGCTGTGCTCCAGCTGTCAAATGGAGTGAAATCTCTTCGCCTCCCAACCAGATCCATCCGCGTTTTTCGAAAATATTCCCAGGTTCGGGCTCCTGAATCGGCTTTGGCAAGAAGGGATCGTCCGGAAGCGTATGACTGTAGACTATCATCGGCCGGTCGCCTTCGATGTATCTGCCATCGTAGTCATTTTGCATTGTATTGAATCGATCGGCATTGCCTTTACAGGCGTCCTGCATTCTAAGCGAAAATTTGGTAACCAGGGGAGGAAGCATATTGGCCATAAGAACAGGCCTTCTGACCACGACTGTCCGTGATACCCCACGAAACTCACCGGTTGCTCGAATAGTCATAACACCTTTTTTCGCAACCGGATCGACCCATGCTTTTGGGTCTGTTTCAGTCGCCTCGAACTTTTCAAAATATGAATCCACTGTTATTCCGGCTGAGGGGTCTACCTCACCAGCAAATCTTCCAAGATCGTAACTCCAGGAATCGTCAAAAAAACCAGTGATTGATGTTTTCGGAACTGTCCCTTCCTGGGTCAGAAGGCATACCAAAGGGGAAAATGTCCCTCCGACGTTCTTCTCCTCGAATTCCTGACGGACTGCCTGGATAGTGAATCCGATCCCGGCTTCAGCCAGATAGAGAGCTGTTTGAGACTCATAAAAATGTCCGACTTCTTCATGTTGACGCCCCACTATCTGCAGGAGTATTCCACCGAGAATGAGCAAAGCAACTCCCACCGCAAGGACATAGATCAGCGCAAAACCATTTCTTTCGCTGGTATTCAAAATAATGTCCTTTCCCGACACACATCCTTTATGTTGTCCAACTTGTGGAAGAGCCTCGTCTCTCACTTTTGGGGAATTCCGATATCGACTGGACTGATCCCTTGCTGATTTCTGATTTTGACATTCGCACCCAGGGAAATTAAGAGATTGGCCGTTTTCGGCTTACGGTTTTTCAAAGCCAGATGCAACGGAGTATCTCCATCTTTGCTTTGGGCATTGATATCCCCTCCCTTTGCCTGAAGCAGTTCGATTATTTCGTTTCTTCCATTCTCCGCAGCTCGATGGAGAGGCGTTCGCCCTTTGTTGTCTCTGATCTCGGAAAGTGCGCCTTTTCTCAGCAAAACTTCCGCCACGTCCCGGGTGGCTGCAAGATGTAGCGCAGACAAGCCATTCCCATCGACTGCGTTCACATCCGCTCCAGCCGTCAAAAGTTTTTCCAGAAGCTGCAGGTCTCCCGAGTATGCGGCAACATGAATTGGAGTCGATCCGCTTTCACTCCTGGCATTGGCATCCGCGCCTGCCGCCAAAAAGAGTTCGATCAAACGAAGATCTTTGGTTTCAAGAGAGCGAAAAAATTGCGGATTGGAAAAACTCAAATGCCGTTTGGCCAGTTCCTGACGCGCTGTCTGAATTACAGGGTTTTGATAGCGACCGATCCAGAAAACAAGAATGAATGCCAGAAAAACAACTCCTTCGATCACCAAAGATTTCCTGCTGAAAAAAAACTCTGTCCAATCAACTTCAGCCAGCCGTTTTCCAAACGGAGTAGCATAAAATCTAATAATTATGGCAGGAATGGACTTCTTCGATGGAACTGTTTCAAGAATCGACCTTATCTTGCTTATTCTTGTTTCCGCTTTTTCTATGTAGGTACAAAGGACATCCTCGGTGCGAGTATCGTTTATTGCAACCATCGCATCAAGAATGTCATCCAGAACCAGATCATCATTCAACAACTGCTGGAGATAGGGAAAAAACTTAGGATCCTTCAACTCTCTTATTGTATGACAGGCGGAAATGATCAGATGGGGCTGCCCTTTCGACGCAAGCATCTTCATCAGAATATCGAAGGCCCGACCAGAATCGAAATTCGCAATCGCTTTCGCAGCATTTGCACGGACGCGATTACTTCGATGCTTGAGAAATCTGGAAATAATCTCGAAACACTTAGGGGACCCGATTGCCTCGAGACCTTCAATCGTATTTGCGATAACGCGATCATCCTGATTACTGAGAAAAGGAGTCAGACCTGGGATCAAATGATCAGAAGGAAAATGCACTCCCAGATTTTTTGTCAAAAATGAAATTTGAAAAGGGTCATCTGTGGTCTTTAGATATTTCAGCAGTAATTCGAGCGCCTGCGGTGAATTCAAATTGCAGATCTTCTTCAAAACCTTGATCGCCAAAAACTTTGATTTTCGGACATCTCTAAGCATTTTGGAGAGAACATCGAGCGACAGTGTTTCTTCGGCTTCCCCGCTCGCAAACTGATCCGGCTCATCTTTGTAGAATTGAAACGAATATTTCCGAAAAATCTTCTTGGCCCAAAATCGAACTCCCATATCTTTATGGGTGGTAAGAAGCATTATCTTATCAAGTAAACTCGCGTCCATGCCTTTGGGGGGAGACAAATACATGGCCTGAAGGGCACCTACTCCTTCAGCAGGAGAGCCGCCCCCCATAAGAGCTTCGATACCTTCCGGGAAACATTTGCCCGCGATCGCTTGCGCCATAATTATAATAACCGATTCTGCAAATTGCTTCTAAGATATTCAAAAAAATGGGCGAGGAACACCTCGCCCATTTTTTTTTGTTCTTTCATTTACAGGTTCAGAGTTCCCACACCTCTCTGAGAAACCTGATGTTTCATTCTATGCCAGAGAGGTTTGGGAAAACCGCTTACTTTTTCCCATTGCCTGAATTCGAATTTTGTCCGGAGGAATTACTGGCATTGTTGGCAGTTGAGGCATTATTGTCCTTGTTTTTGGGGTTCTGGTCTGTCTTACCAGAGGCTCCATGGTCGCCGCCGCCGCTGTTATTGTTGCCACTATTGCCTGTGTTGCCGCTGCTGCCTGAGTTGCCACTGCTGCCGGTATTACCGCCGGCTGGTGGAGTTGAATCTTTCCCGTTGTTGGCATTTGAGGCATTATTGTCTTTGTTTTTGGGATTCTGGTCAGTCTTGCCAGAGGCGCCATGGTCGCCTCCCCCCGGATTATTTCCCTGATCGCTGCTTCCCGATGCATTTCCACTGCCTGGATTGGCTTTAGGGGGTTCCTGGGGCTTGGCAGGTGGCTCTGCGGGCTTCGGGGGTTCAGTCGGCTTTGGTGTTGTAGTCGGTTTATCAGTCGTGGTATTCGATGCTCCAGAACCAACTGATTTCCGGCGGAATTCTCGTCCCTTCATCACGAAAATGCGAATGAACTCATAACGTGCTTTGTCTTTTTCCTTCAAACCATTTCCATCACACCAGAAAATCCTTACAGACTCGGCAAAATCTTCATCACAGTTTTGACAAGATGACGTCACCGGAGATTTCACCTTGGACTTATTGTCATAATCCTTACCAACCAACTTAGACCATTCCAATTTCAATTCCTGAATCTCACGAGTAAGAAGGAAACACCGCCCCATTTCGCGAACCAATGCTTCACCGAGCATCCCAGGACGAGTGGCTTCCCCACATATGGATATGGATGAGGTTCCGGTAGCGAGACATCCTTTTACCCCGTCATTTTTTCCGGACGACTTCCCACGTTTCAATTCACAAGTGTGCTTGAAAAAGAATTTTGGAAGAGAATAGTAGGTTTTATATACCTCTAACAGATCTTTTTTGGTCCACAAAACTTCATCCTTATCGCCCTTTTCCCCTTCACAATGCCCAACTATTTTCACACTGAATTTGACCAGAATCAGCTTGACGAGATCGCCACAGGATTGACTGGTCACTTTTTCCGGACATTGTTTTCCGCCCTCATCGACCTCTTTGTTCTCTCCGGGTTGGTCGGGGTCAACTGGTGCCTGGCCACTGAAATCCCTGTCATCTTTGTCATCATTCCCCTTACCATGGTCGTGGTCTTTGGAACTGTCTTTCGTGGCATCGCATTCCTTCCTGGAATCGACATCATTTTTCTGGTCGGCAGGCTTTACAGATTTCCCCGACTCCTTTGCCTGATTGGCGGTATCTGCGAAACTCCCCGCATAGATAAACGTTGAAAACATCAACACCATAACCGAGGTCAACAGGAAAACTCTTTTGTTTTTCATAATTTGCCCCTTGTTAAGATAAGATAGTAATAATATTCAGTTACACATAACCAAATAAAATAGTCAATAAGTGCAGATTTCCCCCCTTGAAGAACATAGCCGCAAAATCAATGCCAGAAAAAAACATTGCAAACGACAAGCATCAGAGCGGGCCAACGAAATTTTTCCCTGCAAAATTGCGAAATATTTTCTCTTGCGGCCTTTTTGCCACAACCTTACCAATCAAAAAATCAGTCATTCACTCAACGGTAATTCAATTGAAAGTGTGCCGGTCGCGGTCTTTAAATGAGGCAGATCCGGAAGAATATTTTTTTTCCGCGCCGGAGTCTCACCACGCTGGGAAAACAGATTAGGGTGGCTGAAGGTATGGTGCAGCTTCACAGTCTCGCCCGGCTTGAACCCAACCCGCGGAAAAGTTACTCTGTTAGTGCGTTTAAGCAAGCCAAATACCCATGGAAACGTCATCTCGACAGTCACATCCACGACGCCTTCGGCTAATTCACGAATCTCGCCCCGGTACAGCGCGGTATAGTCGATACCAACTCCGTGCTTCTTTTCACCAGGAATAGCATAGCGTTCGCGAACCTCCCGCTCGACCAGCGAGATTTCACCTTTTGGCCGGCGATTGAAAAGAATCCGTCCTGTTTCCGGTAGTTTGTCCGGTTTATCGCCGGTGTAAATAATCTCTATTTGCAATGCCGCTGTTTTTTTTCCCCGATTGGTGGTTTCAGACATATGAAGTTCTGACTTGCATGTGGGACAGTACATTACAAGGGCGGAAATTCCCTTTGCACCACAGACAGGACAATCGAGCGCTTCGACACACTCTGGAACATAGATACCAACGACAACAAACATCATGGAGATGCAAAATACATAAAAACGCCGAATATTCAGACATAAAAATAGGGACGAACACACTTTTCAGACTTCCTTCATCAGACGATCCGTCTTAATTTCGCTCACGGCAAAGTATTTCGAGACGATCAGCGGCGCGAACTGCACCAAGTCCATCGATAAGTCTTCTCTGCCGCTCGATCATCACCCGGCGTTCCACTGAGTTCCCCGCCAATGCAAACATCGTCGATATAACATGTTCTATTTCAGGATTCCCGGCCGCTGTCGGAAAAGCTTCCCGCATGTCGAGACAAAGACCTGTTTTTCTGGAACCAACAATATCAGGAGTCCGGCGCTGGTTATCCGCGAAGACGACGGCCAGGCTGGCGATTCCGAGAGCATAGACTTCCCAAAGGGTTCCCCCGCCACCAGTTATCGCTATTCCGGCGCTTGCGAGCAAACCGGCCAGGAGCTGCGGTTCATCATGAAGACTGCGGCCCTGCGGTCTCTCAGCAACCCATTCACGAAGAAGATGCTTCGGGCAATCAGGAGAAACGACGACCTGTACCAAGCGATTAGAGTGCCCTGAAAATGCGTCAAGTATCTTCATCGTAATTTTTTCGACATTGCCACCCCCGAGTGAAATGACCGTCGGTCCATCTGTCGGCGTACCCTCGTCGCGACGCAGAGATAGAATTTCCGGCCGTATCAGAGTGAATACTTCGCCTGTCAATGTCACTGGAATTCCCTGTCGGCGATAGACCTCGTCAGAAGCCAACGGATTTGGGTTGATTACAACTTCCACGGGAAGCATGCGATCCGCGAGATCATCTATTGCTCCCAGCGCCCATGGACCACGACATAATGTCGCGAAGTCATCGACTGTAAATCCATAATGATCAATGATCAAAAGATCAGGTTTCCATTTGGTCGCTATTTCGCGAAGCGTCTTTCCATGAGATGGGGCAAGCGTTCCAACTCGCAGTGGGCCATATGGATCCTCGATGAGTTCGAAGCAATCTGCAGTCACGAACGACGCAGGAAGTTCTGTGCCCATAAAACCGACTGTCCAACCACGTTTCCGCAGTTCAACTCCAAGAGTGCGACATCGCATCGCATGCCCCAAACCAATAGTCAGACCACCGTCCGCGCGAAAAAGTACTCTTTTTTTCATGCCGTTAAAAAACTCACCAAAATAATCATTTTACAGCTTCTTTCAGAGCGCTGACTACTCGTTCAACTTCATCATCCGAAATGTCTGAAAAACATGGAATCGATAACGTATGCCGATAATAAGCCAAAGCCGCAGGCAGATGTTTCATCGCGCCTTCGGGGTTCTCTGCACCAGCGCCGTATGCGGGCATCATCGGCACCGGAAGGTAATGAACCTGAGTTCCAATGCCCTTTGCGCGTAATTCATTCATGACCTGGACGCGACTTTTTCCAAGAGCCTTGAAGTCGATCAATACTATGACCAAATGATACGCATGACATAAGCCTTCGCTAATTTTCGGAAATATGATATAAGGCCATTCAGTGAATGCAGAGCGATATCGAGCTGCAACCTCGTGCCTGCGGGTCAGAAAAATGGGTAGACGGGCAAGTTGAGAAGTTCCCAATGCCGCCTGAATGTCAGACAGACGATAGTTGAAACCAAGCTCCTGCATTTCATAATACCAGGGATTTGGAGCCCCCGTCTCGTCAAAAGCTTCAGAGCGAATTTTCATCGCAGACGAAGCTCTATTAATACCGTGACTGCGAAAAAGACGCAGTCTGGCATCAAGCGCAGAATCGTGAGCTGTGATCATGCCGCCTTCGCCTGTAGTGATATGTTTGACAGGGTGAAAACTGTAGATCGTCAGATCGACAGTTTTACATGCTCCGATCTGAAGTTTTTCGCCATGATTGTTTGTCCATGTTGCGCCAAGTGCGTGGCAGGCATCTTCGATCCAAATGAAACCAAATTTTTCTTTCAGACGCGAAAAAGCCTGCATATCACACGGATATCCCGCCAGGTCAACAGTTATGACCGCCTTGAACGGCTTCCCGGCACGCTGAGCTGCATCAAGCATTTTTTCGCATTCGCCGGGATCGAGCAGACAGGTTTCCGGATTGATATCAGCGAACTCGACTGAGGCGCCAACATATCGGGCACAATTGGCTGAAGCTACGAAAGTAATCGGTGTGGTAAGCACACGATCGCCAGCCCCAATACCGGCTGCAAGACATCCAAGATGCAGTGCGGCTGTGCCGCTGGCACAAGCCACAGCAAAAGGGGCATTGACAAAAGTCGCAAACTCTTTCTCGAAGCGACCTATTTCAGGACCCTGAGAGAGAAAATCGGACTTCAGCGTTCTGACAACTGCTGCGATATCTTCATCAGAAATTGACTGGTGAGCATACGGTATGAATTTCATGAATCAACCTTTGCGCGCCCTGGATACAGATTCAGTCCTGCCTTTTACTTTTTCGGTATCGGCTTTAGGAACACCACGACCGAAATCATCATCAAATCGCTCTATATCATCCTCCTCAAGATAGCCGCCTACTTGTATTTCGATGATTTGCAGGGGAATGCGTCCGGGATTAGCGAGCCGGTGAAGTTGCGTAGCCTGTATATATGTGGAATGGTTCTCACGCAGATATATCTCATCGTCGCCGTTTCGAATCGCGGCGGTTCCGGAAACAACCACCCAATGTTCACTTCGATGCGCATGCCGCTGTAAACTAAGGCGTTTGCCCGGCTGGACGATGATACGTTTGATTTTGTATCTAGGTCCATTTTCAAGAATTGTATAACTACCCCACGGCCGATAAACCGTGAGGTGCTCGGCAAACTCTCGCCGCTGGTCGAGTTTGAGCTTGTCGACAATCTCCTTCACGCGCTGACTCTCGCTCAAAGGGCAAATCATCAAAGCGTCCGGAGTGTCGATAATGGCCATATCATCCACTCCCAAAGTGGCAATCGTGCGATTCCGGCTGTATATCAGGCTGTTTTTTGTATCTATGGCAATGTGATCGCCAACGATGACATTGCCATTTGCATCTTTATTGCTGATTGCATGCAGACTCTGCCAACTTCCGACGTCACTCCAGCCAAAACACGCGGATATTACCGCCGCCTTCTTTGTTTTTTCCATTATTGCATAATCGATCGATATAGATGGGACCGTCTCGAATACCTTTTTCACAACATCCATATCATGCGCATCTATCTTTTCGAAAGCAGCCGCCACTTCCGGGCATAGCTTCTTTCCTTCGGCAAACAGTGCCTTCGCTGGAAGCACGAACATACCACTGTTCCATGTGAAAGTTCCGGCTTCGAGATAGGTTTCCGCTTTGACACGATCAGGTTTTTCAACAAACCGTTTTACGACAAACGCTTTGCCTCCGGCAATGCCACAACCTGCTTCAATGTAACCATAGCCTGTTTCAGGGTGGGTAGGTTTGATACCAAATGTTACGAAATATCCTTTTCGAGCCAGATCAACAGCTGCCTGCAACTGGGACTGATATATGTCTTCTTTCGTGATCAAATGATCCGAAGGTAAAACCACTACAATTGCACCATCTCCGCCTTGTTGCAATGCTGCGCGCGCAGCCCAGAAAATCGCCGGAGCAGTGTTGCGTCCACATGGTTCAGCCATGACGACAGGAATGGCCGCAGGAAAGAAAGCTGACATCTGTGCTTCTACCTGATGAGCATAATCGGTACTGGTAACTATCATTTGCCGATCGGCGGAAACTATGCCAAGCGTCCGACGACTGGTTTCCTGTAATAGCGTGTTGTCACCGGTCAATGCAAGCAACTGTTTGGGCCAACTCTGTCGCGACAACGGCCATAGACGGGTTCCTGACCCACCCGCCAGAATCGCGGCAAACACAGCGGATATATTTTGTTTAGACATGACAATATCCTTTTCGGTGATTCCATGCGTGTTCGACGATGATTCCAAGATCGGAAAACCTGGGTTTCCAGCCAAGAATATTGCGAGCCCGCGAAGCGTCGCCTACGAGGCGGGGAGGATCACCCGCTCGGCGTTGTCCAAACAATGTCGGAATCTTCCGCCCCGTTACGTACTCAGCGGTTTCAATAACTTCTTTGACTGAGTATCCGGCGCCATTCCCAAGATTGAAGCCACCAGAAATTCCTCCGTTTTGCAAATGACGCAGAGCGAGCACATGCGCATCAGCAAGATCACTCACATGAATATAGTCACGAATGCAGGTACCGTCGGGGGTTTGGTAATCAGTACCGAATACAGTGATATTCGGTCGTCGGCCCAAAGCCGCATCGAGTACAAGGGGAATCAGATGGCTTTCGGGATTATGCCGTTCACCGATTTCGACGTCAGGGTCTGCTCCGGCGGCATTAAAATAACGCAATGCCAGCCACGACAGCCCATGTGCTGCCGAAAAGTCGGCCATCATGCGTTCCATCATCAATTTTGTCCATCCGTAGGTATTGATGGGATTTTGTGCATGATCATCCGGAATAGGTGTTGCAGCAGGCATACCATAGGTAGCTGCGCTTGAACTGAAGACAAGATTTTTCACTCCATGGTCGCGCATGGCTTCCAGCAGTGAAAGACTTCCGACGACATTATTGCGATAGTATTTTCCTGGGTCGAGAACCGATTCGCCCACCTGAGCAAAGGCTGCGAAGTGCATGACTGCTATCGGGCGATACAGGGCCAACATATTGTCGAGTTTGGTGCGATCTTCGAGACTCCCCTCGATAAACGGCCCCCACTTGACATCATCCCGATGTCCACAGACGAGATTATCGTAGGCAACCGGAACAAAACCAGCCGCCGCCAAAGTTTTACATGCATGCGAACCAATATAACCGGCGCCACCAGTCACAACCACGGTCGGCTTGCCGACAGATGCAGTTATGTTCGATTCAACACTCCCATCGCGAACTCTCGCCTCACTCACCGATTTCCTCCGAGACCACCACCCATATCGATAACTGAGTTATCTCCTATGTTGATACGTTGAGGACCATCAGTCAATTCAACTGAATCTCCGATGAGCGATTCGGCCAGAATAACGTTTTTCAGAATCGTATTTGCATTTATGACGCTGTCCTTGATTATGGAACACTCGATCTGACAACCCTCCGCGATGGAAACATGGGGTCCTATGACGGAGTGATTCACTTTTGCCGACGGGTGAATCGCAACCGGTGGAATAATGACACACCCCTCTATGCAATAGTGGCTGCAGCTGGTATTTTCCAGGAGGTATCGATTCGTGGAAAGTAACGTATCCGCCTTGCCACAATCAAGCCATTCGTCGATCTCAGGCGCTCCCAGTTTCATTCCTTCGGCGATCATGAGCTTGAAAACTTCAGGCAAATAATACTCGCCTTTCACGGTCAACTTGAGATCGATGGCCTTGGCAAGACTGTTCATAAAACGATTGCCGTCACGCAGATAATATAATCCGACCTGAGCCAGTTTGCTGACCGGCTGATCAGGCTTTTCAACCATGTCTACTATGATTCCATCCTTCATTACGTTTACACCGAAGCGTTTGTAATCCAAGACTTCTTTCGAATAAATGAGACCATCCAGCCCTTCGCAAAGCCGTGGAATACGTGTAAGATCGGTGACAAAAAGAGTATCATTGAAGACCACGAGCACATCATCGCCAGGTTTGATGCGATTGGCGGCAAGCCAGACAGCATGAGCCGGACCGAGACGTTCCGCCTGCGTTATATAAACCGGATTCAGGTTAGGATAATGTTCCTTCATGAATGATTCTATAATGCCGCCGTTTTCATCAGTAATGAATATTATTTCATCGGTCTTGACCTTGGAAACACTGTTAATGACATGTTCCAGGACGGTTTTTCCGGCAACCCGAACTAAAGATTTGGGTTTATTCAGAGTGTGAGGGCGAAGACGAGTACCTTTCCCGGCAACCGGCAGGATAATTTTCATGAATCATGACCTCCCGATCGAATGATATTCAAAACCGAGTGCTTTCATGCGCTGTGGATCATATAAATTGCGACCGTCAATGATCAGAGGCTTTTTCAACAGTGATTTGATTCTATCGAAATCGGGGCGACGAAATTCATTCCATTCGGTAACAACCATCAAAGCATCTGCCCCATCAAGAGCTTCATAACTCTTACGCGCATATTCGATGCGATCTCCGAAAACTTTTTTAGCTTCATTCATGGCTTCCGGATCATAAGCTCGCACTTTTGCTCCGGCTGCAAGAAGCTTTTCGATCAGGACAATTGCCGGAGCCTCCCGCATGTCATCAGTGTTTGGCTTGAAGGCAAGCCCCCACACTGCAACTATCTTGTTTTTCATATTGCCGGAATATCGTGCCTCAAGCTTATTAAACAAGACTTCCTTCTGGCGATAGTTGACTCGTTCGACAGACTCGAGAATTTCAAGTCTGTAACCTTTCTCGCTTGCGGTGCGCACGAGAGCTTGAACATCTTTCGGAAAGCAGCTTCCACCGTATCCTGCGCCAGGAAAAATGAAAGAATATCCGATGCGCGAATCTGAACCTATGCCTTTACGTACGCTGTCAACATCGGCTCCGAGACGTTCGCACAGATTGGCTATGTCATTCATGAATGAAATCTTGGTTGCCAGCATGGAGTTGGCGGCATATTTTGTCATCTCGGCCGATCGCACATCCATTACGAGAATTGGTTTTTCGGTGCGCACGAATGGGGCATACAGTTCTTTCATCAATTCTGCTGTACGTACATCATCGCAGCCCACAACCACACGATCAGGCTTCATGAAATCATCGATAGCATTGCCTTCCTTAAGAAATTCCGGATTGCTCACCACGTCGAATGGCAAGCTGAGTCCACGCTTAGCCAGTTCTTCATGCACGACAGCCCTTACTCGATCTGCTGTTCCAACCGGCACGGTCGACTTGTCGACTATTACCTTGAATGAATCCATGTTCTGGCCGATCTGGCGAGCAACGGAAAGCACGTATTGCAAATCTGCGGAGCCATCTTCGCCTGGAGGAGTTCCGACGGCGATGAATAACATCAAGCCATGGGCGACAGCTTCTTTAATATCGGTCGTAAAACTCAGACGTTCTTCCTGGACATTACGTTTGACCATCTCTTCCAAACCTGGCTCATAAATGGGGATCTCTCCCCGTTGCAGGCGATCAACCTTTGATTGGTCGGTATCCATGCATATGACGTCGTTTCCTGATTCGGCAAAACAGGTGCCTGAAACGAGTCCGACATACCCGGTTCCGATGAGACTGATCTTCATAAAAAGTTCTCCAATCTGATAATTGAATATCCAGACAAAACAGAGCATAATACCACCCGCACACCAATTTTCAAAATGATCAAAACCATAGACCGATACATTTTCATGCAGCTTTTAGGGCCGTTTTTCTTCGGCTTCTTCATGTTCGTCACGGTTATCGCTATCGATCCGCTGATGTTTGCACTGCAGAGCATAGTGAATGACAACGTCTCGATTATCACCGTGGTGCGATGGTTTTTTTACAGACTTCCGCAGGATATGATTTTTACGTTTCCGATGTCGGTGCTCCTGTCTACGCTTTTGGTCTTTGGGCGTATGTCCAAAGATTCAGAAACTATCGCTCTCAAAGCCGGAGGAATTAATTTTTTCAGATTATTGTTGCCAGTGTTTTTCTTCGCGATTCTGGTCACTGCATTCAGTCTGGCATTCGAGGATCTGATAGTTCCGCAAGCGAACCAACGTGCGCAGGAAATACGCCACACGGAGATCATGCGCATTGTCGAGCCAGATGCCACCGAAAATGCCATAATGCGTGTCTCAGACGGGGGATTCGCTTATGCCCGCAAGGTTTATGAAACAAGCGGAACTATCGAACGCATGTTGATAGAGTATTACGACAACGGTCTGCTCGTGAGGCGCCTTTCGGCTGCCGGAGCGCGCTGGACTGGAAAAAACTGGGAACTGGATGCCGTCATCGAACAACGATATCGTGAAGGTCGGGTCACAGAAAGCAGCACGACGCCATTGCTTCGGATGCCCATGGTCCGTGAAACACCCACTGATTTTGCGCGACAAAGCAAGAAACCCAATGAGATGAGTTATCGCGAATTAAGTGACCGCATCGAAACCTACGATCGCACTTCATTTGTGGACACAACCGAGTTGAAAGTGGAACTCGCATTGAAAACATCTCTGCCGCTGGCAAGTATATTTTTTGCGTTGATCGGTGCGAGCTTTGGTCTGACAAGTTATCGCAGTGGTGCTTTCATCGGTTTCGGCGTCTCAATCATCATTATTTTCGTGTATTACGTGATTATGAGCTTTGCGACGGCGATGGGTAAATCCGGCTTGATTCCGGTCTTCCTGGGTGCTCACATGCAGAACATCGTCTTCGCTATTGCGGGCATCTTCCTTGTGCGACGCGTAAATGCCTGATGCATAAGGTTTTTTCTCACAGAAAGAGCGCTCCCAGAGTCCACATCCCATATTTGAACATTCTGTTACGTCAGTTAAAACTCGTACCGGTCATATTGATGCTCGTAATCGTATGCCCTGCCGCAGCGTGGCAACTCATTGTCACTGGCAACTGGCATGGACATCTGGCGTCATTCGACCCTTTCGGTGAAGCAGTCCCGGGAAATCCATGGCGAATTCCTGCACTCATAAATGGATTGACGCATCGAAATCGCGATAAGACACTCGTCATAAGTGTCGGAAACCATACCGGCGGAAATACTGCTGACGGCTTTCTTTCTGATGGAATCTGTGAGAATGCTCTGACAGGCGTCCTGGAAAGGGAAAGCGGACTCGCGGCCATCGCTCTCGGGCCTGATGATTTTTTCCAGGCTCGAAACACCGGTGTACCTCCCGGGCACCTTTCAACACACATCTGGACAAATGTATCAGCTCCACGAGGTGGGGAAACTTCGTTTGAACAAGTACGATTGATGCACGTGGATGGTCATAGTATCGGCCTTGCCAATCTTATCGACGAAGACCTGCTCGTCGATTCCCCTCTGTTCGGCGGAGGATATCAGATCGAAGATCCTGCTCGTGCTCTTCGCCGCCTGCGCTTCGAGCACCCGGATGCCTGGGACATGCTTTTTGTCGTCTGCCATATGCGCCGCGTGGCAGTCCAAAAACTGATGAGAGGATTATCTGATGACATCAGGCTGCTCTGGGTGCCGCCACCAGACGAGACCACAGACTGGTGTGAGAGCATCGCAGGTTCCCACGAACCGCCTCTATGGCTCGTTCCAGATGGCGACAAGGCTCTTCTGACAATCCAGGTAGATCATCGTGCCCTCACCGATCTGACATCCAGATACGGCCATTCGGCCACAAACCCTGATTCTGCGGACTCATCGAGTTCATTTGCGGAGTTCAAAAATCGAAAATGTCCTGATGTTGAGACTCGTCGACTGCCACTGTCAAAGGCTTCCAATCGCCATATTCCCAGTGAGTTTTCGCAAACGGCATCCGAAATACGGCATAAGCGCCTCACGGCCCTACATGTAATGTCTATGACGAGTTCTCCTCCACCGTTGTCATATAGATTCGCCCCATCACTGCATGCGCGATTGGCTCGTCAATTGTTACGTGCCGATCTGGCCATCACAACAATGGAACCATCTCCTGTTGTGAACGAACGAATAATAGACATGGGCCTTGTGACCCGCGTCGTTCCTCCTCGCAAACTGCGCGTTTACGATCTTGCCGGTGGAGATCTCGAGCGACTGCTGACACAACTTTTGCGGACTGCTCCGAACACTCCGGTGGGTTTCGACGGAGGGCATCTTTCATATCTGGGCGGCGCAATACACGAGATCAGTGTATCGGGACGAATAATCAATCGTGAGACTCGCTATCGAATAGTCCTCGATGAGGATTTTTTCTTGTTTTCTGCACTTGAGCCATTTCTACGCTCTGCACGTCTATTGCCTCCGCGCGGTCTAACCCTCTGGGATGCATGGGCTATTCTTTCTCAATAAGACAGGATTTTATTCACTGGACAATTCAGGACAACACAGTAATTTCGCAAGTGATTCATCCGTTATTCGATTTTTCTTCCGTAGCGGGAGAAAATAGGCTAAAATAACTTCAATTTATGAAGAGATATTGCCAGACAATATTGTTGCTGTTTTTGCAAACCGTAATATTGTTTGCTTGCGCTGATTATCCGGCATTCGCAGCAGACACCAAGGCGGCTCGGCCGTTAAACGCCTCCTGGACTCCGGACCCCGTCGTAACCGCCCAACTCGCATCAGACCCGACACTTTTTTCATGCAAGTTAGACGCTTCAATGCGAAAACTCCTGCATGATCCGGCAACTATGACAATCGAACTCACCCCCATCAACGCTTCGGAAAGCAGTGTGGGGCATTTTCAGAAGATCACCGTCAAGGTTGCTCGTGGAGAAGCCGATCAACTAATACTCGAACACGCGGACACTGAATTTATAGATGTTCAACTAGACACAACCAAGCTCGTGAAAGAAGATAAAGTTGACACGGTGAAGGTCACAAGCATCAACATGGATGTGACTATTCTCGAATCCGATCTCAACACATTTCTACTCGCAAAGTGCAAGGCAATCAATGTTGACAATCCCAAAATCGAGATGGGCACTGGAACGCTCACCCTGTCAGGTTCAACGAAATACTCTTTCATGAAGGTAAAATTTTGGGCCACAGGCCAGTTGAGCGTTCATGACGAAAAAGCGATCTGGTTCCATCCGAAGAAGATCAAATTGAATGGAATGGGCATGCCGCGTGCTTTCATCGGCAATATAGTGAAGCGCATCAATCCAGTATTAAATCTCGAAAAATTTCCGTTTCAGCTAAATCTGAAAACCATTCTGGTCGAACCTGGCATACTGCACCTCAGCAGTTTTCGCTCCTGAGATCGTCGATTCTGACTTGATCTCTGCCACCAGGAAGATAATCAACAACGAACCTATTCGGTACGTGAGTGCTTTCAAAGGATTGAAGGAGTTACCCCCATGGATGAAGAGCGACACGAGTCAACCCGAAACATTTTGGCACGAGCCGGTCTCATTGCTAAGAAATCTCTCGGACAAAACTTCTGCCAGGACGAAACCGTAATAACGTCAGTCGTAGAGCGATTGGCAATAGGCCCAAACGACGAGGTGTGGGAAATTGGTCCCGGTGTCGGAGCTCTTACACGCATCCTTCTCTCAACTTCCGCCCATCTCAGATTGTTCGAGATAGACCTCCGCTTGAAAGGGATTCTGGAAACCTTATGTGCGTCACCGAGGCAGAATAATACCCCAGGAGCGATCATTCATTGGGGCGACGTACTCGATGCCGATCTTCAGGCTTTACATCCGATGCGAACGACTGATTTTTCCGAGGCCGGACGCGACGAAGAACTTTCCAAGCAACAAAGCGACAATTTCGAAATAGAAGCGGGCGATTCCAAGTCACGGCAAGGCTTCATTTTTCCGCATGCTCGCGATTGCAGACTTCTTGTATGCGGAAATCTTCCCTATTATTGCGGAACAGCTATCGTCCGCCATCTGCTCGAACTGAAACCACCAGCACAAAAGCTCGTCTTCGTTCTTCAGGAAGAAGTGGTACAAAAGATGGCCGCCGGTCCCGGTGACGATGAATATGGTTTTCTTTCAGTGATTGTTCAGCTCGCATCTCAAGTCTCGGTGGGACCCAGCTTTCCCCCATCGGCGTTTTTTCCTAACCCGGCAGTAACAAGCGCATTGGTGGAACTTCGACCTTTGACTATTTCCGAAATTAAGCGTCGGCAATGCGAGCGTGCGTCTAAAATCGCCTCCATCGCCTTCGGTCAGCGCCGCAAGATGGCGCTGAATGTATTGAAAAAAGCATTCCCGGCGGTCGCATGGGCAGAACGTTTCGAAAATCTCAAGTTGTCGCCCAAGGCTCGCGCAGAAGAAATATCCGTAGAAAATTTTTTGAATCTGGCTACTGAATAATTCGGTTATGCCACGAGCTCAAAATGAAAGCCTGCCAAAAATCCTGGTTGTGTTTTCAAATGTCGCGTAACGGATGGATTCGATCGACATACCACGAATACAGGCTAGTCGTGCAGCAATCAGCGGCAATGATCCCGGTTCGTTTTCTGGTAATAGCCATCCGACAGGGCGCATATCAGGAGAGTCTGTTTCGAGAAGTATCGTGTCGAGCGATATTTCTCGGGCAACGCGCGGAGTTTTTCGGGCCTGCGGCATGCACAGTGAACCAGCAAATGAAAAGCTGGCGCCTTGCCGCTGAAACAGGCTGGCAATCTCGAAAGATCCGGAAAATGCATGCATGACCCATGGTATTCCGTACGCATGCCTTTTCAATAAATCAAGAGCTTCATTCCAATGACCTCGCAGATGCACCAGTATGGGAAGTCCTTGTTCCCGGGCAATTTCCAATTGCGCCGCGAATATTTCACGCTGTCGAACGATGGGGGCGGAGGCATCCCGATCGAGTCCGCATTCGCCTATGGCAACAGGTCTATAAGGTGATTCCGCGAACAGGGAACGTAGATCATCCGCCTGAAAACGATGTGCATTTCCAGGGTGGACTCCCCATGCACGAAAAGCATTTTCAGGAAGTTCCACAGGTTGAAGAGCTCCTGAGACCGCCGGAACCACGAAACCCTCCACCCCGGCCGCCGTGGCACGACAAAAGAGTTCACGCAAGTGCTCAGAAAGCGGCGACAAATCAAGATGACAATGCGTATCGATCCATGGAGGCATCTTTTTCTGAGAGATATCCATTTTTCTCCAACATTGCAGGCTGAAATGGCATACATTATCGGGCAATAACATCGATAATTCTGCCAAATTAAATATTATGAGTCCGTATCGACACAGTTTTTTGAGAATTGCATACTAACAGACAGAGGACACCCGGCAATCAGGGCAAACTCAAACCATGGAAACACTAACTTTCGTATGCTATACTGCATAACTGAAACAATAAACTCCTATCGGGGCAATTAAAAGTATTCTTCATCAGGAAATGCCATGCTGAGTCGTCATAAAAAAAGAGATTTTCTTTTTCAGGTAGTGCAGGCCAGCGAAAAAACTCTTGATGTTCGCATCCAGGGTAATTTAGATGAAAAAAACAGTTCCCAACTTCAACAAGAGATAGAGGATCTGGAGTATTTAAAATATTCTCAGGTCACAATCGATATGTCTGAAGTGGCTTTTTTGAGCAGTGCAGCCATAACTACCATGATACGCTTATACAAAAAGCTTTCTGCAAAGGGTGCAGACCTTATTATTGAAAACCCTCAGCCAACTGTCGCCAAAATACTTCACATGACCCGATTAGATACGCAGCTAAAAATTATCTCCCTGGACACACAGGACGCAAAGCCCATAAAATAGCAGATTTTATGGTATCGGAAAAAGCTTCTGGAGTTTTTTCTCGGTAAAATATGGAACGAACCCCAGGTTGCGAGCGATTCGTTTGGTCTTTGCGATTTGAACAACCCGCCTGGTGTACTCCAGCAAACCGACAAATTTTCCAGTTTCACGCAGTTTTTTCAATGCGGTGATTTTCTCTTTTTGCCAAGAGACAGGTGGCGCCTCTTTCCAGCTATAGTATAAACTTTCCTGGATAATCCCATCGATTTCGTCTGAAAATCTAGAATCATCGAACAATGCATGGCTGTTGAGAACAATAAAAACCAGGTCCGGATTGTCCTTGCGAAGATGTCTTACTATGGACAAAATAAGCTCTGTCATCTGAGCTTTGGCTATGCCTTTATTTTGCTGAACTTCCCATGCATCAACAACATCCAGAACAAACCCGTTAAATCCTTTTGCAGCAATCGTTTCCGCATATTCTGAAACAATTATTTCCCACGCAGGATCCCAGAATTTGACCGGAAAATTATCCTTCCATTCCGGGTTTTCCTTTATCAGAAGGTCTGAAATAATGTTTTTCTTGAAATATGGACGATAACTTTCCGCTTCGCCAACGGAAAGGTAGGCCAATACCTGTCGATTTCCTCGTTTCAGTTCGGCCACATCTGATGCTGTATATGGATCTGGCTGAATGACCAAAAGCCCGGCCAGCGATTTTTTCAACTCCTTAACCGGCACACGAGAATACACACACCCCCAGGTCAATATCTTTTCGCCCAATGGAACCTTATTAGCATTCAAGTTTTGGGAATACAGAGGCAATGTCAAAACCATCTGAAAACAAGAGACAAAAAAAATCAAAAACACACCCAGGCGATTGGATTGTGTCCACATGATTAAGTCAGAATCCTTTTGATAATTACAATATTATGCAAGATACTTTCAGAATCAGGCAAAAGAACTCCTTCTGCACTTAGTTCGCGATGGGAAGTGTAGGACTCAATCGTTCTTATGATCAGAGGATCACTCCGCTACTATTATTCTCGAACTCAATTTTACAGGAACCTCGTATGATATATATTAGAAAGGTTATCACACGGAGTCAAGGACTGGTGAAATGAGAAATCCGCTGTTTCGTCTCAAAATAAAAATGTTTTTTTTCACACAGATATTATGCCTCATTGCTATCTCATTTCCTTCCATTGCCATAAGTTCTGAACCTGTTTCGAAGACAAATTTTCTTCTGGTCAGCGATTCCCAGGAAAAAAACTCCATTAAACTGGTTGATAATCTCAAACGTGCCCTGCAATGTGCCGGACACACTTTTGTCGAGGTAGATGTTACAGCCTTGCCCGGAATGACCAGAAAGGATTTTACGGAATCCGCATTGATCCTCTGTTGCGAAAAAGCCGCCAGCCAAATCTTTCCCCCCGATGCCCTGTCTTATGTCCAGGATGGAGGAATTCTTTATTTTGCGTATCGGTGTTTTCACCCAGAACTAATGAACCCATTGGGAATGAAGGCCAGGGACGGCCCTCACATGTTTGTAGATGCACGAGGCCTGGAAGCCCACCGACCTTTTTTTCGCCAGTGCCGACCTGAACTTCAGATACCTTTGTTCGTTTCGAACGGTTGCAACATAGATGTCAGCCAGGAATGGGAAGTCCAGCTTAATTACAAAAATCCTCCCAATATACCTCTTCTGCTGACCCGATCATTTGGAAAAGGGCAAGTGATATTCTGGAATTCAAGCTGTCTCCAAATGAAGGAGTTCCGTGGGCTATTTCTATTTTCTCTGCTGAGAAGCCTTCCAATCGCAGCCATGAGTGTGTTCAATCGAATTATTTTGCAGATAGATGACTCGCCCCCCCCTGCTTATGACCTGAAAAGAGGGGTCGTGGCCCGCGACTTTGGTTTTTCGGATTTCCAGTTTTATCAGAATATTTTCTACGAACAAGTGATGCAATTGCTTGAGGAGTTGGCGGTTCCAGCTACTCATTTTTTGATCTTTAATTACCAGGACCAGATACGCGGTCCGTTTAACAAAACAATCGATCGTCTTGAATTTTTTGATAACATTATTAAAAAAATACTAAACACTCGGGGACATGATCTGGGATTACATGGTTATAACCACCAATCCCTGATGTTAACAGGCACGACCTCGCGATCATGGCCTTCTATCGAGGAAATGTCGCAGAGCCTTCAACAGGCTTTTTCCATGTGGCAGGAAAAAAAACTTCCTCCATGCATGGTGTATGTTCCTCCAAATAATTTGATTGATAACGCTGGAAAACAGGCCATTCTCAACGCTTTTCCAACGATTTGCACTATTTGCCGGGTCTATACTTCAGGAAACGATTATCGGGTAGAGGCCTTCAATAGAGATGGGGGCGGAGATGAATTCGGCCCGGATGAAAAATTTCCCAGACTTTTGTTGATGCCCCGGATTTCGAGCGGATTCTACCTGACAGAACTGGTACGATTTTCCGTTCTGAACGGAATTCTGACTCATGGCGTGTTCAGTCATTTTATCCATCCAGACGACATTTACGATTCGGTTCGGGCAAAATCCAACTGGGAGATCATGCTTCTTAACCTGCGCCGTCTTTTGCTGTTTGCAAAGGAAAACCTGCCAGCGGCCGAAGCCACCACGGCAGGCAAGTTTATGTTGCCAATGAAAAAGTATTTCGAAGAAAACATCCACTTTGAACAAAATTCAACCTGTCTGAAAGTGATCCAGCAAAAGGGATTTCGAGAGTTCTTTTATGTATTCTCCAGGGATGCTTCTGGAGACCCAGTCATACATGGTGGCAAGTTGATTGCAACTCTTGAACCCAACCGTCTATTTCTTGTAAAAGCAGTTGAACCAACTATGGAAATCCTATTTTCTCATTGATTCGAAGCCAAACTTTTCATCTGTTTTAACATTTGAGAGTTTCACCTGTACGCAACTATTTTTTTGCCTTTTCTTCCAAAGCGGATTCTGGAATGATGCAATTTATGAGATCGGCTCCGATAGCTGATCGGATCATAACGATTTCGCCAAGACGGCCGTCTTTTCCAACACGGGGCGGGGCAGGAGGTATTTCGTGTGGAATCGGCTGTCGGCTGAAGGTGATAAAAATCAGATCTCGAAGACCGCGACGTAAAAAATAGACGGCCTGCATAAAGGCCATAATAGTTGAAATTACGTATCCGGCAGCGAGGTAGTCATCTAATCGGAAGTGAATTATCAGCCCCGTGAGCAAGGCATTGACAGCGAAAAAAGTAAAATTAGCCCAGAGGGCTTCGCGGGCAAATTCGAAATACAATAATACTAACGAGACAAACAAAAAGAGGGCCTGAAAGAATGCTCCCCAGACTCCCCAACGGAGCGTAGAGAGGAGTTCGGGAACGTAATGGATTTTCCTGAGAATTTCTGGTGCAAAATAATATACGACCAGCGTCAGAGCGCCCTGCACTTTCACCATTTCGAAAAACGTGAACATCAATACCCGCTTAATGTCTTCCCGACTTTCAACAATTTTTCTGAAAGATAGCTGACGAATAATTGCTCCATAAAACTTACGATAGACGAGATAAAACTCGGTTTCAACATTCATAAGAAAAATACCTAAGGCAGGAATAATGGTGACATATGCCAAAAAGATAGCGGTATCATAAATTCCAAAAGAGTATAAGCCGCGACATGGATACTGACGGTAGTCGGACATCCAGTACAAAAACTTATCAACCCATATGGCCATGTTGTAAAGCAAGCCGGCTAACAGATGATCCGGATAGTTCACCAGCGATTTCAGGCATACAAATGACGGCATCAGCCCAGGTAACCCCAATTCCCTGAGAATGCGAAAGGTTAAACCCATCAGAATCAGCGCATGACCAAAAATGAAACCGAAAAACGCGCCTTCAAGGCCGAATTTTTTTTGAAACATCAGCGAGAAGCACAAACTTAAAATGGCTCCAACAATATATAAAACCCCTATGATTTCAAAATCCCGCAAACAACTGAGATAAATGCCGGCCAGCCAGAGCAAGCCCACTATCACCATTCCGCCCATAAAGGTATATCTATAAAACCATGAAAGCGGCAACAACAGGGAATATCCGAAGCCAACAACACCCTGCACAGTTGCCACAACCATAGTCATGCCTAGAAACGATGGGACCAGTGATTCAATGCGACCAGCATACAACTCGTCGGCAAGATAGCGGGTCAAAGGCATCTGATAAAACCCGGTAAGTAACAGAGAAAATGCATACACATACACAATCGAGGTTTTCAGAATGTCATACTGATTGCCTTGAAGACGGGTAAAGTGGTTTAAAAGGCTTATAACAATGACAGTGACAATCCAGGGCCCGGCAATCAAAAAAGTTGCAAACAAAAAACCTTTCAGAACACCGAAATAGGTGCCTTCATCAAGCAGTTTCTGTAGTTTAAAACCGATTCCCGCCATTATATTCCGCCCTTCAACTGATCGGCATTCCTTACTTTCGCCAGATCATGCAGAGACGGTGAGATAGCGGGGGTTTTAGACATGAATCTCTCATAAAGTCTTTTATAGCGTGCTACGACTTCTGATTGCCGGTAGTAAGCCTTAACTCTGATTTTGCCAGCATTGGCCATGTGCTCCCACTTTTTGGGATTCAGGCAGATCTCGAATATCCCTTCTGCGGTTTGCATAGGAGAACGAAGATTGGTAATCACACCGCAGGGCCCGAGTATCCTGTCTTCCGATTCCCGGCCATATAACAGTTCACGACACCCCCCGACGTCAGTGGCAACGTTGGGCACGCCAGCGGCCATGGCCTCAAGAATACTTAATGGCTGTCCTTCCGAAATCGATGTTAAAACTACCACATCAAGCTTCGGATAATACTCAAGAACATTCTGGCGGCCAAGAAAATGCACCTTGTGATCGATCTGCAAATCGCTGGCCATCTGCTGAACCTCGAGAGAGTATTCAGGCTCTTCATCAAGGGGACCTATGAGCCAGAACGATGCCTTGGGAACGCGAAGAAGCACCAGCTGAGCTGCCTTCAGAAGGGTCTTGATATCCTTTATGGAAACGATGCGGCCGACAAACCCCACCCGAAAAGCAATCGGGTCAGGCGGAACATTTGACCTGAGGTCCAGAAAACGATCGAGATTGATTCCATTCGGAATGATGTCAATCCGCGCTGCTTCAGCACCAAATAGCAGCTGAGCCTTGCGATTCCCATCATACAGGGTAATTATTCGATCCGCCATTTGATACGTATACAAGCCAAGGGCTTCAAAAAAATTAAGCCACAAGCGCTTAAAGGTTCCATGCGCCTTACGAACCAGGTGTTCTGCGTGTTTCTCAGAGTGAATCCAGTCTGCCTGAGTGATTTCAATATTGCGTTCGCGGGTATAAATGCCATGTTCCGTTAAAAGCAGTGGCACGCCTTCAGTTGCTTTTCGCAACGCTCCATAAAATCCGGCATATCCTGTGCAGATCGCATGACATAACCGAGCCGGAGATCGTCTGGCCTGAAGCAACTGAACCAGTGGCAAATGCATGAATCGCCATGTCCAGAAGAAATCGATAAACGAACTTTCCGGGGAGCTCTGATTATACAGGCCGGTCAAAAGCGCAAATGACTGGCGGTTGAAAAAAAGATCTTTCAGAGATGAAAGAGTTCTGATTTCAGACAAGTGTTGCAACAAATCACCAAAATTGCCAAACCGATTCTTGCGGGGCTCCTTGTGCAATCGGTACAACTCATGATAAAAACGATGTTCTGACCAGTTCTTATCAGGAATTCCCGGTGGGAGAAAGATAGCATCGTGCAGATATATATTCTGCAAAAACAACACATTGCCTGGCAGTTGATATTTTATCTGAGGCTCTTTGTCTCGTTTTGCCGCAAAATGCGTCAAACCAAACCGAATGTGAGGTAATCCTTCGATTAACCAGTGCACCCAGGAAGAAACGCCACCGGTAACATAGGGATAGCTTCCTTCGAGCAACAGTTCGACATCGACCTCAGGAAGCCGATGATTGGCGGATTGATTCATACCATCTTCGCCGGAGCCTTGACCCAGAATGCTCGCAGGTCTTCCAGGCTGGTCTCTATGGGGCGCCCAACCAGATGAATTTCATTCTCGGGATTCCCTGAGAATGCGTCAATTACTTGGGCTACTTCGACAAAATCACCAGTCAAATAGAGGGCTTCGGCGAAATTTGGGTAAAGATGTGACGATAGTTTTTGCATGGTAAAGAGCTTTCGATACAGATGCAAACTCTCCTTCATCTGGTCGGCGAGTGTCATAAACAGTGCTTTCTGCCCCAATAATTCATAATCCTCCGGATGATGTGCCAGCGTTTCGTCAAGCAGAGCAAGGGCCTCTTCCGCTTGAAATTTTATCATCGGTCCTTCAACCAGCTGTGAATTCAAATACTGATGAAGGAGACTGATATATTCAACTACTTTCTGACGGTCAAAATCTAAGATTGCTTCATCCTTGGCAAGTTGCAGGGCTTTCTGATAGCGGGTTTCAATTTTATCCAGACCCCATGAGGAATAAAATTTCACGTCCATGTCCTGGTTATCCATGGTTTTTTTTATCAGGCTGACCGAGCGTTCATCCCCGGACTTCGAAAGCACCTCTATCGAACCCCAGATCTGATTCTTGTCGCGCCCGGTCAATAGATCAATAACCGGTTCTATGTTCATTTTTTCCAATAAGGCTGATTCCTTTTCAATCGGATGAAATAAACGCTTGTGTTGAACGCGATATCTTATATATTCGCGATATTCTTCAAAAGCCTCTGAGGTCTCCTTCTCGTGAAGAGTTCGGCCCAGAGCAAGAAGGGTCAATCCCGGAACACCGAGAAATGGCATACAGAGGCCGACCGGAATAGCAAGTCTGGTCCAGAAATCATCTTTTTGAGTTTCAATGTTCTCTGGCGATTCGGGAAAATTTTCTTCGGCCATGACGGAGGTGGGCAACAGGTGTTCATGAGCTATAGACCGAATTTCAAATTGCATTTTTTCAACTTCACGGTGCCGCTGGCGCAGGCCAATAAATAGTAAAAATGAAGCCAAACCATGACAGATCAGACTCAAAAAGAAATAGAAATTATTAATAGTCAGGATAAAAAAAAAGAGTTCGAAAAGGTTGGCAAAAAAAAGTGCAACCCATGACAGAATCCGTTTATTGCGCGTCATATGCCACCTGCCGATGGTAAGACAGTTCCTCCGATATTTTCCGATACTCCGGAAGGCAAATCCAGATTCGTTGCCTGGGTTTGCACTGATTGTGAAGATATCTCGATCAACCCGGCCTCAGACTGAATCAGAAACTCTTCAATAAAGGTTTTATCCAGTCCATACAAATGCCGGGAATCATTGATTGGCATAAATGTTTTCATGTTCAAGCCAACTTTGAGTTCCTGATCATCATGAAATGGTTTGAATCCATAGCTTTCAATATCCCGTCTCAGTTTTGCCCCGAGCTTGCTGGCTCCGGCAGCATCAGTTAAAGGTAGAATGATCGCCAATCTTGAAGGATCTTTATACCGACAGGGGATATCAACAGTCCGAATACTGTTATTAAAAACAAGTCCCAGAATTGCGAGGATGTCTTCCTGAACATTTCCAGTCATTTTCTCGAAATCGATAATTCTTATGAGAACCAATGTGAGCGGCAATCTGTGACGCTGGGCCCGATTCATCTCTTCATCAAACCTCAGCTGGAAATAAGAATAGGAATACACCCCCGTCAACCGATCATCCAGCTCCCGGGCCTGAAGATCTCGAAATAGTTTCGATTTTTCCACGGCACGTGCAGTCCAGTCACTGATCATACCAAGAATGCGCTGGTTCGAGGCATTCAGCGCCAAAAACGGAATTTTGTGGAGGCAGATGACTCCAAAACGCGTATTTTTACCGGGCAGGTAAATCGGAGCTGCCATGAGTACACGCTTCATTTCAGGGGCTTTAGCCTGCTCTTCAAAACCATCACGAAACGTCAAAGTTTCATTTTTTTCAATGACTTGTCGGACCATCTGATGGGTACTCATGGACATTTCCAAATTAGATTTTTCATCAGCCAAAATGCCCATGGTTTCCTGAAGTATCAGTTGTCCATGATCATCCAGAAGGAAAAGTGACATGCTTTCGGCGTGAATGAAACGCTGCACCAGCTCAAGAACACCACGAAACAGGTTTTTTTCATCGAGCGATTCCAGCCCCTGTGCCATTTCATATAAACTGGTAAGAGTGGAATATCGACCAACCACACGCTTTTCGAGTTCCTGGTTGGCATTTTCCAGAACCTGGAAATGAAGTAAAAGGTTATCATTTTGCCCTTTAAGGTCTTCATGCTCATGTTGAAGCGAGATAAGCTTGTTCATCAGCCGGTCATACATCTGACCGAGAAAAATTCCGACAAAAAGGAATGCAAAAATCGTGACTTTGTCTTCCGACGTTAATTCAAAAGTTCCCAGAAAGAAGTTTTCAAGCGAAACCTGAAAAAAATAAAAACCGCTGCAGATAAGAGACGTAAACACAGCTGGAGCTGTCCCATAGCGACCAGCAATCAATAGAATGGGAAACCAGAGTAAGGAAAACGGAAGGCCCCGAAATGCTGTGTTATCAGGGAAAAACCAGTCATTTATAAGGGCAACCAGAGCAACAAAAACCGTTGCCTCAAGATATGGCCAATATATCTGGACCTTTTTCACCATTTTCTCCATTCAAGAGACACACCGCTATACCATTGTCCGTATCCGCCAACACCACCGAAATGGCTCTGGTTAGAATTGAGCGAAGAAGCCTCAACACGCCAACCGGTTTGATTGTGGTAATTGCCGGCCAGAGATACATAAGTGCCAAAAAACTTAGCTCCCCGGTCTTCTTTCCCGGCGAATAATTCCCAGTTGAGACGGGGGCGGTTCCTGGGTCTTTGGATGCTCGGATAAGATTCGCCTATCCATGATATTGAGTGAGTCCCGTTACGTGGCGGTGCATAATAGATAGTTCCACCTTCGCCTCCGCTTTCGTGCAATGAATACTGATATCTCCAACCCCGTCGAGGTGAACTTCGATAGGTTTCTTCAAGAGAAACGCCGCCCTCACGTAAATACGAACCCGGCTGGAATTTGCCAATTTTTGCCCAGGTAGATAATGTCTGATTGGTAGTTGGATGTTGCTGCCATGACCAGGTAACAGAGCGAAGTCGTATATCGCGGCGAGTTGCTTCTGGCGTATCGAAGAGTGGCTCCTCCGTGAATGCCAGGCTTTGTTCCAGTTTATCACTGGATCGTTTCCATGATAAGGATGGAACATACATTCGCCCATTTCGATCATTTTGATTTGAAAGACCATGAACTCCTATTTCATATTGATTGCAGAGATCTGATTGTCTAAACAATTGCCAACGCAGCTCTGTTCCACTGAATGGCCGGTGACTATCCTTCAATTGTGAAACGGAGTGTTGAGTTAATCGAAGACTTTGCCAACTTCCGTCTTCAACCTGAAAACGACTAAACGTCTCATAGGTGTGATGCTGAACCTGCTCAGTATCGTGAGAATAAAGAATGCGCACCTGATTCAGAGGACCAACCTGATCACGAATATCCCGGTTCTGTCTGAGCCACTCATTACGCTGTAACGCGGATAAATATTTCTGAGCTGCCGCCAATTGCCGGTGGATATCCCGCATTGCTTTAAATAGTCCGGCCAGGCGAAAAACCGGCACCGCGATCAGATTTTTTTCGATATCTGAAATACCGGCAGACTTTTCAAGTTCCTTTATCAAAGGGTATGCCGCCCGGGGCCTTCGATTCCAGGTTAATTCCTGGGCGAGACGCAGGGTATTTGTAGCATATTCAGAACTGACCTGATGCAATTTCCATCGTAATGCCATGGCGGTTTTGCGTTGATCGGCCCATTCCGCCACATTTGCGGTTTCTTCAAGCAATGTGGCGTCTTGAGGGCGCTTTGTCACAAGGATTTGAAAATCTGGTAACGCATCTTTCGGTTTGGACCGCCATAACTGCACTTTTGCCCGGCGATATCGGGCGTCATAATCGTCGGGGTGCGTCTCAAGAAATCCCGTTTCTGATGCAATAGCGGTTAAATGCAGATCATCGACAATTTGTGGGCGTCGGTGCTGAAAATCCTTAACAAACTTGGGAACTATTGCGATCTGATTGTTCAGCAACTCTTCAAGTTGGCTGTCAGAAGGATCTTTCCGGAGCAGGCCAGCGAGAAGCTCGACAGCTTTTTCGGAAAACCCATTTCGAATCAATAATGGAGCCATTATCAAAAGAAGGTCACGATTAGGCCAGGTCTGCCACTCCTGCCAGAGTACAGATAACAGACCATTCTCATCTTTTTGGTCCTGATAAAACTGTTTTAAATGTGTTCTTACAAACTCATCCTCAACTCCTTGATTGAAAAGAAACTCAAGGTGGACCTGGGCTTCCCGGGGACGTCGAAGAGTAATCAGGATTTCGGCCAAAATCCGACGACTATTGCAATCATCAGGAGCCAAACGCACGGCAGCCTCAGCATAAGACAGAGCATCACCGACTTTCTGATCTTCCAGAAGAAGCTGTGCCATTCTCGCCGGAATGTCTGTCTGGGACTGATCCATGTTGAACAATCGTCCCAAGGCCCACTGTTCCAGCTTCAGTTGACTGGTCTGCCTGGCAAGTCCAGATATCTGGCGCAAGATAAATATCTGATCGGACAGCTGGACAGAAAATCCCCGGGATGGCTTCTGAGAAATCTGAAAAGCCTCTGAAAAATACTTTATCGTTTCTGAAAGATGTTTAAGTTCACCTGCGCTCCGGGCTCCGACCAGAAGCGCCTGAAATCTGACTTGGGGTTCGATCGCTTTTGATGATCGTCGCAAGAGCATGCCAATATCTGAAAGGCTTTCGTCAAATCGCTTCTGCTCACTTCGCAGCACGGCACGACGCAAAAGGCGGCTTGGAGGCAAATCAATGGGAACAACAGAGTCAAGCAACTCCAATGAAGCAGTTGCCGCCCCAATCACATCAAGAGCTTCAGAATAAGGCAGGATGACCGCTTTGCGCCACTTTGCCGACTGAACGAGGGGAGCCAGCCACACCAGGCCGTCTTGAGGTTTTCCGCTCCAGATAAGGCATTCCCCAATTTTCTTCTGACGCTCCACTTTTGGCCTGATATGTTCTGCTTCAATTAGCAACGAAATTGCCTGCGGCAAGTCCTTTGCCCATTCCGCAGTGTCAGCCATTTTTTCGATCAGATTAAGGTCACGAGGCCGAAGTTTTCGCAGTTTTTTCATCAGCTGTAAAGCCTTTTGCGGCTCTTTGGCCCATAACATGCGCTCGATGGCCATTTCAAGATGTTTTTGCTGTCCTGAAATAGCATAGGCTTTCTGATACAGCAGAGCCGATTCAAATGTCTTTTTAGCCCATTCAGCCAGTTCTGCAGCCTTTATAACATCAGCAAGGTCATGCGGCTCAGAATGGTTTTCTCTTCGACTGACCTCAAATGCCTTTTGGGGCTCGTTCAACCAGGCGTATCTGGTTGCTAGTAAATCAATCGTAGCTGATGATGGGTTCAGGCGGGCGGCTTCCTCATACCAGACAACCGCCTGTCGGAGATCACCAGCCGTCTCTAAAAGATTGCCAAGCCGAAGACACAAATTGGGGTTCGCAGGTCGAAACATGTAAAATCGGTAGTTCCTGGCGATTTCCTGTTTAATATTAGGCGCCAGGCTACTCTCGGAAGCAATATGAGGCTCAGGCAACAGCTCTTTTCCTTCCGCTCTCTTTTGGAATATTAACAACACCAATAATAAAAGCAGAAAAAAAATCCGGCAATTTCCAAACTTACTCCACGTCATAATATATGCAAAACCCCGAAACTAAAGACTTTATTTAGTCTCTCCTGTTTCCCAAAAACAATCAACTTCTTTTTTGTAACATGCATTACCAATAGGTTTAGTCGTGTAAACATTTGCGCCCATGCATCTATATATGTACCATACGCACGGGAAAGATAACTGCTGGAAACAATGGGAATTACAATAAAAATCATCCAGGTTACCGAACAAAAATAAAAACTATACTATCGGATTTTATATTATCTCTAAAAGCGCTAAGCATATAGGGTAATAATGAATGCTGCAAGATCACTGCCGAGGAAGCGACAACGTTCATTGACACAAAAAAATACTAAGGTTAGAGTATTTCCTGACAATGAAATTTTCACGTAAGGATAATCCATGTTTAATCGCTTTTTAATAATATTTATTGCTCTTGCTTTTCTCACTGGTTGCGGGCCGGAAAACTCCGCCCCAACTCAACCATCATCCCCTCAGATTACACAATCTCCATTAGCGATAGCTGATTCATCCACTCAAGTCATCTCAAGTCAAGCTTCGGAGATCATTCCCGACAACCCGGATTTCACTGAAAATCGCAAGGTGTACGATCAGGACTCTGCGAAACCGCTGGAAGTTACTCTCACCGCCTTTGAAAAACCGGGCGCTTCTCTGGATGATATCGACAATGATTTAGACCCTTTTGTCTCAAATCAACACCGGGTCGATGTGCTATTCCAGGAAGGCGCATTTGGCAAAGGAGTCGCCTCGGCTAATGCCACCTTAAAGATAAGAGGGCATGCCAGCAGGCGAACGACTCAAAAATC
>JADFYG010000005.1:108207-143069 GCA_015233155.1 Candidatus Rifleibacteriota bacterium
TCCTTTTGTCTCAAATCAACACCGGGTCGATGTGCTATTCCAGGAAGGCGCATTTGGCAAAGGAGTCGCCTCGGCTAATGCCACCTTAAAGATAAGAGGGCATGCCAGCAGGCGAACGACTCAAAAATCCTTCCAGATCAAACTTTTTGATAAAAAACAGCCGTGGCGTAACCTTAGCACCATTGAACTCAATAAACACCCTTATGATCTCACCCGTGTAAGAAATAAATTATGTTTCGACCTCTTTAAAACTCTTCCTCACATGGGCAGCCTCAGAACTCAATTCATTCACTTAACGATCAAAAGAAATGCTGAAGATCCAGGCAAAGATTATGGCCTCTTTACTCAAATCGAGTCCTTAAATGAGCATTCTCTGATAGACCACGGATTAGACCCCAACGGAATTATTTATTATCCGGAGGATTTTTTCTTTCTCCGGTATCCTGATTCCCTGCGTCTGGCAAGCGATCCTCAATACAAAAAAGAAGATTTCGAGAAAATTCTGGGTTGGCCCGGAAATCCCGACCACGCCAAATTGCTTGCCATGCTGGATGATGTAAATAATGAAGCTCTTGATATTCAGCAGGTCATGAAAAAGCATTTCAACTTGAACAATTACCTTACCTGGCTGGCAATGAATGTATTATTGGAAAACCAGGATACTTATAGTCAGAATTTCACGCTTTACAGTCCCAGCAAAGGAAACGTCTGGTATTTTTTACCCTGGGATTATGATGGCGCCATGGGATTCACATCCCAACCTGATCAACAGAACGAGGCGCGTCTCCATCTGCGATGGCATCAAGGAATCGCAAATTGGTGGGATTCAATGCTTCATCGACGTTTCTTAAAAATTCCGGGCAATGTAGCCCTTCTAAAAGCAAAAATAGAGGAGTTGAAAAACACAATATTCACGCCAGAGAAAATAAAAGGATTGCTTAATGAGTATCATGATACAGCGAAATCATATATCTCTCGCCATCCAGACCTGGATTACCTTCCTGTAAAAATACCAGAAAATGGCAAGAATGCCAGTGATGCCGTGCTCATTTCAGCATTCGAAGAAGAATACAACCGTCTGCCGTCTACCGTTGAAGCCAGTTACAAATCATTTATATCCACACTTGAACGTCCAATGCCATTTCATCTGGGAACCGTTCAAGCGGAAGAAAACCATACTCAAACAGCTTTTTACTGGAACAAGTCAGTTAGTCTGAGCGGAGACCAGATCCAATACGATCTGCTCATCAGCCTGAAACCCGACTTTACCAGAGAATCAATTGTTTTTGAATCACTGAATTTAAGCGATTCACAAGTGACAAGTTCTTCTCCTGGGACAGCTAAATTTAGCGTTTCATCAGAAAAGATTCCACAGGAAACTCTCTATTGGAAGATAATTGCCCGTGCTGAAAAAAATCCTCAGGAAAACTGGCAAACAGCTTTCGAGTTCCATGAAGAGAATGAACAATTATATGACGGGGTTCGTTCATTTACGAAACCGTAGCCTGCTTGCGAAATACATACAACAACAATGCCAGAGCGTCTTCCAGGTTACACCATTAAGCAATCCATCCCAATGCCCCTTCATTAACTGCGGCTCGATAGCATATCTCATTCACCAAATACGGTCTTTCTGATAAGATATTTTTAATACGACAACAACGCTTCAACTATGCCCCAGAACGCCGGGTTCACAGAGGCCGCCCGGAAGCCTGAAAGCATTATCTCAGCGCGCTCCGGCACATCCCTGCTACAGTAAACCAGCGCAAAACGCGACATTACGCGAATCGAAGAAACGAGCCCCCTGGATAGCACTCGCCAGAGACGTTTCATACCAGAAAAAATCAACCACTCCAACAAACAGAACATATATCTCCACGCTTCGAATTCGACATCACACATCATGATAATAATAAACACATTTAAATATTAATATAATCATTTAATAAATAACATTATCATATATTAGAATATGAACAATTTTCTTATGGATATATCGAGCTGTTCGAAATAGGTTGGCGTAAAATTCTTAATGTTTGGCGATAAAAAATTGTATCCGCAGCCCAGGAGACAAATCTCCTGGAGCGGCGGGAGTAACGACCAAACGGCAACGTCTGCAAGACATGGGCCGGCATAACTGACGAAATTTATTTTGGAGATAATGCTGCGCCATAAAGTGAGTGACAACAGAATGTAAAGATTCCTGTCGCAGCTTGACAGAAACAGGGGAGTCGCTCCACAATATAGAAACTGGCAATATTGGGCTTCCCGTGGAGGAAACAATTGGACAATCGTCTTGCTACCATTGTGTTCGTCGATATGCAGGGTTATACAAAGCGCAGCGCTCAACAAACCATTGACGAGATGAAAGTATTTCACGACGAGATGTTCGGTTTCGTGAAGCAACATGTCGACAAATATGCCGGATTTCTTGTGAAAAGTCTCGGAGATGGCTTTCTGATTCGCTTTGATTCGCCCACGAATGCGGTCCAATGCGGCCTCGAAATGCAGCGCAAGCTTGAGTCACGCAACGCCAATGTCCTGAATCCGGACAGTATCGTTCGCTTTAGAATAGGCATCAATACCGGCGATGTCGGTATCGACGAAAACGGCGATCTGTTTGGTGATCCTGTGAATATCGCTTCGCGCATTCAAAGTTATGCCGAACCGAGTGAGGTATATATCTCCGAGGCGACGTATCTTGCCATGAATCGCAACGAATTTGGGACCCAGGATCTAGGTCCGCAGTCTTTCAAGAACGCCACACGAGAAGTAAGAATATACAAGATCTTGAAAAATGGATCGCCTGGAGTCACCGTTCCAAAATCAGGCACAGAATCAGATGCAACCGCCAAACCGGTTTTCGCTGGTTTAGCAGCACTAAAGCCCTATATACTGGGCGCCGTCATCGGAGGCATTGTCATTCTGGCGATTATTGGGGGAGTAAGATCCTTCAGAGGATTGCCCCTTCTTGGGACGTATGCAAAGTCCGGTAATGCCCCTTCCCCACTGTCGGGGAAGCATCCATTTGGGCCTATCCGCCCGTTAAACCCAGATAGTGGCGAGATAGCCTCATTCAATAATGCCTTGAGTGACGTATTTCTCGACCCGCTTTCAACCAATACAGCACAACTCCTGGGCAATATGAAGGTTAATCAGATATTACGAGAGAACTTAGGCCGTATCAGAGCTATGCGAGATTCCGGCGATAAAGTGGGAGCGCTTCGCTTTTTGGAAAATGCAATGAAGGAACAGCCGGTAGAATCCAACAAGCCTGGCGTAAAGCTGCTCGAAGCTCAACTGCTTATGGAAAATGGCCGAGCCACAGAGTCCATGGAGATTCTGAACTTTGTGAAAGAAACACTGCCAAATAATTATCCACAGCGGGAAAAGGTTGAAAAACGCATTGCTAACATTATGACTCTTGCCTCGCCGTCAAATGAAATAAATAAGCCTTCCAAGGATCTCAAACCCAATCAGAATCAACAGGAGGTTATCGGCCAGATCAGAGCACAACGCGAAGCCGGAGATAGGGTTGGAGCTCTGCGTGCCTTGGAAATTGAGTTAAAGGAACATCCTGATCAGGCTAACAAGCGCCCCGTTCAGTTGTTCGAAGCACGACTGCTCAAGGAAAACGGACGAGCCACTGAGTCCGAGGAAATTCTCAGCGTTGTGGAAAAATCACTGCCCGCTGATATGCAGCAGCGGGCAAATATAGAAAAACAAATTGCAAGCATTCGCGCAGAAAAATTAAGACACTAATGAGTCTTTGAAAACATCTCATTTCAGCTCACATGATATTTATCGAGCTCACTTAGTGTATACAACGCAGATCCCGTTCATCAGATATGAAAATGCTGGCGAATGATTTATTCGCTGACAAGACAGTGCGTCTGTATTGGCTTTTGTTTGCGTGTATCAAAATCCCGGATGTGTTATAATAGTTTTATGTCCGGTTCACGACTTGTCAACCGCACTCGCGGCGGCGGAAGCTGGTCTCCAAGATTCGTTTCCACGCTCGATGCGAATGCCTGCACCCGCTGCGGCTTTTGTGTAAAGCTTTGCCCCGCGGAGGTTTTTGTGCGTTCAACGGATGGTGCATTCACCGTAGCGTCAGCTGATGCGTGCTGGGGTTGCAGCCTATGTGAGCGTCTCTGTAAAGACAAGGCGATTCGTTGTCTCCCCATAGAGGGTTTCGGGTCCGGGAAGCCTGAATCATGCGCGTAATCGGCCTGGACCTCGGTTCGAGGCGAACGAAAGCGGTTTTATTGATTGATGGCGTTTTGCATGAACGAGCCGTATTCGACTCATGGAATCTTGCCAAAGAAACCGTATCTGCCTGGGTATACAAGCGTTCCGCAGATGCCATTGGCGCGACAGGTTATGGACGACGGCTTGCTGCAACGACTTTCAACGCAGCTGTCATCACCGAAATCGCGGCTTTTGCCCGCGGAGCCAGCCTGCTGGCTCCGAATGCGCGCATGCTTGTCGACATAGGCGGTCAGGACGCGAAGATCATTCGACTCGACGAAAATGGCAATGCTGCTGATTTTGAAATGAATGACCGATGTGCCGCCGGTACCGGAAAATTTTTTGAACTGCTCTCCCGCACTCTTGGCATGCCTCTCGAAGAACTACCCGCAAAAGCTCTTTCCGCAGCTAAAGCGTTTCCGATCAGCAGTACTTGCGCTGTTTTCGCCGAGTCAGAGATAATCGGACGTCTCGCAGAGGGAGCAGATGCCGGCGCTCTCGCACTCGGCGTGTTTCGTTCCGTCGCTGAACGCCTCACGACGATGATCAGCCGCGTGGGTTTCACCGCACCTGCAATCCTGGTTGGAGGAGGAGCTAACGTCGCTCTGGCTGCAGAACTCGCGCAGCCACACGGAGAACCATTCGGACTCCCCGATGATGGCTCCTATTTCGGCGCCGTGGGTGTCGCTTTGCATGCCGCCTCAATGACTTCTCCAGTTCGAAAAGACCTGCCAATACCGAGACCCTCATTCCATGATCGCGATGTGTTGTCATAATGATTGATAACGTGCATATTTCCCGGGACTGACACATCAGTAAAATTCGTATTAAGGAACCAGGAATGATTCAACTAGACGGGAATTCTCTGACTCTCGATCAGTTGAGAGCAATTGCCGATGGCGAGCTTGTTGGCGTCGCACCGGGCGTTCATGAGAAGGTTACAGCCTCAAATCGCATAGTTGAAAAGCTCGTGGAGGAAAATCGCGTCGTATATGGAATCACCACCGGCTTCGGGCACCTCTGCAATACTCATATAGACCGAGCCGACCTCGAGCGACTCCAAACCAACCTGATTCGCAGCCATGCTACCGGAGTCGGCGATTTTTTCACTCGCGAAGAAGTGCGGGCAATGATCGCAATACGTGTCAACTCTTTACTGCATGGAGTCAGCGGGGTGCGAATGCAGGTCATCGAAAGCCTGCTCGGCCTTATCAACAAAGACGTCATCCCGTGCGTTCCACAGCAGGGTTCAGTGGGCAGCTCGGGTGATCTTGCGCCGCTTTCTCATATAATGCTTGTACTGATGGGTGAAGGCGAAGTTCTTGATCCAACCTCCCTCAGCAGATGCGCCCCGGCGGCCCCGGCACTCGCCAAGGCCGGCCTTTCTCCGCTTTCCCTGAAGGCTAAAGAAGGCCTTGCGCTGATCAACGGCACCGCAGTCATGACAGGAGTTTTTGGACTCGCTCTGGAGCGAGCTCTCGTAGTTGCGAAGACTGCCGATCTGATAGGCGGAATGACTCTCGAAGTGCTCAAGGGTTCGACAGCCCCATTCGATCCGGAATTTATCGCACTTCGCCCTTATCCGGGAATGAAAAATGTCGCTGCCAACGTGGTGGCGGTAACGGCCGATAGTGCCGTATGCGAAAGCCACATCGGTTGCACAAGAGTACAGGACGCCTATAGTTTGCGATGCATTCCTCAGGTTCATGGAGCCACGCGTGAAGCGTTAAATCATCTTGTTACACAAGTGACTCTCGAAATGAATGCAGTCACCGACAACCCGATACTGCTTTCCGAAGACAAGATTATCTCCGGTGGACACTTCCACGGACAACCGATGGCCCTTACAGCAGACTACTTCGGAATATCAATATCCGAACTCGGCAACATCAGCGAGCGACGCATTGATCGTCTGTTGAATCCTCTCATAAGCGGTCTCAATCCGTTTTTGACGGCCAACCCAGGCGTAAATTCAGGACTGATGATTGTCCAGTATACCGCCGCTTCCCTCGTCAGCGAAAATAAGATACTCGCACACCCTGCATCGGTCGATTCCATCCCGACATCCGCCTACCAGGAAGACCACGTGAGCATGGGGACGATTGCCGCCCGAAAAGGCGCGCGTATCCTGGACCACGTTACACAAGTGCTCGCCATAGAATTGATCTGTGCTGCTCAAGCCTACGAATACGTCAAGCCCCTCGCACTCGGCAAGGGAACCGGTCCGGCCTATGAATTCCTTCGCCGTTCCGTTTTGCCGTTGACCGAAGATCGCGTCATGACTGCCGACCTCGCTGCTGCCAAGAGAATGATCGGAAAAGGAGAGCTACTCAACCATGTCGAACAGTATGTCAAACTCCGCTAGGGTCGTTCACCCGCCAACCGGAACGCAACTGTCATGCAAGGGATGGCAGCAAGAAGCTGCCTACCGCATGATCCAGCACAACCTAGATCCCAATGTCGCCGAAAGACCGGAAGAGCTGATCGTCTACGGAGGAATTGGCAAAGCAGCTCGCAACTGGGAATGTTTTGACGCCATCCTGGAAACCCTCAGGCGATTGAACAACGATGAGACATTGTTGATTCAGTCGGGAAAGCCGGTCGCTGTATTTCGTTCACATCCTGACGCTCCGCGTGTTCTCCTCAGTAATTCAATGCTGGTTCCCCGTTTCGCGACCTGGGATCACTTCAACGAACTGGATCGCAAAGGTCTGATGATGTATGGCCAGATGACGGCCGGTTCATGGATATACATCGGCACTCAGGGTATTTTACAGGGAACTTATGAAACACTGGCCGCTGTTAGCACGAAACATTTCGGAGGCACTCTCGCGGGAACCATAACCTTGACCGGTGGATTGGGCGGAATGGGCGGAGCTCAGCCCTTGGCAGTCACCATGAACGGCGGCGTCTGTATTGCCATCGAAGTGGATAAGACACGCATTCAGCGCCGCATCGATCATAAGTATCTGGATATCATGACGGATTCGATCGACGACGCTATGGCCAGAGCCGCTGAAGCAAAGAGTGAAAAAAAACCACTCTCGATAGGTTTGCTGGGAAACTGTGCTGAGTTGCTTCCAATCTTATTGAAAAAGGGCTTCAAGCCCGATATTGTCACAGACCAGACGTCGGCGCATGATCCGCTGAATGGTTATGTTCCTTGTGGCATGAGCCATGAATCCGCGTTGGCATTGCGTAAGAGCGACCCCGCCAGATATCAGGAACTATCAAAGGACGCGATGAGAACACATGTTGAAACCATGGTATCCTTCATGGACGGTGGGGCTATAACATTTGACTACGGAAACAACATTCGCACTGTGGCTCTCGATCGCGGCTTCAACCGAGCGTTCGATTTTCCCGGCTTCGTGCCGGCATACATCCGGCCGTTATTCTGCGAGGGCAAGGGACCATTCCGCTGGGTTGCCCTTTCCGGCGATCCGGAGGACATCTACACAACCGACCGGGAGATGATGAATCTGTTTCCCGACAATGCTCCGCTCAAACGCTGGCTGATGAGCGCCGCCAGAAAAGTTCGTTTTCAGGGCCTTCCATCACGTATCTGCTGGCTCGGCTACGGAGAACGCGAAAAGGCAGGCCTCCTGTTCAACAATCTCGTCAAGAGCGGAAAGGTAAAGGCACCGATAGTCATAGGCCGGGATCATCTCGACGCCGGGTCAGTGGCTTCCCCATTCCGTGAAACCGAAGCAATGAAGGACGGCTCCGATGCGGTCGCAGACTGGCCAATCCTGAATGCATTGATAAATTCCGTCAACGGAGCAACATGGGTGAGCGTCCATCACGGCGGCGGCGTCGGAATGGGGAACTCGATCCATGCAGGCATGGTCATCGTAGCCGACGGCACTCCGGAAGCCGAAAAACGTTTGAGCCGTGTTCTTACAAGTGACCCGGGCATGGGAGTAATTCGCCATGCTGATGCTGGTTATGACCTGGCCATCGAATGCGCTAAAAAACACAAAATTGATCGCCCTATGCCCTGATTCACCGATCACGTTTCTGTAAATTGAGTCATATAAACAATCGAAAGGAATGCGCGATCCATGGAAATTATCGAATGCATAATCAATATCAGTGAGGGGCGTAATAAAGAAAACGTCGAATACGTAGTCGAAGCGATCAAACATACGGCGAGTTGTTTTCTTCTTGATTACTCATCCGATTCAGACCACAACCGCACCGTCATAACTTTCATCGGAAACCGGCCCGGTATGAAAGCGGCTATTCGCGAGCTGTACAAACGTGCGATTGAAAAGATCGATCTGTGCATCCATAAAGGTGAGCATCCGCGGATGGGCGCTGTTGACGTGGTTCCGTTCGTGCCTATCCGGGGCATCACCATGGAGGAAACCGTAGCCTTCAGCCGGGAAGTGGCCTCAATGATAAACGAATCATTCAAAGTCCCGATATACCTATACGAAGAAAGCCAACCCGCCGCCGATCGTAAAAATCTTGCGAACATTCGCAAGGGTGAATTCGAAGGCCTTGCAGAAAAGATGAAGAAACCAGAGTGGCATCCGGATTTTGGCGAAGCCGTTCCACACAAGACAGCGGGAGCCTCTGTAGTCGGGGCGCGTATGCCATTGATTGCTTTCAACGTTAACCTTGCCACACCAGACATGAAGATCGCCAATGCTATCGCCAAAAATATACGGGGAAGCTCTGGTGGTCTGGCTTTCGTGAAAGCAATGGGTGTCGAACTCAAAGAACGTGGTATCGTTCAGATATCGATGAATATGGTGAATTACAAAAAATCTCCGCTGTTTCGCGTTTTCGAAATGATCAAAAATGAAGCGGAACGTTACGGGGTTTCTGTTATAGGCTCTGAAATAATCGGACTCGTGCCGCAGGACGCTTTTTTTGAAACGGCCGAGCATTATCTGCGCTGCGAAAACTATGCTCCGACATGTGTGCTCGAAAATAAAATAAACGAGGTTATTCTCCGGGAACGCGCAAAATGATCCCTTCGGGGCCATCCCGGGACATATACTTATAACGAAGTCCGGTTGCCGTATCACGGGGGAATATATTCGCATGACCGAAAAAATTGTTGCCGACCTTGTTATTCATGCTTTGAACGCCGCAGTCCTCTTCCCAACACCGTATCGTGGCCGCGGCACTCCTGTCGGCTGGAGCGTTGTCGAACAAAGAGATATGTCCATCGCCTCACATGATGGACATATTGTATGGATTGGTCCGGCTTGCGAAATGACTGACCAGATAAGAGTTACTACCGATTGCGCTTTCATAAACGGTCAAGGCCGGATCGCTATACCCGGCTTCGTCGATTCCCACACACATCTCGTCTACGCAGGCGATCGCAGTGACGAGTTCGAAATGCGCGTTCGCGGGAAAACATATCTCGAAATCATGGCTGCCAATGGAGGAATTCTGCGTTCTGTAAAAGCAATCAGGGCGTCATCCGAGGATGAGCTGTTTCACGAGTCGGCTCAGCGCCTCTGGAAAATGATAAAAAGCGGAGTAACGACCATCGAGATCAAGAGCGGATACGGCCTTGATCTCGAAAACGAGATCAAAATGCTGCGGGTAATCCGGCGGCTCGCGAATGAACTTCCGGTGCGCGTCATACCGACATTCATGGGCGCGCATGTTATTCCGGCTGAACGCCAAAGTGATTCCGACGCTTTCGTTACTGAACTCTGCGAAATATGGATCCCTGAAATCGCAAAGTCATGTCTGGCAAGTTTTAACGACGTATTTACAGAAAACAAGGCATTCAATGTCGCTCAGTCGCTCCGTATTCTCGAGGCAGGCAAACGACACGGCCTCAAGCCTAAAATTCATGCCGACGAAATCAGCGTAATTGGTGGCGTCGATCTGGCCGTAGAAGTTGGAGCAACAAGCGCTGATCATCTTCTCAAAACCGACGATGCCGGCATCACGCGCCTGGCAAACTCCGGGGTAATACCGACACTTCTTCCCGGCACCTCGACTTTCCTGATGGAATCTCATCATGCACCCGCCCGGGCAATGATCGAGGCAGGACTGCCCGTCGCTATTGCCTCAGATCACAATCCGGGGAGTTGCCAATTTTTTGGAGCATCCATAATTCAAACGCTGGCCATGCTGCAACTTCGCATGAGCGCCGCCGAAGCTCTCATTGCCGCCACTCTGCATGCAGCCTTCGCGCTCGATCTTGGCGCTGAAATCGGAGCAATTGAAGTCGGCCGATCGACAGATATCGTTTTGATAGATGCAAATTCATACAGATTGCTTCCCTATCGTGCCGGAGATTCTCTCATAGAGACCGTTATTTCGCGGGGAATTCCCGTCTATTCACGAGAATAAAGAAATCATTAATTATTCACTTTTTTTTACACACCCCCCTGTTGTACCTGTATACTTGACGCATCTCTGTTAAACGATACTCGAAATTTTGCCGCAGTATCAGCGGCCGTGGAGGTAGGTAATATGTTGAACACATGCAGAAAGTGGAATCGATTTCTATCAATCCTTATGGTTGTAGCCTTCATAGGCTCCAGTGCGTCGGTCTACGCCGGAGGCGCTCCAGCAGTGCCGAGTTCATCAGCGGCAGGGGCAGTCACAACAGCCGGAGGAAAGGCGGCATCCTCTCTTACAGGTTTGGCTATAACTGCCACATCTGCCATTGGAGCCAGGCTCGCAATCCAATACATCAACGGTCAGCGTTTTTCTATTAAGAATGCTGCGCAAGCTGTTACCACGCCAAATTTCATCGGAACAGTTGCGGGCTCTGCTGTTGGCGTAGCCGGTGGGCAACTTACCTCCATGCTCATTAAATCGTTTATACCTGGTCCAATCGGAGCAGTAGCCGGAGCTCTTCTGCCGGTCCTCGGGGCCAACATCGGCTCCCAAATGGGAGGCTCCGTTGTTGGTGGAGTCACCGGTGGACAGTTCAATCTGGTCAATACCTGGAAAAGTATCAATAAGGTCGATCTCGTCGGTTCCACGATCGGTTCGACCATAGGCATGATGATCGGCGCCCCGATCCCAGTCATTGGGCCAATCATCGGCGGCATCGTTGGTGGCTTCCTCGGAAGCACTGTTGCCAAGTGGGTGACGACCGGCTTCAGGGGCACATTGAATCTTAGCAATATCAGCGGTTTCTGGAGAAGGGGAACCAGTGTCAATCCATTCATCCCACAATCAGGTGTTTCAACCACAGGCGGCGGCCAGAGCCTTGGCATGAATAATGGCGGTCAGTTCAATAGCGGCCTGATCCCGGGCAATGACAGAACATCTGCCGTCTCGAATGAAATTCCGGTGACGGGTGGCGCAACTGAAATTCCGGTCAGCGGCAATGTTACCAAAGCCGATGCCCCAAGCGCGCCGATCTCCGGAGATTTGGGAACAATGGAAAAGAAGTATTACGACATGTATCTCAACTACAACCGCCTGCTCGAGCAGGGCAAGAATGATGAAGCTCAGAAGCTTTCCGGCGAGTTGAAAGTTGTGGCGGACCAGTATAATGCATTGAAAGCTCAGAAGGGTTCCGCCAAATAACCGATAACAACTAATCGATCTCACAGTAGACGCGAACGGGGCAGAGAGCTATCTCTGTCCCGTTCTTTTTCTATTTCACGCCTTCGGAAACCACTGCGAACTGTCGATGTTAGCCGTAGAAGGTTCATAAAAGAACCTCACCCCCATCTTCGGAGGCAAACGAAATGATGGAAAAAACCTCGAATTCACGCTGGTTGCTATTTCTGGTTCTGCTGAGCCTGATCAGCTTCGTCTTCTTTCCGACAACCTCCTATGCAGCCACAAGCTGGCTGAAATATTTCAGGAAGGATACTCTCCTAAACACATATATGAGAGCTTATGCCGTTCATGGAGACCAACTGTGGGTTGGCACCTACGGCGATGGTGTAGTTATTTACGACGGTTCGAGCACAAAAAATGTCAACAGTAAAAACACCATTACCAAGCCGGAAAAGCATGACGGGCTGATCAGCGACCTCGTTAACTGCCTGACAATAGATGAACGCGCAGGTCGCGTATGGATCGGGACAAACGAGGGTCTTTCTTCATGCAATCTCGAAGGCACCGACTGGAAAAGATTTACCACGTCAGAAGGCCTTCCCAACGACGTCGTCAGGGATCTCGCAATCGACGAAAAAGGAAGCCTCTGGTTAGGAACTCCATCCGGAGTCGCCTGTTTCGACGGCGAAGCCTGGAAGACATATACCACCGCTAACGGTTTATATGAGGACAGCGTCCAGGCACTAACGGTAGAGAACGGAGCCGTATGGGTCGCGACAATCGGAGGAGCTGTTTGCCGATACAGCGGGGACACCTGGAAAACGTTCATTCACAACTAAGTATGACATTTTATCTGGTTTGTGATAGGGTAAGCGACCATGCGCCCTCAGCACCGCGGAGCCTATGAACACCTCTGGTCCGAACAGAAATACGCCGCACTGGCGATTTCCTCGAAACGATTCCAGATCGGCAGTCGTCGCCTCGGAGCGAAGCCACCAAAGATTCTGAGTTTCCTCGATCAGCTTTCAAAGTTTGTATCGACTGAGCAGAGTGAGTTTTCAAACGCATGGCTGACCGCTTACTCACAAGTTAAAGATCGCATCCCCCGCGATGAACGACGCCCCATTATTGAAGCGCTCCTTGCCGGAGCTCCATCAGCGAATGATCGTTTGTATGAACAAATCCTCGAACACCACGAAGCCGGTCTTTATGGCTGCCGACTGTTTTTTCCTCGTTGCGGTTCATATAAGTTCTGGGATTTCCACGATCTGCCCGGCCTCTGGCAGCTGATGGGCCCATATCTTCTTCACACTGGTTTCGGAGCAATTCGCACGCGCCTGGAAAAAATAGGCGGATGCGTCGGCACTGGACTCGATGAAAGACTTGAAATCCTTCGCCGGGGGATTTCCCTAAGCGAATTCGAAACCTGGCCGGAAACCCTGTGCAAGGCCCTCAAAAAACACGTCATGGTCGCGATTCCGGGCGAACGCGTCTGGCTTCATCCACGGGTAGAATTACCCCTTCCGGCTCCAGTATGCGAACCCGAAGAGGCCGAAGGCGCCGCTATCGCAGCTCTCGAAACCTTCTGGGATGAAAACCCTGAGGACATTCCTTTGTTACCCGAAGATGATGACTGGCTCGAACGATTAACCAACGAGAGGCTCCCAGGTATCGACTGGATTATGCCGGAACACCCCCTGGAAGTGATCAAAACGATTCGTCAGGCTTTTCGTGAACAATCTGAAGCAGAGGGACGCTCGATTGAAACTGAAGTTATAGCTGAATCTTCCGAAACTAACTTCGATTATCATGATGACGGCAGCGGAGATCCCGCTGAATCTGACTTTTCGAACGTCTGACACGAGAATATGAAATGAAATATTGTTCTTTCAAGCAATTGGCAAATCATACACCTATCGGTTGCCCGATAGCATCTGGGCAAAACACTTCCGGAAACCCAGGGCACAGACGAATTGCCGAACTTATTCTGATACTTTTCATTCTCGCGACGACACTGCCCGTCGCCGCCGAAGAAGATATGCTCAAGTCTCTGATCGAACGCCGTGAAGCTGCAAAAAAACTGGCAGCTGAGCGGCTCAATCCGAACAACGCTCATCTTCATCCAAATCCAGTCGGGCAATCGTCGGCGCAATCCGCTATAAGAGCGCCCATATCTTCGCTTCCAGTGTCTGTAAAAATGCGTATAGCTATTCTGCCAATTGCCACCAGTGCAGGAAGATGCAGTTTCGAGGGCGGTCCTTTCGATCCGGGGCGTGCTATTTCAGATCTGCTCATCTCCCGGCTTTCAGGCTCATCACGATTTACCGTATATGACCGCAACAATATGCAAATGATCATGCAGGAGCAGAATTTTGGCCAGTCGGGCCGCATAACCGCGGAAACAGCTTCGCGTATCGGTCGACTCGCAGGCGTTCAATATCTCGTCACGGGCTCAGTGACTGAATTTTCGCAGGTTGCAACCAAGGGCGGAGGAATAACTCTTCCGACCGAGTGGGGTAAATTTCATGGTGAGGCACACCGTAACAAGATTCGCACGGCGGTAGAAATACAGGTAATTGACGTTGAAACCGGTCTCGTAGCCGCAGCCATAAGCGACCAGGATGAATCATCCGTCGGTAACGCGGCACTTGCAGTAACCGTAAAAGAGATTGAAACCGGATACGATAACGCGGGCTTCCTCAATTCAGCTTTGGGCAAATCGATGAACCGGGTCGCACAAAAACTGGCAACCCGGCTTGAAGCTGTCGAACTAAGACAAAACGAAACGCTGCAACCCCTTGAAGGCTACGTCATGGGAGTTGAAAGCGATCGTGTATTTCTGAACATCGGTTCAAAAGATGGGGTCATGAATGGAATGACCTTTGAAATCGGCCGCCAAAAAGAATTTTCTGACCCGGCCACCGGTGTAATAAAGAAAACCTTCATGCCGCTGGGTGAATTGAAAGTCCTCTCCGTCGAGGAAGATTCCTGCGTTGGATCAATGACGGGCTGCCCGGCATCGAATATCGCCGTAAAAGACTTCGCCCGCCGCCGCTGAAACTTTAAGCCTTCAATCCTACCTGGCCGCGTAGGAATGCAACCCTGACAGGAGAAGATTCACGCCGAACAGCGTAAATAAAGTGACGAGAAAGCCAACGAGTGACAATACCGCAGTCCATGTTCCGCGCCACCCCTTTGTCAAACGCACATGCAAATAAATCGAATAGACGAGGAATGTTATCAGAGCCCAGGTTTCCTTGGGATCCCAGCCCCAGTAACGCCCCCAAGCCTTGTTGGCCCAGACCATTCCGAAGATGATCGCACCAACAGTATATAGAGGATAACCGAGCGCAATCGCACGGTAGATAAACTCGTCAAGACGTTCTTCAGAAGGAAGTATGCGTTCGGTCGTTTTGCCCACGGAACCTCTGAGCAGATACATGCCAACAACCAGAGCAACACTGGCCAAAATCGCCGGACCAATGACCCATGCAAGCATGGTGTGCCACTTGCCTCCGGTTTCGGGATTTTCATTCATACGCATCATCAACAAACACATCGAGCCTATGAATCCAAGAGGAACACCCCAGACCAGGAACGCGCATACCTGCCGTTCAAGAGCAGTCGGCGCATTCGCATTTTCACCGGTCGTCCCACTTTCCGTTACTAAACGACGAAAGCAGTATAAATAACTCAAAGCAAATGCCAGTGCAAAACACGATTCTCCAAGAAAAGCAACGGCCACATGGACATGGAGCCAATACGACTGCAGGGCTGGCACAAGTGGGCTGCTTTCCTGTGGGAACAACGAGGCAATACCGGTCATCAGAACCGCAATTACGGCCGTTCCTCCCTCAACAATGCCAAAAGGCGTCGAACGCGTGAAAGCGAGAGTTATCCAGACAGTAAATGTCGCAAGCGTAACGAGAGATTCATACATGTTTGAAAGCGGCGGATGGCCGGAAGCCTGCCATCGGAGCCCGAGCGCAATGGTGCCGGCCGTCGCGCCGCCCCAGCTCGCGAGTCTGGCGAAACGATATAGATTCTCCCGGCCGAGACCGGCCGCAACAACGTGAGCAACGAATGAAAAAAGATATGCGAACAAAGCTAAAGCAAACAACATGGATTCCGGTGACGTCGCGAAGCTATTCATCAGGATTTTCCTTCTTTTTCAACGACGGAAGTACCGTCGGGACCCGACACATGCATAGCGGTTTCGACAAGAGCTTCAAGTGCCGGCACGAGCATTATTGGCGGCCGGTTCCCACCAACCGCGAGAATCATCTTTCCATCTGGTTTCAATACCGCCCATTCCTCGCGGTAAGTAACATAAAAAGCAAGACACAGTCCCATGGTCATTAGAATACACCCTAACCACACGATCGGAACCGATGGATTCGACGCAACCTGCAATCCCGTTTCATTGTCGGTTTCCCCATCTATAACAACGAACCGGTATGGCAATGGCTTTTTGGAAAAGTGAGAGCCCATATCCGCAAGCTGTCTCGAGAATGCCCAGGCATCACCGACGGGCTTTTCATCTTTGTCGTAACCTTCAATTCGGGCAACCGGATTTCGCATCTCGTCGGAAACCGAAACAAACTCCTGATCCATGATTTTGAAATCAGGATAAAAATTGAGCACAACGAGCCAATATGGACACCAGTCAAATTTCACGGGTCTTCCGATGGGCATGGAAACTACGCGTGCCTCCGCACTGGTCGCCGAAGCGGCCTCTGCTGCGGTCGGAACGATTTCTACCCGTATACTGTGATATTTTTTTGCCCAGTCCGACTGGAAAAATGTATAAGCACCCCATGAGAATGGCTCATTCACACGAATAACAGCACTTGCAACAGTACGGCCATGCTCGACCACAGACACGCTGGAATTCCAGTTGCGGACCATGACTGCTTCGTCCGGTGTTTTTGGTGTATCAACCCACAGCTTGTTGACCTTCATCTCAAAAACAGGGCTCGCTATACCGGCTCGATACTGCGCATCCAGCTCATCAATACGCTTATGCAGCCCTTCAAGTCGCGGGTCCTTCGGACTCTCGACCTCTACCCGGCGTCCCCATCTCCGCAATCTATCGCTCTCTACCGCCGCCTTCACGGCTTCCAGCGGAGCAATAGGCATGGAGTCACCTTCCATGCCCCTTATTGCCGTTTCGACACCGACCTGGCTCCCATATACGCCGCCGCCCAGGATTATCAACAAACCGACATGAATCAGCAAACCTCCGATGAGTGCAGCTCGACCATGGACTCGCAGGAAAACTGACACACCATCTTCGAAATCCCGACGGGTCCAGCCGGAAACGAATCGCGACGGATCTTTTACTCCGCGTAGTTCACGTGAAACATGAAACGATCGTATTTCCGAAATACTGACGTTTTCCAGTCTTTTGAACAGACGCCGTCTCGTGAACTTGAAGCGAGTCCATGTGCAAAACAAAGTACAGAGCGACATCAATCCCAAAGCGCCGATAAATGGCGGGCTATGATATAGATCATCAAAACCTAAAAAGATAATGGTATTTCCAAAGCGCGGAAACATCGACCGAATCTCAGAAGCCTCACGCTCTTGCGGAATAAGTGTTCCTATGATGGACAGGCATGAAAGCACCGTCAGTAACAATACAGCTGTTTTAAGTGAAACAAGCAATTTATGAATGGTTCTCATAGCGTCGCGCAGTATAGTTTAAAATAATCTTCGATGCAACTGCAAATGATACCCGCAAATGACCTGTTAAGGATCTATATGAAAGCCGAACCGGCTGTGTTACCATCAGGTTTGAGTGAAAATATAAAGGATTTTTGTAGTGCGCTTTTTTTTAATTGACCGTATCACCCACTGGGAAGTGGGCTCCAACGCTGAAGCGATAAAGAATATCGCTCTCAGCGAAGATTTTTTCTCAGATCACTTTCCGAGAAGGCCTGTCATGCCTGGAGTATTGATTATAGAAGGCATGGCTCAATTAGCCGGTCTGCTTCTCGAAGCCGGACTACACGCACAGTTCGACAAATCCGCCAAAGCGGTCATTACGATTCTCGAACGCGCCAAATTCCGCGACCTTGTCAAACCTGGTGATACGCTGACATACACCGCCAGGCAACTCTCGCTGAATGAAACAGCCGGGAAAGCCGCCGTTGAAGCAAAGCGTGATGGTCGGCTGATAACCGCGACAGAAATGGTTTTCTCGTTCCGGGAAGTAGATGACCCTCAACTCGACGAACGCCGACAACGCCTTCTGGATCTATGGAGAACCCCGCAATGACACCGGTATGCCGTCCATATTCCATCATGGTAACGGGCATCGGAATGATTTCTCCGCTCGGGGCGCATATCGACGAAGTGCTCAACCGCATTGAACGAGGGGAAAGCGCGGCCATGCCACCAACTCGCTTCGATTCGACTCCTTTTGCCTGTCACCGTGCCGCGGAAGTTCGTGACTTCGATCCAGAGCGCCTTTTCGGAGACGACAAGACCCTGCGTCTTATGAATCGCGACGCGCAGTTCGCTGTAGCGGCAGCTCGCATAGCATTACGTGATTCCGGCATCGTTGTAACAAAAACATATCCGGCGGATGAAATCGCATTATTCGGCGCCACAGGTCTTGCAGGAATCGCTCTTGAAGAAGTGCTTCCGCTGATTCGTCATTCAGCGACCCCTGACGGCGGGTTCGACCCACGACGTTTCGGGGAGCATGCGCTTCGACGGGTACGGCCGATCCTGAGTTTTAAAATCCTGTCCAACATGCCCATCTGCTTCGTCTCGATATATGAAGGCATCAAGGGACGCAACGCCGTTTTCAACCCCTGGGAAGGCCAGGGCGCAGTCGCCATTCGTGCCGGCTGTGATGCTATTAATGATGGCGACGCGCTTTGTGCTCTCGTCGGCGGGACTGACCTGAAGACACATGAACTTGCTTTCGTAAGCTTGCAACAGCAGGGCGCCTTCGTTACAGGTGGAAAAAACTTGTCTGATAATGAGGTCGCGCACAACTATTCCCAGACCGTTCCCGCCGAAGGAGCAGTCTTTCTCGTTCTTGAAAGGGAAGATCTCGCCCGGGCGCGTGGAGCAAAGCTTTACGCGCGCATCACACCCATCGCTCGCGCTCATACGCCAAAAACGCTGATTTCACGTGTGAATGAATATTTTAATGATAGCATTGATACTCTGGCAACCACTGATTCCTCCGCCTCTTCCTGCATTTCAACCATCGTCTCCGGAGACATCGGAGACGCACGCATCTCCACCTTAGAAGCAGAACTTGGAATATCCAAGACCATATCCCCCAAACCTCTTCTCGGAAACATGTATGCGGCAGCGGCAGCGGCACAGGTAGGAATAGCCGCGGCAGTTGCCTCACGAGCACCATCACCGCACAACGCTATTTTGAGTATCTGCTCAGGAATGGGTGACGAACAGGCCGCTTTTCTTCTCGAATCTCCGGCATCCCCATCCTGCCTTACACCGCGAAAACCGCTTTCAGAACAACGCCATCGAGTTGTAGTGACCGGTATCGGCATTGTTGGTCCGCAGGGCATCGGCCGCGAACCTTTCTGGCAAGGACTTATTGCAGGCCAGCCAGGAACAGGCCCGGTTACATTGTTCGACGTATCAACCCTTCCAGTACGTATCGGAGCTGAAGTAAAAGAATTCGATCGAGAATCCGTTATCCGCAATTATCCGGACGTGGCTCGCGAACGCGATCGCAAGGTCTGGCTCGGCCTTCTTGCCGCCAGTGAAGCCCTTGAACACGCCAATCTTACTATGGGTAACGTTGCGATGAACAATGCCATGTTGTCGGTAGGCGTCAGCCTGGAAGTCTTCTTTCTCGAAGATGTAACGCCGTTCACCGCAGCCAGCGACCTGCAAAAAGCCATGGCGGAAGGAATTATAGGTGCCGGCCCCAAGGGAAGAGTCCTGCAAACACCGCTCGACAGACTTACCAGGCTGATCGGCGACCGGTACCAATTCGGCGGACAGCGCTCGACCAACTGTTCAGCATGTGCCGCCGGAGCACAGACCGTTGGCGAAACCTTCCGACGGCTGCGTGCGGGAGACGCTCCCGTTGCACTGGCAGGGGCCTCGGACAGTATGCTCAACCCCCTTGGTCTCGGAGGTTTCAGTCTTCTTCGCGCCCTTTCGACAAACAACGACAACCCGGCCGAAGCATGTCGACCATTTGACGCAGACCGCGACGGAACCGTCCTTGGAGAAGGAGCCGCTTTTCTCGTGCTCGAAACCCTGGATCATGCACAAGCCAGAGGAATACCTGTCATCGCCGAAATTGTCGGTTACGGCTCATCACTCGATGCATATCGTGTTTCCGACCCTGATCCCGACGGATGCGGGGCCATTTTAAGCATGCGCAAAGCCGTAGCCGACGCAGCACTCACACCATCCGACATTGACCTTGTCAACGCACACGGCACAGGAACACCAAAGAATGATATCGTCGAGACCCTCGCAATAAAGCAATTTCTGGGAGAGCGCGCATATTCGGTACCTGTTCATGCAGTGAAATCGATGACCGGCCACTGCATTGCTGCAAGCGGCGCAATAGAAGCGGCAGTCTCAGCTCTGACTCTCGCGCGCGGAATGATTCCGCCGACGATCAATCTTCGCACCAAGGATCCCGCCTGCGATCTGGATTATGTTCCCGGTATCGCACGTGCGTTCTCCGGAAACACGATTCTGTCGAATTCATTCGGCTTCGGCGGACAAAACGGGACTTTGATATTCCGGAGGTATATCCCATGACCGTTCAGCGCACAGCCCTGGTAAGCGGAGCCTCACGCGGCATCGGAAGGGAAATCGCTCTTATTCTGGCACACAGAGGCTGTTCAGTTGCCGTGGGGTATCGCACACGGGCATCTGAAGCGGAGGCTGTAGCAGCCGCAATCACTGAAACCGGCGGCCAGGCAATTACAGTATCTCTCGACGTCTCTGACAGCGAATCATGTCAGGCGGCTGCCGAAGTTGTAAAAGAAGCTTTCGGCGGCATCGATATACTCGTTAACAATGCCGCAATCATAAACGACGCTTCCGCTGCCGGAATGGAAGACGAGATTTGGGAATCCGTACTCAACACAGTATTGTCAGGGGCCTTCTATCTTTCCCGCGCCTGCGCACGGTCTATGATCCGCAAACGCTGGGGTCGCATAGTAAATATTTCATCGGCTGTCGCTCAATACGGCGCGCGAGGTCAGGCAAATTATGTTGCTGCTAAAGCAGGCCTGGAAGGCCTCACACGAGCGCTTGCCATTGAACTCGCTCCCCGGAACATTCTCGTAAATGCCGTCGCGCCCGGCGCAGTTGAGACTGATATGTCGCGAGCAGTGCTGGCCGAACACGGCGATCGGGCAAAAAACCGCATCCTTCTGGAACGATATGGAACACCGCATGAAATCGCTGCTATGGTCGGTTTCCTCTGTTCAGATGATGCTTCATATATCACCGGCCAGGTATTCGCTGTCGATGGCGGATACGGCCTTCGTGTTTAGAAAATTATCAATTTTGTGAAATCAGTCCATATTCTCTGCAACAAATAGAGGTAGGTTTACCAAACGATGCATCACAAAGGATTCTTCGCATGACAGAAACCGAAATCTTTGAAAAACTGCGTGATCTCATAAAAAATGTATTGGGAATTGCTTCGGATAAAATCCGAATGGAAAGCGCACTTGTGACAGATCTGGGCGCGGAATCGATCGATTTGCTTGATTTGAGCTTTCTGATCGAAGACACCTTCGGCATCGTGATAGAGCCAAACGAGTTCGAAAAGGATGTCAAAAAACGCATTCCGGGCGGCGCATATGAGAAAGATGGCTATCTGACTGATGAGGCCATCGCCGAGCTCCGCATGGCGCTTCCCGAAGTCGATCAAAGCCGACTCACCAAAGGTCTGCGCAAAGCCGAGATTCCATCTCTTTTAACGGTTTCGGTATTCGTGCGACTCATCGCTCGCAAAATTTCAGAACCGAGTAAATCCCCGGCTGAGCAGGGAGGATCAAAAGATGCTTAAAGGCAGAACAGCCTTCATCACAGGCGGCAGCGGCGCGGTCGGTGCCGCACTGGTTCGTGTCTTCGCCCGCGAGGGTGCCCGCGTCGCCTACGGATATCATGCCGGCAGGGAAAAGGCGGAACAACTCGACAAAGATATGGCTGCCGCAGGCACTCCGGTATTTTCATTTTCTCACAACGCACTTGACGGAGCTGGCACAAATGCTCTTGCTGAAGGGATCGAAAAGGATGTCGGCCCGGTCGACATCCTCGTAAACAATGCCGGAGTGACTCAGATAATGCCTTTCGCTCTTATTGAAGAAGAGGATTGGGACCGCATCATGGATGTAAACGTGAAGGGCATGTTTCTCACTACAAAAGCATTTTTGCGGGGAATGATACGACGAAAAAAGGGTGCTATCGTGAACATGGGTTCGCTTGCAGGCATGCGTGTACTCGAAGTTCCGGTTCACTACGCAACCGCGAAAAGCGCGGTCGTTGGCTTCACCCTTTCACTGGCACGGGAAATGGCTCGTTACGGCATACGCGTCAACTGCGTCGTGCCCGGCATGCTGACAGATGGGGTCAGCGCGAACGTGCCGCGCAAGCAAGCCGAAGAATATAGTAAATACTGCACCCTGTCGCGACCTGGCACCCCGGAAGAAGTCGCTGAGTTAACGGCCTTTCTCGCAAGCGATCGCGCATCATATATCAACGCACAATCGATCTTCATAGATGGAGGGATCTGATTGCGATTCAGGTTCGTCGACCGCATCACTCGATGGGAGCCGTATCGAACGCTCGACGGTGCCAAGACAGTCTCGTTCGAGGAATACGAATTGAAGACGTTGTTCGGAGATCCACCGGAATTGCCTCGTCTGCTTGTCGCAGAATGTTTGTATCAGGCGGCCGGATGGCTGGCAGCACTATCGAGCAAATTCACTTTCATTGGTCTTATTGAAGATATTGGACGCGTCGAGTTCATCTCTTCGCTGAAACCCGGGGAAAAGTTAGATTTTTCCGTAACTTTCGATGACACGGCAGTTTCATATTTTCAGGATTTCGAAAAAAATCGCAACATTAAAAATCCGCCTTTGATAAGCAACTCGAAATTACAAAACGAAAATGAAATATCCCCAGACAGAGAGTCGCCACAGCTATTAGCGTTCAGTGGCGCAGGAATCGTCGGCCAGCGCGAGGTGATTCGCATAAGTGGCGCAAGTGTAAAACTTGCGCCACTTAATGACTTCGACGACCCCAATGATTGGCTGGTTTTGTACCATGAGATTTGCAGCATCCATACTCAATGTTACCAGCGATGACCTCTGCCATACCAACCGTGATGATGATGCTGATATCCCCACCAACCATCATGCTCAACGATGACCACATTCGATTGAACCGGCGGCTCATGGTAAACCACTACCGGAACAGTGGGGATTTCCCCTTTCCACGTGGTCCTTATGGAAAGATCGTAGAGGGTTACCCATCCGGCAACCGGATATGAATCTTTCACATCGGCCAGACAGATGATTTGCGCCCAACCATTTTTTGTTTCAGCAATCCAGAATGGTTGTCCCTTACTCATTTTGGAATTATCTACGCGTAAGAAGGGTGAGGTCACAAGATATTCTCTCGTAGCTTCTCTTAGCTCCTGCTCCAGTCTTTCCACGCGTGTCAGAACAGCAGGATCATCCTGGCCTGTTTTCAACTCCGCAATCATTTCATTGGTTTTTGCCAGATTAAACGATATCACCTCTTTCTGAGCTAGACCACGCGCCTTTGATGGCCCGTTGATGCTGCACTTCAAGGCTTCGTGATAGCGGTCCAGAATTTCGTTTTTCCTCACAAAAAGGGCATGCGCTTTCGCTTTTAACGGAGAAAACGAGGGAAACTGCTTCTCCTTTTTGGCAAGAACCTGACTGACCAGGAAACGACTTTCAGCTATTTTTGCCGAAGCAGGCAGAGAATTAGCACTTGTTAACAGCATCTCATACCGTGTTATCGGCTCGTATTCCTTAAAGAAACCGTCATCAGCGACATTATTCGCAACAGTCGGGGTTCCGATCGCGATCAAAGGCGCTGTGACACCTTTCCCACAATGCTGGCAGAATTTAGCATCGTCGGCCATCGACTTGCCGCAATACTGGCAAAAAATAGCCCATGCCGGAGAAACAGAAAAAAGCAGCACCAGGATCAAAGCCCATTTTTTCATGTTGATTCCTCCTTGAGGGTATGATCTCAATCAATCACGCCCTGAATTTCAGTTTTCATCACCACTAATCAACGTACATCAGAATCTGACACAGGCATGATCAACCGATCGATCAGTTTCGGATAACGACCTCGCCAGGCTGTGTAACCGCCAAATACAACCTTTACCGAAGGATGACCGGCATTGGCCAGACGATATCCAACACCCAACGAGAAGATGCCGGTAGCACACATCAGTATAACATCCCGATCCTGCGGAATCCCGGAAATATATCGCTCGAAGCCGATATGCGACATGAGCCGTGCCTGCGGGATGCTTGCGGCAAGTAATCGCTCATGAGGTAAACGCAAATCGATCAGGTACGAATGCGGCGATCGAATGCGCTCTTCAGTGAGATGCTCTGGGTCGAGATATGAAAAACCCGCCGGATCGCCTGCAAGAACATGGCGAAGTGCCCAAAGAGCATAAACGATGTCCAGATTCGTCGTGGTCGAGCCCATACTGATTCGTATTGTGGAAAGTGCTGCTTCCGCCGAAAGATCCATCCCCAAAAGCACATGAGAAGGTTCGATGCGATCGGCGGTACAGGCGGAGCCAATCGAAACCGAGATGCCATAACAATCCAGGCCGGCGAGCAGGCGAATCCCGGGAACTCCTGGAAATGTCGCATTCACGGTTCCAGGTAACTGCGATCCTTCTGAAGCCTCATTGATGATCACAGTCGGAGCAATCAGACGAAGGCCGGCAATCAGACGCCTGCGAAGCCCCTTCAGTCTCCGTAGTTCGGCTTCCCCCCGTCGGCCTGCAAGTTGGGAAGCCTTGCCCAGGCCGACAATCTGATGCGTACCTTCGGTGCCCGCTCGATACGTTTGTTCCTGATCCCCGCCATAAACAAGCGGCGTCCAGTGAGTGTCTCCACGCCAATAGATGGCGCCCGCACCTTTAGGTCCGTTGATTTTGTGCGCGGTCAGTGTTAAAAATTCAACTCCGAGTTCATCGACCCGCGTAGCAATCTTACCGAAGCTTTGAACTGCATCGGTATGCATTGGTAAACCTGCGTCAAACGCTATGGCGGCAATCTCGGCAATCGGCTGGATCGCACCGGTCTCGTTGTTCGCATGCATGATCGAGATCAGTCGCGTGTCCGGGCGAATGGCGGCACGTACATCGGCAACGTCAATTACGCCGTCACGGCCAGCTGCAAGATATGTAACGGTGCCACCACGCGCCGCGATCTGTCGACATGCGCCCAGAACCGATTCATGCTCGATCTTCGTCGTGATGATGTGTCCACAGCCGCCAGCGGCGTCGAATACACCTTTAATAACGGCATTATTGCCCTCGCTGCCTCCTGAAGTGAAGAAAACACGTTCCGGTTCGCAGTCCAGCACTTCCGCGACCGATCTCCTCGCCACATCAATCAGCCCACGTGCAGTACGGCCCGCAGTATGCAGGGAAGAGGGATTTCCGGATGTCTCACGAACCACTCGCGACATTTCGAATGCCACCTCTGGATGCACCGGCGTAGTGGCGTTGTGGTCAAGATATGCCCCGGGTTCAAATAAGAGCTTCAACAACCGCATCAGCATGGATTCATCTCCTCTTCGACACGGCGAATCAAATCGCGAAACGCGGGTCTTTGGAGCGATGATATGTGTAATATCCGCAGCTCGGGACTATTTTTCCATCCGGAAACAAATGCTGACAACTGCACTTTGACAAACGCACGGAATCGAATGTCCATGCATCCATAAACTGCATTAAATATACCGTCTTGATGCGCTCCTCAGCAATTTGTCGACGTTCTTCCACGCTGATATTTCTTCCATCCGGGAACAGTTCTTTCAAAAGACGCTTGAATATGCTAAGCAGTTTTGCGTTTTCCAAATGTTTATCCGGATTGGCATAAAGATCATTGATGATATATTTCAATATAGCTTCCATGTCATCGCCGGCTTTTGCGAAATGCGAATTCTTAACGAAATCGATGACCCGATCGATTTCTACCATCGGAATTATCGGAGTAATTTCACCATCCATGACGATGAAGTAACCGATGGCTGCGCATAATGGATTAGGCATTGGCAGCGGCATGAAATCACACTTCCGCAACAATCCACGTGAAGTTGATTCAAGACGTTCAAGCGCGCATGGAATCGTCAATCTATTTGCCGGGTTGCCCGGAAATGTCGAACCGCGAGGTCCTGAATACGCCATAAGTGAGAGAAACACGGATTTAACGGCTGTTGAACGCGTCAATAACTTCGCAATCGTCGAACCCAGATAAGGTTCGGTAACATCTTTCACACCCAGCATGATCGGCACGACGTTTATATTCCATTTCAACAGACGGTCAAGCGCCTTTTCCTGCATGGCAAACCTTACGCCGCGAATTTCTTGTGCATTCGGTCCATCGTAATGAAGGCAAACAGAAACTTTTGGGTGTTTTTTCAACTCATTCAGGAACCAATCATCTTCGGCAATGCGCACACCGTTGCTGTTCATCACGATCCGGGTAATTTCAGGTCGCTCTAGCACCTCGATGATTTCAAAGATCTTAGGATGCAACGAGGGTTCTCCCCCCGACAAAGTTAATGCATCTACGCTTCCCTGATTGGCAATCAGGTCATCAGCAATCTTCTTAACTTTGGCGGCCGACATGGCAAACGTGTCTTTGTTATCGCCAAGACACACCGGACACCTCAAATTGCATGCGTTGGAGATCTCGATAGCGGCAGTGCCAGCGCTCTGTCTGTGTTCCGAACATAAACCACAATCATGTGGACATCCCCGGCCAATCGAATTACTATGCGACTTCGGCTTGTTCGGCAAAACGTCAAATTTATACAAACTCTCAAACCACGCGACGTCGGAACACACCAGACCATCTATTATTCCATGTTTTTCGCATGTCCGCGTAACAAAGATTCCGTTGTCCCGGCCTACAACTTCTCCGGGTAAAAATGAGTTACATATCGGACACATCGATGTCGTTTTATAATAAACATTTCCCGGGCTGCTCTTCTCATAAAGACCGCGCATGGATTTCACTGTATGTTCCATCCTTTCATCCCAAAGAAGACTCTGTCAAAATACGGCTTCCAATAAACATAGTCAATACTGAATAAACGCATAAATGTTTTGTATGGCGCATGACTACCAAAGAAGACTAAATATTCACGACTCTTTACGCCAGTCGAGATTCCTCACATTCGGTCGGAATGGCAAACAATACTGTCCATTTCGACCGAATGGAGAAATATCGACTAACCGGTTCGCACCCTTTGTTAATCATGGTATGGTGCGTTAGATATGCTTTTAAATGCATCTGACTGTATCGACAGAAAAATAGTTTTTCAGTTCTGTACCTTCACTGCGTGTAGCGAATATATCTAATCGCCTTAGTTATGTTATTGTTTTTTCTCTTTCGCTTGAAAAAAAAAAAGGGCATGTTATACTTTCCCATTCTAGGGAAAATTTCTATTAGACATATAAAATCAGAAAATGGGAACGTGATCATGAATATAACCTTAGATCCCCTAACACGTATTGAAGGACATCTTTCTATTAAGGTCGACGTCGACAACAACAAGGTTGTAAAGGCTGAATGTGCGGGAGAGATGTTTAGAGGTTTCGAACTCCTCCTGAGAGGCCGTCATCCGATGGATGCCCATATGATTACTCAGCGAATATGCGGAGTTTGCCCGATCGATCACGGGATGGCATCCACTTCAGCCCAGGAGGCTGCGTTTCGCGTTTCCCCACCCACAAATGGCCGACTTTTACGTAATCTTATACAGGGTGCGAATTACGTACATTCGCATATCGTACATTTCTATCAGCTTTCCGCGCTGGATTTTATCGATGTAACAGCTATTATAGGCTACACCGGTAAAGATGATGCTCTTCTTCTCCTGCAGGATTGGGTAAAGAGCCAGCTCCAATCAGAGAAGATATTTCCCGCCGCTCCGTTCCTCCCACGTTATGAAGGCACGTATGCTGCTGACGCCGAATTGAATGTCATGGCTCTAAAGCATTATCTTGATGCCATGACAATGCGCCGCCAGGCTCACGAAGCCGCAGCAATGTTCTCCGGCAAAATTCCACATTCGACTTCATTGATGCCTGGCGGAGTCACGGAGCTGGCCAGAGCGAACACATTGGCGGCCTATCGATCTATTGCTGAGCGTCTTCGCGCATTTGTCGTCGGCGTATATATGCCGGACGTTATCGCCGTCGCCAAGGCATTTCCACAGTATTTCACATACGGTCGCGGTCCGGACACTTATCTGTCATACGGAGGATTTCCCGAAAACGATGCGCGTACCGAATTTCTTCTCCCGTCAGGGGTTGTTCGAAAGGGCGCATTAGAGGTCTTCGATGCCTCACATATCGGCGAGGAAGTTAAACACTCCCTGTTCAATTCTAAATCCGGACTACATCCCTCGCGCGGAGAGACTTTACCGGAGCCGGGAAAGAGTGATGCCTATTCCTGGCTGAAGGCTCCGCGATACGACGGACAGCCGATGGAAGTCGGACCTCTTGCCCGTTTTATGGTAGCTTTGCTGAAAACTCCGAAATCACCAACCGTGGTATTAGGACAAGACATTCTCTCTCAATTAAAATTGGGTCCGGAAGTGTTGAACTCCGTTCTTGGCAGGCATCTTGTTCGCGCGCTTGAATGCAAGGCTGTGGTCGAAAGGATGTTGGACTGGGTCGACCAGACAACTCCCGGCGAACTGACATTCAAAGAATTCGAGTTGCCCCAGGAAGGCGAAGGGATGGGTCTCACTGAAGCCGCGCGTGGAGCGCTCGGTCACTGGATAAGCGTTAAAAAAGGCGTTATCGACAACTACCAGTGTGTAGTCCCGACAACGTGGAATGCTTCTCCACGTGACGATCATGATGTTGCCGGCCCTATCGAACAAGCACTGGTTGGAACACCAATCGCGGATCCCAAGAACCCTGTGGAAGCAGCTCGCGTGGTGCGTTCCTTTGATCCTTGCCTTGCCTGCGCGATTCATTAAGGCTGGAGCCAATCACTTGACAAGGAGAAAATTATGTCAGGGGTAACACGAAGAGAATTCCTTGGGTATTGCGCAAGGCTCGCAGCTATTATGGGCCTCGCACCCACAATGACTCCCGATGTAGTCGCAGCAGTCGAAGCACTTGCAGCGAGTCAACCCCGGGTGTTGTGGCTTCAGGGTTTGAGCTGTTCCGGTTGTTCAGTATCTCTGCTCAATTCAGCACCTACAAATGTTGCCGAGGTCATTACCCGGTATATTTCGTTGAAGTTCCATTCGACTTTGTCGGCAACCACCGGAGAGGCGTGCGGCGATATCGTTAAAAAGATGATAGATACTGGCGGCTTCTTCCTGGTTGTTGAAGGTAGCCTGCCTAAAGGCATGCGCGAGGCATGCAAGATGTCCGGGGCCTTCATGAACGATACTGTCGCAGCCGCTGCTCACAGCGCCGCCGCAATTGTCACTGTCGGCACATGCGCATCATTTGGTGGAATTCCGGCGGCGGCGAATAATCCGACCGGAGCAATCGGCGTTCCGGCCTTTCTTAAAGGCCTCGGCGAGACAAAGCCTATCGTTTCGCTTCCCGGATGCCCATGTCATCCGGACTGGCTGGTCGGCACCCTGGTTGCAATCATTCGTTCCGGTCTGGGCAAACTCGACCTGGATGAGCAGGGTCGCCCCAAGATGTTCTACGGTCACACTATTCACGAACAATGCCCGCGATTTGCCGATTACGAGCGCGAACGTTTCGCCAAAAAATTCGGCGAAGAAGGGTGTCTTTTCCAGCTTGGATGTCAGGGTCCACGGACGTATGCCGACTGCACAACGCGACAATGGAACGGAGGCACCAACACCTGTATAAAGGCTGGTGCGCCGTGCATCTCCTGCGCAAGCCCGATGTTTGCGCGAAACGAGAAGATGCCGTTCTACACCTATCGCCAGGATTTTAATGCTGATATTACCGCCCAGCGAAAGGGAGAGAAGGAATGAAACTCCACACCAAATTAATTCTGTTCATTTTGCTGGGAAGCTTGGTGGTCGTTTCTGGCAGCCAATACCTGGAATACCATTCCGTCGTCAATCGAATCGCCGACCTGGAAAACAAAAATCTCCTTGGTCTGAGCATGGAGCAGGAGAAATCGACCAAGAATATTTGTGAGTCGGTTGAGTTCGGTATTAAGGGTTCACTCAAGCGCGGAGAAATGGAAAAATTCGCGGCACTCCTTCGTGAACAAAAATCCATCCGCGGCCTCGAAGAGTGTTCTCTTGTTGATAAAAAAGGACGCATTGCCAACTCATCCACGGAAAGCCGGGTTGGAAACACAATGAGTTCAGCCGAATTCGCGGAACTACAAAATAAGCCTCAGAATAGTATTACACGTGTTAATTCCGGAACTATCGAAATTTTCAATCCGCAAACGGTAAGCCAGGAGTGTCTGCGGTGTCACCAGGACTGGCCCATCGGAACCCTGGGCGGAGTTACGTATTATCGCTTTTCCCGGGAGGCCTATCTTGAGGCGGAAAAAGAAGCCTCACAAACCCTCGCTTCCACGCAAGCCCTTTTGCTATCCAACATCTTTAAAACCTTGTTTGGGATAGTGGCCGTTTTGGTGGCGACAACCTTCCTTCTCCTGAAAGTTTACGTAGCTAATCCGCTCGGCTTATTCGTTGGCCTTCTTGACCGTTTCGAAAAAGACGAGGGCGATCTGACACGGCGCATTGAAATTCAAACTTCAGACGAGATCGGTATCCTGGCGCGGCTGTTCAATTCATTCGTCGGCAAACTGAACACGGTGGTTGCCGGGGCGCAACAAACCGCTCAAACCGTCGGAGAAGCTGCGAGTAATCAAGCGGTGATGGTCGAAAAAACTTCTGCGGATCTTGAAACAGTAGCGCAAGGCTCCCAAAAAAACGCCGGGAATGCAAATCAGACCAACGCTCTGATGGGGGAGATTTCAGGAACGATAACGGAAGCCCATAATTCCATGACCGGTTTGACAACTTCCATGAATGAGCTGGCAAGCCGTAGCAAGGAAGTCGCATCTATCATCATGACGATCGACCAGATTGCATTCCAGACCAATCTTCTTGCATTGAACGCCGCCGTCGAAGCAGCCCGCGCCGGCTCCGCCGGAGCTGGTTTTGCCGTTGTCGCTGACGAAGTGCGTAATCTTGCGTTGAAATCTGCTGCCGCCTCCAAGAATATTGGTGAGTTGATTTCACAAACCGTCGAAAAGATTTCGCAAAGTCAGCAACTCGTAGGAAGTACCGCTCAGGTTTTCGATCGAATTCGCAGTCGCACGGAATCCGCGCGAACTCTTATGGATGATATCGTTAATTTAACAAAAGATCAGTCCAAGCGAATAGATGCTATCAGTAAGGAACTGAGCGAAATGCGCGAACGTTCGCATGAGAACGCTGCCGAGGCCGAAGAACTATCTCAGACGATGTCAGTCTTCAAGACCGATTTCAACTCAAAGAAATAAGCCATAAAGATCAGCGCCCCTTCTTTCCTCTTGAAAGAAGGGGCGCTGATCTTTTATATATTTTACGAGGTACTTGCAATATTCCTGAAACATCCCGTGGGTGCGGGTTTCAAACCCGCCCCTACAAATGGACGAGTTTTGCAAGAACCTCTGGCGTAAATTATATTCAATGTGCCTTTAAGGACAAAAAAATCCCCGGTTCGCTTCCGTCCACTCATGACAATCATTGTATGAGGAACCGAACAGGAACCGGAGACTTTTTATTCAACCAGCCCCTCAGGCGTAAAAATCCGCCTGAAGCTTACGAAATAGTAAAGCTGATCAGGCTGTCTTCGTCTGAAGAGTAAGCTTGTGAACAGCCTTCATCGAACGGCCGATTTTACGGGAAGCAGTCCGCTTGTGGATATAACCGTTTGAAGCGGCAGTAGCCAACTTCTTGCAAGCGCTGCGAAGCATCGTCTGAACTTCAGCGACCGGCTCTTTATCCTGCACCATTTGCAGAACCTTGCGACGAAGGGTCTTCAATTCGGATTTAACGGCAACACGGCGCGTGTGGCGGGCGTTGGCTTTACGGGCATTTTTGGCTGCTGATACAGTATTGGCCATGACAAATTCACCTTTCTATCTTTACGAACATTAGCGATGGACGTTCTGAAATTACAAAAACATCGTGAGATTCACCAATGCTATCATGATTCAATTGTACATGCAAGCTTCAATTTTTATCCTGAACTCCCTTTGTCCGGTTGACTCGACGGTTTTAGCGGCGTATCATCCTCAAGCAATATTAATAATGAGCATCATGGGGCATCTTATCTGATGGCTTGTCGCAAACAGAATCTTCATAATCACACACAGCATTCAGACGGGCGTTTTACGCTCAATGAGGTGCTGGATGCCGCCGTTTCCGCTGGTCTGGAAGGAATCGGCATCAGCGATCATTTTTTCACTTCCAAGATCTTCCGTGGGTTTACCTACGCCTCCTGGAAGACAGTGACATGGCCTGATTATCTTGCCGATACCGCCCGTGCAAAAACGGAATTCGCTCAGAAACATCCCGCTCTCAAGATCTGGCGCGGAGTCGAAATCGACACATGTTTCGAGCGCATCGGCATTGATCTTCCGGCACTGCCCTGGTCAGACATCAATCAGCTCGATTACGTGTTGCTTGAATACGTCGGAGAGTCAGAGCCTGGCGGGATGCCCATAGCGAGACTCCCTCTTCTGCGAATGTTCTGCAAAGTCCCGATGATTCTCGCGCATCCGCACATAGACCGCCTTGAGCAAGCTTTTTCACTAACCAATCTTTTCGATATTTTGCACATGAATCGCATAGCCCTTGAATTACCGGCGGGAAGTCGCAATCCCTGGTTTTGGAGTCGCCGTGACGCCTCCCACCTGTCGCGTATCGCTCTTACGATAGGAGTCGATGTGCATGATGATCTGTCCGAGATCGGAGCTGTAGCGAAAACTCTCGAGTTCTTAGACAGGAACGGGCTCACCAAGCAACTTGCCGACCCCGAAACAATGCGAAGCCATCACGCAACTAAATATTGACCTTGGCCGGAGGAATTTCATGGAAAAACAGCATGTCGTAATAACCGTACTCGGGGGCAACAGGCCTGGTGTTCTTGCCGGAATTGCCCGTATTATAGCCGACGCCAACGTCAACATCGAAGATATCAGCCAACGCCTTCTCCAGGATCTCTTCGCACTCATGGTGATCACGGATTTTGCCGGAGCGAACTGCACCTTCGAAGATTTTCAGACCAGGATGCAAAAAGCAGGCGAGGATCTGAAAGTAAAAATATTCATACAACATGAAGACGTGTTCAAATTCATGCATCGCCTGTAAATCAAGGATTCCATCATGGCATTCTCCTTAGACGAAATCATCGAAACCATAAGTGCAGTCGGAGTCGAAACATTCGATATCCGAACTATCACGCTGGGCATATCCCTTCACACATGTCCTGACGAAGACGTAAATCTTTGCGCGGCCAAAATCTATGAAAAAATCATGCGCACAGCGGTGAATCTCGTTCCGACTGCGCGCGCCATAGAAAAAAAATACGGCATTCCCATAGTGAACAAGCGTATTTCCGTCACCCCGATCGCTCAGGTCGGCGGCGCATGCAAGGGAGACACGCTTGTACCACTCTGTAAAGCGCTCGATCGCGCAGCCGAAGAACTTGGAGTGGATTTCATCGGCGGTTTCACCGCAAATATACAAAAAGGTTTCACGCGCGGCGACCAGCTGCTCGTCAACTCGATTCCGGATGCTCTCTGTTCAACGAAACGTGTCTGCGCAAGCGTCAACGTCGCCAGTTCCCAGGCCGGTATAAACATGGACGGCGTTTACCGTATGTCAGAAATCGTCAAGGAATCGGCAGAACGCACACGCGACCGCGATGGAATTGCCTGCGCCAAACTCGTTATATTCGCAAATCAGGTTGAAGACAACCCCTTCATGGCCGGAGCCGCCCACGGCGCCGGAGAAGCGGAAGCAATCATTCACGTCGGCGTATCCGGGCCCGGGGTTGTTCGTGCAGCTCTCGCCTCTTCAGGGCCGCTCCCCTTCGGAGAACTGTCCGAGTTGATCAAAAAGACCGCATTCAAGATTACCCGCGTTGGCGAACTCGTCGGCCGGGAAGCCTCGAAAATGATGGGAATTCCATTCGGCGTAATCGATCTTTCCCTCGCTCCTACACCTGCCGCTGGCGACTCTGTCGCCGACATCCTGGAAGCCATGGGCCTCGAACGGTGTGGTTGCCACGGGACCACCGCCGCGCTCGCACTCCTGAACGATGCCGTGAAAAAAGGCGGAGTCATGGCCTGCACCTATGCCGGCGGCCTCTCTGGAGCCTTCATACCGGTAACGGAAGATGCAAGTATGTGTCGCGCGGTATCTGAAGGAGTATTGAACATCCATAAACTTGAAGCCATGACCTCCGTTTGCTCGGTCGGTCTCGATATGGTGGCAATCCCGGGCGACACCACGGTAGACGTGCTCGCCGGTATCATCGCCGACGAGATGGCTATCGGCGTGATAAATCACAAAACGACTGCATGCCGCCTGATACCTGTTCCAGGCAAAAAAGCCGGAGAAGAGGTCGACTTCGGCGGTCTCCTGGGGAAAGGCCCGATCATGGATGTCCTGCGAGCATCGCCTGCGGTGTTCGTGCGACGCGGCGGCCGCATCCCACCGCCGATTCACAGCATGAAGAATTGATGCTCTAAATCTTTTACTTCTGCAATTTTTCGGGAAAATCTATTTTTGAGTCAGCGTCTTAATCAAAAGGGGCAGCCCCATATTTTTTCCCGGAAGCCATATCCGGGCTGCACGCTTCTGTCCAAGCTCGGTGTAAG
>JADFYG010000060.1:0-5916 GCA_015233155.1 Candidatus Rifleibacteriota bacterium
CCGCTGATCGTTTCACCCTTCTGAAGGACGCATCCGATGAGGAATTGGCGGAAGTTGAACTTCGGCTGAACGGCTATGCCCTGCGTTGGGAAAACCTGGACGAGGACATAACGGTCCCCGGCATTGTGGCCGGACAGTTCCAGCTTTCTCCAGTCTGAATGATCGCAGTGAAGGGGGTTTTCCACCGAGCAGCGCGAGGAGACAAAAATGAAACACGTCGATCCGAATAAATATCCACCTGGGCTGGATTATAAGAAGGTCAAGGCAATTATTGATTATTACGATAATCAATCAGAAGACGAGGCCATTGCGGAAATGGAGGAAGGACTTGCCGTCATGGCCGGAAATCGGGTCATTCAACTTGAAAGTGCCATTTCGAAGAAGATATTCGATCTCGCCCGGGAAAGAAAAACAACCGTCGAGAAACTTCTTAATTCGATGTTAAAGAAAACATTTGATAAAGTCGCCTGATATTGCCATAGAATCAGGGATTCGTCAGATGCTTCGCACGCAAAAGTCTGCATGATGACGCTTGTTTTTTGTGTGTGTCATTTATCCTCATAGGTATACGATTAGGTATATTATTGCTTTTTGCCGAAACACATATCTCTTCTGGTAGCTAGTTTGACGAGTATAGTTCAATGGGTGCGGTGCCCAGTTCAAAGAGGCTTCGGAAGCGATTCTGAAGCCTCTTTTGTTTTTGGTGGATGCAAAAATGTCAGTAACAGATTTAAAACCGGCATCAATAGCGACGTGCCCCTAAATGAAAGGCTATCGTGGCAATAGCCCTGAAATACGAAGCGGGTACATGCATATTCACATCGACCTGTGACCTACCGTTTAAGACTATTCTAATCTGTGAAACCATCCTGATGCTAGGCCAGAAAAAATCACCGGAACGAAATTTTCCCGGTGATCTTCCGGTGATAATTCGTGTTTTCCGGTGGTAATTCATCTCCGGCGGATTTGGACACGCTCACCCGGCATTTTGCTTTCTTTCCAACCCTTGTATATGGACACGTCTGGCTTCATCCTTACGCACCTTTTCCTTTCCCCTACATGAACGACAGAGGACTGCATCAGTGTTAATGTTCCTCTTGGCACCCTCATACCACCATTTCTGCCGCTCCGCCAGCCAGACCTCTTCTTTTCCGCATTGACGACAAACGACGACCTTATCGACATAGAACCTCGGGAGCCGACCATAAGTGTTATTGTGCGCCAGCTCTTTGTGATCGGCAATTACGGCACCCGCCGGTGGGTCTATATTCGGATCACACGTATCGACGCCGGCAAGTGGTTTTGCCCTTTTCAGTCTGGCATCTTGCAGTCGCCGTAGTTTTGATTCATTGCTGGTCATAGTCATTTTTAGCGGATCAATTGAGCGTAATTTTTTCAATGTACTTCATAATTTCAGCCGGAAGTCGCTCGCATGAAGCAATCCATCTTTCCGGGACTTTATGCCTACATGACACGATACCTCCAACGATTGCGCATGTCGTATCAAGATCGCCACCACCGCGCAGCGTGTTCCACAGAGCACTTTCATACGATTCACGATAATTTGCAACTATCCACAGGCAAAATGGAACAGTATCTTGGGCTGTTACTTTTCTCCCTGTGCCGAGATCCATTGCCGCCCTCTCCAAATCTTGCGCTGGTATATCCATCGCATACTCGATTTGCTGCCTGACCTTAGATAATTCCATGTGCGAAACGATCTTTCGCAACATTTCTTGGCCTGATATCGCCGGATTCGCCGATACAAAACCTGTCGCCAGCGCAATGGCGATGGCACCCGCCCGTCCTTCAGCGTGTGCATGAGTCACTGCTGCGGATTTTTCTGCCTCTCGAATTAGAGATTCTATATCGTCACAATAGAATGCGCCCAATGGAGCGACTCGCATTGCTGCACCATTTCCATAGGAGCCGCCACCAAACAGATTCCTTGCTTCGTAATTACAATCCAGATTGTCTCTATATTTTTCGAGAAGAGTACGGACGCCAGCGCCATAACCACGCGCTGGTTCCTTTGAATATCTCTCCGCAAAACGTTGTGCAAGCGACTGCTGCCGTATTTCCCCACTCGTCATTAATTCTTCGACAATCGAGAGTGCCATGCAGGTATCATCGGTATATTTCCACGTGCCGGCCGGAATCACCGATTCGCACTCCGGAATCGGTCGTGCAAAAAATTGTTCGCCATACGCATCGCCCACCCAAAGGCCCACCAGTGACTTCAAAGCTCTCTCAATATTGCCTTTCATGCATTCCTCTCAGCGCGTAATCTACGGATAATAAGTATCGAAACAATTGGAGACAGCTGTTGCAAAGCTTTCAATGCGGAAGCGTTCGCCAGAGAAGGCGTTCCAATGGTGCTGGCCGTCATGCTGCCAAATTTGCTTTATTGACTCTAATAATTCTATATGGACCTGGCTCACAGTGTTGAAGCCTCTCGACAAGAGATTTGGTCAGATCAAAATCGGTAATTAGACAATGCTCATTGACTTCAAATTCGTCAGCCAGACCATTACATGAAAGCACTGAACATTCGTGCGCCGAACCGGCATAATAGCTTACTATATCATGGCCCAAAAATTCTAAGCTTCTGGGAATTTGAATTTCAGTTTTGAAGGAATCCTCAAAAATGATAGTCTCCCAGGACTTCCTCTCTTCAAAAAACTGAAAGTAGTAAACCTCATAAAAAAGGATGTCCAGGGAACGAAAATCAATAGCTTCTTTATCGCAAATCTCTTGAATCTGCTTAATCTCATTAAAAAACCAGAATTTGTTATGGAGCCAGTATTTTATATAGTCAGCAAAATCACGTGAAATACACCCGCTAACCGAATATATTTTTTTCACTCTTTCATTTTTGATCCACTCAGGACAAGCAATAATGAACTTGCCCATGAAGCCAGCGGGTTCGAAAACGTTATATTCAGATTTCATTATTTATTGTACACCGCACATTATTTATGTGGTCATTGTAAAGTCTCTGCCACGCGTCAAGGCTGATGAATGTTTCCTCCGTCCGGTCATCGAAGACAATCCAACCACCGCAGATGTCAGATAGCATGCGCAGCTCAGACACTTGCTTTTGCGTGATAACCAGACAACCATATTGTCTCGGCCCTTCTGTAACAACTTGCCAGAGCGCGAACTCCAGGCCGTCCATCCAGCCCGCGCAGTATGCAGTTTCGGAAAGCTCGCTCATGTAATCAGTCAGTGCCTGGGCAGCTGGACTCATATCGTGACGCATAAGTTCAAATCATCTTTCTGACCCATGACAAGGAAGATTGGCTATGTCCGCCGTGATACATCGTTATGCGATCTGTCCATATACTTCCCAATCTTTGTCTGATCGAATCATCAACTGGATCTCGTGGCTTGTAATAACACTTTGAAGTTGCCGAAATCGCTGTTTCACTTGCTCTGGATCGCGGGTGTAGAACACAAACTCTCTCATGCCGCTGGTCGTGATGATGGCGACAAAGAGCGATTCAGCCTGTTGCTCGAGCGAAGCGCCGATAGCATCTTCGATCTCTCCAAGCTGTGAATCCTCCTCCGGTGAAGGCAAGCCTGTCGGCTCAGGTGAATGCAGCGGGACAGCAATCCCAACCTGGTATTCGTAGCCGTGGATGCCGCCGAACTCCTTATATCCGGTATTGAGGCGCACAATCATTATCTTGTCATTGTGCTGACCCTGAACAATCGACCATGGACCATCTATCGGCAGTCGGTCTGGCAATCGCCTCTTCCTGGTGAATGGCCACATAGTGCTACCTTTCATAATTCTCAACCCAATATGAGTGTATCATCGGATAGGTAATAAAACATAATAGCTGTGAAGTGTTCTTTTCACCGGGGCTGCGAGTCAGCCTGGATCTGGTTCAAACGGTCGCAACAATAGTATTCTGAAGGAAGATGTGTAATGAAAGGAGCCCAAGCATGACCACCAAGCATGACCACCAAGCATGACCACCAAGCAACAAGCCATCAAAGCAATAAAGACCATGCCAGATGAAGCGACCATAGAAGACATCATGGAGCGGCTTCACTTCATCGCCCAGGTTGAGGCGGGAATCAGGGGCTGCTGATGAAGGTCGGGTGGTTCCTCATGAAGACGTAAAGAAGATGGTCACTAAATGGCTGAAAGAATAGTCTGGACTGAACCGGCGATACAGGATCTTCGAGACGCTTTTTCCCACATAAAGCGGGATTCTGAAACAAACGCGGCGATTACCATCGGGGAGATCGTTACTTCGGCTGGGCAGGCGGCGGAATTTCCATTTTCCGGGAAGATTAGTCCTGCTCAACGACAGTCGCCCGACTCAATGGCTTGATATTTTCTCAGACTTATCGATATACACTGTCATTACCGCTGTTTCACTTGCCGTGATCTTGTTTTCAGATTTCAGTGCGGCGAGAAACATCCGCGCATTCGCGCGAATTGCATGGTATTCATCGGTGGAGACAAATTTCTCATCCGAATTGAAATCGTCAACAGCGCGACGGAATGGCGGGAGAATTATTAAATATGCCATGAAGAAAAAGATCAAATAAATGCGTCTGTTTACCCGTACCAACAAACAGGAAATCGCAAGACTCAGGTAAATAAAAAATTGAAGCATACCGGTGCGTTCCCTGGATGCCCCCGCTTGCTGACTGTTATCCATGATGGAAAGCGGGAGCAGAATGACAGCTAACATCAAAAATATGATCCCTGCACGGTCACGATATGAAGACACGTGCAGGAATTGGCAGAATGCAATAAACATCAAAAGCAAAAAAATTATCGCAAAGGTCAGAAGAATCTGACCGCGACGACGTGCCTCAAGCCTTGTCTCAACAGCTTCATTAAGACGACTGAGTAGCGGAAAACTCAAAGGTTCAGAATTCGCGATATTCGCGAGCTCCTCTCGCTCATTCAAATCTCGAAGCTGATCCACAGAGGGAAAGAATCGCCGTATCGTGGATTCTGAAGGCTTCGGTAGCAAAGGAAAACCGTAGGTATCGGGAATAGCGACAAAAGGTTGCCGGCATTTGGCCCAATTCGTCAAAAGACCAATCCAGTTGTCATTCTTCCAATATGAATTAATCTTATCCAATGCATCAACCACGGAAGCCGGATAAACCGGTAACCCTGGTGATCCGATCGTCTTCATGCCTTCCTGCTCAACCATCCCTAGACTGTCTGTTACGCCAAGCATGTTACGGTAAGCACGCCAGATATAAAAGAAGCGCATCTCACCATCGCGATTTGTCCATCGCAATTGCGGTAATTCAGCCCCAAATATGGAGATCTCATATCTTACGACCACGACCCACCCCACGGCCAATAATACGCTCAGTATCAGGGTCGCGACGGAAACCTTATGATCGGCAACGGACCAGAGAAATTGGCGAAACCATCGCCCTGTTTTCTCTCCGGGCACATCGCTTAGTATATTTTCACTCATTCCTGCAATGCTCTTGATGCCGAGTAGACCGGTTCCCGACAATCAGAACTCCCGCTGAAGAGATCAGGACGAACAGACATCCCACGACAGAAATCGCGGAGTTAACGGGATACAAATGCTGATACTGAGCCAACAACTCTTCAGCGGATTGTTCAAAGATCCCAGACATTCACGATAGTATATACATGAAGATCAGCATTCGCAACTACAGTGTCTACATAATCAGCCGTCAATCATAGGATCACCAACCACTTCAGGAAGTAAATCAGATGCCAAGCTGTCCTATCCTTCCCCGAAGATCATTCTGGTTAATATCCTTTATTCGATGAACCTATCCCAGAATTATGATTGACTATTGTACTTTTGAAAGCTTGACGGTACCATCCGGACATGGAGGTGCTACCATGCCTGGAAAATTTACTGGACTGACGCAATGCCAATGGGATTTGCTGAA
>JADFYG010000060.1:5925-34418 GCA_015233155.1 Candidatus Rifleibacteriota bacterium
ACCGACGTAGCCCGGAATGACAAAAATCTCCGTGGTCATCCTGACGGCGATGGTGAAGGTTTCGTCGACCCGTAGAAACGCTTCGGGCAAGCTTATATCCCGGTCGCGCATCGCATCGATAAGGTTGTCGCATTGAAAGACGATGACACTGTCGGCGACTTCCAGGATATCCTTAACGCCTTGATCTGCATTTAGAGCAAGCTTCTGTCCTTCGAATGAAAATGGTTTTGCGATTATCGCCAGAGTCAGAATACCTCGCTCCTTTGACACTGTGGCGATCATCGCGGCCGCCGCTGTGGAAACCGGACAGCCGAGTACATGGATGAGTATCAGCATATCAACCCACTCGAGCGCCCGGGAAATTGCGACGATATCCTCCATCAATACCGGGTCTACTATCGCGGCCGGGCCGGAAGACATCTTGCCATGGGGTGTCTCATCAATGCCAGCGGGGTCGATGGCTTTTTCCCAGACCCCCCTCAGGAGGATTTTTTCGCCGGCAAGAGATGAAACCGCGACTTGCGACTCCAGGCTGACCGTGACGAATGTCAACCCGGCTAGCCGGGCCTCGGCCATATGATTGACCGCACTGATTCCCCCTTTCCCGATTCCCATTACCTTCACGTTGGCATTTTCAGTCCCCGCCTGATTGAAATCAATAGGCATCAAGGGTCTCCCTTCTTCGCTTTAAATGGGTGTTACATTCGTATGTTCACCGCACCGTTATTCGCGAATCCCGCTTTTACAAATATATTCGAACACACTGACAAAACATGACGTGCTCGCATGCTTTTTGCGATGACTGGCTTTAATGTGTTTGGACATGGCGATTTGGCTGCGCCGTGCTGTTTTGCGCAGCCAAAAGGAATTGTTGTCCTGAAATTGAAGTCATTCTTGTCCGGTTTAATTGTTTTGGCCAGAAGATTGCAATCAGGCAAATTAGTGACAGGCAATCGTCATCCCGGCATGAATGGCCTGTTTGCAGGCCTTTATACCTTCACTGTTTCCAATACCGTTCACTTATTTTTCATGTAGACACGATTTGGCGTAGTCGTCGAGTATTGTTAATACAAGGAAAAAGAAGCGACGGAAAAAATAGCGGCGAAATCAAATTCGTTACACGCACGCCTCTTTTAGTGCGACACAAACAATACAGCTAGGCATCGATTGCAGGAATGCTCTTTGCATGAAAAATAATTCTGAAAGGAAAATATCATGGCCAGGAAAATTCCATCTATTCGCTCTCTGCTGCGAAACCAGTGTAGAATACTCTCGACCGACGACGCGGGAACATTGTGGTTCTGCCTGCGTTCCTGTCATTGTCTTTTAAAACATTTTCGAGGTGCATTCACTGAAGACTTTCTGGAAACAGTCCTGAATATACTTCCGAAAAAGATGATGATTCAACTCTGGGAGAGTGTAAGTCCATACCTCATTTTCATTCCGGACAAAGCTCGCCCCTTCGATTCATCACCTTTTGAAAATCAGAACTCCCCTGCCAAAATTCTGGGATACTTTTACTCTCACAGTCTGAAGGTAAAAACGCGGCTTTCCCGAAATTTGCTTGATATGCTGACAGAGTGGTTGGCACAAAATCCGAGGCCGGCGACTCTTTCCCGCACAAGCTTCCTGGGACGACTTGCTCAGGTTGCCGCACTGTTTCATCTGAATGATACCGAGAGTGATATCTTGGGTCTGATCTATTTGAAGAGGACCAATTCTCGTTTTGACAATCTCTTCGACTATGGTGTCACCCGGAATCAGAAAATCAATGACACCATCATCAGCTGGTTCTTGCCTTACCCATGGGGTCTCGTGGCTCAGGGCATCAGTGAAAACGGAATTCTGCGGCGGATGCAATTAATCACGAACGAACTGGAAATCTCTTCGGAAATTGCCGCTTTTCTGTCACGATTGTCAGATGAACCACTGAACTCCGGGTATTTTTCCCGGGTCAAGATCGAGCCGCTTCCACTTGAAAAAAGCCAGGTTCCCCCCAAGGAGGTTGAGATCATCAAGGCGCTTCTGACGAATCGGGAAGGGGGCAAGGGAGTGAACCTTCTGCTGGCAGGGCCTCCGGGGACCGGGAAAAGTGAGTTCTCCAGATCTCTGGGGAAGGCGCTGAAAATGAATGTATTTGAATCAATCATTCTTGGCGGGAACGATCGCGACCAAAATGTCAATTTCCGGTTCAGGTCGATTGTTGCCTTCCAGAACATGTGCGGCAGTGACCGGCAGGCAATGCTTATTATCGACGAATCGGATGCTCTTCTCAACAACGGCAGAGGTTTTTTCTTCTCGTCTTTCGGTGACGTTCAGGGGAAGGCCATCGTTAACCAGTGTCTGGATGACGCCAAAAACGTGCAGATCTGGATCACCAACCGCGATGAGGGCCTCGATGAGTCGACTTGTCGACGGTTTGATTATGTCGTGCGCTTCAAAAAACCAGGGTTGACCCAGCGGCGAAAATTCTGGGAAACCATTCGTGAGCGACATCAGCTAGAGAACATTTTGCTGGATCGGGACATAGATAAACTGGCCTCGGAATTTCACGCCGGGGCCGGCGGTATCGACGTGGCGTTACGAAACGTAAAATATCTCGCTCAGGAAGGCTGGGACCGACCCAGTATTCTTGGATTGGTAGAAAGCCTGCTTACATCTCATCAAAAGACCATGGGAATTAAAAAAGCGCCCGCAGTGAATTCGCAAGAAGTACGGCCGGGCCAGGCATCCATGGATCAGTTGAGTCTTAAAAACCCGGACCAATTCTTGAGGCTGCAGGAAGTTCTGACACATCTGCAGAATCACAAAAATGAAGAGTGCGGCACCAATACTAAATTACCACGATTCAGAATTCTTCTGCAGGGGAAACCCGGCACTGGAAAAACCTTTTTTGCCAGGCACGTAGCGGAAAAACTTGATGTGCCGCTGATCATCAAAACTGCCGCCGATATTCTGGATCCATACGTGGGAATGTGCGAACGCCACATTCGCGAAGCTTTTGAAGAAGCCGAGTCGGAAGGCGCCGTCCTATTCTTCGATGAGATCGATGGTCTCATGCAATCTCGAGGTCGCGCCTTCAGAAGTTGGGAGGTTACTCGGGTCAACGAACTTCTGACCTGCATGGAAAATTTCCCGGGAATCTTCATTGCAGCTACTAATTGCTATGACCTGCTAGACCCAGCCTCTATCAGACGATTCAGCTTCAAAATTGAATTCGATTATCTCAAACCTCAGGCCAATATTTCATTTTACAAAAGCATTCTGGCCAATCTGCTTGCCGAGCCGATTCCAGACTCTCTGGCAGTGGAGATAAGCCAAATCAGAGGTCTGGCGCCTGGCGATTTCGCTGCTGTCCGCCAACGGTTTTCCCCTCTCCATGCCGGAACCTTCCGGCACGAAGACCTGGTGAAAGGCCTCATAGAAGAGACTGCGGCAAGATCACCTCTGAGAAACGGGATCATCGGATTCAAACATGGCCAGTAAGCATTAGGCCGGTAGTCCTAAATTGGCACCATAAGGCAATATCAAAATAGGAGGAAAGTGAAGACTTTCACGAATATCGTTCCGGCAACGTCGCAACTTGTCGTTGTCACTGATTATAGTTGTTTTGGGCGAGGTGCAAAATGAACTGACATATTGATATCAAAAGCGAAGATAAACCTTCTGAAAGGTGGAAGATTATGGAATCAAAATGCGCGAATTGCGGAGTAACACCACCGTCGGATACAAGTTGGCTGAGTCTGATCGATAGTAACGGAAAGTGCCTCAGCTGTGGAAAGCATTTTCAAACTCGTCTCAATATTGTTATGTGTGCATTAGTTGAGAACTATTCTGTAGACACCACGATAGCTGTAATTTGTCTCAATCCCTCGAATCTTTTTTATAGAGTGTCGGATAATATTCGTGAAATCCTCGTGAAGAAAGGATTTACAAGGCTATACCTTCTCTTTCTTTTTTCCCGCATTGGAGATTTCGACAAAATTTGTGACAAGCCGATCGACGACCTTATCGGTAAAGAATGTGATGAATGGATCAGGAAGATAATTCCGGACATAGGAAAAATATTCATTGCATATGGCGAACCTACCTGTAAAAGGACGGTAAATGTTATAGATCAAAGGTGGGAGAGAGTCAGAAATATGATCCTGGAAGTCAGACCTAATACTCAGTTTTTGTATTTTGGAAACTTGTCTCAATCAGGATATCCGAAAACATTAAGTGCAATATTACTGGATGATGCGGAAAATATATATTGAAGAACACTACTGTCGGTGGATTTTTGAGGAAATCTTGGAAATGATGATGAATAGTTTGTCTCCGAGTCTCCACACAATTTTACAGATTTTCAGCTTAACTCTTTTCGAACCTATCCCAGAATTATGATTGACTATTGTACTTTTGAAAGCTTGACGGTACCATCCGGACATGGAGGTGCTACCATGCCTGGAAAATTTACTGGACTGACGCAATGCCAATGGGATTTGCTGAAAGGCTTTTTGCCTCCCGAACCAGAGATGCGATGGAAGGGGCAGCCCCCGGCTCCCTTTCGCCCAATCTTGAACACCATTATCTATATTCTTATTACGGGATGCCGATGGTGTGATATCCCCAGAGGCCCAAAGTGGGGGAAACGCTCCACCTCTCATCGCTGGCTCGGAACTTGGCTTTCTGACGGCACATTGAAGCGCATGAAAGCCCGATTGTTGGGCGCTGCGCACTTGGCAGGAAAGATCGACTGGGAAAATGCGTCTGCTGACGGCTCTTTTGCTGCCGGAAAAGGCGGTGGAGAGGGAGTTGATCATGGGTTCAAAGGTAAGGGGGTAACTACACATGCCATTGTTGACGGCAACGGAAGGCCCTTGGCTGTTACTTCGACCGGAGCTGCAGGAAGTGAGCGAGATGAAGTTGAACCTCTTTTGAACGGCATAATCGTAGACACCGGCAGAAAAGGACGGCAGCGATCTCGGCCTAAAGCTATCGAACTCGACAAAGGATATGACTCGAAAGAGTTGCGGGAAAAAAATCCGGAGACGAGGAATCCAACCCAAAATACCTCGACGACGGTATGAAAACCGGAAACAACCACGAGGACGCAAAATCGGCAAACTGAAAAACCGGTGGAAGGTTGAAAGGAGTTTCGCTTGGTTCCAAAGAAAATTTCGGCGTCTTTCGGTCCGATGGGAGCGAAAGTGGAAGTTCTGGAAAGGTTTTCTGTTGCTGTCTGTCTGCATAATTTGGATTAACACATTATTGGGATAGGTTCATCATCCATTATCAGCCTGGGCAGAATATCTGCGTTTAACGTGGCAGAAATGAACGAGTGATGGAGATGGTTGATTGCATTTGACGCAGATGAGAATCTGTTTTAGCAACGGCTTTGACGGGTATTTTCAATGGGTGCAGTGCCTATTCTTAAAAGAGGCTTCAGAAGCAATTTTGAAGTCTCTTTTATTTTTGGTGTCGGTAAAAATGTAAGTAACAGACCGGGGATGTGCATCAATAGCGGCGTGGCCCTACATGGCATTTCTGGCCATAGTGATAAATACGAAGTTGCGACTCGCCGAAAAAGAGCCGTGCCGGCCGAATAAAGTTTGAATAAAAAAGCCCCCGTCTGGTGGCGAAGTGAGAGGATTGTTCTGTGGAAATTATTTCGAGGCGTGTTTCGCCTGAAGATCGGCCAGGATGTTTTTCAAGCGCGCCTCGTCCTGATCCTGTGCGGGGTGCGAGGTCCTCTTCTGCGTCTCGATCACCGAAGCCCTGACCTGTACCGTGGACGCTGAAGCCGCGATAGCTGGAGCGATTTCGGAAGTATGGTCTTCGAGGATAACCGGGGCTTCGATCTTTGCGGACGCATTCACCATGGCTCGCGCCTCATCGAATTTTACCGAGTTTACGAGGGTTTTCAGTTCTGGTGGCAATTCAGCAAGCACCACGTCGGACCAGAACCCAACCGTCTGCACGCGAGCCAGAAGCGCGAGAGCTGCGGAATGATCTTTCCCCCTCGCGAGGTTAAACAAATCGCGGAAATTCTTTGGATCGCTAGCCCATTTTTCAATGTAAGCCGTCGTGTCGTGACATTTCGCGACAAGCCACGCATGTAACGGAGCGGGCATTGTCCGGTGAAAAACGGCTTCGATCTTGTTCGGGATGGATTCTGCAAATGCTTCCACCGTCGTAGCCGTCTTGACAGCATAGTTTGAGAGGAATTTCGCGGAATACGAGATCGCGATTCCGGCGATTGCCATACCCGTAGAGCCTGCGAAAAAACTGGTTAAATCAACGTTCATCTGCCTTCTCCGTTGCTCGTTGTATTAGATAACAGGCTCCCGGCCTGCAATGGCTCCGCATGATTTTAAATCTTTCGCACTTCAATTCCAAGTGGTCTAAGCGTTGTGCTGGATCGGACGTTTTATCTTCCTCTTCGCCAGGTTCCGTCCTCCCAAGCGGCATTATTCCGAGCACCTTGCGTGCCGAACATGTCGTGCCATTCTTCAAGCCAGTTTTTCAATGGACCCCTCGCCATGATAAGCGTCAAGCAGAACGACGCGATCCGAAACGAATACGTGAAGATTATTGGCAGTCTGCCGGTATTTATTTCTGTTTTTGCGCGTGGAAGGGGAATTTGGTAGAATCCTCTCAGCATCACAAAAAAACGTGCGGTGTATTTTTTTAGATACGGTTTGTCGTGTATATATCGAAGACTTTGGATATTCGTCATATTTGGGATTGATTAGTTAATCAATTTTTATGGAAAGAGAATTAGAAAATGAAAGCGATTAAGCGACTTCCTGCAGCAGCATTAAGAAACTTTATTATGATTCGGAACCCGTTGGGACTGGGGCTTGTTCTATTCCTTTTCATTTTCTGTTGTTTCACTTTCGCAAGTGCCGAGATAGTTCCAGGCAGATATATTGTCCGTTTTAAGGCCAGCCGTGAAGCTGCAAACTTTTCAAAAACATCCGATCTCATCAGGTCTATGCAGGCTGAAACGCAAAGTTGCCTGGTAAAAGTTTTTCCGAAACCCGTTCGAACATTAGCCCCACGGGTTCTATGGGCGGGCGGGGCGGTCGCTGTTTCCCTTGCTCCTTCTGAACTGGAGCTCGTTAAAAAGGATCCGCTGGTTGATAGCGTGATTCCCGTTGAATACCGGACCTGGATTTTCCCGACACCTCCACTGCTAGCTTCTGAACCGACTTTTGCCTGGGGAGTTGTTAAGACACGGGCTCCTGAAGTTTGGAAAACCCTTAACATTAACGGAAGCGGCGTTCTGGTCGGGCATCTTGACTCCGGTCTGGTTCCCGGCCATCCCGCTCTTGCCGGACAAGTTTTCAGGTTCAAGGATTTCGTCGCGACGACCACAGCTTCTTCCATTCCTCTGGATGAAAATGGGCATGGCTCTCATACAGCCGGTACCATCGCGGGGAAAACTGATAACATCGGAATGGCGCCCGGAGCCATGCTTGTGGTCGCCCGAATTCTTGATTCCAATAATCAGGGGTCCACCGAACAGATTTTTGCCGCCATGCAGTGGATGCTTGATCCTGACGGAAATCCCGATACAAATGATTTCCCGAGAGTTGTGAATAATTCCTGGGGATCCTCGGATACTTCGGATAAAACGTTTTGGGATATCGTGAATACATGGGTGAAAGCCGGAATCGTCCCGGTTTTTGCGGCTGGAAACAATGGGTATGACAACGGAAAAGTGGGTGTCCCAGCGGCATATCCTCAATCCTGCGCGGTCGGGGCGGTCAACAGTACGGATGAATTAGCCTTCTTTTCGAGCACCGGACCGGCCATATGGAATAAAATAACCTATATCAAACCAGACGTAACCGCTCCTGGTACAAATATACTTTCGGTCAATTTTAAGGGTGGCTTAACCGGAATCAGCGGAACCTCCATGGCAGCTCCACATGTATCCGGAATGATTGCTCTTCTTTTGCAGGCCAATCCAGCTTTGACAGTGGACGAGATATTCAGGATCTGTCGTGAAACCGCTGTAGATGTTGGAGAAAAGGGAGCTGACAACAAGTTTGGGTATGGCCGAATAGATGCCTTTGCTGCAGTAAAAAAAGCTCTTGATGCCGCATCCGGAACAACTCCGCTGTTGGTTCTCCTGTCACGGGCGGAAGAACTGGAAATGACTCCCGGAGCTGCTCACACCGATTTTTTCGAGAGAACGCTGCGAGGAATCATTCCCCGCGCGACTGCCCTCACGGAATCTGAATGGTCAACTTTGATAAACAAATTGGCAACTGATAAAACAGGGTATGGGAAAAAGGCTATTCAGGCTCTTTCCTGTGCCAGGAGATTTCGGCAGATTCATGGGGAGTAGTCAGAAGTGAGGGGAATGCCATGAAGACACGTGTAATATTGATGCCTGTCCTGGTCGGCCTTGCGTTGGTTTTCAGTGTCTTCGGCTGCTGGAGCGGCGAAAGTGGCGACAACCTTGCCGGCCCGGTTCCGAACAACGTTGCGGCGCCCGGGTTTCCACAGATAGGTACTGCACGATCGGTCCGGTTTAAAATTGCATTACCCGGGCAGGATACGGCACAGACAGCTTCGTTAACGCCTTCGATCAGAGAGGCTGATTTTGCTTCGGTATCGGTCACATTCAAACTAATCCTGGTCAATGTCGGCAACGCGAGTCAGTCGACCACAACGCTGTCTAAAACAGTTCCAGCGGACGCTTCCGGCACTGCGACAGCCAGCTTTTCAGCTGTCCCTGCGCTCACATGCCTGGGCGACGTCCACATTAATGGAGGGAAGATCGGCACCTATACCGATTTCCACGGAGCAGCCGACTTGATTGCAGGTATCGACAACACTATAAAAATAAGTCCCAAAGGTTCTAAATCCCTTGATGACGTCACTGCAACGGTCATTGAAATATTGATTCTCTCTCCTGCCGTTTTGAGCAAAATAGCGGTATCTCTGGCTCAGAAAGTTGCCAGCTCCGTTGCAACATTAGATCTGAATTCTTCGACAGTCATTGCATCAGCGGTTGCCATAGTGGCTCCTGGGCTCCAGATAGCGTCCGCCACGCTTTCCGGCATCTCTCTGAGCCCTGCGACGGTGTCTGTGATCATTGGCAGGACATACAATCTTGCGAGTGTAACGGTAACGGCGGGTTACAGCAATTATTCAAGTGCGATCGTAGCAAGCGTTACATGGTCAGGCGCAAATGCCAGCGGCACCATTACAGGAACCACGTATGCCGCACCGGCCATCGCCGGCACTGACGTGTTGACGTGTTCCTATACGGAAGGCGGCGTTACCAAAACCGCCGTTGCGACGATGACCGTCACCGGCACGGGGAATATGCGAACGGATATCCTGATCTACCTTGCTGACCTTCCGAACCATTCCGCCGCCCGGGTCTTGTCTGGACAGCAAACCGGAGATTCACTTGCTCCATCCAATCGGTTCAGTGCCAGGACATGCTATACCCAGTATGTGGAGGGCATCCGCACGTTGACGGGGAAAGTTGTGTCGGTGGCAGGCGCGTCCTATGGGAATTATGCTTCCGCGACCCCCAGCATCCCGGAGCTTCTCGATGTCAACGCAATTCTGAAGACCCATTGGAGTCGTGGCGGGCTCGTCGAAATTCAATGGGGACCTCATAATCCCTGGACTGGCGGACTGCCGGCCGATATGAATCTCGCCAGCCATACTCTGACCGACGCTGCCACCCCCGGGACGGCGGCTAACGTGAATCTGACCAGACAGTTGGATGATATTGCCGTTGCCTTCGCCGACCTGCAGGCTTCTGGAGTGGTAGTCCTCTGGCGACCTTATCATGAGTTTAACGGCAGTTGGTTCTGGTGGGGTGGTGTCGCCAATGGGCAGGATTATATAAACCTCTGGCAGTTTACCTACAACTATCTGACCACAACGAAAGGGCTGTCCAATCTGATCTGGCTACACGCCGGTTCACGAGTATCGGGGAGTTACATGCAGCCGCTCGATAAGTATTATCCTGGCGATTCTTATGTCGATGTCGTCGGTTTTGATCTGTACAACGATACGATTGATCAGGCGGCGATCGACGCCTATACTACGCTTACCCGCCATCCGAAACCATTTGTCCTGGCCGAATACGGGCCTAACACAAACACCACTGCCAAGACAGCCAATTCCTTTGACTACTCGACGTTGATCAGCCAGATCCGCACAAACATCCCAAAGGCCTGTTATTTCATGGCCTGGTCCGATTACACAGGCGTTGCCGGCAACGAATACTGGTCGCCACTGAATCAAAACAATGTCTCTCAGCTGCTTTCCGATTCATGGGTGGTGAACGCCGATGGCGTGCCGACGTTTGGCCGAACCGTTGTCGGTCCCTGATTAATACCTTGGGTGGGCCGCGCCGATGAGGTGCCGGTGTTCGGACGAACGCTTGCTGGTAGATAAATTCACAGCGTCAGCAATCGTTAGTAATGATTGCTGACGCTGTGAATTATTATTTGCGAAATCGCTTCAAATCCTGCCCGAAAACTCAGATTTCGAACACCGTCAAAAATGTTCTCAACCTGCTGATTTCCCCTGTAGAATAATGAACTTCACAATAAATCAGCACAGGGTCGGGCCGGAACGTTCCGCGCGTATATGAAATTCTACTTTGTGCCGGAAGCGGGCAACGGGACTCCGGCTGATGCCATCGCTGCCTTGGTCTCGGCTTCCATGGCCTTGAGAGCCTCCGGATTTCCGGCGGCGGCTTCTATAGCTTTGGCAGCTTCAGGATTGGCTTTCATAGCGGCTTTAGTCTTTTCTTCCATCGCCTTGAGGGCTTCAGGATTACCGGCCAGTGCCTTGGCAGCATCAACCCCGGCCTTGTTGGTCGCGGCGGGAGCAGCCTTTGGCGCTTCCCCCTCACCACATCCCACAACGGCCATGGCACCACAAATGATAAGAGCCAATGAAATTTTTCTCATGATCAGATCTCCTTTTAACTATTGGTAATGGTTTACTGAACCGGGATGCAGCATACCACAGACCGATGTGAATTGTCCTCACTTTTCGGAGATGGAAAATGAGCGGAACCGGAATAGCGACAAACAACGAGATAAACTCGATCATTTTGAATCAGGCGTGCTGGTCAGATGGCGAGTTTTCCCGAAGCTTGCGGATAAACTGGATAAATACTTCCAGAAATTTGTGTGATAGCGGATCTGAAGAAGATCCTGCCGAAGGATTCCCATCGGTTGTGGAATCCACAACCGGAGAAGTGGCTGCGGGTAATGGATCCGTACGCAATGAGCCGGCGTTTGTGGCTGAAGATACCTGAATGATCTTCAGATTTTTGCCGCCGTTTGCACTGCTTGATGCGGAAATGGTATCAATTTTAATGAGATTATGACCAAGATAGGATTTCGAAGATCCTGAGGTCGTTGAAGAAGAGATGCCTGCATCGATTGCCGCAGACGAAGATGTGGACCCTGAAGCCGAAGACGTGGCAGAGGAAGTATTCCCCGTAGAAGAGGTTACAGGACTCTGACAGAGATTATTTATGTTTATTCCCTGGCTCGATGAGGCCTCTGACAATCGTAACCGGGCGATTTCATACGCGGCGTTTCCACAGGAGAACGGTATTGATTGCGGAGACAAACCGGAAATATTTTCCGCTGATGACATACTTGATGAGGAGGCGGGAATGGATGAACCCAGGGAAGAAGCCAATGAACTGAATCCACTTGTGGAGGATGCCATAAGAGATCCGAGATACGACTTGATACCATCAAATCCTTCCTGCAGGGCTTTTTGAGTCCCCTGAAGATAGGACCCGACAGGATCGCCGCGCCAGTCGGATTGTTGAAGAAACTTCGTGCCGATATGCTCGGTAGTGTCTTGAAACTGGGATAAAACGTCTTTTCCTAGCTTGCCGATGTCACCCGATAACCGCATGAAAAAAGAAAAGTTATAAGCCAGCCCTCCGAAATTCGCCGGGTCATTTTGTCCATCGGCTGCCTTTGTCTTTTCGCCTCCTGCGGTTGAGGACGTGGCAAGATCCACGGCGGAGGCGACAGAAGGAGGAGTGGAGAGGCTGCTGGTTGCGAGTTCCAGACTTTTGGAAAAATTATTACCAGTGGCGATGGAATCAGACATTGTTCCGGTCGATAACTTTGGAGTTAGGAAACTGGTCATAACGCTTGTAATGTTATCAGTTAACATGTTTGCCTCCTGAGCCTTTCTTTCCGCCATGGGAACTAGTTGGTTCCGGGGTACCGAGAATGAAGAACCCAGCCAAACAGGCGAATGAATGCGAATTCCCGGAAGAGATTTGTCCACAAACATGGAGTGATCTCAGCGGAATAAATCAGTGAGCTGACCTATGAAATAAGTTGCTTTCCTTATGTATGTTTCTCTATCCCGGCATACTGTCGAATAAAAGGTCACAAGGGGAGCTTTCCGGACTTCGTTAATCTCTTACATTATTTATGTCGTCTCTTTTGCCTGAAATATGTAGGGCGATTTCCGCAGGATATTTGAAGAAATTAACAGTAATCGAGCGCAATCTATTATTTTTACGCGATTATGCCAAGGTTCTATAAAACGCATTGAATATTGTCGTTTCGTGTATGGCGCACCATGCGAAAGCGTGAATAAATGAAGTATCATTAGTGATTGGTATAACTCAAAGGAGAAACAGGATGCGGAAACTGACAGTATTCAATCATACGTCACTGGACGGTTATTTTGCGGATGCGCAGGGTGACATGAGTTTTGCACACAATGAACAACCTGATGCGGAGTGGGCCGCGTTTGTTTCAGACAATGCGGGTGGCGGAGGCATGCTATTGTTCGGCAGGATCACTTATGAAATGATGGCAAGTTTCTGGCCGACGCCGGTTGCCACAGCGAAAATGCCGGTTGTTGCCGAACGAATGAATAATCTTCCGAAAGTTGTTTTCTCGAAAACACTGGACACAGCCACTTGGAACCATACGAAATTGATAAAGTGCAATATGACGGATGAGGTTCGAAAGATGAAGAACGAACCCGGGGATGACATGGTGATTTTGGGCAGCGGCAGCATTGTTTCCCAATTAGCGCAGCACGGTTTAATCGATGAATATCAGATTGTAGTTAATCCGGTTGTTCTCGGCAAAGGCAGGACGATGTTCGAAGGTATAAAAGGAATGTTGTCCATGAAACTTATAAAGGTGCGAACCTTCGATAATGGCAACGTCTTATTGTGTTACAAGCCATTAGCGTGAAATTGATCTTGTGGATTGCAATTCCCTGAGAAAACTTTTAACATTAGCTTGACCAGAAATACGTATGCTTTTTTGTCCCAAAACGGCAATTCTGGCTTAAATGAGAGGTGAGAGATATGACCGTATGCGACGTCAGAACTTTTATTTTCCGGAAAACCATGAAGACCGGGCTGGTTATGTGCCTTGTTTTTCTGGCGCCGATTTTGTTCGGGCAGACCGGCAATTCACAGGCCACCAGCGGCGGCGGCACAACGGGGATGAAGGAACAGTTCGAGCGGAAGATCTCTGAGTTTTTTGGGGTTCCCGTTTCCGTGGCGGAATATGGACTGGATTACTCCACCGTCCATCTGCGGGGAATAAGGATCGGGGACTCTGATCGACCTGGACTTCCATTCGCGGAAGTCAGGGAAATTTCGGCGACCTGCAACTGGATGAGCCTCCTGGGCGGGAACATCGTTCTTGAGAATATAACAATTGCCTCGCTAACCGGCCGTCTGACCCGCGACCCATCCGGCAGTCTGATCTGGGGGAACATCAGACGTCCGGCTTCCGGGAGTCTTCCAGTTGAACCGGCAAATCTTCCCTTCGAACAGCTCAAGGGAAACGATCTTGAAATCCGACTCACTGACCAGGGACATAAGGAAACTCTGATTATGCGGGTTCCCTCCGCAACGATTGCGAAATCCCCGAGCGGAAAAGGAATGCTCATCCGCCTGGAAGGAACGCTGAAAAATGATGTAGCAGGCAATGAGTCAGCAACCGAGTCCAAAGCATCGAAGAACGGAATATCCGGCGTGAAGATGTCGGGGCAGATCGATGATCTCCAAACTCTCCGAATGACCCTGAACTTAACGGCGGACCCTCTTGACCTCGCTGGAATGGGCTCACTAATCCTTCCCGCCAATGGCTATACTGTCCGTGGCTCGGGCCAGGCAAGCGCCACCATCACCGGCACCCTGGGAAAGTTAACGATCGCAGGCGCGACGACGGTTTCCGCAGGGACGATCGAAGCCCCGATTTCCAAGACCAACAAGTCTTCGTTCGCTTTTCCGTTTAAAAACCTTGTAGCGCCCTTCCATTACTCCGGCGACAAGCTGACGATCATGGGGGCACACGCCGAAATGTTTGGAGGTGTTATCGAAGGCAGGGGAGACGTCTCGCCGCTCAAGATCCCCGTGAGTTTCAGCATCGATGCGAAAGGCCACGGAATCCAGGCTGAGGCGTTCCTGGCTCAGAACACAAGCCAGAAGCAGGTCATTTCAGGGCCCGTGAACGGGACGTTTCAGGCGGAGGGTGATGTGACTGGTCTCGCATCATGGAACGGAAAGGGAACAGTGTCCATTCCCGAAGGACGGTATCAGGCTCCACCAGTGATCACGCCGGTCCTTTCAATACTGAATCTGTCTGAGTTCGCATCCGGAGACCTGCGGAATGCCGGTGGTACCTTTACGCTTCACGGGGGAATCATGACGACCAACGATTTCGTTTTTCCAAGCACCATCGGGAAGGCGGATTTTCATGGAGACGTGGGTTTGGACACGACCTTGAAGGGGCAACTGAACCTGGTGTTTTCACAGGCAGCCGTCAAGAAGAGCCAGGTTTTGCAGGAGATGTCGCTAAATGGGACTTCGGTGGATATTCCGACCAAAGTCGAAGGGACGTTACTCGCTCCGTCTTTCCCCGGGCTCAGCTCCGGAAAACTTCTCGAACTTGGGGTGAAGCGAGAAGGCCAGAAGATCCTCCAGGGCATTATCCAGGGCGGTAAACAGCCTGCCCAGCCCCCTAAAGGAAAAAAGAGCCTGGAAAGTGAGTTGAAAAAAATCTTCAAATTCTGACAGAGAACGTGGAAAAGACAAGGCTGACATGAGGTGACCGCGCGATGAATCTTGCTGCCATTTGCATTAAACGCCCGGTATTCACTGTCATGATCACCATGGCGCTCGTAGTAATGGGGATTATCAGTTACGCCGGCCTTGGCCTCGACCTGATGCCGAGAATCGACCTTCCCATCATTCGGGTGTTCGCCACCTTCCCGGGGGGCAACCCCGAGGAGATCGAAACCCAGATCGCGAAGCCGATAGAAGAAGCCTGTAATACCGTTGGCGGCATCGACCAGATTATGACCAAGTGCCAGTTCGGGGTCGCCCAGGTGATCGTCCGTTTTCAGCTCGACAAGGATATCAACGTTGCATCCCAGGAAATTCGCGATCGTATTTCCCGCATCATGAGCTCTTTCCCTCAGGGAATGGATGCTCCGGTCATCGAAAAGGTTGATCCCGATGCTATGCCGGTCATTACTCTGGTCGTTTCCGGAAATATGCGCCTGCGGGATCTGACTTTTTTTGCCCGCAAGCGAATCAAGGAACCACTGGAAGCCATCAACGGGGTCGGTGCGATCCAGATGGTCGGTGCGCGCGAGCGCGAGATCCACATCATTCTCGACACCATAAAAATGGCGAAGTATGGCCTGACGGTAAGCCAGGTGCAGAGCGCATTGGAAGGTCAGAACCTTGAAATTCCCGGCGGCCAGGTTACCGAGGGAAAGAGGGAGTTCATCCTGCGAACCATGGGGCGTCTGATCGACCCCAGGAAGTTCGCTGAAATTATCGTCGCCACGGTCGGGAACACGAACATCCTGGCCAAGGACATTGCCACCATTGATGATTCAGAAGAGGAAGCCCGCACTCTCGCCCGCCTTGATGGCGTCAACTGTCTTTCTCTGGTCATTCAGAAGCAGTCCGGGATCAACACCGTCGAGGTGATCGATAGCATCAAGAAGAGAGTCGCTGACCTTCTTCCAGGTTTTCCCAAGGGAGTCAAAGTTCTCCCTATCCGTGACACTTCAGAGTTCATCAAAGCTTCATTGCATGAGCTGAATGGGCACCTGATCCTGGGTTCCACGCTGGCATCCCTGGTTGTCATGGTATTTATGGGCAATGCAACTACTGGTTTTATTCTGGCCATCCTGGTCGTGATCGGGCTGTTCATCAAGTCGTTGGTCGTGAAGATCGGTCTTTTCGGGGTGGGGATCGCTTTCATGCTTTTCATGGGCAACTGGGTGTCGACGGTTATCGCAGCCACCGCAATTCCGGTCTCACTGATCACTACTTTCTTCCTCATGCATCTGATGGGTTTCACCCTAAACAATATGTCGATGCTGGGTCTGACCCTTGCGGTTGGAATCGTCATTGACGATGCCATTGTCGTCCTCGAGAATATCTTCCGCCATATGGAGGAAAAAGGCTCCGATGCTATTAAGGCTGCCAACGAAGGAACCGCCGAGATCTACATGGCGGTCATGGCCACCTCCCTGTCTCTGATGGTTATCTTTGTTCCCGTAGCATTCATGCAAGGGATCATCGGCCGTCTTCTGAACAACTATGGTTTGACCATCGCCTTTTCCATTCTCGTGTCCATCTTCGTTTCCTTCACTCTCACCCCCATGCTCTGTTCGCGGTTTTTTCAGTACCAGTTTGCCGTGGGTTCAGGGCACAGCAAGGATTCCGGCTTCTATCGGGTGATCGATGGCGTTTACGGGGTATTGTTACGGTTTTCCATGCGCCACCGGTGGGTGATTATCCTGGCCGCCATTGCCTGCCTGGGCTCCATGTATTTTTTGAAGAGCTGGGTGCGAACCGATTTTATCCCGGCCGACGACACCAACGAGATGGTCATCAACTTCCGTGCCGATGAAGGCAGTTCCCTTGAGGGAACGTCAGACCTGATGAAGGAAATGGAGGACAAGATCAGAACTCTTCCCGGCATCGTCCATATTTTCGGCAGTATAGGCGAAGGGGAGGGGACCGGGGTTAATGAAGGCGCCATCTATGTGCAGTTGGTTGATATCCGGGAACGGGATTTGAGCCAGTTCGAGATTATGCAGCAAGCCCGCGTTCTGCTTAAACCTTATGATAAATTTCGGGTGGCGGTTTCGCCTGCGTCCACTTGGGGAACCGCTCGCAATGCGGACGTTACCTATTCGATAGCCGGTCCTGATCTGGAAAAGATCACCACTTATGCAGATTTCTTCAGCAGAAAACTTCTCGACAATCCCAAGGTTGTGGGCAGTGTTGATTGTTCGACGATCCCGCCAAAGCCGGAGATTCACGTGGTTCTCGACCGCGAACGCGCCTACCGGATGGGTATCAGGCTCGAAGTAGTGGCAAGCGCTCTTCGAACAATGGTCGGTGGGGTTGACGAAATAACCCGATATAAAGAGGGAGACGAAATGTATGAGGTGCGCGTCCGGCTTCGCCCTGAAGACCGTGGAAATGTCCGTGCCATCTCGAACCTGATGTTCATGACCGGGACAGGGGCCCCGACGCCTCTTGACACCTTCGCCTCGGTCACCACCGGGTTCGGCCCTGCCCAGATTGATCGCACCGATCGCCAGCGCAGTATTACCGTCAACGTCAACCTGGCCAAAGGCGCAGCCATGGGCGACGTCAATGAGATCATAAACCAGGGTGCCGCGGAACTGAACATTCCTTCCGAATACACTTGTGGTTTCGTCGGAAAATCGAGAGAGATGGCCCGGACCGTCAGGGGTTTCATATTCGCCTTCATGATCAGCGCGATCTTTATGTATATGATTCTTGCCTCGCAGTTCGAAAGCTATCTGCATCCCATTACGATCATGCTTTCCCTCCCGCTATCGGTACCCTTCGCCCTCATATCACTCCTTTTGGCCCAGCAGACGCTGAATGTCTATTCGGCTCTGGGAGTGTTCATGCTGTTTGGGATCGTGAAAAAGAACTCCATTCTACAGATCGATTACATGAACACCTTACGTGGAAGGGGAATGGAGCGGCTGCAGGCAGTTTATGATGCAAATCATGCCCGGCTGAGACCTATCCTGATGACCACCATCACCCTTGTGGCGGGAATGCTGCCCATGGCTCTCGGAAAGGGGGCCGGTGCGGCGACCCGCGCTCCAATGGCGGTCGTCATCATCGGTGGGCAGAGTCTCTGCCTATTGATCACTCTTCTTCTGACTCCTGTTGCTTATACGATTTTCGACGACATCGTCGTCTTCCTGGGGCGCGTGCTTCCCGTTCCTGCTAAAGCCCAGCGCCCGGAAACCGTCCAGGAGGAAAAAACTGATATCATTCCTAACTAATACGTGTGTAATAGATTCGCAGGGGCGGGCAGCGTCATTTCTAACATCATTTTTTTTCGCCAGGGCAAACGCATTAAAAGTTCTGTGGTAGGGCGCGACCGCCGGGCGCGCCGCTTTGCGCTTTGGCATGCCCGGCGGTCACACCCTACCATATCATAGCGTTATTCAGTATTATTCCACGCGTAAGATGTGGATTTCTTTTCCAGAAGGAGTTGATGAATTGATGATGCGGAAAAAGAAAGCCTGATTGTCCTGCATGAAGCGAAAACGCTGGCTTTCTCCCTCGGATGGCTTATCAAACGGCCAGTCGGCCATCAGCCTCAAACGTCGAACAAGCGGGTCATAACATCCGATGGGCAATTCCTTTATTGTTTCCCACGCATCTCCAGATCCGACTTTGAGCAATAGTTTTGTGGGAGTGGGCTCGACCAGCGCCTCTGAAGCATGTTTGAATACGATATTCGTTAGAATTAAATTAATCAGACGGACGATTGGAGCATCGTTCTCGCCCAAATCGCCAAGCATCTGTTCAAGAGAATCGTCAGCAAAAGATACTTCTTTTTCAGAAGAGGCCTTTACGGCAATTGAGTCCAGTTTATGAAGTAGTTGAGTCTGGTGTTCGACCGGCGATTCGAAACATATTGAAATCGCACGGGAAATTCCGGCTTTTGTCGCGACCACTGGAGTCATCTTCATTCCCGTCATCATTTCGAGAAACATGATGGTGTCAGCGTTATTCGGCTCGGCCATTGCTACGGTCATTTTTTTTTCAACCATGTCAATGTTAAGAAGCGCAACACATTTGCTCTTCATCATGGGAACAGGTATAAGAGCACAACCTTGAAATTCTTCCAGTGGTGCGGTTTCTAAATCAATGAAATCCATTTTCAGAGATTCGGCAAGAGTTTTGGCGACCAGTTTTTCTTCCGGACTCACAATCTTTAATCTCCTCGAAGCTATTTTTGCAGTGGAAAAAACATCTACTTCGTAGCTGTGTACCAGCAAAAACGGTGATATTCAGATAGGAATTTTTTTCTCCGGACCTATAATACCACAGCTGTTTTTTCGATCAAAAGCTTCAGATTTTCCGCCACGTATATTTTTGTCACTGCTTTTGTAGGTAATTTTCGGGCTAGTGCCGTCGTTTATCGAATTCTGACCAGCAGTAGATCTCCGAAATTGGTTTCACCCGGCGCGCCTGGGAAGCTGCGATGAATGGTGTCAAGAAAACCGGCGGAGTCATACTGCAAAATTGATTTTCGCGCCTCATCACGAGTTTGCGGAGGGAAGAGATCTTCGCTTGCCAGGTAGCCACCCGATTTTTCGGAATTTCCATCGCTCCCGTCGGTCGCGATGACCGCCAGATCATAGCTATGCCCGCTATCTGACAAGGCCAGACCGAGTTCCAGCAGAATCGTTGACGCACGACCGCCGCGACCGGTTGTCATCCCTGGAGGTATCCTGACCTCGGCTTCTCCGGCTGCTCCATACCAGACGCCCGGTGAAAGATTCTCCAGATTCCTGCACCAATCGCGAGGCTCACCCTTCATGGGAGTAGTAAGTCTCCGAAAGAGCATCCCTGACTGTGTCGTTGTGTTGAAGCTCACATAGCTCATTCCCTCGTTCAGTAAGATCTTTTCCGCGCTATCTAAAGCGGTTTTGGAGCTGGCCAGAAGTCTTTGAGTTAATTGATACGAGAGGGTGGGGGATTTTTTCAGTGTCTCCGGGCGTTTCCCGGCGACTCCCTCTTCGAGCACGATTCGAGCCGCATCCGGAAATCCCGGGATGCTGCGGGCGACGTCCAGAGCTTCCTGGAAACTGGTTGGATCCGGAGAAAATGGTCCTGCTCCGATGTCATGAAAAGCGTCGCTTTCGACATCGGATAATGCCAGGACTATTACCTGACGGCCTGTTTCCATAGCAATTCGCAGTAAGCCTCCGCCTTTTATTTTTGACAGATGGCGCCGAACCAGATTGATAGCCGCAATACTGCTTCCTGAATGAATCAGCGACTCATGCGCGGCGCGTTTACACTCGCGACTCAATCCATCAGCGGGTAAGGCAAGCATGGCGCTGGTTCCACCGGATACTAACGCTAATAGCGGCATGTCTGGAGGAGCCGCTCTAACGGCGTTAATAACGGCCCTGCCGGAAAAAAATGATGCCGGTCCCGGGAGAGGGTGATCTCCATGAAGATAAATTATCCCCGGCTGGTCGATTCCGCTCTTTACTGAAACCGGACAGTCCGATGCTGAATCAGTATATCCTGTTTCCGAACTAATTTTTGACGCGCCTCTATATAATTGCCGAGAGTATTCTTCAGATTTTGGAGCAATGACCAGCCCGCGATCTGTCTGAATGCCCAGTTGCATGATTCCACGAATCAGAGGAAGGGTGACCTTTCCCGACACAATGGCCTGTAAGGGACGATCGCATGAAATGCCTTCCATGGCTTGTTTTAAAAGGGGCACAGGATCGATCGTCCTGCGAAGGCGGTTGAAAAAATATTGCCACCATGTGGTGGGAATTCGCGCAGTCACGCTGTTATGACACTGCGCAATCCATGGAGATGTTGGGCTCGATAGGCATTCGTTTTTCGCGTTCAAATTATCATTTCCGATTCTGAAAGTCAAAAATCAAGTCAGCGAGATTTAACTATCATGAGCCTATTTGACTTCGCGGCTTATCCTGGGCATTATCGATATTGCAATTTGAGCCGGAGAATTGGATTTACTGAATTGTAGGAGGTGGTCTGCATGAAGTTTATTGGAGAAAAAATAAGCCATTTAATCTTTGTTCTTTTCTTTCTGTTTGTGCCTGGTAATCTGAGTGCCCAGACAAATGGCTGGCAACCGTCGCCCGGACACACGCAGATGCCGTTATGGCCAAAAGAACCGCCTGATCCTCAGTCTGCCCCAGGCCCGGAGTTGGTTACAACCTGCAAGGAGCTGATTGCAGGCAGTCGAGTGGTTTCAGTGTAAAGTATAATAATATTCAGTAAATTTTCTGAGTTGTGCGATTTGATACAGGTGCTCATGGTTAACAGTTATATATATTAGATATTATCGAATTGGCATCTGTGTTTGTGATTGGTATCTGAAAAATGGAAGAGTAATCAATGGAAGAGCTATTACATGAGAGCCGCCGCAGTCGCGTGGTACGTCTGTCACGACCGACCGGCACATCTATCCTAAAAATTTTAAACAGGACGCTTCCGCCGCCGGAAGAACTTGCGCGCTTCCGCCAGGAATACGCCATGACCACCTCCCTGGCGGAAATTCCCGGCGTTATTCGTTGCCGTGGTCTGGTCCGCCATCTTGAGTCCCTTGCCCTGGAACTGGAAGACATCGGCGGTGTCTCTTTAGATCGCTTGATGGCGGAAGCTCCCTTGAAGTTAGGAAATTTTCTGGACATCGCGCCACGTATAGCCGACGTTATCGCCACGATGCACTCCGCTGGCGTCGTGCATCGGGACATCAATCCATCAAACGTGGTCTGGAATTCCGACAGCGGGGAGCTTCAACTGATAGACTTCGGTATTGCCGATCGTTTGCCTGAGGAATTGGCCGAGGCACGTCCGCCGACTCTGTTAGAGGGCTCTCTGGCCTATCTGGCGCCAGAACAGACCGGACGGATGAACCGTCCGGTGGACGCGCGTTCTGATCTCTATGCTTTGGGGGCTACTTTTTACGCACTCCTGAGCGGCCAGCCACCTTTTACTTCCCAGGATCCCTTGAGCCTGATTGCTGATCATCTGGCAAAAAAACCCGAACCACTGCATCGGATCAGCCCTGAGATTCCAGAAATTCTCTCTTGCATAATCCTTAAATTGCTTGCAAAAGAGCCGGATGAACGCTATCAGTCAGCCATCGGTCTGGCAGCTGATCTGCGGCGCTGTCAAAAAGGGAGGTCGGCAGGGGAGAGGATGCCGCTTTTTCCGCTTGGACAGGACGAGCGAGTGATGACTTTGCGTTTTTCCGCCCGACTGCATGGCCGGGAAGAAGAGCTTAAAATCCTCTCCGCTGCCATGGTACAGGTCATTGGGGGAGGGAAAAGCCTGCTGCTGCTGACTGGTGGGCCAGGAACAGGCAAATCCGCCCTCGGGCGAGAGCTCCGCAGACCGGTTTGCGAGGCGCACGGCCGTTTCGCCGGAGGGAAATTTGACCAACTGCGGCGGGATCGTCCCATGGCGGCCATGATGGAGGCCCTGTCAGATCTGCTTCGTCAGCGGCAGGCCGACCCTGGGAGTGTCTTTGAAGCCTGGCGGCAGAGAGTTCGACAAGAAGTGGGGGATGCACTTGCCATACTGACTCGACAAATTCCAGAGTTGGCTGTGCTGTTTCCAAAAACATCGCCGGCAGTTGAACTGCCAGCCGCTCAGGCGGCAGTCCGCTTTCGTCAGGCGGTGGCCCGACTATTGCACACATTGAGCGATGCGGAACGCCCCATGGTGTTGCTGCTGGATGACATACAGTGGGCTGATCTGCCCTTTATTGAGCTGCTTGGAGAGATTTTGGACGACCCCGGCATAAATCACCTTCTATTGGTGGGAGCATTTCGAGATGGAGAAGTAACTGCCTCTCATCCATTGGCTATAGCCATCAATGACTGGCAGGAACGGGGGTTACCCCTCATCCGAATTTCCCTCGCTCCGTTGCCCCGGCAGGCAACCCTCTCTTTTCTGGCAGATAGCCTGGCACGCTTGCCGGAGACGGTAACCCCATTAGCATCATTGATGCAGGAGGGAAGTGCGGGCAATCCATTTTACCTGCGAACCTTGTTGTCCGAGTGCCACGAACGGGGCTGGCTCTATTTCAGCACTGACGGCTGGTCATGGGATCTGGATTCTATCCGTGAGTGGCGTATGCCGGAGAGCATCATTGCCCTCCTGCTGGAAAGGCTCGGTCGGTTGAAGGAGTCATCCCTTCATCTTCTGACCACTGCCGCCTGTTTGGGCCACGCCTTTGAGCTGGAGACTCTGGCGGCGGCCTCCGGTGGAGTATCACAGGCAGTGGCCGGGGAAGCGGAACACCTTTTGAGTGCAGGTCTTTGGTTACCATTGCGGGGCGAGCGTCGCTTGGCGCGTTGGATGGAAGAACCGCATGATGCAGTAAGTTATCGCTTCGTTCATGACCGTGTGCAGGAGGCAGCACTGGCACTTATTCCACCTCGTAGGCTGGAAAGTTTCCGTGCGGAACTGGGACATCGCTTGCTGGTCGCTTTTCCCAACTGCGAGGCGGATGATCATCTCTTTATTGTGGCGGAACAGTTTGTAGGACTTTCACCTGACTTTTTGATTGAGAGTGATCGCCAGCAGGTGGCGAGGCTCATGCTGGCCGCCGGACGGCGAGCCAAAGGGGCTGTGGCTTTTAACATTGCTCTCACTCATCTGGATGCGGGGATGGCAGTGCTGGGAAAAGAAGGATGGACAAAAGACTTTCATCTGGCTCTGGCCTTGCGCCATGAAGCGGCGGAGTGCGCTGGTGCCGTGCAAGATTTGGATCGCCTGGAAAAGTTACGGCGCGAAGTGAAGGCTCACAGCCCGGACCTGAAGGATCTCCTTCCGGTATTAGGGCCGCTTCCCATGCTATATCTAAGCCGTCTCATGGTTAAGGAGATGAAGAATCTTGGGATAGAGATTTTGCATGGGCTCGGTTATCCGGCAAAACTAACTCCTGGCCGGGTGGATCGTCAGGTAGCGGAAACAAGAAAAGCTTTGACGTCAGCATTCGGTGGGTGCAAGGCCAGAGAACTGTCCACCATGCCGCCGACAGCCAACCCTGATTTTGCTTTTCTCTCCCGCTGGCTGTCACCCGTCTTTTTGGGTCTCTATTTTGGGATTCCATCGTTGCTCATGCATTTTACCGTCAGCATGACCTTACGGATGCGGAAGGACGGATTGGTTAAAGAGGCTGCATGGTATTTTATCTGGACGAGTGCCAATCTCTCGGGCAGCGTCGACGAAAATGAGTTCGAGTGTGGTCTTCGATTGGGTGAGGCGAGTCGTTTGCTTCTGGATGACAAGGCTCACCTTGACCAGCCCGAGATTCCATCCATTCACGTATACAATGTATTTGTTCGCCCGTGGCGGGAACCGTTGGTCAGCTGTTGTTCCCATCTCATCGATCAGTACAAGTTGGCGACGACACGTGGCGACTCTATCTACGCTGGTTGGGGTATTACCGCATACCTTTTGTACCTCATTGAGCTGGGAAGTCCACTGGTAGAGACGTTAAGGATTTATGAACGCTGGCTGCCCCTTCTGGAAACAACTGGACAGTTGCAATTGCCCATTCTGGTGAACGATAGTTGTCTTGATCCGATTCGTGAACTGCAGGGAGAGGGTGATTCCAGTTGGCGCACCAGCCTGGATCTCTCCCGGGAGATAGTAGAAAACAGGGAGCTCCTCTGCTTTCATTTGGCCCATGCCGGTATCACGACATTCCTGTTTCGAGACTATAGTAATGCTCTTCCGATGCTCCAGCAGGCAAAAGAGATGTTTCTGGAAAATGGTGGGTGCCGGTTTACTTCGGCTGTTATGGTGACCTTGGAATCCTTAGCGCTCCTTGGTTTGTTGTGTGAAAGAACGTTGTGTGAACGGCGACAGATGATGCGCACGGTGACACGAAACCGCAGACAACTTGAGCTCTGGGCAAGGCACAATCCGGCCAATTTCTATCACCTGGAGCGTTTAGTTACAGCGACATGGTATCGGGCAATAGGTCATCCTGAAAAGGCACTGTTGCCGTGTGAAGAGACTGTGAACAGTATTCGTGCCCAGAGCGGAGAGATCTGGCTGCAATACGAGGCCTTGGCCCTGGAATTGGCAGGGGAATGTCTGTTGGAGTTGCGCCTTGATTCCATGGCAAGACATATGCTGCGTCGGGCAATACGAGCCTGGTCCCGATATGGGGCGGATGCCCTGGTGCGGGAACGGGAAGGCCGCTACGGTGTTGCCATACATGGGTGGAATCGAATGATAGAGGAAGAGTTGCCAGCCGACTCTCTCACTGATACCACTGACCGTCAATCCCTTACCATGCTTATCGATTATCCCAGCCTGTTGCAGGCCAGTCAAACAATTGCCTTGGAAACATCCAACAATGGTGTGGTGAAGCGTCTGCTCTCACTCACTCTTGCTAACGCCGGAGCAGAGCGGGCGCGTCTTTTCCTGTCACGGAACGGAGAGTGGGCTCTTGCCTGTGCAGGCAGTTACTCGTCCGGCGAGGTCATGTTTGAAGGCGTTCACGCTTCAAATGAAGATAAAGAGGAAGCTTTACTGACCTTAGTTCGTTTTGTAGCCCGCAGCCGTGAGGCGGTGGTGCTGGATGATGCCCAGACTGATGCGCAGTGGTCACATTTGGCCAGTGTTCCCTGTTCGTTTCTCTGCACCCCCCTGGTACATATGGGCGAGGTGATGGGGGTGCTGTTATTGGAGCACGCCAGTAGCAAAGGTGTGTTTACCCGGGAACGGCTGGAGACGGTGGCGATTTTGGGGGCACAGGCGGCCATTTCCTTGACCAATGCGCGTATTATGGAGGAGTTGCAACAAAATCTGCGGCAGATCCGCCGGTTAGGGGCCCACCTGGACCAGGTCACCGAAGCGGAAAAAAGACGCCTGGCCGGAGAATTTCACGATGAATTGGGCAGTATGTTGACTGCTGCGAAGTTTTCCCTGTTCATGCTGGGCAAGCGGCAACGGGATGATGCTGATCGGCAACGTTGTCAGGAGATCTCTCAACTGACGGATGATGCTTTGCGGGCGGTGCGGCGAATCTCTCATTCATTGCGGCCCGATACGCTGGATCACATGGGTCTGCGGGCCGCCCTTGAGGAACTGGCCGGTTCCATGGGGAAACATTCTGGTCTTGATTGCCGACTGGACGCAGAAACACAGGAGTGGCCGCTAGATGAATCCCGACGCACGGCACTGTTCCGTATCGCTCAGGAGGCACTGACAAACGTGGTTCGCCACGCCGGGGCCAGAACAGTGGTCATCTCTCTTCGTGAGGAGCCAGGTTTCATCGTTCTGGAGATCACTGATGATGGCAGCGGTATTGCGGCGGAACAAGCCAGGAATGTCAGTTCCTTTGGTCTGGCTGGCATGCGGGAACGGGCTGATCGCTTGGGAGGTCGCGTGGATGTGACCGCCGTTGCAACGGGGGGAACCTGCGTTGCGGCGCGGATTCCATTGGCGACGGAACAGGACGCGGAAGGATGATCAAGCAGGAACAGGTCATCAGAGTTTTTCTTCTTGAGGATCATCCGGTGATGCGCCTTGGTCTGAAGAAAATGCTGGAAGAGTGCGGATTTGAAATCAGTGGTGAAGCTGAAAATCCTCAACAGGCTTTGATTCTTCTGCAAACGGCCAAAACGGATGTCGCCATTTTTGACCTGTCTCTTCAGGGTGAAACAGCATTTTCAGCAATTGCTGAATGTCGTAAGCGATACCCGAAACTACCTATAATCATCTATTCTATGCATGATTCTCCACTGATTGTTGATAATGCTTTGCATGCTGGTGCAAACGGATATGTCACAAAGGCTGATTCGGTTGAAACCCTTATCAGTGCCATTGAGGAAGTTCTGAAGGGCAAGCGGCATATCGGACCGTCGCTGGTCAAAGAGCTTCAAAAGCAGACTGTGGAACTCGAAAAACAGGGCTTTGATTTCAAAAAAATCTCCAGACGCGAAATTGAGGTGCTTACTCTAATCGGCCAGGGATACGGGCTTTCCGAAATTGCCGAGCGATTGAGCATCAGTGCAAAAACCGTCGAAACCCATCAAATTCGTCTCCGGGAAAAACTTGGAGTTAAAACCAATCGCGAACTCACCCGTGCGGCAATAAAGTTTCTCCAACCGGGCTGATAAAAAAATACAGGCTGGTGCAATTTTCCGGACAATCGGTTCAGCATGTTATTTGCCTGGCGCGGCCTCGTCGGGGCGACGTGCGATGAAATGAGGCCCGCAGACGTCGGTAACGGGTATTCCGTCAGTCGTTTTCCTTTTACATGAAAATATCTTTAAACCGTCTGCCGCTGTCAGCAAAATAGATCAGCCGTTTTTTCTTATTCAGAGTATCGATGATGGCGTGGATTAATCCGGTCATGTCGAACGGTTTTGGTAAAATCGGAACGCTGTTGGTTTCAATTTCGGTGAACGCCCCGCTCATTACGAGTATTGCCATATTTATACAATCACGTCTTTCATTTGCTTTTTCGATGAGCGTCCAGCCATTCATTCCTGGCATTTCTATATCGGTCAGCATCAGGTTATAGCTGTTCTTATCCAGTAAAGCCAGGGCTTCTGTTCCAGAGGAAGCATCATCAACACAGTAACCAAGACCCACCAGTAAGGTCTTTGTCATACGGCAAAACGCGTCATCGTCATCCACCAGCAAAATTCTCAGCTTTTGCACATAAATCTCCCCTCGTATCCGGGACTGCTGCACGGTTATATTTACAGTCAGTCTGTGTCAAACTTACTCTCCTCAACATGAACGACAGTTCAGTTAAATTTTCAAGAATGCCATTCATAAAGAGTTCGTTCATAATTTCGATGTATGAGGTATTCTTGTGGTTACACGGGAACGCGCACTAATATTGTGTGACTGGTTCATCTTGACTCATCTCAGCAATAATACTAAGTCATAAGAGGACGTTTTGTATGTCAGGTAAAACCCTGATTTTTTTATGAAGCAGTCATTAGCAATTCAGGGCAAACGCATTAAAAGTTCTGTGGCAGGGCGCGACCGCCGGGCGCGCCGCTTTGCGCTTTTTTTTCCTCAGTCAGTGTTTTCGCTTGCTATGTCGTTTTCATTGTCATCTCGACCGAAGGGAGAGATCTCAAAAGTAATAGCCACGCTTCTTACATGGGATTTCTCCCTTCGGTCGAAATGACAGAAGGACATCATCACAACCTCGCTTGAAGATTCTCGGAAGAATCCGTGAAGCGCATAGATACTTATAAAAGTACGCGTTTGCCCTGTCGCAGTTGCGCAATTGCAAAAAAGGAATATACCTTGGAGGGACTTGCAATATTCTGAAAATATTGGCGGGCGTTTCCCTCAAGTTTCTTTGAAAACAAAATTTTCACGCTTTCTTGTACATTTTTATCAAAAAAGGGCGCTTTTTCGGACAACCCCCAAAACT
>JADFYG010000061.1 GCA_015233155.1 Candidatus Rifleibacteriota bacterium
TTGCCGATTCCCAGCTACAACATGGTTCGATAACGATGTGCATATCTGCACAAACCGCGGATGACGGTCAAATGATACTGTCAGTTACCGACAGACTGATACTATTGTGCGGTCCGGCGGGTGTACTGAAGGATGCCATTCGTGAGCGCAACCAACAGATTCTCCGGGTGTTCGACAACCTGCTGAAAATCACGACATTTAACCCGCAGGTTAAGAAAAAGATCGAGGGTGGCGGAGGCCCTGGAGTTATCGGAAATAGGAAAACATGGATCTCCAATTGTCGGACAGACTTGGACAACAGAATTGCGATAACCGGCTACGCTCTCGGAGCAAAGGAGGTCACTCAACTCGGTGATGATATGCTGAAGAGCGGTTCCTTCGTCGAGGTTTACATTTCCAACATGAACAAAAATGTATTCGAGAAGGTGCCGGTCTGGCGATTCGACATAACCGCAAGAATCAAGTAGTATCCGGGATTTTTTAATTATCCGCTGATGAGTGGCTTGAATTGCCTGTTTTCAATGAGATGAGTCAATGATTCGTTTTTTGAAGAAAACCATACTGATATTAACTGTCTTCGTAGTCATTTACGGTGTATATCTGGCTTCTGAGATTTACGCGGCCCGCGCGCTGACTGAAAGCAAGATAAGGCCGATGCTTACAACCCCATTGATAAAACTGAGTAAAACAGATTTATCTCCCAGGCAATTGGAGATACTTTTAAAAGTCGAGGATCCGTCATTTTATTCTCATAATGGCATCGATATTACGACTCCGGGTGCCGGCTTAACCACGATCACTCAGGCACTGGTCAAGGTATTGTATTTTGACAAGTTTAAACCAGGCATTGCAAAAATCAAACAAATACTGATCGCAATATTCGCTCTCAATAGCATGATATCAAAAGATGATCAATTGAAACTGTTTTTGAATTTTGCTTATTTCGGCACCAATTCAAGCAAAGAACCTATTCTGGGTTTTGCTGATGCGTCCGAATATTATTTTCAACTCGGACTGGTCAACCTAAGCGAAGACCAGTTCATTTCCCTCGTGGCAATGCTGATTGCGCCAAATGTATTCAACCCGTTGAAGAATGCGAAGCTGAATTCCGAGCGCGTCGAAAGAATCAGGAAACTCGTATCCGGACAATACACACCGAAAGGGGTGTTCGACGTCTACTATGGGAAAATCCCGGCGGAATATATAAAAGAATTGCCGTCAGGATCATATTTTGAGAGTTATTATGACCAGTAGCAATAGTGCCACCCGGCAATGCTCATCAAATCATCGAATGGAAGGTATTACAACCTTAAATGTCTGGCCTGATCCGTTCTCAAGACTGTAGTAATCAGCTTCGACATATCCTTCCAAAGTTCCATTCACCGAAGATTGTTCACAAACATTTTGGGGAATGAAAACAGACGTTGTATTGTCATCAGCGAATGTTCTCTCGTAATCAGTATTTGTCAGGCGAAGATTCCGAATTGGAACAGCTTTTTTGCCGCTGTTGAGAAAATTGATTCTTAATCCGGTCTCCTCTGGAATTGCAGTCACGATGAGATTATGGGGAAAAGCGATAACCGTATCCATATATTTGGCACTCAAATATCTATACGAAGGGCCACCTTCTTCTGTTGGCTCATACTCCTTCGGATGATTCCCATACGAATCATGGAGAATAAAGAACGTTTCACCAGGATTATCTTTGGGAACTCCATACCCGATTATTGCCACGGAATGTCCCCCGGGAAATAGTGTCGTATATGGGCTGAAATCGAGTTGCACGTAGAGGGCGCCAAAATGATGAAGAGCTTGTTTCAAAAGATTAGTGATATCTTTGCCCTTGTTGAGATGAATAATTTTTGCCCATTTTCCATCCATGGATGATGCTCTCGATTTTTGATCATATACGATTGCCGGGAAAAGGGGATCGGGAGTTTTATCGACTCCGTTTTCAGCAAGTATCTTTGCGTAGCCTAGCGGATTATACGGGATGAGTGTTTTCTGAATAGGATCGACAGGAACCAGAATATACTCCAACGGATGCTTATGGGATCTACGCAAATACTCCGCTTCAATAGCTCTAGGATTGCAACCGCTTTCAATGTTTCCGTTATAAAAGTTTCGATATTCTTCAAGGGGTAAACCCATCTCCAGAGTCCACCAGTCGGCAACTGCCGCAGCCCCAAAAGCGAGACAGGACATTATTGGAAAGCGTGAACTGTATTTCCACTTGTCCTTTCCAAGGAGTTTGTTGATTTCCAGACACCGTTCAACAGACTCTTCCTGATTTTTATGTGGAAGCTGATTCCAATTACGTATCAGATAGACTTCTTTGAAATCTGAACCGGGATCACACGGCACAGCGGGGATGGCATAGCGGCCGACGGGGTGCTTCGCTTCTTCCCCCCAGACCATTATCGGAAGACAAATACTTATAAATAATAAGCCAGAAAGTAACAGAGATGGAATTTCCATCAATTTTATTTTCATATTATGAATTTTCTGCCTTTCCGAGAAATTCAACAAAATGTTTTCAGAGCATCTATATGCTACTACTAACCACAGAATATCACAAATAGTCGTACAGGCGGGGCGGACAGAGCTGTCCAGGAAATCTGGTCAATGCGATTAGAGTTGAACTTTATCCCGGGTAGACTGTCGAATTCGCGGCAGGTTGTTAATCCAAAGTGAATAAACGACAGCTTTGCGATGCCGCCCGACAAAATTCGATCAGATTTTAAGCCAAAACCACTCTTGACTTGCAAAATCGAGGCATGGTAGCAGGAGTGGTTGACTTATTACTATTCATAATGGTGGTATGTATTCTGAAATCAATGACTTATCTGTTTCTATCTTTGATTCACTACATCTACTGAGGTCTGCCGATATGCTTGACTGGTTAAAAGGAAAGTCCTGCTGCCCCAACCATTCCCAAAAGGAGGCCCAGGTGTATTGTCACGTTTGCGGGACTGCTTTTTGTCCGGATTGTGTCAAGAGTCAGGGAGAATACAACGTCTGTATTTCCGGCGCTTGTAAGGGTCGATTGTCCCAGGTCAAAAGTGATGAGGATCGCGAACGGCGAAAGCGACAGCAAGAGGACGAGCGGAAAGAAAGAGCCGGCGCGAAGAAAGAGACATCTATCGTAGACGTTGCGGGCAGAACATTTATATTCGGATGGTTCTACTTGTTCTTATTGCCGTTTATTGCGTTGTTCAAATGGCTGATCGCCAAAGTTGACAAGCGACGGAAAAAATGAGGCTCGATACTGTCCGATTTCCATGTTTTCCTCTATTCCGAAAATGGAAAGTTTGTCATGGCATTTCGAAATGAGAATTATATTTTGAAAAAAGGTTTGAAAACGGGAAAGAAGCTGATCATCGTCCGTTTCGTTTTATGTTTTGTACTGGTTATTTCTGTTTTCGGGATTTCAACCGCGGAAGCCGCTTCATGGATTTCCTATTCGCCTCCCGCAGTTGGAGTCAAGGCCGCTCTCGCCACACTGATCGATGAAGACAATGTCTGGATGGGATATGCCAATTTCGGCGTGGTGCGATATAACACTGAAGGATTCATCCAATCGACTATAACGCCGAAGGAAGGCCTCCCCGGACCCACTGTCACCGCTCTCGCAAAACGCGACAAGGAACTCTGGATCGGAACAAGCGATGGTCTTGCCCTTCATTCTGAAGGAGGCTCCGTCAGACAGTTCACGGCAAAAGAGGGGTTACCGGATAACGGCATCACATGTCTCTGCGTTCACGACAATACTGTATACGCCGGAACGATGAAGGGATTAGTCTTATTTCGCGGCGATTCGTTCGAAGTAATTGGTGAAGACAGGGGTCTTCCATCGATTCACATTACTGCATTGTCATCCAGTGAAAAGGGTGTGCTGATCGGAACGATAAAAGGATGGGCGTTGATGAAGGGAGCCTCGATCGAAGCCCATACCCCTGTAACCGACCGTCTCCCGTTCGAATGGATTACATCGCTGGCATATTTTCGATATCAGGTAACGGGCAGTGGAATAGGAAGCGACGAATTTATCGTAATCGGGACCGCCGGTGGAGGTCTTTTGTATTATCGGGATGGTGTATATAAAACTGTCCGGAAGGAGGATGCCGGCCCAGGCTCCGACTGGATCACCGATTTGAAATACGATCCGGAAAACAAACAGTTGTGGGTGGCGACAAACGATACCGGAATTGCGGTGGAGGACATCGTCAGCGGGAAATGGGTGTTGCATAACACGAAGAATTCGGATCTGGTATCTGATATAGTGAAATGCCTCAGCCTTCGAGTAGTGGACTGTTCCGTCACCGATTACGAGGTTTTGGCCGGAGGCGGCCAGGAATGCAGCTGTGCGACGTGCGCAGCCCTGATTCATTCGGCTCATCCAAAACCGTGTCCGACCTGCTGGAAGTTGCCCAGTCCGCCCCATCCTCGCAAGCTGCCGCGTATCCAAACCTGGGTGTCCATTGCAACTCAGGAAGGCTGCAATATGTATTTCGACAAAAAGTTGCTGCATGTAGGCCGCAGTAACATCTTTTGTTATCTTGCTAACAAAGGCTGGAAATGCGTCGGAATGGGGGTGGGAGAAAAAGTATGGGCCGGCGTTCATCCTCCAGGTGCATTGGAGGGATTTCTCTTTTACTTCGAACCGCCGCAGATAAAATATCAGTATTGGTCTTCCAACCCGCCAGCTGGAAAATTCCCGGGAGAAATAGATACTCTTTCCACGGACCAAAATGGATATCCGATTGCCGGAGGTCACAAGGTCGGGATGGGCGGACTCGCCATACTCAATCCGGACGTTGATTCCTGGAAAATAATCGGGTCGGAATCGGGGTTGTCAGATCTTACCGTGACCTGCATGATAAGATATGGAGGTGCGCTGCTCATCGGAACCGGCGGAATGGGAAAAAATGGCTCCGTATACCGCCTGGAAAACAGCCGATGCGAGGAATTGCCACGCTCGGGTTTGACAAGCGCGAGTAAGAATGGCATGTTTCCCGCATCAGTGACCAGTATCGCCGCTACTGCAAAACGCATATATGTCGGAACTCTCGGAGATGGCCTTTATGTTTTCGACGGCGACTCCTGGAGCCACCTGGAAACGCTGAGAACGAAATGGCTTTCCTCGGATGACATTCTGTCACTGGCTGCGCGTAACGACGCTGTCTACATCGGCACAAAAAAGGGGCTCGATTGCTGGATGGGCGAGGCGACTCTCCATGTAGATCCGCAGATGACCGGCGCTCCGTCTCCGAATGTAACCGCGCTTCTCTGGGATGATTCCGATGGCGATGGAGCGAGTTTACAGTTGTGGGTCGGTTGTGAAGGCGCCATTACGCGCTACCACCGTGCACAGACCTCCTGGACTCCCCCTCGCGAAAAACCTCGATACGGACCCGCTGTCTGCTCGTTCATGTGGCCGACGAGCGACAACTCAGATGGTGCCGTATATTGCGATGCCTGGGCGGAAAATCCAAATTATAATGTTATGGTGGATGTGTGTCCATTCGATGGTTTACCGGGTAACAAAATTCTGGGTTTCGCCACGGATGATTTCAATCTCTGGGTCGCTACCGACAACGGAATCTGTCGGCTCAGGAAATAAAGCCGGAAAACCATAATCATGAGTTTGCACGGGTCATGGCTGAGATGCCGCTCCGAGTAGTCGCGACATTGCGCGATACGACTCTTTAGGCCTTTTCACCCGATACTGGTTATCAGAATTGACCAGACCCGTAGAGCGAAATTCGTTGCCACAGTCGAAATCGTCGAGCAGTGAGGCATAGAACAATTTTCGTTCCGGGTGCCCGCGAGCCAACTCGTCAAACACCTTTTCAACGAACAAAGCCTGACTTGATGGCCCGTGATGGAATTCAGGATCTCGTGCCTGGTGTTTTGCTTCAGCCGGATAATCTATTTCAGTGATCCAGACCGGCATCTGGCCGAGACCGGTCTGATCCATGGTTTTCCGGATGCTCTCGTCGCAAGACTGAGTGTATTTGAGAACCGAGCCCGGACCGGAGAATCCGGAATCAGAAGCATGATAGGGATAAACGTGAAAATTAGCGATCTCGAAAGGAAGGGCTGTTCCATCTTTCCGAAGATGCCCGACAAGTCGACGGAAATATGACAGCTGGTCTGGAAGGGTTCCGCCGAGACCGCCAAGCACGACAACGCCTTGTGGTTGTTCATCTTTAATGACCCGCCAGGCCTGCCTGAGATAGGTGGCATATTGCTCTATACTCATTTTGTCTAAATTAGGTTCGTTGCGGATTTCCCAATACCTGATGGCATGTTTGTACCGCTGCACAAGTTTTCGAACATATTGAGGAAATGCGCCATGCGGATTGGCCAGATCTTTCGGTGCGCCATTCCAGTCTTTGTTGGTACTGTCCCATAGAGCGGTGCCTCCGACGATCCAGAGCATCTGTATCTGGTGCCGGTGTGCCGCCTCGATCACTTTGTCGGCGCCACGCCAATCCCAGACTCCGGGATGTGATTCGAGAGCTTCCCAGAGAACTGCTACCCGGACCCATCGCGCATGAGCCTGTGCCGCCAATTGGAACTGCTTCTCGATATTGGCGGCCTTTTCGTTCCAGGACAGCTTTTTTTCAAGCATGTTGTCAATCTTGAGCATTATGCCAAGTTGTTCAGGCCCGGGTGAAGCATGCAAAGGAATAACGAACAAACCAAGCAAAACAAGCATCATCAGGCACGCACGACCCCAACCGAAATGATGGAAATCATTATCCCTATGATTTACCCATAGCATTGATTCTGATCCCATGGATTCAATTCCCACACGTTCAGTTTGAATTCTTATAAACGTGATACACCATTCTTCTTTCCGGTATGGAATAAAAAATCAACCCAGTGTTAAAGTTTCCTTTCGTTTCCAGGTTTTTGGCATTTCCTTGAAATTTATAAGACCGGAAACCGGACAGACAAAACTACATACCATGCAACTCAGACACTTGTCTTTATCATGTATGGGCCGTCGGGCTCCGTTATCCCATTCAAGGGCCGAACCTCCGGCATCGCGGCAAACTATGTAGCATTGTCCGCAGCCAACGCATTTATCGAAATCATATTTTGCTATTCCCTGGCGCTTTACATCAAAATCTCCGGTCTCGTGAAGTCGCGGTAGGGCCTTCCCGACTAAATCCTTTACCCGCGTGATCTTCTTCGATGCCATGTAATCGGACAAGCCTTCGATCATGTCTTCAACGATACGATAACCGTAATGAATGATTCCGGTGGTTACCTGGACCGTGGTCGCCCCAACCAGCAGATACTCGAGGGCGTCTACCCATGTTTCGATGCCACCCATACCGGAGATGGGAAGCCCATGCTCTTTGTTTTGCGCCATTTGAGCGACACATCTCAAACCGACCGGTTTAACGGCGGGACCTGAATAACCGCTGATGGCACCCTTTCCGAAAACATTGGGCCTGGGAACAAAATCATCGAGGCCGACTTCTGACAGCCCCGCCACCGTGTTTATCGCGGAGAGTCCCTTTGCGCCACCACGCTTCGCCGCCATGGCGGGCTCATTGATGTCTGAGATGTTAGGCGTCATTTTTGCCACCAGGGGCACCCTGGTCACACTGCGAGCGGTCTCGGTGAATTTTTGTACCAGGTCATGAACCTGTCCGACCTTTGCGCCGGAACCTTCGACGGTCATGTGAGGACACGAGAAATTCAGTTCTATCAGATCTGCTCCGGCATCGCTGACAGCTTTTGACAGATCAGCCCAATCCTGATTGCAAAATCCCATGATGCTTGCCATAACTATATGTTTCGGATACTTTTTCTTCAGCCAGGTAATATCCCGCAGGTTCGGCTTCAAACCGCGATCTGTCGTCTGTTCCACGTTTTGCAGGCCGACCAGCCGCTTGTCGCCGTAATTATACCCATGCATTCTCGGGGAAGGATGAAAAATCGGAATTTTGTCGGTAACGAGAGTCTTGTAGCTCACCCCGGCCCATCCCGTTTCGAAAGAGCGCGCCACCATCTCGGCGCAATTGGAAACAGGCGATGACGAAAGCATGAACGGATTCAGAAATTGAACTCCACAATAATTAACCGACAAATCAACTTTTTTGCTCATACTTTCTTCTCCTTTCGTGAGCTTACATATCCAGCCGGCTTTAACCGCTTTTTTTCGAGCCAGCCGATGATCGATTTCGCCGCTGTTTTTCCATCCGCGACAGCCTGCACAACCGTTCCGGGACCTCTGACGATATCGCCACCGGCAAAAATCCCTTCCATATTGGTTTGTCCGGTTTCCTTGTCGGCTTGTACAAGCATTTCAGAGTTGACACTGACCGAAGGATACCAGTCTCCCGAATCAGCCGCCGCCTTATTACCGATCGCCTCGATCGCCGTATCACATTCCATGACCCATTCTGAGCCGGGGATTTCAACAGGTTTGCGTCGTCCTGAGCCCCGCGCTGCGGCACTGCCGCCGGATTTTGAATCCGCCCCGGCCAGTCGCGTTCGTATAAGATTTATGCCCTTCAGCTTTCCCTTGGAATCCCTGCAATAATCAGTGGGTTGGTTCAACAGTATGAAGTGTATCCCTTCTTCAAGAGCCTCAATTTTTTCATCGGGTTCAGCGGGCATCTGTGAATATGATCTCCTGTAAATCAGATTCACATCTTTGGCCCCCAGCTTCAATGCAACTCTCGCGCAATCCATGGCCACTGAGCCGCCACCGATCACGGCAACGATTTTTCCCCTGCAGACTTTTTCGAGCTCCTTGAATTTTTCCTGGCGGAACGTTTCAAGAAACCGGACTGAAGAGAAAATGTTGCTATCATCTTCAGGAACCTTTTTCAAACTGATGGGAGCCCACAATCCAACGCCAATGAATACGGCGTTAAAACCCTGTTCCAAAAGTTTTTCAACATCGCCCTTCTTTTGAATTGCGCTGGAACACTTGATTTTAACTCCGAGGTCCTCAAGATCACGAAGATCATTTTTAAGGAAAGACCGGGAAAATCTGAATGAAGGAACACCGTAACGCAGAACGCCACCCGCCTCTTCCCGTTCTTCAAAAATCGTTACGGAATAACCGCTTTTTGCCAGTTCCGCCGCACAACTCAAGCCCGCCGGACCAGCTCCAATGATGGCAATTTTCTCTGCCTGCCGCCCTGGATCAGTACTCATGGGATTGTCAAAAGTCTTAAAGCCAACCTGCCATGAGTGCTCGATGAGAAACCTCTGTATTTTGCCTATTCGGATAGGTTTGTCAATTCCGGTCGCGCTGCACTCTTTTTCGCAAAGTCGACAGGTCGGACACAAAACTCCGCATGCGCCGCCAAGGATGTTATTTTCCTTGATGGTTCGAATGGCCCCAGTGACATTTCTCATTCTGAATTTACGGATGAATGTTCCTGGGTCTGTCTTGGCCGGGCACCCCTTCGAGCAGGGGGGCTCATGACAAAGAAGACATCTTTCAGCCTCCATCAATGCCTGATCGTAGCTGAAGCCGTCGTCCATCTTCAAGTATCCGTCATTGTTTTTCATGATCAGAACCAACGCGATGAAATGACCTTGCGATCCGTGTAGAAATCAACGCTCTCCTGACCATGGGCTTTCAGATCGCCGAAGAATGAGTTGCGCGATCCACCGAAGGAGAAGAAAGACATCGGAGCCGCGATTCCGATGTTAATTCCGCACATGCTGGCCGGCAAACGATATCCGAACTCTCTGGCCATTTTTCCTGAGGCGGTGAAGATGCTTCCGGCGTTGGCATATGGACATGCCTCGATCATACGCATTCCTTCCTCGAAATCCTTCGCCCGCAGGATATTGAGAACCGGTCCGAAAATCTCTTCCTTTGCAATCGTCATCTGCGGAGTCACTTCATCGAACATTGTCGGCCCGATGTAAAATCCCTTAGGATATTTTTCAACCTTCACCTTACGGCCATCGAGAAGCAGCTTGGCACCCTCTTTTACGCCGACTTCGATGAGCCCTAGAATTCGGTCTCTTGATTTCTTCGAAGCGATGGCACCCATCTGAGAATCGGCTTCGAGACCATATCCGGTTTTAAGAGCCTTTGACTTCGCCAGTAACGCCTCAACCAGGGCATCATGAATGCCGCCAACTGCAACAATATTGCTTCCGGCAAGGCATCGCTGTCCGGCACAACCGTAACTGGAGCCGATTATGGCATTTACCGTGGCCGGTATATCAGCGTCCGGCATGATCAGCATGAAGTTCTTCGCTCCGCCAAGCGACTGAACCCTCTTCCCGTGCCGCGCTGCTTCAGAATAGATGTATTTGGCCGTTTCCGTGGCACCAACGAAGGAGACACCCGCGACATCCGGATGAGAAAGAAGAACGTTGGCTGCATCCTTCCCGCCGTTCACGAGGTTAACTACTCCGGAGGGGAGGTTGAGTTCATCGAGGATCTCGAAAACCATCTGCTGGGAAAGCGGAACCTGCTCAGAAGGCTTTACGATAAACGTATTTCCTGTCGCAATCGCCGGCGGTAAAAACCAGAGCGGAACCATGAACGGGAAGTTGAATGGAGCGATGGCCGCAAAAACGCCTATTGGCTGCCGATAAACCGAGCAGTCGATTCCGGCGGCGATGTCTTCGAGTGCCTGCCCCTTCATGAGCGTCGGAATGCCGGCCATGGCCTCGACGACCTCGATGCTTCGCCGGACTTCTCCACGGCTTTCCTCAAGGGTTTTCCCGACTTCCATGCTGCAGATCTTGGCGGCCTCGTCGAATCGTTCCTCGAGTATACTCTTCAGTTTGAACATGTACCGGGCCCTGGTGACCGGCGGCGTCATTCTCCATTCACGAAAGGCTTCCCGGGCGGCTTTAACCGCACCGTTAACCTCTTCAGACGTGGAAAACCTGACCTTGGCCACGATTTCGCCCGTCCCCGGATCCACGACATCCTGTGACTCTTTTCCGGAGGGTTCTTTCCATGCGCCGTCGATATAGTTTTTGACTGTTTTCATTTAAACTTCGCTCCATTTCATATTCGCTGCCGGGAATTTACATTACTTTTACAAATTTACCTGAGTATCAAAATGCCTCGGCGGGCCCGGCGGTCCCGCCCTACCTGAATAAATATTACATGAGACACCAATATGCCCCGGGGTCCCGCCCTACCTGAAATATTCATCCCGATTTTATATGTTTCATTATACATGTGGATAAAAATCACTCGCACGGTAAGCTGATCAGTAGCCCTGTCACAGTTTTTTGAAGGCCTTTTTCAGAACTTTCAGGGCATGGTCAATCTGGTCCTTGGTGATCGTCATCGGAGGGCTGATGCGCAGGACATTTCCGTATAAGCCGCCTTTTCCGATCAGCAAGCCATCTTTCTTGGTTTCTTCAAAAATCTTCAGGACTGCCTCCGGATTCGGAACTTTCGACTTCTTGTCCGTGACGAGTTCAACCCCGACCATCAGCCCCATTCCTCGCACGTCACCGATGACCGGAAACTCGCCCTGGAGCTCTTCGAGACTCTTTCTCAAATGATTTCCGACTTTATGTGTGTGATCCAAAAGGTTTTCTTTCCCGATAAAGTCGATAGTCGCATGTGCGGCCTCGCAGGAAACAGGGTTTCCGCCAAATGTCGAGATAGTCAATCCTTTGAGATTATCAGCAATTTCGGAGTTCGTGATGGTCCATCCAATGGGAATACCATTAGCCATGCCCTTTGCGGAGCTTATTATTTCAGGAACGACACCGAAATGCTCGATTCCGAACCAGTGCTTGCCGGTTCGTCCCCAGGCGGTCTGAACCTCATCGGCAATGAAAACTCCGCCGTTCCTTCGAACGATGTCAACGGCGACTTTGAAATACTCCTTCGGAGGAACGATGAATCCGCCAACTCCGAGGATCGGTTCAGCTATGAATGCCGCAATTCTCCCGCTCGTTTCGGTTTTAATCAGCTCTTCAAGATCGGTGGCGCATGCTATATCGCATGAAGGATACTTCAATTTAAACGGGCACCGATAACAGTATGGTGCATGAGCATGCTTGATGCCCGGAAGGAGTGTTTTCGAAATTCTCCATGAGGAATGCGCTGTCAAATTCATGGCCATGGCCGAACGACCGCTGTAACAATGTCTCAGCGCAATGATTTCCTGAGCGCCTGTATGATGCTGAGCCATCATGATAGCAGTTTCATCCGCCTCTGTTCCGCTGTTGGTGAAAAAGCTCCTCTTCAGGTTTCCCGGGGTGATCTCTGCCAGTTTCTCAGCAAGTCTGGCTGCGGGAATCGTCGGATAAAGGGTGGAGGCATGCTGCAGTCGTTTCGCCTGATCGATGAATCTGTTCGTGATGTAATCGTTGCAGTGACCGACGCTGACCGTCAAAATACCTCCGAAAAAGTCGAGGTATTCCCGTCCTTCAGCGTCGAAAAGCGCGCATCCCTTGCCTGATACGATTGGAAGAGGATCCTTGTAATATGTGATTACGCCTGGGATCAGATAATCTTTATACAGCTTTGTAACGGCGGCATTACTAAGTGTCTTTGTTTTCACCGTCGCAGCTGTTTTTGCTTTTGTTGCACTAGCAGTCTTTGTCGTTTTCTTTTCAGACATAGGCATTTTATTGGATTTGCTGTTATTTTTTTTCTGTTCTTTCATGTTTTTCATCCCTTCTGGACTCCCCATTCCCCCGGATCGAACGTCTTCCGCTTCAGATAAACTCCTCTGCCGCTTCCTCCGATGAATTTATCATCTTTGGCAATCAGGTCTCCACGCGAAATCACATATACTGGAAGCCCTTTAAGTTCAAATCCTTCGAACGCCGAATAATCCACATTATGATGCGTCGTTTTGGCGGAAATTTTGCCTTTCTTCTTCGGATCGATGATTACCAGATCGGCATCAGCGCCGGGAACGATGCTTCCCTTTCTCGGATACAATCCGAAAAGTTTGGCGGGATTTGTTGCAATGGCTGCGGCGAACTGGTTCCGAGTCATTCTTCCCTGGGTTACACCATATGTATAGAGCAGGTTAATCCGGTCGCCGACGGCGGGAATCCCGTTCGGAATTTTCAGAAAATTCCCTTTGCCCATGTCTTTCTGTCCCTTGAATCTAAAGGAACAGTGATCCGTGGCGACTGTCTGTATAAATCCGTCGCTCAGGCCTTCCCAGAGGGGCTGTTGATTGGAAACATGGCGCAAAGGAGGTGACATGACCCATTTCGCAGGCTCAAAGCCGCTTTTCTGGTACAATTCATCAGAGAGCAACAGATACTGCGGACAAGTTTCCGCGAAAACCATCTGGCCCGACAGCCTCGCCGAAATCACTTCCTGGAGAGCTTCATAGCAGCTCATATGAACGATATACAGCGGAACTTCCGCCATTTTAGCGAGCACGATTGCGCGATGAGTTGCTTCACCTTCGGCAAGGGCGGGATGAGCAACAGGATGATACTGTGGACCTGTTTTTCCTGCATCCGTGAGCTTTTTCATCAGCCATGAAAGCATATCCCCGTTTTCAGCATGCACTGAAACCAGTGCTTTATGCTTTTTAGCGGCGAAGAGAACCTCGAGAAACTGTGCGTCATCGATCATCAAGGCTTCTTTATATGCAAGAAAACACTTAAAGCTGGTGATTCCGTCCTTTACCAGTTTAGGGATCTCGGCAAGAACCTTTTCATTGGCCTCGACAAGGGCTACATGAAATCCATAGTCGACGACGGCTTTTCCTTGCGCTTTCTGGTGCCATGCTTCGACTGCCTTGGATACATTTTGGCCGCGTGCCGGAATGGCAAAATCAATGATCGTGGTAGTTCCTCCGCAGGCGGCGGCTTTGGTGCCGGTTTCGAAATCGTCGGCAGAAACCGTTCCCATGAAGGGAAGAGAAAAATGCGTGTGGGCATCTACGCCACCCGGATAAACCTCAAGACCTTTCGCATCAATAATTTCGGCCGGACCGCCGAAATCGAGATTTTCCCCGACCGCGCAAATTTTCCCGCGATTGATGAGAATATCACCGGAAAACGACTCGGAAGCGGTAAAAATGGAGCCACCTTTAATAAGCAACCACTCTGCTTTCGCCAGCCCCTTAGCGGAAGTCTTGCCGATTGAAGGGCTTTTCTTCGCAACTTGTTTTGCCATACAGTTCTCCGTTTCTAAATTATAAGGCGCACATAATTTTATTCGGGACAATGCATTGTATCCCGGCGGTCGCTTTATCTGTGTTCATCCGTGTCCATCTGTGGTTAATTCATTTGGTTCGAGAGCCATATCACGGCAAAAGCATAGACATCTCATCGTAGGTTTCCGGACGGCGGTCGCGATAGAACTGCCATGCATTCCGGACTTCGTCGATCTTGTCGAGATCGAGATCGGAAATAATGATTTCATCCTTATCTTCGCTTCCTTCGGCAAGGATTTCTCCGCGCGGATTCACGAAATAGCTGTGACCGTAGAATTTTCCGATCTTCCAAGGTTTTTCAATGCCTACCCGATTGATACATCCCATGAAATACCCGTTTGCAACGGCATGTGCAGGCTGCTCTATCTTCCAGAGATGCTGAGAGAGGCCGGCGACGGTTGCAGAAGGATTGAAGACGATTTCCGCTCCATTCAAGCCGAGAATTCTCGCTCCTTCCGGGAAATGACGATCGTAGCAGATGTACACTCCGATTTTGGCGTATCTGGTCTCGAAGACCGGATACTGCAGATTTCCAGGTTTGAAAAAGAATTTTTCCCAAAAGCCGGCAACCTGCGGAATATGTATTTTCCGGTATTTTCCGAGATAGGATCCGTCCGCATCCAGTACGGCGCTTGTGTTGAAATAAACGCCCGCCATCACCTTCTCATAAATCGGTACGACGATGACCATCTTGTATTTTTTCGCATATTTTGACAATAGTTCTGTCGTCGGCCCCGGAACGGTTTCAGCGGTGGCATACCACTTGGCGTCCTGTGATGGACAAAAATATGGAGTCGAAAAAATTTCCTGGAGACAGAGGATTTGAACGCCTTTTTTGCCGGCCTTGTCGATGAGTCCGAGGTGTTTCTGAATCATCGCATCCTTGATTTCCTGAACGGTTCCCTCTCCTTCATGCAATGGAAGACCACACTGAATCAAACCGCATTTCACTGTCCGAGCCATGACGTTCGCCTCCGATTATTCTATTGTAATTATTGATGTTTCGTGAATATTGCAAGTATCTCTGATACTAATGAATTTTGCAGGTTACTCATATGATTCACTTTTTCAGACTGCGAGATCCTTTAATTCAAGATAAAGCTGACTCTTCTTTTCGGATAATTTTTCAAAAGCGCGCTTTACTTCTCTCAGATTCACGGCTTTTGCGGCATCCCTGCAAAACTCTCTCTGCTTATCCAGAATCGTCATGGCAAATTTGACAGGATCAGAAGATAAGCCACTGAAAACATAATTCTCTTCATTGAGGGATTCACATGGTTCCATGACCAGTTCGGTCACATTTTCCCGAAGAATCATCTGGAGATTTCGAATATTTTTTTCGGCATCGGTTTTCAGGCGTCCTATGAAATCCGCTTTTACACCAGATTGAGATGCAATGATCGACACGAAATATTCCAATCCCTTTTGTTCAGATGCGACGGCAAAACTGAGATAAGCACTGAATGTTGACAAGCTCATGGCCGCTATCCTTTCCGATATTTTTCGAATTTATAGTATGAAATGGAGGATGGTGTCAAATGGTTTGACTTCAAAAAAATGGCTGTTTATACTGTTCCGACGCAGAATCAAATTCCCGCCTGCTTTGTGACTCTTTTTTCAGGAGGCGTTGGTGTTCAGCAGTGACCCCGTAAATTTTAATCTTGCTTATCCATTCTATCGCCACTCAGTCGAATATCCCCTTGATGCGGCTCTGATTTTGGATGGAAAAAGTTTTACATACTCGAAACTGGCCTCATGCGCCAGCCGCATTGCCGCATGGCTTAATGACGGCTGCAATACACGCCATGGCCAGCGCCGTGTGGTCATCCTGGCTTCCCGCAGCCTTGAGACTTATGCCGGCATACTTGGGGCTTGCTGGGCGGGGGCGACGTATATTCCCATAAATGTGAAAATTCCCGCAGCGACTCTCAAATGCACCCTGGAATGCGCCGATCCTGACGCTCTGATAATTGATAAGAAGGGCGCTAAACGGCTGGCTGAATGTGGAATGAGTGGCTACCGCAGAGTGTTGCAACCTTTTGGAGAATCGTTGAGCGATGACTTCCACGTAAATGATGAGCTTGCCAAAGTCGCTCCCATGCAAAATCCAGTTGCAATGAGCGCTGACGAGGTTGCCTACGTGATTTTCACTTCCGGTACAACCGGAATACAAAGGGGGTGAAGATTGAAACACGGAGTGTTTATCATTTTCTGAATCATTGTCAAACCCTATATAACATCGGACCGGAAGACCGCGTCTCGAATTTTTCCGAAGTTTCCTTTGACTTTTCTGTTCTCGATCTCTGGCTTACCTGGTATGCAAGGGCATCCCTGCATGTTGTGCCCGAATCTCAACTTATGGCGCCTGCGCGATTTATTCAGGAACACAAGCTGACATTCTGGGCATCTGTCCCATCGGTGATTCTTTTTCTGGACAGACTGAAACATCTTAAAGAAGGCTGCTTCCCCACCCTTCGCGTCTCCTACTTCTGCGGAGAAGCACTTCCGCTGTCTTCAGCCCTGTTATGGGGGCGTGCAGCGCCCAACTGCGTTATCGATAATCATTACGGACCCACGGAAGCCACCGTCGGGTGCTCCCTGGAAAGACTCACTGATCCGCCAAATCTTACGCCTGGACGGGATATCCTCTCAATAGGCCGTCCCTATTCAGGCATGAGAATGGCTATTGTTGGTGAGCAAGGCATCTTCCTGCCGCAAGGTGAGACAGGGGAGCTGGCTCTCTCAGGACCTCAGATAACACAGGGATATCTTGGAGACGATGAGCTCACTTCCAGGCGTTTACCGGTTCTCGATCATCCTTCACTCGGGCGGCTCCGGTGGTATCTCACCGGAGATCTCTCTTTCGAGGATGCATCAGGAACCTTCCACCACATGGGACGAATAGACAACCAGGTCAAGGTACTGGGCCATCGAATCGAGCTGGAAGAATTAGATGCTCACCTCAGACAGGTCTGCAAATGTGAATCGGTGGTAATGGTGGCGTGGCCCATCCGGAATGGCTCGGCGGAGGGAGTCGTCGCCTTTGTTTGCGCCACCGGGATTACGACAGGTCAGATTTTGGATGGACTGAAGAAACGCCTTCCTCCATACGCACTGCCACGCGAAATAATAGAAATTGAATCCATGCCGATGACGCCAAACGGCAAGATCGACCGGAAGGCATTGCTGAATATACTTGCAGGGAGGATGCAAGGGAGTGGAATTTAGAATTATTCCACGCCTGGAGAAAGAGCCTTCCCTGCTCAATTTTGCGCAAACCATTCCCGGAAAATTGGCCCTGGCATCCATATTTTCTTTTTTGATGTACCTTCAGGGAAAGCCATTTTATGTAGAGTTAGGAATTGCTGTATCCCTTATTTCCCGCAGTTCAGACGTCCGCTGGTGGCGATAGGAACCGCTTACTGGCTTTTTCAATATCCGATTTTCGAGCGTGAACTGGATTGGTTTTCCTCTACCTTCAATGCACCATTTGTAACACAGTTTATTCTCGCATATACCCTTGTTTTTTTTGTTATGGCGTGGCTACTGCTACTTCTTTCCCGAAAATGGGCAGACCACTGGCTGTTCAAAAAACCGGTTCGGAATCTTTTCCTGTTCTACACGGGAATGCTTGTTTTAGCCTCATATGCCCCATTGCCGCGACCGGCCTGGTTATCTCTGTGGGTCATTCTCATCATCGCCGGAAAATATCTCTGGTTTCTCGCATATGCTCTTTCCAATCGGGGAAAAGAAAAGACCCCCGTGTCTCTGATTGAGCTTTTTCATTTTCAGCCATTCTGGGGCAGCACCAATGTTCCCTTCCCAAAAGGCGAGGCAAACCTGCGGAAAATAGAAGCAAAGAGCCCTCTCGATCTGGCAACAGTTCAGCTCAAGGGTTTGAAACTCATGCTCTGGTCATCATTATTGCTGCTTGTTTTCTCCCTGTTTGACCAGATCGTCTTCGGAGCTCATGGATTCATCGACCCTTTTCTTCAGGGATTGCCCGTGCTCCCCCGTCTGAATAATGTCATCCACCAGTATCTGGTCGGGAAAGTGTTTCCACGTTCTATTTGCTGGATGGTCCTCGTGGCCAACTTCCTTAGAATTTTGCTGGACGTTTCGAGTTTCGGGGGAACATTTGTTGCAACCTGTCGCATGTGCGGTTTCAATGCCCTCAGGAACACGTACAAACCGCTTGAGGCCAAAAGCATAGCGGAGTTTTATAACCGGGTATATTACTACTTCAAGGAACTTCTCGTGGACTTCTTTTTTTACCCGACCTACTTCAGATTTTTTAAGCAGCATCCCCGACTGCGAATCTTTTTTGCCACTTTCGCAGCCGCTGGTTTTGGAAATGCTCTTTTTCATTTTTTACGCGATATCACATTGATTATTAAACTCGGCCTGTGGAATGCTCTGGCAGGTTTTCAAACTTATCTTCTGTACTGCGTGATTCTGGGGACAGCGATAGGTGTTTCCCAACTGAGATCGATTGGCCGCCCCCCCCAGAATCGGGGTTTCCTGAGTACCGTCTTCGTTTTATTTTTCTATTGTCTTATAATGGTCCTTGATGATCCATTGCGATCCTGGAGCATCATCGATTACTGTTCCTTCATAATCAACCTATTTCTGCCGTTTGCGAGGTGAGCCGTGGATAAAAAGGAAAAAATCAGACATTTTTTACAGGAAATTCTCACAAGGAAAGGTGATTCAGAATCCTTTGCCGATGATGATTCGCTTCTTCTTGGAGGGCGAATCGATTCGCTGAACATCCTGGAAATAGTGGGATTTCTCGAAAAGGAGTTCGGTTATGATCTGTCTGAACAAGAGTTCGATCCAAACAATTTCGATTCAGTGGAAACTATCGCGCAGCTGATCCGGAGCTGAACGGAGACCCAGACGACCAAAAAAGAGTAAATATTTACGACTCTTTACTCCAGGCGAGACTCCTCACATTCGTGCGGAATGGCAAACAGTACTGTCATTTCGACCGAAGGGAGAAATCTCAACTAATTCGGTTAGCACCCTTTGTTAATCATGACGGGAACTTTCATATCAACGGTTTATCGAATCGCTTTTCGAATGCCCCGTTTTTTTTGAGCCATGGGTTCCAAAACATGTATTCGCTCATTATCTCTGAAAAAAACAACTCTATTTTCCAGAAACGCTCACGTTGAACGATTTTATTAATCAGGGTTTCATCTATTTTGCCCGTCTGAGCCAGCAATCTACCCATGATTTTCAACTGAGTCAAAAGTTTTTGTGTCATAAATGCGGGCTGCACTTTTATGCCCTCCGTGCCGCCAGTACGTATTGTACCAAGGTATGTGCCACCCAATCTTCTTGATAATTTATCCAGATATCTGACGATATACTTAGTATGAGAGCCTTCGGAGAATCCGGAATGAATCAGAAACATGATCCTGAATTGTTTCAGTTCCTTTTTCACTGGGACAAGAGCTTCTATGAATTCTTTTACGATTCCGGGCATGGCATCCGTATACAGCGGAAATCCAATCAGAATCAATTCTGCCTGTACAAATGATGTGATCGCCTGTTTGCGCCCATCTTCCGAGTTCAGGTACACCGTCTCATGAGTATTTTGTGAATCCTCCTCAAACCCTTCGAGAAAAGGCTTTAAAAGAATGTCAGTGTTAGATGTTCTTCCCCGTGGTGATCCGTTACATACGAGCAATTTCACGACTGAGCTCCTGCACGGAATGCTGGATGGGTCGAACAAAAGCAACTTTTGAGTGAGCGTTCCGGGAAAATCTGGTCCAGAGCTCCGTGAATATACTCAAATCTTCCGAATCCGTATCTTCTTCCGGCTGGTAAATGATGCCAAAAACGGGTGCCTTGCCATATCTCAGATAATGGCGGCACTCTCCGGTGGAAACATCAATATAGGGAAGAATAACTGGGAGAAGCCTGTCCTGAGCTTTTTTCAGAAGAGCGGAACTGAATCCGACAATGAGAGGCGATGCAAAAATAACCAGATCGCTACTGAGAAAACTCCTCAACACTTTTACGTGATCATCTTTAAAAACACAAATTCCGGGAGTTTTAACCCAACAGTCAAGACAACCGATGCAATGGTGGTACTCCATTTCCCGCAACTGCAGTAATGAGAGTTCGTGTTTCTCTTTTTCAAGAATCACGGCCAGACTCGATAAACAATTGTCAAAATCCTGATTGTTACAATCAGGATTTCCGTTGAAAATGGAAATCTTCATGACTCACATCAGATCTATATGACGCTATCCTGTCCGTTCAGACTCAGAATCATTTTATCGATTGCGAACTCCTGTTTAAACCTTGAGGCGAAATCGACTACCATGGGCACCTGTTTATTCAGGGCCCAACGCGGGGCGCGTCCCTCCAGATGGAAACAAGGTTTCCCGTCCTTCGATACGTTTTCCTTCAGGCTGATCTGGCGAAGTATTGCTGCCAACTCACTGACTCCGGTTTCGGCCCATCGCCGTGCCAGGGAGGCTTTTGCCGGATCGTCATTAAATGCGGGCAGATATAAGCCTATTACCTGGTCGAACAGCAAATCTTCGGCCTGCATGTTGGCTATCTTAGATATCGTATTCTCGGGATCACGCTGCACGAGCGTCTGAGTATCGGGTTCCCGACGACCGGCAAGGGGTTTTTCGAAGGGAAGTTGAAACCGCAGATAGGTTCGGTCCTTATCGCTGATGATGCTTTCCTTCGTTGGATCATCAGTGAGATGGTTGACCCCGTAGACAACCTTGCTCGGCTCGACATGCCATGTGCGTCTGGTTTCCTCAAAATGGTCGATCAGACCGCCAATGGATACGTTCTTGCTCGAAATCAGATAAACAATCTTATCGCAGGCCTGTACAAGTTCCTTCGTAACCTTCGTGAACATTGAACTGCTGTCGACAACAATGAATTCGAAGCTTTCCATGATCGTTTTCAGCAATGAAAACGTATGAAACTCTTTCAAACGCAAATCCGTAAGACCGTTTTCCTGGGGGAGCAGGGTCAGTAGTCCACACGGTGCAGTAACGACATACTTGTTGATTTCGCTTATCCGCTCGCGATCGACAAGTTCGTCGATAATCCGGGAATGTGCTTCCACGCCAAGCATGCGTGCAACACGGTCATCGCGGAGATTCGGATCGAAGAGCAGTACGGGTTTTCCGAGGATTTTATGCATGGCCATCGCGAGGTTTCTGGAGAAGAGACTTTTTCCGGAGGACGTATCCGGGCCCATAACCGCATAGATATTATATTTCTTATCACCCGATGATCCGACATTAGCCTTTGCGAGACGATCGCAAAGTGTCTTGATGATAGTAAGCGCAATAGCCGTCGAACTTTTCAACAATGCGTAAAAATCTTCCTTCTTGATCCGGAGAATTTCAGTTTCGGCGAGGGCAATAGCGCTTGCAGTCCGCGGTTCCTCCGTCAGAAGTGACATTTCACCGAAATACTCTCCAAGTTTCAGATGAGTGAGTATTTTGCGACCACTGCGTCCGTCGTCACAGAATATCTGTACGATTCCGGACTTGATCACGAACATGGAATCGGCTTTTTCGCCTTCCTTGCAGATAAAAGCATCCCGAACGAACTTCAGGTCATCGACACGGCTCTGTATAGGTGTCAGTTCCTCTTCCGAAAGGCCAGCGAACAGTGAAACGCCACGCAGAAACTCAACGACATTCATGACTAAATTGTTCTCCTCATCTTTGATAATGAAGATATGCTAGACGTCTGTTTAATGCATGTCAAGCTGTAATAAAATCCGGATCAGAGATCGGTTTTTACATACCTTCGACGGGCAGTCTCGCAGTGGGGAACCAGTTTTTCGCCGAAAATTATAATTTTGAGTTACATCCCATCATTGGTCGGAACAGAACCGCCAACTGATTTAACGGAATACACTCCCAGGTCTTTTTCAGAATCAAGTCGCATCACTTCAAACGCTTTTTCTCCGACTTTTTTCCCAGCCGAGAAAATTTCGAGAACTCCTTTTGCCGGCTTTCCAAAGACGAAACCTATCCAACCTTTTTCATCCGTGGGAGAATCTTTCAGCCATTGGAGTCGCCCGGTGTCCAAAACCTGATATAGATTGATCGTATAAGCTCCCGGAGGTTGGATAAACAAACCAAGACGACAGTATTTTGAGTCACCCAGTTTCGTTGCAGTTGCTCTTACATCGAGAACCCCTTTGAAATGAACGGCTGCCGCGACAGCAAAGTTATTGGCTCCGATTACACGATGCTTTATCCCATAATTCCCTTTTTCGCCGGCGTCTATGCTTAGATCATATGGTTCGCGGTTACTCACCAGGGCCCAGGCATACCCCCGAGAATCGGTTTTAATTGTGCTCAAAAGGGAATTATTCAGGTTCTTAAGGGTAATTTGGGCGTCCGCGACCGGCTCATCATTTTCCCCGGAGTAAACCTGGAGCTCTAATATCGCGCAGGGGTACTGCGCGGCCATCGCATTACCGCAGAACAGGATCATTAACCCTACGAATGCGAGAATCAAACGTTTCATAGTGACTCCTAAAATTAGTAATTTTGATTTCAGACCTGGCAGACTGCAAATGGATTTCGCAAATTACTTATAAATCTCGCGGAATCGATAAACAGAAATTCTAATTGAATCGTGATTATCAAAAGCAGATAGGGCTAGGGATATAAATGAAAAAACGGGTTCGTGAAGCCCGATCAGTGGGTACTCCAATATAGCTTGGCGGTAGCTCTTGTTTTGCTTCGGTTACAAACCGTGACATAGATAATAGTCCCGGCGGGAGCGGCGATTTTCATTCCCAAACTCTCGTTTGTGGTTCCTACCACGGGTCCGTACCACAGACCATTTGCACCCATGGATGATCTTGAGACGATCTGGTCGCTGGTAGGCGGTTTTACGTTGCTGGCCATCAAATCCAGGTCGCCCGTCCAGTCGGCAGTCGTCATCTGAATAGAAATCATGTTCGCCGCCTTGTCGGTATAAAAATGGTAATAAGCTGATTCACCAGGAGCAAGCCCAACTCCAGTGGTCTTAGGGTATGGCCCCCCTAAATCCGCAGTAGGAATACTTACGCTTGCCGATGCACCGGCGCTGGTCTCGGGAATCGTTTGCGCTGTTTTTTGTGATGAAGAAGTGTTGTTCGTCTCTTTAGGAACCGCTGGAGCCGTGGGTGCTGGCGGGGTTGGATTGGGGCTGAAAAGGCCTGGTAACCCATCACTGCCAAGGCGGATCATTTTTTTTGAATCCCCTTTATTGACTCGGATATGCACACTTCCAGTAACACCGGCATTATGGACATCCAACTTTCCATCGAAGGTGGGAATTAAGATGACCACGCTCCGCGCGGCCAAAAAACCTTTGATAAGGCCAATATATGACCCGTCGTTGGTTTCCCAATATAAATCCCCAGAGGCTCCTGAAATTCCTGGGAAGATAGTCTTACATACGTCATCCTGCTCAACTCTTTTCGTTTCAACATGAGTGTCAAAATTCCCGAGAAACCTGGCTTTCACATCGAAAGCAGCGGCTTCACCGAAACTCTTATTTTTCATCTCGTAATTCCCTTTTTCCCCGGCATCCACAGAAACATCAAATCTGGAATCACGTCTGAACATGAAGACGGCATAACCTTTTAGATTTCTGTAATGAATTTATTCTTTATTAATATAGACGAGAAAAAATAGAAATTGTCATGAAGATAAATATTTTTGTTGCGAAAAGATTCACGAATTCACGCACTGTTTCTGAAGACTTTAAACGGGCGGAGAAACCAGTCGTCCTTACCGTGAAATTCGGAATAGATTCAAATCGTTCCATCCTTATCCGTAACGTTTATCTGTCACGCCGATTTATCGGTTAATCCGTCGTAGGTAATCATTCCATGCTATCTGAATCGGCTCCGGAATGGTATCGGCTGATCGCTGAACCTTTTCATCTAGCGGGGTGTTCTCTGGAGACTCGCTGAAACGATTTATCAATGCATTTTTGACGTCGAATACATCTCTGACCAGGTATCCGCCAACCATCTGCTTAACGTAACTCCGAATGACCGGAGGCGCCTTGAGAGCTATTGAAAAATCTTTGTCGGCGGCAGTGACATGCCTGTTGATTACCATTGCCTTGGGCGACCTGGCGACGAATCCGACAATATCTGACGATGAAAGATATGACGGAAGAAGATATTCATCCCGGTCAAGTACATAGTCTCCGAGCATGGTTTTCCAGCGAAGAGAAATGGCATTCTTCAGCAACCTGACCTTCGAATAATATTTGAAAGTATCGGCTATCTGGTTCAAATCCAGGCCCCGATGGATCTTCTCGCGAATTGTAAGAACGATCGGCCCGTAACAGCCCGCAATATCGGCGCGGTGCGTAGCATAAATGTAATCGGCTTCATGATTGTAATCATCAGCATTGTTTCCACCTTCGTTTGCGAAAAGGTCCCTGAAAATACTCGGCCTATGTTGAGATTCATCAGTTTCAAACTGCTGACCTATCATCCCGGCATGTCTTATTCTGGCTTCTCGATAAGCCCGGGACGGATCCTGGAACGAGGCGAGACACGCCCCATACAGCTTCCGCAGGTTGAAACTCATGACATCATCACCCAGGAGATTCTTGAATGCCTGCACTTCAGCAGCTGCGTGGCCGGCTGCGTCAAAACTACCGGTCCCGCGATATACTTCGTTGAAAAATCCTGAATCGATGCGCTGTTTTCCAGTGGGTGCGTTCAGGTCGTAAAGCGATATACAGTCACTGGAAATCAGCTCGGTTTTTCCCTCCCGGGGACCGCCGGATTCGGGTTCGACAGCTTTATCTCCATCTTTCAGACTGGCCTGCCAGGCCTCCACGATTTCCCTGTGCCGCGAAATTTCGGAGAGTTTCAGCTGAGAGTTACTCAGGAACAAAGCGGAACCGAACCAGGCTCCTTCGTGATTATCTTTGAGATCGCGCATGGACTCATAGATTATAATATTCTTCAGATGAAATGCCTGAGCCACTTTTTTGAGCGGTTTCGGCAGTTCCTGGACTGAGGTGGTTTCCAGAAATCCATGCTTGGTCCCGGCAACGCTGCTTATCGCTTCGTATCCGATGCCAGCAACATCCGAAAAAAGGAAGGCATTCTTCAACATACATCGAGTCGGAGACAACGCCTCATGGCTGTTCAGAATGTGGCCATCATAGCGGGTATCGTTGAATAACTTGAGAAAAGTCAGCCAACCGTGCGTGAAGAAATGAAAAATATGAAATTTGTTCCGAAAAGATGTTTTGTCCGGGGTGAACCATGGCGCAGCGTTCGCCCGCCAAAATGCGTGCTTGCTTTGAGCTTCCTTGTCGCCGTCAAGATCAATGGTCACGTTATTCAACAGTGAAGTGACGATAATAAGCGAGACCAGATTGGTCGCCTGCCTGATCTCTTCCGGGGATGACCTCCAGAAATATTTATTGACCACTTTTCCGGCACACTGTTGGGCAAAGGTCCAGAATCTGTCAACATCCCAGCCGAGATCGTTTGGAATCACCGCCGGTTTGTTGTCCCAGAATTCGTAAGGTTTGCCGCCGCGGCGTTCCATTTCCCGGACGATTTCCTCCATCTGCGGAATGAACTCACGGTAAGCCTCGCGGGAAACAGCATCATAGCTTAGTATCACCATCAAAGGATATCCAAGAAGCGGAAGTGCTGCCCTACCGGCAAGATCGGGATTCCTGCTCTGAATCTCAACCGCCTCGAGTGGTTTGTGATGCTCGGCTTTCCGACCGGTGTAAACGCCATGAGTCAAATACCGCAGAAACCATGCAGAGCCGTGTTGCTGAATGGCGGATACCGTTTCACCAAGCGCGATGTCAGCTGCGGGAAAGTGTCCCGAAAGTTTTTCCTTTACCGCCTTGAGCTCTGTCTGGAATTTGTCCGCTTTGTCAGCCCGTTCTTCTGGAGACAGATTCGAAAGCTGGGAAAGATCGGCAATCGCTTTTTCAAGTCGGAACTGCCGGTTGAGAAGACTGGCATAGACAAACTCGTCGCCGGATTCTTCAGCAGCCCGAACAACGAGTGGTCCGATGAATATTATGCACAAAACCAGAATCAAAGAAAATCGCGACCTGTTCATGTCCGCGTCCTCCAAAGTAAAATCGGGACAACATGGTAATATTCAATAATACGACCTCGCTCACCATTCTTCCATGCAATTATGCAAGTCTCCGAATTGAAGAAGCTTTGTCGGTCTTGCATTGCGCTAATGATCTCATGCAGCATTGAATGGGTCTGTCGTTCGATACTGAACAGCTTCCGCGATGTGGGAAATTGCGATCGTTTCGGCCCCTTCGAGATCCGCGATCGTGCGGGCGACGCGAATGATTTTGTCATATGCCCGGGCTGAAAGCCCGAAGGCACGCACGGCTTTTAGTAACAGCTCCGTTGAAGGTATATCCAGCTCGGCATCCTTCCTGAACAAACGTCCTGGAAGGTGCGCATTCAATCTCACCTGTCCACGCGGATGGCGGGCTCTCTGGCGGCGGCGGGCTGACAGAACACGTTCGCGCACTGTCTCCGAAGACTCGCTTTCGATGTTTCCCGCCAACTCATCCGGCTTCAGCCGTGAAACGACTAGTTGGAGGTCGATGCGATCCAGGAGCGGTCCTGAAAGCTTTTGTTGATACGCATGCACCTGATGTGATGAGCAGGAGCATCCTTTTACCGGATCGCCGGAATAACCGCAAGGGCAAGGATTCATGGCCGCCAAAAGCATGAAACGGGCAGGAAAACCGGTTGTTCTCGCCGCGCGTGATATAGAGACACGACCTTCCGTCAGTGGCTCGCGCAGGACTTCGAGCACGGTTTTCTTGAACTCGGTCAGTTCGTCAAGGAACAACACCCCGTGATGGGCCAGGGAAACCTCTCCCGGCGCCGGATTTCGTCCACCGCCGATGAGGGCTACGTCGGAAATAGTGTGGTGTGGGTCGCGAAATGGCGGGATCGTAAGCAGTCCACACCCTGCCGGAAGTAAGCCCTTGACTGAATACACACGCGTAACCTCAATCGCCTGTTCAAATTCGAGCGGCGGCAGTATCGATGGAAAAGCACGGGCCAGGAGGGTTTTTCCGGAGCCTGGAGGTCCGACCATGATCATGTTGTGGCCTCCCGCTGCGGCGATTTCAAGTGCTCGTCGCGCCGAAAGCTGACCTTTGATATCGGAAAGATCGACATGCGTGAATGACGCCGACGGGGGCAGAGCGACAGGGCTTTCACAGGCGTCGGGAGTCATCGGGGCATCCGCGCGCAGGGCTTCCACAAGATCGAAAAGACCGGTAAAGCCATAAACATTTAGCCCCGGAACAACTCGGGCCTCGGGAACGTTCGAGGCGGGCACGACAATGCCTTCCAGACTGCGTTCACGGGCAAGAAGGGCAAGAGGCAGGATGCCTCGCGAGTGTCGCAGAGAACCATCTAGCGCCATTTCCCCGGCGAAGAGCAGACGCTTGACGCGGGCTGCGGGAACATGTTCTGATGCGGCAAGAAGAGCCACCGCCAGCGGAACGTCGAGACCGGCGCCTTCTTTTTTTACATCGGCCGGAGCCAGATTAACGGTGATACGACGCGGGGGAAGCTCAAGACCGATGTTCTTGAGCGCGGCTCTGACGCGCTCACGTGATTCGTTTACGGCGGCGTCAGGAAGTCCGACGAGCGTGAAAGCGGGCAGACCTCCGGCTATGTCGACCTCGACCTCGATCAGGAGTGGCTCACAGCCTGCGATAGCACCGGCAAGAACTCTGGCAAACACTTGTTTTCTCCCGCGACACGATATTTCCAGCTGTCTGCTTTATCTGTAACCGACGATATATATCGCTTCAAACTAGATATTGGGGAAATCTTTTGAGCAGTATTCTGATTGTCTGAACAAGCCATCGTCCTTCCATGAGTTCCTCTGGCTAGTATTACCGCCCCATCACTTACACATCAATCTTTAAATACCGGCAAAAAAAGTAGGGCATCCCATTCGAAGTTCCTAAAGCCTCGTTTCACTCTTGCCGTAAAACTTCGGGACTTTTCATAGTAGCGATCAACCCCTTCAATATCACCATGAGCCGTGCATATCCATGTTCCATTCCCGGAATATTCATATATTCCATGGTCTTCAAGTCTTGTCGAGCAACCCTCTACTCTTCCATGCAAATATCCCTTCTTTACCATCAGCTCCATTAATTCGAGAGATGTCACACCGCTGGCGGGTTTTCCGAGATCACTCATATACATTTCCGTTGCTCCTTCAAGAGCCCGGAGATTGGCTTGACAGGCTTTCAAGTATCCTTGAGCTTTGCCCTGATAACCTCCTCGAACATAGAGTGCGCCAATAATCCATGCAGCTGTTAAAAACAAAATTACTATTTTCTTCATTAATCTCATGCCTGAAACTCCTTGTGTTTTACCATGAAGCCCATTTCGAGAGATATCGTTGTAACTTCTCAATAACCCCGCTGTAAAATAACACGACCTCACGAGGAAGACACTGATAAAAACAGAGTTTTAGTTTTAGGATTTCCATTTTTGCCCGGACTTATTGAGAAGTTACATATCGTTTAGAAAATTTTATATTTACCACTCGGATCAGTCTCTATTTCCCACAATGCATTTTTCCTCAAAAATAAGTTATTACATCGACATTCCCTTCGATAATACACATTTTCTACTATGCGTGCCATTTGTATCTTCAGTCATTTTTCAGAATATACTGTCTTACTATATGCATATGGGCATACTAAGCCGACGAGCGTGAATGCAGGCAGGCCGCCGGCTATGTCAACCTCGACTTCGATCAGAAGCGGCTCGCAACCTGCGATGGCGCCGGCAAGAACTCTGGCAAACAATGGTTTACTCCTGCGACTTGATTTTCCCGGCTGTCTGCTTTATCCGCAGCTGACGATATACATCGCTTCAAACTAGATATTGGGGAAATCTTTTCGAGCAGTATTCTGATTGTCTGAACAAGTTAAATGCCGTAGCGTTTCTCTAGAAGTGCTATATTATACGCGTTCACGGCGAGGCAATTGTTCCCCTCGGGATCTTTGCTTTCTTTCGCGGTCGCTTTACGACAGCTTGTAATACGTATCGTATCTTCCGTTTCTGTATAGATCAACACCAATGTGGTTTCAGGAAATATTTCAGACAAGCCTTTCTATCTTTATTGCATCATCCGCCATCCAGAAAAAATCAGACTGAATTCGGTAATAAACGCAGACGAAGGCGTCTCTCTTCCACAACCGCAAAATTTCCGGCCCAATCATTTCTCGATTGCAGAGTATCGATTATCGTTTTTATTCCACATTCGGGATTTGCCATGGGAATTCGAAAAAGGATAATGCCGCAAGTTGCTGGAAGTGCGGATCGAAAAGCAAGTTCCCCAAAATCTTTGTCAAAAGTGAGAAGAATTCGTGATTCCTCAACCGCTCTCGCCAAAACTTGTTTATCGGTAGCACCCGGAGAATCAGTACAAATCCAGGCAACGTCGTTTGCGAGATCTCTTAATCGAGAAACGGCACCACCTGGAAAATTCTCATTCGCCAAGAATCGCATTTATGCAACCCTCGTAGAAGGCAATGGGAACACCCTCTCCGATTGAATAATTTCCGAAACATATTTCAAACAGGCAGATATATCTTCCTTGGTTAAATGTGGATAATTTCTTAGAATGTCCTCTTCTTTCCAGCCTTGTGCCAGCAAATTAATCACAAACTCAACCGAAATACGTGTGCCCCTGATGACCGGTTTTCCCACCAGAATCTCAGGATCAACTACAATTATGTCTGCCACTGCTATTGACCTCACTGAAATAGTTAATCATCGGGAAAAGATCATTTATTCCACCAACACGCCATCAATATACACGCTTTCTTTCATACGTGCCATCCGCATCTATATTCATTCTTCAAAATCTGCTGTCATCTTATACGCATAAGTGCATACTAAGCCAACGAGCGTAAATCCAGGTAATCCTCCGCTGATATCTATTTCTACCTCGACCAGAAAAGGTTCACAACCTGCAATACTTCCCTACGGGATTCGCGTGAACAATGTTTCGTGCCTCCTAAGATTTCGCTCGCTTCATGTAAATATCGGCTGGGGAAGCGGGTTGGGGAAAAAGGAATCAGAAGATATGGAAAATCTCTACAGTATCTCCGTTTTTCGAACAGCAATTCTTGGTGAGTTATGCAAATGCAGAACAGAAAAGGAATTGTGTAGATGTCGAAAAATGAGTTTTTCCTATTCTGAAGCGTTTTTCGGCATTTTTGGTGTACACTCAAAATATTCGGTATGTATTCATGCTGCTTTTCAGCCTTGGACTTTTTTATATGGCTGGTTCAAGTTCAACAGCAACTGGGAATCACATCCGGTGGGACTGAAAAAACCCAACGGATGGGGCTTGTATGATTTGGCCGGTAATGTCGGCGAATGGGAATTTCACTCGATAACGACCGGGGAAGGGAATAAAAACAGCCTTTATCTTGGTTCCTCTTATGATAGCGAGGGCATTAACAGATGGTTCGACTATGGATCGACGGAAAACAACAGACGGTACAACTGGATAGGATTCCGGGTATGCCGTGGAGCTAATATGGATTTGACCGACATGGAATATCCGGATCCATATAAAACATATCGTAAATCCGGGAAATGAAGATCTTGGTCTGCAATCAGGCTGGCTATTTTCAAGGACATCGCAGGGGTTACGAAGTATTTTCTTTTCAGGTGTGACGTATCTCCTTCAGCAGGAAGAAAACAACTTGACAAGTAAAGTTCGATTGATACGTCTATTATATGAGGGGATTAATATATTGAGAGTTTCCCAAGGAGGTTCACATGTTTATCAAAAAAAGCAGGCGAGGACAGAGTCTGACCGAATACTCTTTTATCCTGGGGTTTATCTCTTTTGTTGCAATATTTGCCTCTTACGTCCTTAGTGGTCACATAGACGGGGTGAACAATAACATTAATAATACTTTGTCTCAGGCGGCGGGGATAATTTCCCCCTCACCGACAGGAGGAACATCAGTAACTTCCCCGGGGACACAAACAGGGAATGGAACTACGGGTCCCGCCAATGACGTGATTGATTTGTCTCTCACTTCCGGGGGGGGCTTTTGATGATTCGGGAAGCTACTTCCCAGTCGTGAAAGATGTTCGAGAAGGGTGAACAACCAAGGCCAGGTATTTGAGGCGTAAAACTCAATACCTGGCTTTTTTTCTCTGTGGAGAGAAGAGAACCCACTCAGAAATCATTCGGGTCAATTTCTCCAAAAAATTTCAATTTGGATTGGAGAGCGTAAAAAAAATACCCCAGAGAACAATTCTGAAATATGCTTTTAGCCGATGAAATTGCCCTTGTGTAGATGAGGAATTGTTCAACGGTGATTTTTCCATGCGTACGAAGGGCAAGCAGCTGATCACTAAAATACCAGTAATACGCTAAATCAATCATCATGGCCACCATTACACCGGCAATGGCAATCCGAGTTGCAAATCTCAGATTCACGTTGGTTCCTCCATTACTCTTCTCTCGTTTTCAAAAAAGCAGCGTCCATTCATACAGCTTGCATTTCGATTCGATGGCCAAATTGTAACGAAACTCATGAAATTTCGCAAGGGTTGGTTCAATCGCAAGACCGTCTCCTGATCATCGCCGGATCGCAGACCAGATAGACTGGGAGTTCAAATGAGGCGGTGAGATCCAGACCGGAAGTCGGGGCTTCCACATCCAGAGTCCAGAGATGCTGGGGATTACTTTCCATATCACGGCCGGGAAGGCCAGATGGAATATCGAAGCTGAAAGGGATGAGGGATTTCCCCTCGCTAGCCTGTGCCAAATCCAGGGTGACTGTCTGAGTTTTTTCATGGATGACATCGCTCACCGTGTGGCAGTGCTTTCCACTTTGCGTAGTCGTTAGGCGTTCGCACTTCAATGTGATGGTGACACCACTTTTGGTGACAAGGTGATTCGCGACAAGGAGGCTGGCCCCAAATCCCTCACCGATGTCTAAAGGCATCTGAGAAAGGATTAGAGCGGGCGTGCCGTATTTCAACTGGCGCAAGGTCAGATAGGCTGCCCTTCCCAGGAGCGCCACCGCGATAAGGCTGAACGGTATATCCATCATCAGCAATATCAGCGGAGCGGCTGGTTTGTAAATATAGAGAACCCATGCGATAGACACGAACCCGCACATTATGATTCCGAAGCTCCAGGCATCGATCAACTGTACCCCGCTTTGGGCCCTGATCTCATAACCATCCCATTCACCCTCGGCAAGCCATGGCTGATCAGGGAATCTCGCTCTGGCCGCATCCTTCTGCCGTTTGGTGGCGATTCCACAGAGCCCCGGGCCGGAAATCTTTATGCCGACTGCCATGAAGATAAATCCGACGATCTTTGATAAATCAAGCAGTGGCCACGTCATTACAGACGTGGGCTTCTGGTAAAAACCGTCTTTTTCGAGGAATAACTTTTCCAACTCGCCTTTGACTTCAATTACATGCAGTCCGATGCAGTACTTATCGTAATTTTGCAATCTCTCAATAGCATCAGAACATTTGGTCTGGGCATTCAAAAGAAACCCGAGTGATAAAGCTCCGAAAAAGAACAATCTCCAGCCAGTGATCAGACCGGGCGCATAATTTGCGTCACCTGCATTCCTGGCGGCACCTGCGGAAAACCAGTCCAATGCCATCTCATGCTCCAGTTACAAAATATATGACTATAAGGAGAGCGCTTGTAATAATAGCAGAAAATAATTTGGCAATTTTTTTTCTTGTCCTTGAATTATTCGCAGGCTACAATTTATCGCACTTGATTAACTTATTCAGCCAGGAGTGAATTGTGAAGAGAGCTTTCTTATTCGTTTTTTTACTTGCGATGGTCGGTGGTTTACTTGCGTGTTCCGGCGGCGGCGGAAATCCCGCTGCAACGGCTCTTGTAACGGCAGTCCCAAGCGAGTCGACCAGCGTCGTTCGTGGTAGAATCACGGGAGACGGCGATCTGGGTAACATAGCGGTCTATCTGGTGGCGGACGGAGCGACGGTTTCACCCCGCGCTGCTCTTAGAGCTCAGGCAGTGGCAAGCGGGAGCACCGATGGTCAGATATATTTTACAAGCACTGAAGCCGATGGTTCGTTCGTATTTCCAGCGGTTAAAAAGGGTAATTTCAACCTCATCGCCCGCAAGGATCAATATCACAGCAGTATTCTGCAGGGAATTCAGGTCGGAAGTATAAATGTCTCTTTATCGACAACGGATCTTGTTTTACGCTTAGCCGCGACTGGCGACATCTCGGGAACAATTCAAGTTCCCACAGGATATTCACCGGTGGCGGGAGTCATCGTCTTCGTGACGGGAACCTCTTATTCAGCCTTTACTGATGACCTGGGCAAATTCACTATCACCGGAATCCCGGTAGGCACCTACACATTGGCCATCACCGGAGATGGGCTTTTACAACAGAAGATAACAAATGTAATGGTGACGGCAGCGCAGGTAACGACATTGGTACAAGTCCAGATGGCCATCGATCCGACGCCGCACGGCATAATAGTCTGGCAGGGTTCTTTAGCATCTGCGCCGGCGAACCCGCAGGTGAATTGGGCATACTACGACACAACAACCAAGACGTCCTATATTTGGAATGGCGGTTCATGGCAAACGATAGCCACAAGCGGTAATACGGGGCCGACAGGAAATACAGGAGCGACGGGAAGCACTGGCGCTGCCGGAGCCACAGGCGCCACAGGCGCCACAGGCGTCACGGGCCCAACAGGTGTCACCGGCGCGACAGGAAGCAATGGTGCTGTGGGAACGACTGGCGCAACAGGAGGCATCGGCGCGACGGGAAGCACTGGCGCTGCGGGAGCCACAGGCTCAACAGGAGCAATCGGCGCGACGGGAAGCACTGGCGCTGCGGGAGCCACAGGCTCAACAGGAACCATCGGCGCGACAGGAAACACTGGTGTTACCGGAGCCACCGGCGCAACAGGAGCCACTGGAGCAACAGGAAACACTGGTGTTACCGGAGCCACCGGCGCAACAGGAGCCACGGGAGCAA
>JADFYG010000062.1 GCA_015233155.1 Candidatus Rifleibacteriota bacterium
GTATATGGGTCATTGGAAAAAATCGAGATCGTCCTCTCTTTGCAATCACCTTAACACCCGGCGAAACATCTGAAACAAAGCCCGTTTTCACATGATTAGCTCATCCATATTTGCAATCAGGGACCAGCTCGGGTAAGTGGCTGCATCTCTTGCCTGGAGCCCATTTTCTCGTTCAGCTCGTCCATCTTTGCAATCAATGCGCTGAATTGCCTCTGGCAGAAAAACCGCTTTGGAGGCGGGTGAAGCTCGTCCATCTTTGCAATCATTTCGGCTGATTGATTGCGACGACTATTACGATTACTTTGCTGAAGCCTGTTTTGTTTCGTATAGTCCGGACGGCGTTCGCGATACTGTTGCCAGTAATTTAGATGCTTCTGTCGCCATCGCTTCTGGGCTATTGCTTGATTCTCTCGATAGTCCGCGTCTTGCTTCAGTTTCGCCCGTTGCCACTGACTCTTCCGTTTTCGCCTGCACTTTTTCCGTCCGCATGTCTTTTGTCGGATAGCCGTGGCATGGTGAGGAATAAACGGTTTGCCGCATTGCTCACAGATTTTCTCCATTTCTTACTCGACCATCAATCAGAATCGCAGCGAGATAGAAAAGCTGCGCTGACCTATCAGAAACATCGCTTGAGATAAGGTCATCTACAAAGTGTCGGTTCGAGATAGTGAAAATTACTGCGATGAAAAGTTCCATGACCAAGCTTTCGGGACTACTACAAAGGCTACAAATCTGAAAAATGCCTTTGTGAACAGATTCCGGCAAAGCGGCTTTGACCCACGGGTGAAAATAGGACGCCAAAAAATCGGTGAGGCGGGTCAGTTAATCGGCGATGGATGGGTCAGATTTTCACCGGCGGTAACAGGCAATACGTCTTTGGCAAGCACTGCAATGCGGTAGTGCTGAAAAACACCATCTGGCGTCCTATCTTGTGGCGTTATAGCCACGAATGCTTCTTTGCGCCCTGAGAAGCGTGCAGAATTCTTCCCATTGTGAAGAATGAAAGGAAAATATGAAACCACATCATCGTATTACAGCTGTCGTCGCTTTGGCTCAATCCATTGCGGCAAGTAAGCAGGGGGATGCCAAGGCTCTTCATCTCCGTATTTCGTTTGCAAAGAGTCAAGCAGCTTTGAATCAATATCCCAAAGATCATCTTGAGCATATTCTTAGAATCTCCGATTTTGCGGGCAGCCTATGTGCAATTGTTCCATGGAAAGCACTCGGTGTCGCCATCGACACTAACAGCATTATGAAATTAAAAATCACGATGCATTCTGGTGACGATGATTCAATGAAGATTAATCAGCATGGAATATCGGCAAACACATTTTTTACCGGACCAGACGAAGATCAATGTGGCCTTCATATTGTTACTACGGCATCTGGTGAACAGAACTTCAACGTCGAGAACATAGATCCCCAAATAATCTGCAATCTTGTGGCGGAAGCAAAATACTTGTTCAATTACCATCATCCAGACAATTGTGATCTGAAAAATCACTCTGTGACGTTCCATTTCAGCGGCTTGATTCCTCTTGAAAATGACAGTTTACAACCAGTTTATCCACACTCGATTGATGCCTTGTATATCGTCCCAGGCAGCCATCATCAAACGAAGCTTATAGAAGTGGGATCAGCCAATCGATAAATAAGTTTCCTTTTTTTCCCGGATGTCAACAAAAGGCATCCGGGAAGAATATGCTCACCATCGCTTCAAAGCCCAATTATAAGCCATGACGGCATGAAAGGAGATATTACGTTCGCTCAATTTCGCGTTTTCGGATTTTAATTGCTGGAAACACGTTACTGTCTTGCATTCAAGACGAAAGGGAAAAGAACCATGAAAACTCACTGTGAAGAAATAATTGGTGCTGAAATTTTGTCTACAAGAATCTTCGATAATGCTCCTGGAGTTGACCCACTCCTTGTGCAGATCGTCTTCGCTGAACATCCGTTAGAAAATCCGGAATCGCATCTTAAGGGTGATGGAACAATAGTCATGGCCAAGAGACTTATATGGGCAGCAAAGGATTTGCTCTCTTTTGAACAACATGGAATGATGATTCCCCTTGCAAAGCCAATGTCAATGTTGATTACTGTTCATCACAATCGATCTCGTAAGATGGCCGCTTTGCCGGTTGTAGGAGCCGTAGAATTTGTTGATGAACTCATGCCAAAAGAAATGGGTGTCGTGATGTGCCTCGACGGGAAACCTAGCACCAAAAAAGGTAGTGCGTTGAGAAAGGGACAAGTCGTTGCTGAATTGGCATGGGAATTTTTGGGAACTCTTCTGTCCTCATTCCCAGCGCTTGGTCGGATTGAACACATGACAATTCAAGTAGATGGCATAGAAAGCCTTGTGAACGGGGCGACAGCACCTCACAGTCCATCGCATGAGGCAACTGAAGTAGTCGAACCACCCAGAAAGAGCATGGAGATTGAAATTTAATTTCACTGCTTCCCAATATCCTATGTCACTGCAAAAGCCAAATTAGATATCGTGATGGATGAAAGGAGATAAACTCTCATTAATAGTTGCATTAATACAGATGTGTGATTATTTCGTTCAGTTCAGATATTCATAACGACAAATTAATTGTCGTGACTAACTGTGATGTGAATCTTAGGAGGATTCAGATGAAAAATAGGAAATTTCTTCGATCGTCGGATGACGATACTGCCAATGATATTCGTGAAAAACAAGCAGACGAAAATACGGAAGAGTCGTCGGATGCCTCATCAGAATCAGAAGAATCAAATGATCTAATCGTTGAAAAACCAGAGAATGAAGATGATGACATTCCGGAAGGTCCAAACACCGCAAGGATAAAAGAGGTATACAAGACTCGCGAGGACACTCCAGGATTACCGCCTCGAATAAACTTTAAACTTCGACTCAAGACAGGTGAAGAATTTATCCAGGGATATAACTTCGATATGTCCACAGACTCGCTGTTTGTGAAGGTTCTTCATATATTATTCGGCAAGCAGCATCAAAAAATCAATCTTCAGTCATTAGTTGGCACGAAATGGCATGTAATCATGAAAAGATATAAGGGGATACTCAATGCCTGGTTCCAGAAAAAAATAGAGAAGAAAGTAGCAGACGCAGCATAGTCCCTTTTCAATAAGTCTCTCGAAATCATCTCAAATCTGTATTGCTGTGTAATTTTCATGGATTCTCCAGTTCAGCCGAGAGCCGGAGGTCCCCGTCTCATCACATTACTTGAATAAAATCAAAGTCGATCAATGATACAAAATCATCAATTTCGCGTTTCCGGATTTCAACGTGCCGGGAACATCATACTGACCGTCTTGATAAAGACGACTTCAGGAGGAAAATATGCCAAGAAAAGCTTCGGAGAAATACTCTATTAGAGTTCTTTCAACAGATTTCTATGAGGTAGATACGAATGATGGTATTGCAATACACATAAACTACAGTCTTTCTCCGATTACGGCAATCGACAACAATCTTGCTGATACTGAAAAGGCTGGCGTTACAGCGGAAAATCTTGTCAAAGCAGTAAACAACTTTGTTCCATTGAAGAGATGGAAAAGAAAAATTCCTTTCGACTCCATAATACCCTTGCGTATTACGATAACCTGCAATGGATCAGAGAATGCAACTTTCCCTCCACGTATGATTGCCGGACATTCCTTCGGTGGACAAGGTTTGTGGGGAGGTGGAGTTTTAGTATGCCTCGATGAAAACTGCGTCAAACATCCAGAAGTTTTTATGAGAGAAAGGCTCGATCTCAAAAAAGGCCAAAAGGTCATCGACTTGGCCTTGAAGATTGTCAAAGACTCCATTGATTTATCCAAGCTTCCGGGAAGAATCTTGCATCTGTTCATTCAATTAGACGATCTCGAAATTATCACACCCTTTGAAGAGTTTCGTCGTAAGCCATGCCTGGAAAAATTAGAAGAACTCGCTCTCTGACTTTAATACTCGTCATTAACGAATTGCAGCAAACATTTTCGGGACTCTCCAGTTCGATGGAGAGCCGGAGAGTCCCCATCTCAATACAGGAGTAACTTCACTTGAACAGCTCAAAAAATCGAAAAATATATGATCCTGAAACAGAAGAGGCAAAACAAGATGTAGATGAATTGCCTCACGACTTTCTCGACCCGGAGAAATCCACAATTAACGGCCTTCTCGATAATAAACCTCCCGACAGGAAGTATCTGATAAAGAACCTGCTAACGAAAGACCCTCTTATTACGATTGCTGCGCCTGGAGGTATGGGAAAGGGGTATTGTGCTTTACAGACCGCCGTATCAATGGCAACACAAATTCCGCTTTTCAAAAATCCAAACTTCACCGTTCCGAAAGCCGGAAATGTAGTTTTTCTCAGTCTGGAAGATGACCGCCATGTAGTTCGTGAACGCTTATGGGCCATTTATCATAATGTGACGGCAACGATGACCGATGATGAAAAAGCCGACATCAAGGCAAAGATGGAAAAGAGAATAATAATTCCTCCATCAGCTGGAAAGATGTTTCCGCTTTTCCCGGATAAATCTCGCAAGAACATGAAAGCTCTCATCAAGTTCATTACGGAAATCGGCAATGTGAAGTTACTGATTCTGGACCCGGCCAATCTGCTTTTACATGAAGATCTGTCAAAAAATGACATGGTGAGCAGATTTACTCAGAAACTTCAGGAGGTCAGCAAAGAGACGAAGGCAACCATAATGCTACTGACTCATACAAACAAGTTTGCAATGCGTGACAGTCAATCCGGGGGAGATTCGACAGGGGTATTAGGTGCTGTGTCGCTTGTGAATACAAGTAGGGTCGTATACACTATGAGATCGCCCGGCGATGCATACCTCAAAGAATATGAGCTTTTTGAAGAGCCAGAAAACTATGTGATACTGCATAACGCAAAGGGCAATTATGTTCCGAGAGGCATGGGAAATGTCCTTTTGAAGAGAGCTGATGGTGGCGTTTTGGAGTACATCGCGTTGAAGCCGGATGATCCAATGAAACATCCAAATGGAATCGCTTCACTTGTGCAAAAACAGCCGGGTATCGGAAAAACCGAATTGTTAAGGATGTATTGTGAACAAGCTGGAACCGCTCGTAGAGATGCTGAAAAGGCCATCTATTCTGCTGAAAAAGGCAAGCTGATCGTCATCGGTCCAGAGAAGAAGAATAATAGGATCAGTTACTTTCCGCCATCAGATGCCGTTGAAGAGGAAGAATTGTAGGAAAAGTTCCCGTTCTATCGGAAATGCAGACAAACAGATGCAAAAAACACCAGAAAATATGTATTTATGAGGTTCCCCATGCCTCGTGAAAATTGAGGGTCGTAAATATCGCCTGTGATGCCGGTTCCCCGGTTTTCCGGTTTCCCTATATATAGGTATAGAAAACCAAAAAATGTGTGGCTGGTTTCCCGGACCCTAAAGTCCGGGGAAACCTTGCCGCACATGAAATAAATAATGAAAGGAGACGCCATTTTTCGCCCTGGTCTGTGAATTATCATCAAATCACAAAACAAGAAGGAGAAATAATATGACATGTAGGACCGCAATGTACACAGTGGTATCGAAAAAAGGTGACCCGGCTGATCACTACGAGCGTGAAATGATTGCAGCCAACCTCGCAGATATTCATGGATATGGCAATCCCAAGCTCTACTACGATGTTTTGGATTCGACGACTGCACTCAAGAAACTATGCGGTGCTGAGAAAGAGTCTACTGTCGTCATTTTCGAGAGTGACGTCGATATTTCCGACAGCATGAAGATATTCTCAGCAGTTTCCATACTGTTAAAGAATAAGTGCGACGTTCTCTTCACGCAATTGACTGATCAATTCAGTAACGAGTGACTTTTCCGAGGCTTAGCGACAAGAGGCTTTTATCTATCGTAAATCATATCTATAAACATTATTCAAAAAAGAAAGAGAGGTTCCATTATGGAGCCATTAGTATCAATAGCAAAATCAGGAACAATGAGTATTGAATTGGAACCATGTGGTGAGGCTAAGAAGAAAGCTGCTGAGAATCATATTAAAATAATTTCACTGATTAACGCAATTGCTCATCATGATGATCGTATCTATCAGGAGCTTAATAGCGTCTTTCCAAAGCTCAATCACGACAAGGTTGAACATGATCTAATACAACATGATTTGAAATTATTTCTTACGCAATTTAACCATGGCGTAAACTCTAGTTATGCTTATACAGAATCTATCCTGTCAAAGGACTTGACGCCATATATCTATGATTTCTATAACCTCAACATTTCTTTCAAGGACATTATAGTTGAAAGAGAAGTGGTAACAAAATCTGAATTTAAACTGGTGGCGAAGTCGGATTCAGAATTAACTTCATGGTATGAAATTCGAGCATTATTGTTCACCAATCTTTATATGGCACAGTTCGACAATTATCTTAGTGAGTTAATCGGAGTTTGCCCTGTATGTAGTCACGTTTTTGAGATAAAACACTCGAAGCATTGGTGCGATACTCCTGCTTGCACTGAACGCTTTCAACATGATCATTTTGCCGGAGAACTCCCAGATCGCGATGAATTCCCTCTCAATATAAACATTCATGAAAAATATGAAGAACTCGACCTGTAATTACAGTTGATTGATACTCCAATCTCGGAAATAGGGGTTCCCCGAAACCCATAAAGGTTTTGGGGAGCCATTTCAAGTTGATTCCATGATTGTAAAAAACCGGGAGGTGAGTCATAAAGACTCACCTCCCAATATGCAACCCACAGCCCTCAGAGAGAACTGTATTATTCGTGAATGCGCTTTAAAAGCTGAGTGGACTTACCATTCTCACACCATTCTGAACGATAAGTATCCTTGATGCTGTTCAATGCCGGATCAAGACGACATAATTTCTTTCCCATTTTTTGAGCCTCTCGTAAATCCGGTTCTCTCGACAACACAAATGAGAAATAGTCACTCTCGACAATAATATCGAGTGCGTCCGGATAGGCAAACTTGATACTTGCGACGATATTCTTGTAATGATCGAGCAGATCGACCTTACATTTGAAAGCTTTCTTCTTCAGACCATACTTGATAATCATTTGTTATCTCCTTTACTGATCATGTTCTTCCTGTAGGTATACTTGCGGGATGCGCTTCTATCTCTAATTTTGTACATAGAAAAAAAGAACGATGGAGTGATTTTTTACTCCGCCGTTCTTTTTCCTTTTTTGGTCAGGCCGCTACTTCATTTTTCTGGTGCCGGTAAAACTGCAATCCATTCTCAGCTTTTACCGTTCCAACCTGAACGACTTCAGCAGTATTCATTCTTCCAAGACGAATCTTCATGGTCAGTTCCACCCGGTCATCATGGACAACGACCCGATCGACATAATGCTGGATGAATCGTTTTACTTGCGGTAAGTCCTTTGCAGTCAGATAATCCCGATATTTCTCTATGACGGCACGCAATGTAGTTTCATCGATCACCGGTCGATCACGTTCGAACTCCATTTCCTGTAGCTTTACTTCTGCTATCGCCTTTGCCTCTTCCAGAGATGACAAACGATCTTTCAGACTTCCATACTCCATACCCTGACCGATAGCGTCGAGAATATTTGTAATCTGAGGAGTAATCCGACTGAGTTCTTTCCGGAGATCGTCAATGTCATGATTCTGATTGCCGGTTTTGTTCTTCTGATAGGCATTCAAGCGTCGGACAAGATGAGGAATTTTCTTGTCATTAAAAAGATTCCGACGAAGTTGATCCAGAACGAATTCATGAAGATAATGAGCATTGATCTCTTTATTCTGACAGCCTTTGTCAGACTTTGCATGATTGCAACAGCGATATGACACGTATTTACTTTTACCTCTTCCGGCAGTTCTGGAATTACCCCACATAGGAGAACCGCAAAGAGCACAATGAACAAGGCCACTCAGGATGTATGTTTCTTTTGCCTTGAATTTCCCTGCACGTTTCTTGTTGTGTGATAGCTTTTCCTGGACGGTGAGAAAATCTTCCTTCGATATTATTGCCGGAAGACCATCCTCAATTCTGATGATTTCATCTTCGCTTTTCTTGATGTAGCTGTTTCTGGTTCCCATCGGATTCTTCGATGCGGAAACATTGAACGTATAGACACCCATATATTTTTGATTCCGGAGAATTGTGAAAATGGCATTATTGGCAAACATCCGCTTCCATTTTGTCCGATGACCGTTATCATTGAGATACTTGATTATCTGGTGATAGCCCTTGTCTTCAAGGTACATACGAAAAACAGTCCGGACTACTTCAGCTTCTTCATCATCGACCATATACTTTTTCGTTTGAGGATCGATCCTATATCCGAGTGGCGGCTTTCCCCCTGTGTGCATACATTTCAGGGCATTATTTTTCATGCCTTTCATGACTTCTCTGGCGAGATTCCGGCTGTAGTACATCGACATGCCTTCCAGCATGGATTCCATCATCAGAGATTCCGGAGAATCATCCAGGTGCTCCAGAACGCTGATTACACGTATACCAAGGCACTTCAGCTTGCGTTTGTAGTGAACTGAGTCATATTTGTCGCGGGAAAACCTGTCGAGCTTGTGAACCAGAACACCTTCAAATAATTTCTTTTCTGCATCTTGGATCATTTTTTGAAATTCAGGACGCTTATCTGTAGTGGCACTCTTTGCATGATCAGCATATATCTTCACGAGATTATGATTGTTGTGTTTGCAGTATTCCTCGATTGCTCGTAGCTGTGCTTCTATACTTTCTTCTCTCTGATTTGATGAACTAAAACGGGCATAGGCGCATATATTCATTCTTTTCTCCATAGATGAATTAGCTCCCATCCAGTTAAAGATGAGAGCTTCGTACAAAATTGTTACAGGTACGTAAGAATTTCCAGGAGTAAATCTAGCTTGGAATCACGTTCTGATGGATCATCATCGACTTCATGTTTCTCAATTGATTCAACTTCAAACTGATCATATCGTCGATGCTGTAGATCAGATCTTGTGATCGATGTTGTTTTACGTTTTTCCATTCTCATGGCAAGTATCCTTTGTTGCTCGCCATGGTAGAATCAGCTAGATCATATCAATGATATAGGCTTATAATCAGTATTGATTCATCATTTCTGTATATATTTTCCAGGCAAGACAATGAAATATAATTCATATTCTATTAATTATTTGTTCGAGGATTTGAGATACTTTTTTTGAAAAAGATATCAGAAATATTTGTGAGTCCATTACTGATTTAACATTGTATCCAATTCATCATGGCGGGGTTTATCCGAACCTTGAGGGGTTCGGAAAACCTAAGCCATGCATACATCTAAATACAGCAAAAAACACAATTACAACTGTTATGACTTCAATGTGGGTAAAATTACACATCTTCTAAAATATACGCGTATATGACATTAAATCGGCCTAATAGAGCTATCTTTCGGTGCAGTACGAAGTAAATTCCGTCAGATCATTGTCAGTGAGTTTTCATCGTCATGATCGACTACATGATGAGCATCCAGTGGAAATGTTGGAATCTCAGTAAATTCATCTTCATGATGATATCGTCAGTTGATCAGATTTCTATTATTTTCATCATTCCATCAATGGTTGCTCAGGGTTTCCCGTTCCCTAAAGAACGGGGAAACCCGGTGCAACCATATATATCATTCAGAATTGGGAATCCCGGAAACTTTTAGGTTTCCCGGATTCCCTTCTTATATATATAAGGGAAACCGGGGAACCTCTCCAGATGAGCATCTCCGAGGCATATCAGCGGGAAACCGGGAAACCCAGTATTGATCTCATTTCTGGTTCTCCATGCGTCTTTTTGACGCTGTAGAACCATGAGATTTTTGAAATGTTCAGATATCTCCATGAGTCAACGGCACCAAAGGCACATCCGGGAGATTTTGATGAAGAAGTCATGAAAATCGTTATGGCCCGCAAAATGCATCTTTTACAACGATGATTCCGGAAAGATGTAGAAAATCACACATTTACTCCCAAAGAAGCGTAAATCGCTTACTTCAGGGCAAATCTGACTATGCTCAGATGAAGTTTGAAGGCAATTCGATTACCTCAGAGAAAATTCATTCCGGCAATGATCGACAACATCATGACGATCCTCCGGTCGAGCAGTTGAAAGTTCACCGGCCGTTATTCAGTAGAATGCTCAGCTCCGCTGTATATTGTTGTGGTATAATGTCAAGTGGCAATCAAAGGATTGTATAAATATCACTCCAGTGGAAGGGAAGTTTAATGGAAATTAATCTTTTGAAGGCTATCACAACTTTTTTTCCAAGTCCCTCTCTTGAAATGATTTATTTCGAAGCAGTTGCGAACTCAATTGATGCTGGTGCTTCTAAAATAGACATTGGGATATTTATCGATGAATTTACAAAGTCTGAAACCTTAGAAATAAAAATTTCAGACAACGGCATTGGGTTTGTTGAGAAGAACTTTCAGAAGTTTTCGAAACTACTTGAAACAGAAGATCAAAACCACAAGGGACTCGGCAGGCTTGTTTTTTTGAATTATTTTGAAAATGTAACCGTTATTAGCCATTACGACAATACAGTTAGAGAGTTTCTGTTTTCTGCTGATTTTCAAGGTGTCTCCAAGACAGCGAAAACTCAAGTGTCCATGCAAAAAACTGAAATTATTCTTTCCAATTATTCGAAACAATCTGTTCGTACGTATGACTATCTAAGACCTGAAACCATTATCGACTCGATTATTATGCAATTCTTTCCCATGTTACATGCTATGAAGATTTCTAAAAAGGATCTGGAAATATCCGTTTCTTTAAAAACAAATCAGGAGAGTAAGGAAAATAGATTTTTCAATTGTCAGAAAGATTTTTTTCTCAAGGACCTTCCAGAATTAAAATCAATTTCATTTAGCGACCCAACAATAAGCCTCATTGATGATTTTATCCTGTATTACTCGATTGAAAACACTCTCGTGGCTTCTGCATTCCATATCTCAGTATGCGCTGAGGGCAGAACAATTCCATTGAATTTCATCAAAAGTGAGAACATTCCTCTCGGTTATGAAATTCACTTTTTGTTGCTTTCCAGTTATTTTAATGGCAAAGTCAATCCTTCGCGGCAGAAGCTAGATATTGAAGAGCGGGAAATGAAAGTGATCAAGAGAGTTTTAACTCAGAAGATGATTGAAATCATCAATCAGGATATTCCTGCTGTTGCTGAGAAAAACAAAAAGACAAAAGAAGTTCTTGAGGAAAGATTCCCTCATTTACACGGATATTTTGAGGATTGTGCAATTGGGCTAATTGACCGGGAAAAAACCTTGGAGATTGCACAAAAGAAATTCTTTTCACTTCAAAAAGAAATTCTTGAGTGCAGTCACCTTAATGAGGACCTGTATTTTAAATCACTTAATATTTCCTCAAGGGTCTTAGCTGAATACATAATCTATAGATCAAAGATTATTTCAAAACTTAAAGATGTCAACAAGAATCAAAGCGAAGCGGATATTCACAATTTATTTGTACCCCGAAGAAAGATTTTTTCCAACGCCACTCAAGTTGAAGAAATATTTGCACATAATGCTTGGTTGCTTGATGATAAATTTATGTCTTATTCCAAGATTCTAAGTGAACAAGAAATGTCAAAGGTGATTCACGAGATTTCTTTTGAGTCAGAATCGATTACGGATGATTCCCGACCAGACATTGCTATTATATTTTCCAATCCGCCATTAAATTCTCAAAAAGTTGATATTGTTATTGTCGAGTTAAAGAAGAAGGGGCTGCCTCTTGCAAAAAACGAAGAGGTAATTAGCCAGTTGAAACAGCGAGCTCGAAAGTTGCTTAACTACTATGGCAAAACAATTCAAAGGGTGTGGTTTTATGGAATTGTTGAATTTGACAAGGAACTAAGGCGATCTCTAAAAGAAGAGAAGTTTATTGAAGTGTTTTCATGTGGAGAAGTGTATTACAAAGAGCACGAGATTTATCCAGATTTTGATGACGACAATCCCATTCCAGTCGGCTTAAATGTTTTATCGTTTGAAGCCCTGTTTAGGGACGCTGACGCAAGAAACAATACATTTCTAAATATTCTTAAGGGTAGCATTCGCAAATCCACTCAACCAACATCTCAGGATTCCTCCACTTTAAATTCCTAATGGTTGATATCCAGTGAACGTTGAAATTCCAACACTAAATCAGATCACCTTTACCATTATTACAACTACTACATAGAGTTCTAAGATTTTCAGGAACGGTCTTTCCACCACGAGAAATGGGATGAATATGATCGACATCAAGCCGTATAGACTTATCTGACGCTGCATCAACACCACAAATTGAACAACGAAAGTCATCGCGCTGAAAAATTTTCCACCGTAATCGAGAAGACAAGAGTTTCCGCTGGGTAAATGCCTCTTCTCTTGAAATCGTGATATCGGATACTGGAGAATCAATGGAAATGTTATTATTCGTATCAATAGAATTAATTGCTTCTTCAGAATCAAGGATTCTCTTTGCTATCGACAACCTTGATTTTATCAAGACAGAAACCGGCTTTTCCTTACCCTCTTTCCAACGAATATGAGAACGGACCCATGATTTGCCAGGAACGGGATTACCATTCATATCATGTCCCACTTGCCCAACCGGAAGATTTCTCCAAAATCCACTAACATGAACTTGATATTCTGGGGCTGTAAAACGCCTTACTGAAGACCTTACTTGGGGATTTACTATTCGAAGCGCAGCGACATTTCTATACACAATCTTTCTCTCGTCAGATTGCGATCCCGTCGAGTCGTTGTCACTTTCTGAAATCCCTTCTGTACGCTTATTGGCAATGTTTTTTGGTATTGATTCATTCCGAACTAAAGTGTAGCGAAATTTGAAATACTGCGGAAGTAGAACACAAGCTTTTGCAACTTCAAAAAAGGGAAGGAAATCTGGCAATCGCTTTTTGGCAATCTTCTCAATTTCTCGGCTCGCGTCCTCATTCTCCCCGATGCCAGGATCATCTGAAACAATGTTGTAAAAACGCCCCGAGTCCTCTAGGACATAGTGCACTTCTTCGGTTTGTTCAGTGAGATTAATTCTCGTAATTGCCAAAATCTTCCAAAATTTTTCGTCAGCATCCAGAGGGGTGGCTTCTAATTTAGTGTCAGGAGCTGGAAATAATTTCTTTTTTCCCGGAAGTGAACGGAAAAGCATATCACCGACATCACACTTACCTCTTAATTGCTCTGATTCTGCTTCTATATCTGCACTTTTCCCACCCACGACAATGATTGTAAGTTCGTCATCGTGACGAACGAATGAAACTGCGCCAAAACCAAAATCTATATCTCCCCCATAAGAGAACGTAATGTCGGACGGATTATCTAGAGAAGAATACGAAAAAATAATTTTATCTGGAATAGAAAATACTGATTCAAAGTAATTATCGGCACAGTTTTCACTTGTTACAAAATCCATAAAGTCAGAAAAAGAAAACAGATGATTTTTCTCTTCCAACATTCTAAATATATTTAATTCTGAATCATATGAAAAAAAAGCTTCCAAAACGTTGAATGAAGAGGGCATCGAATGTGGTCCGTGCTTAACTAAACGGTCGTTATACTCACGATAAAAGTTTCGAAGCTCTTTGTCAGCAAGTAAACCAGGTCCACTGTCACAATCTGCGTCGATAGCTTTTTTAAGACGTTCCAACATTTTCTTTACATGCCGTCGCTGATTTCTCGACAATTCGTCAACAGACTCATGAGAATTCCGAGGTTTGCGACCACCTACTGCCTTGGAAATTTCATTCATCCTTTCACTATGTTTCATATCATTCCCGCAACAATTGATTCTTCCGACAATTATACTGTCGGATCTATGGTATACCAGTTCTCATGAAATGGAAACCGGTATACCTTCCTAACTTATGAAAGTAAATCTGGAGGCCAAATATTCATGTCATTTCTGGTTCTCCATGCGTTTTTCGACTCTGTAGAACCCTGTGATTTTTTGAAATGTTCAGACATCTCCATGGATCAACGGCACCAAAGACACATCCAGAGCATTCTGACTAGAAATTCATCGAAATCATCAGTACCGGCAAAATGCATCTTTTACGGCGACAATTCCAGCGATGTGATCAAAATTACACATTCATCAAAAAAGATACGTATATCGCTTATATCCCGGCTGATTTTACCATGATGAGGTTCATTGAGAAGACAATCCGGCCATTTCCCAGAAACAGCACATTCTCCATCATTACCGCCAGACACATGTAGATTCACCGGTCAAGATGCAGAATATTCATTGGCTGCTCAGTCAACGTGATTTTTTTCTTGCCATATTCTTTTGCCGATTGATATCCGTCACCACATCGCCGGATTTTCACTGATATCATCGCCAGTTGATCTGATTTCCATTTTTCCTCTCCTATCATCTCGATGGTTGAACGGTTTTACGTCCGGCAAGGACAGGAAAACCAGTGCAACCACTACATTCATATGCAAAACAACAATTGAATCAATCGTTTTCGCCTTATTGCAACATTTACGAGACTCGATATTACTTCCCTGGTATTATCACAAAAAAGAGCTGGCTTGCGTTCATCAACAAAGCTTTTCTTAAAATTTATATCATCCTCTAATAGAATTTGAAGCAGTTTTTCCCTTTTCCATGATTTTTTAACTTCAATCCCCTTTTCTTGGCACATTTTGAATAGTGTACTTTGAGCGTATTGGTCAAGAAATCTTTGCGGATCATCAGCTATTGTCATTATGCCTGACTGTAGGATCTCTTCTGCTGACTCATGATTATTAAAGCCCAAATACTTGATTTCCGATTTGGGTGTCTGCAAAAGGAAGAAGCCGAACGTATCAATATTGTCTAATACGACAAGCCTTGAAGGAATGGACAGATTAGCCAAGTTTTCAAAGGATGACCTTGGGAAAATACTATCCAAATTGCATTCTGTCTCTTTGAAAAGATGGACTTGACTCCAGTAGGAAGATTTATTCTTACGCATTTTCAAAATGAAAGAGTTGGCCTTCTCAACAAGGGGTTGAATATTCATTACATTTCGTATTGTGTAACAGGAAAGTGCTCTGGAAGCAATTCCAGGATAGTCTGGGCTATCGGCAATCCAAAATTCTCTACCCCCCCCATTCTTTTCGAAAAGGATGCACATCGCTTTGAATTCGAATTCAGCGTTGTCAGAAGAGAACTCAATGAAATTCTTCAAATTCCACTGATAAATTTCGTCAGTGGCTCTTGATGTCCAATCATCACCAGTTCCAAGAGGATTTCCGACGACAAGTAATCGCATTAATCTCTTTATGCCACTGACATCGCCCATTCTTAACATCTGGGAAATGAAGGTCAAAACGTTGGTACACGGAACTCTTGAATTCGGAGAATGATCCTTATGAAGTAAAGGATGATCAGGATGTGAAAGATGTATATATTCTTCACAAAAACTCTCAAGTGATTGTAAGCTCATATTTTTGTCATTTTGAAGCATTGCTCATCCTTTATCTCGTTTTTTCGACGACAATTCTGACAAGGTGATGAAAATTACGGGTTCATCAAAAAAGATGCGTATATCACTCATATTCCGGCTGATTTTACCATGACCACGTTCATTGAGATGACAATCCGGTAAATCCACAGATACAGCACATTTTCCATCATTCCCGGCAGGCACATGTAGATTCTCCGGTCGAGATGTGGAAAGTTCACCGGATGCTCAATCGACGTCATTTGTTTTCTGCCGGTATTCTTTCGCTGATTGCTCTTCCGTCACTCCATCGATCAATTTTTCCCGGTCCCATCATCAGGTGATCTCATTTCCAATTTTCCACATACCATTACATCCAAGGCTGCTCAGGGCTTTCCGTCCCCAAGACGGGAAAACCCCTTGCAGCCGTATTATTTACTACTGTCAGCGAATTGTCAGTCCATTCCGATCATGACACTACAAAAAATCATCATTTTTAAGGATACGTCAATCTACAGCAAACGCAGTCCACAAATAGAAAATCCCCGAACATTTACACACAACGTTCGAGGATTCGCACAGTGGAGGTGGCGGGAATCGAACCCGCGTCCGAAGAGGATCATAAGAGCCGTCTACCATCATGTCCTGCAATTTGTTTGTTTAAGGTTTTCGTAACCCACAGGCAGGTCTCTACTCACCCGATCCGTCTGGTTTGTCTCGATGACGCACGCCAGGAGCCCCACGCGGCATCCAGCCAGTTTAGTCGGCGGTTCTTCGGCATCTTACTGGCGAAATTTACCGGGAACCGTCACAGCCTAATTAGGCTGCGATAGCCAGATTTTCGTTGGCTTTTGTTTTTTGGTCTATTTTTTACGAGGCCGTTAGACCAACCTCGGATGGCAAGCGATTACTCACACACTCCGTCGAAACCAGGTCACCCCCTTGAATTGCTGCTTTGTGTCCGGATCAAAACCACGGAACCCTTGATAAGAAGAATATGTCCGAAGGAAAAGACATTTTCTGTGCCCAAAAAAGTGTACTATAATCGAAGGCAATTAGCAAACGCACAAATCCTTTTTTATAGCAGAGTAAAATTTGCCCCCGATTTTGAGTAATGAAGTATCGCTCATCTGCCCATAGGCATGATGCATTGGGTGATTGAACACTATTGCACCGGCAGTCGTCCTATCCCCCGCTCACGATGGCTTGCCTGTATTGGGTGGGATTGCCCGCTTTGACAGCATTCCAGGCACGAGCAGAAAGCAGCGTAGTCACGATCTCTGTAGATCGTTCATCTCAGACCTGCTGACCGCAGGTGTTACACTCAGGCTGGCAACGGGCAATGAAACTTCAACGCCGCTGCACATTGCAGCGTCAGAATGACATGCGAAGGAAGATTAACCGGCTCGACTGTGGATAATAAAGCTGAGCCCAATCCCGAAGCAACTCCAGCATATAACAAGAGCGATCACGTAGTTCCAGGTAAACCCCGGCCGGAGATCGTCAGTAGTAACGACGTCTCCGATCGGAGTGTCTGCCCCGTGAGAAAAAGTTCGCCTATTTACTGTCATCATTGGCTCTATTTATTTTGGCTGCCGCCGAACATTTCTGTCTGCAATATTTCATTCCGGCATATTTCAAACAGCATTCAGCAGTGTCTCCAGTTCCCGGCAGTAAGTAATCGTGTCGAGTAAACCACTTGCATGTTTTATATCCAATCCACTCGTTGTCCGCCTTGGAAAAAGGAGGAATATACGAAAGGTGCGGGCATGAAGGGGTGCATGGAATGCCCGGGGAATCACATAGCGTCCCAGGTGATTCAAAGGCACAGCAACGCGGTGGTAATTGGAAGCGTCGTGCTTTCCAGGATTCTAATGTCGGACGGATCATAACTCCGTGAATATCGAAGTCACGGAAAAACCATCCGATTGAATCGTTCCATAATCGAATCTTAGCTATGGAAGCTTTTGTTGTCGGGTCTCTGAATAGCAAATACTGACCGATCTCCAATTGCTGCTCCATCGGTTTGGAGACGGCAAGAATCGAGTGAACCGGAAGCGGGTCGCCTGGCGAGTATTCTCTGAATACGATCTGATCGCTTTTGGAGAAACCAAGCGCTGTCCGGGGAACGTTTACTACCAGCGAGAAATCACGATATTTCTGTTCGGTCCGTGTGAAGAGTTCCATGTTTTCAACTCCCGTTATTTTTGAAATCGTAAAGGGTCATAACGGGATTGAATAATGTGGTCAAGGAATGAAACGGATATTTTTTCGGTGGGTTGCCCGCTGTTACTTGATTATCACGGCACCGATGAGCGCAGGTGTCCCACATGCCGATTGACCAGGCGGGGCAAGCGCTGTTGAAATGACTTCTGCCCTTCTCAAAAAAGTCGGGGCGGATAAAAAAGGGGGGATGCGTTTTTCGATCCCACCTGGCTAAAACGCAGTTCCAGTGAGTGATTCATGGGTATCAGGTGGGATGACCCCTCTTTTTTTGATCTAAGGTTCTTTTCAATATTCTTTATACTATTGCCAGCAGATATTTATATGCGGGACGGCCGGAAACATCCCCCTTATCCCACCATCCCCCCTGAGTCTTAAAAAAGGACGATTTTTCAAGAGTCGCATTGCTCTGCCCGGACAATTTAATGCATTTGCATTTTGATGTCGCCGTGAGAAAAAGTTCGCTTATATTCTCCTGTCGATATGAATGCGTCATTTTTCTCATTTCCACAGTTCTCTCGATCGTCCGAACTTTGTGATTTCTCTGGATTTATCAAACTCCGAGATAAAAAGGAAGCGCAGATCTGCTTCCTCCGAACACCGGTGCAAACTTATGCGCTGGAGCTCATTTCCTTTCCGGCAGAACTTTTCTGATATTGTTCACAGAAAAGTGCGGCGGTGCAGTAGTCTGAGCAACGGACATCTTTGCCGGGCCGATGTTCAATGAAATACTTTACACCAGCAACTTCCAGGGCTGCATAGGCATCGGCGTCGTTATCGAACACGCGAACAGCGGTCTTGCGACCTTCTTTCATAAGTGCCCAGACGTCGGGCCGACTCCATTTTTCATCCGGAGTGCATTCCGGCAATTTTATCCGGGCCGCCTGATGTAACCGGATACGTTCATCGATGTATTCTTCACAACGTTCTTCCGACCATAGATCGATCGGGATCTTGAGTGCCGGGGCTGTAGGGTATTCTCCGCCGCGTTGTGCGACGGACTTACTCCAGTCGCGGAGTATGACTACTACTTCGAGTTTCTTTACGTCGAAGCCATGTTCACGCAGGATGGTAGCGAGTATGTTGAGTTGATTTTCCCATTCCTGGCGGGGTCCATCGCGGACGGACCAGGTGGTCGTTACTTTGAAGTCTTGCAGAATACCATTGGTAAGGCTGAATCTATCGAAGGCTCCGGATATAATCCAGTTCTGACGTTGTATACTGTAGCGGCGTTCAGTCATAGCTTCGCGCTCAGCGCGTTCGAGGACAACGTGAATACTTTGTCCAAAGAGAGCCCAGATGCGATCTGAGACGTCTTCTGTGAGTTCAGACGCATGTTTTATTTCCAGTGCGACCTTGCGGGGCGGCGATAACAGCGTAGTGCAACTGATATCGCAGGGGCCTGCGGTATAGTTGTCGTTACTGACAGCGTTTACGAGAGACTCGGGCAATCCGAATACGTTGGTTATCTTCATTACGCGGCCTCCTGTTGTAAGTCGGACTTTGCGGTCAGTGCGTCATTGAACACGGCGAGAACTTTATCGAGGTCGTCATTGGTCATCTGACTGGATTCACGCAGTGGCGCGGACCAGCCGAGTATCGCGGCTATTTCACTCTTCATCTGTACTGGTGAGTGACCGAGTTTTGCGGACATTTCGAAGATCTGACGGATTTTTCCGATGCGCTGTTGCGTGGGCGTCTCCGCCTTCAAGGCAGTAACAGGTGGTTCCGGCTGTGGCTGCTGGACGGGTTCATTTGATGGGACTGGGACGACTTCAGTCTTGGCAGGCTGTTTTACCTGGGCGACAGTCTTCGTCGCAGCAGGACTGGCCGGATTGACCGGGGCGGGTGTTTTCTTAACTGAGGTCAATACCGGTTTAACATCGGGGCGACCAGTGGCAAGATTGCCGTCATCGTCATCATCACTCACGATTCCGACAAGTGCAGAGAGACAGTAACGTCGAGCATAACTGATGGCACTGCCAATGGCCTGAGCAGTATCCATGGCGGGCTTAATACTGAGTGTCTCCTTAATGAATTCGCCACTTACGTGGGTGAGCAACGTAGTTACGTTGACGCGGAGTGTTTCCGGGTCTATTGATGTTCCCTGCATAACTGCTATGCCTGCGGCGGACAGAGCAGGGCGGCAGGCTTCCATTATTGAAGCCAGGGTTGCATACTTACTTTTGAAGTGGGGGTTGGAAGCGTCGAAAGCTGCGGGTTTCATTTGGCCTTGGGCTTTTGCGAGGGCTTGTGATATGGCTCCTACGGTTTGTGATGTTTCCACGGGTGATTCTCCTTTTCAAATAGAAGAGCGGAAGCTTTGTAGCCTCCGCTCGTGTGATAGAAACGTGTCTGCTAATGGGTTTGAAGATAAGCAGATGCGGCATTTTCGATCTCCAGCCTTTCTTCCGAACTGAAGCCTTGTGCGGCGCGTGTAAAAGCAGAGCTGACTCCGAAAGCATTCGGACGGGGCTCGATGGCATAAGCAGCCAGAACTGGCGTCAACAAACGTTTTGGCAGATTACTGTTATCGAGTATACGGGCAATCTCCTCTTCGGGATTGGCTATTTGCACGGAGCTTGCATTTAACATGATCTGGCCACTCTGTCTGAGTTGGCCGGGAACTTCTACGAGTTTTTCTCCGAGCAGTTGAAGCAGGTTATCGTCAAGGATGCCTTTAGTGTGTTTGCGGCAAAACAGCGTTCCTGAATTAGGCAAGGGCGCTGTCATTCCATTACGGCAGATCAACCGAGTGAGATATAGACTGATTTTGAGACTGGCGTAACCTACGTCAGAGTTGCGAACAAGAATTCCACCCCAGACGTCACCAACATCTCCGGGGCCACCAATAAGGTAAGGATGACCAACGCCGATAACGTAACTGACTGTGCGGTCTGTAATATTGGCGCGGATAAGGCGCATGTCGGGATCGACATTACGCAGGGCCATGAGCATAAGACGGGCGATCTGACTGTCTTTAACGGGGGTGTACTTCGGAGATACAAATCCACGGAGGATTCCATCAGTTGAGAGATGATCGTTTTTGCGAGTTCGGAGTCGGACGAGTTCATTGGAACGGGCGAATCGGCGTGTGAGTTCAGCTGATTGGTCAGCGGGGCTGGCATTATTGAACCAGCGGTCGTATTTGATTCCGACCAGGAGAGACATTTGTTTGCGGGACCAGTCGGTCATTTCATATTCCCCGAGGCCGGGGATCTGGACTTTGGCGTTGTCCAGAACTCTGAGTTTGTTGAGTTCGATTACTGTGTCATCATTTTCCTGGGATTCCAGGTCTTGGAACTTCCAGATCAGGTCGTGTAGCGTGCGGACGGGATGTGCGAATGCATTGTAGTTTTCGATATTCTCGATATTTTCCATTGGAATAGCTCCATTTCTGGCCTATGGCCTGTTATATGTGGGGAATGCGCATGAATAGCGCGTGTGAGGTGACAGGTAAACTGCGTTACCGTGGTTGTGGCGGTTTCTGAGGTCTCGGTGGACGTGGAGCGTTTCGATTTTGTGCGTTGTTGGCGGGGGCGAGAGCAGTAACAACGATCTCTATGATGCGAAATAGTGTAAGAACATTTTTTGCGAATCGATCGATGGTCACGGGCTGAACCTCCTTTCAAAGTAGGATGTAGAAACGGTTCCTATAATGCTTATACCGTTATAAGCATTTGAAATTAAGTGTTAGCCATCCTTCTTTGTTGCTATGTGACGAGAATGAGAACCATACAGAATTCGCAATATCAGCCCATCCACGTTGCAGCCTTTTTTTGTTAAATACGGGAGATGCATAATGTGGTAGAATTGCCCATATTTCATGAGGAGCTATTTATTGATGGGAGTAGTGATCAAAACTTGGTTCTCGGTTTCGTCCACTGCGATCCCGATTACCAGACTACGCAGAAAACCCGGAGACATTTCATGAAACACTGGATCATCCTGTTCACCCCAGAAACGTATGAAGTGGTCAAAGAAAAGTCCCTTATCGGCGTTCGCTCAAACGTCTGGAAGTCATTTTCCGAGAATATGAAAGTCGGGGACCGTTTCATCTCCTACGTTTCCAAGAAGATGACTTTTGATGGGTTTGGAACGATCGCCGGTGAGGCTACTTTTGAGGAAACCCAGATTTTTCATGAAGACAAATGGTTCCCGTGCCGGCGGAAGGTAAAGTTCGAGAAGACTGGTCTGAATAGTCCATCTGGTGAACTGTTTCACGATATTGCCCCATTCAACGAAGCCAACACTGGCCCCGGGAATTACCTGATGTGCAAAGGTGGGTTCGTCGAGGTCAGCAAGAAAGATTTCGATTGGTTGTCAGCGAAGATCGCGGAATAATAATGCTCAAACTCCAGAATCTTCAGCCCAGGGCTTTGGTGCGCGGCTTGGCACCTAGTCAGAATGTCGAGATCGTTGCAGTAACTCCCGTCGGGGAAGCCATCACCGTCGTCTATCGCCTCGAAAACGGTCAGCTTGCTGATCGGTTACTTTTTCCCTCTGATGAAGACTCTCTGGATCTCGTCACCGAAGGCCGCCCTTGGAGTTTCGACGGGGATGGTCATGCCTTCAAGCTGGGGGCTGAATCTTGGCGCATCCACCTTGCTCACTTGTTCGACCCCTTAATGGCGGTCCATACCTCGAATATAGAACCGTTGCCCCACCAGATCGCTGCTGTCTATCAGACTATGTTGCATCGTCAACCTCTGCGGTTCCTGCTGGCGGATGATCCGGGCGCAGGCAAAACAATCATGGCAGGCCTTTTGATAAAGGAATTGATGATCCGTGGCGATGTGAAGCGTTGCATGGTCGTCGCACCGGGCTCATTGTCCCAGCAATGGCAAGACGAAATGGACGAGAAGTTCGGTTTGAGATTCACCATTTTTTCGCGTGAGTTGTCCCAAAATGCCGCCGGTGGAAATCCATTCGACGATCCTGCCTGTAATCTCATGATCTGCCGCCTTGATCAGCTCAGCCGTAATGAAGATTTGCATGGAAAACTCGAAAATTCCGATTGGGACCTGATCATCGTCGATGAGTCGCACAAGCTCAGCGCCTCGATTTTTGGGACTGAAATTAAAGAAACCAAACGATATCAGCTCGGGAAGTTGCTTGGGCGGATCACTCGACATTTCTTGCTGATGACTGCGACCCCGCATAACGGCAAGGAAGAAGATTTCCAGCTCTTTCTCGCTCTCATTGATAGCGATCGTTTCTACGGCCACTTTCGCGATGGCGCCCGCAAGGTCGATGTGGGCGACATCATGCACCGCATGATCAAAGAAGAGTTGCTTCGTTTCGATGGCACCCCTCTGTTTCCCGAACGCCGCTCCTATACCGTCAATTATCCGCTTTCCGAAACTGAGGCCGCGCTGTATGAAGCGGTGACGGCCTATGTGCGAACCGAAATGAACAAGGCAAAGGAGCTCGACGGCAAGCGCAAAGGCACGGTTGGTTTCGCACTTACCATTTTGCAACGTCGCTTGGCATCCTCCCCTGAGGCCATTTTTCGTTCCCTCGAACGTCGTCGTAAAAAACTCGAAGGTATTCTGGAAGAAGAAAAACTCCTCATTCGGGGTCGCAATGCGAGACTCCAAGCTGTTGAGCAGAGTCATCTTTATGATGAAGATGCGCTCGATGACCTTGATGACGCTCCCAGCGAAGAACTCGAAAACCTTGAAGATGAGCTGGTTGGCGAGACGACCGCTGCTCAAAACATTCCCGACCTTGAAGCCGAGATTGTTATTCTGCGTGTTCTCGAAGCTCAGGCTCGCCAACTGCGACTCTCCAGGCTCGATCACAAGTGGCAGGAACTCTCGCGTTTACTTCAAGAGACGCCAGAAATGCATGATCAGTCAGGAAGTCGTCGCAAGCTGATCATATTCACAGAACATCGAGACACTTTGAACTACCTCCATGAGCGAATTACCGGGCTCATGGGTTCAACCGATGCTGTGGTCATTATCCACGGCGGCACCCGTCGCGAAGAGCGCAAGAAGTCTCAAGAGCGTTTCACACAAGAAAAAGACGTGCTGATTCTGCTTGCGACTGATGCCGCCGGTGAAGGAGTGAACCTCCAGCGGGCGCATCTTATGGTGAACTATGATCTGCCCTGGAACCCCAACCGACTTGAGCAACGTTTCGGTCGCATTCACCGCATTGGTCAGACCGAAGTTTGTCATCTCTGGAATCTCGTCGCTAAAGAAACTCGTGAAGGTGCCGTCTATCAACGTCTTCTCGACAAACTTGAAATCGAGCGCAAAGCGCTTGGAGGCAGGGTCTTTGATGTCCTGGGACAAGTATTCGACAACCGCGCTCTGAAAGAGTTATTGCTCGATGCGATCCTTTACGGTGATGACCCTGTGGTTAAAGCCCGACTCCATGAGCGAGTCGAAACCCTCATGGATACTGAACACATCAAGTCGATCATCGAGTCATCCGCGCTTGCTACCGAAACTATGGATGCAACACGCGTATTCGCGATTCGTGAAGAAATGGAGAAAGCCGAAGCTCGTAAGCTGCAACCTCACTTCATTCGAGCATTCTTCATTGAAGCCTTCACCCGTTTGGGTGGAAAATTGTTCCAACGTGAGCCGGACCGATACGAGATTTCTTTCGTTCCTGCCAATATCCGTGAGCGTGACCGACTCATTGGGAACGGTCAACCCATTCTGCGTAAATACGAGCGCGTCTGTTTCGAAAAGGACCGTGTTACTGTTTCCGGGAAACCCCTCGCCGCGTTTCTCTGCCCTGGACATCCCTTGATGGATTCAGTGGTCGATCTTGTTCTCGAAGGTGCGAGGGCACAACTCAAACGCGGGACTGTTCTCGTCGATCCACAGGATGACGGCGAGCAACTCAAGGTGCTGTTTCTCATCGATCATGCCATTCGCGATGCTGGTCAAAGCAACAGCGAGCAGCAACGACATATTTCCAGGCGTTTGCAATTTGTTTTACTTGACCGCGATGGAACCGCACACCCTGCCGGATATGCCCCATATCTCGATTATCGACCTGCATCTCCAGATGAAGTCAAGATTGCCCTCCAGCTTTTCGATGCCAACCAATGGAATCGAGACCTGGAAGCACAGGCCCTGGCTTTTGCGATAAAAAATATGGTCCCGGAGCATCTTGGCGAAGTCAAGGAACGTCGGGAACGATTGGTCGATCGCACCATTCAGGCTGTACACGAACGATTGGTGCATGAGATTGCCTTCTGGAGCACACGGGCAGTCAAACTTCGCGAAGAAGTCACAGCGGGAAAACAACCACGCATGCAGCCCGAGAACGCCGAGCGTCGAGCCCTGGAACTCCAGGAACGTCTCAAAACTCGGATGACTGAACTCGAAGCCCAGCGTCACGTTATTTCAACCCCGCCGATTCTCGTCGGGGGGGCATGTATAATCCCAATCGGGCTCTTGCGGAAGATGCGCGGCGAAGTCTCACAACAGAGCACTGATCCTGAGGCCCGTTCAAAGATCGAGAAACTAGCAATGAAAGCGGTCGCTGATCGGGAACGCGCATTAGGTCATGAACCAATCGATGTTTCAGCCCAGAAGCTCGGTTGGGATATCACATCACGAGTTGGAAACGGTGATCTACGACTTATTGAGGTCAAGGGACGCATAAAGGGCTCAACGACGGTGACGGTGACTAAGAACGAGATCTTGGTAGGATTGAACCAGCCGGAAAAATTCATTCTTGCGATTGTGTTTATCGATGGCGAGCAAGTTGATGGACCTCATTACGTGCTGAAACCCTTCAACCAACAGCCAGATTTTTCCGCCGTCAGCGTCAACTACGATCTTGCTGATCTGCTTGCACAGGCTCAGAAACCAATGTGAAAGATAGACCGGATTTTGCTCCTCCAGCATTTACCTTTTTGTGAGGGCCAGGTCGGTGACTCCTCATTGATATGGTTGAACGCGGGGAATTTGTGTGGTAAGGTCAAACACTCGTCTTTTCCGAAAAGTGCAATACTCACAGTGCAATAGGGGAGGTGAAATGCGGATAGCTGAAATGGTTCCCATGAAGATTACGCCCAACCCCATTATTCAGACGATAGTTGACCTTCGTTTTCGAACGGAAGTGCCGAGTGGAGCTGTTTTTGGGCTTGTGTATGATCAGCTTAAGAGCTCCTATCCACATTTTGAACAACGCCCCATTTTACAGATGCCCGAATCAATAAGAGAAAAAGATCCGGCCTTTCAATATGAACCTTGGTATGCAGGACGCCGAGGAAGTGCTGTTTTAAGCGTTGGACCTCGAATCATTGCTCTGACATTAGAAAATTATAATGGTTGGGAGTCATTTTCTACTGATCTGAAGCCTGTTTTGGAAACCTTGCAGAAGATTTCGTTGATAAATCAGTTGGAGCGGGTCGCGATCCGCTATGTCAATTTTTTTCCTGAAAATTTTCTGGAGATTACGAACGCATGTATCACCTTCGCCGAAGAGCAGGTTTCCAACGACCCTGTTTTTTTACGAACAGAGGTCTTTAAGAGCCCCTTTAAATGTGTTGTCCAGATGGCGAATCGGGCGACTGTTCAGCGAAATGGAAAACGAGATGAAGGTTCTGTTATCGACCTTGATGCTTTCGTTGAAGGAGCTCTATTGCCCTCAGGGGCTGAAGACAACCTCCTTGAATTGATTCACCAAGGAAATACTCTCTGTAAGGGCGTTTTTTTTGGGTTGTTGCGTAAAGAATATGTAGAGAAATGTTGTCCGGTGTATCCGAAAAAGGAATAGAGGGAGATGCCAATGGTAGATTATCGTTTTTACAAGGTGGGGGCATTGGCTTCGGTACTCACCGTTCAGCTGTTTATGGGGAGTGGAGAGGATGCAATGAAACCTTCCAAAATGGTAGATCCTGTTTCGTTTCGTGACGAAAATGGTTTTCCCCCATGGCAGAACCCACCTGGAGTTGAGACCTCGCTGATGTTGAAGCCAATAGTGGAACCTATCGATCAGAAAACGGTGTTGGCACAAGTGGCGATCGATCTTTTGGAAAACGCAGTTAATCTGCCGTCTGAGGTTCAGAATGTCCTTGACAAGGAGTTTTGGGATCTCGTCTGAATTGCTCGACAAGATTGAACTGTATCTTCCTAAATTTCTCTCACCTGAAGATACAAGGCAATTATTAGACGATCTCGGGGGTTTCCCCAATAATATTGATAAAAGTCGTTTTTACACGACCGCTCTTCGTGATGATCCAACGATTTTTCAGGGTGATGGTCTTCTCGGTTTATTAATGGTTCATCTTCCTCAGCCTGAGATTCGGTCGATTCCATCGATGGTTATTTCCAATACTTGTGATGTCGATCCAGCGAATAAACGCTTTTGGCCAAGCTCGATATCTTATGCGCCGATTTTCCGGGTAAACAAGTTTCGGGAATCCATCATGAAAGTCCTTGATGGTGAAAAAGCTGCTGATTCGTTGCTTTGCGATTTGCGAAGGCAACGGATTACTCAATTATTCTATCTACCGAAAGGTGGAAGTCTGGAAGAGGAGAGCTTCGTTCGACTGGATCACATTGTTAGTTGTAGTAACGACGCTGTTTCACGCGAGGATATTCCAGCCAAGCGGCTTTTCACCCTTAGCAATTATGGCGTTTGGCTCTTCGCATTGAAGTTGTCGATCCATTTTTGTCGTCTTACGGACAAGGTTTCGAGACCGAACGATTTGCCCACCCATACGGGAGGTCTTGAATGAAATTTCCAAAAAAATTGATCGAGGTGGCTTTGCCGCTGGACAGCATCAACGTGGCGGCTGCACGGGAAAAGTCGATCAGGCATGGACATCCTTCGACGTTGCATCTGTGGTGGGCACGGCGGCCCCTGGCGGCTTGCCGGGCGGTGTTATTCGCGCAGATGGTGAATGATCCGGGCGGCGAACGCGGATGGGGCGCGTATCCCGGTCAAACTAAAGCTCACGCTCAGAAAGAGCGTGAGGAACTGTTCGAAATCATCCGCGACCTCGTTCAATGGGAAAACACCACCAACGAGGCCATACTGAAGCTAGCGCGCGAAGCCATAATGGTTTCATGGGCAGAGACCTGCAAGATTACGGGTGAAGACCCCAAGAAGTTGCCGCCATTTCTCGATCCGTTTTCGGGCGGTGGGTCGATTCCGCTGGAGGCTCAACGTCTAGGTCTTGAAGCCCACGGATCGGACTTGAATCCGGTCGCGGTGATGATCGGCAAGGCGTTGATCGAGATCCCTCCGAAGTTCATTGGTCGAAAACCAATCGGACCGTTGCCAAGAGACGAAAAGGTCCAGAAGAAGATCGAAGATTGGAGCGGAGCGAAAGGTCTTGCGGAAGATGTCCGCCGATACGGCGCATGGATACGAGAAGAAGCATTCAAGCGCATCGGACACCTGTATCCCCAGATTGAACTCACGAAGGAAGTTGTACAAAAACGTCCTGATCTTGCCGGTCTGCTCGGACAGAAACTGACTGTCATTGCTTGGCTGTGGGCACGAACGGTGGCAAGCCCAAATCCGGCTTTGCGAGGGGCGCATGTGCCATTAGTCACTTCTTTCTGGCTCTCCACAAAGAAGGGGAAGGAAACCTGGGTCGAGCCGGTGGTAAGGGGGACGGAATACTCGTTCGAAATTCGAACTGGCAAACCATTCGATGAAACTGCTATCGATGTTGGGACAAAACTCGGGCGTGGTGCAAATTTTAAATGTCTTCTTTCAGGAAATCCAATTGATCAACAGTTCATTAGAGCTGAATTTCGAGCAAAGCGAACTGGTGAACGGTTGATGGCAATCGTTGCAGAAGGAAAAGGAGGAAGGGTTTACCTTCCTCCTTTTCCTGGCATGGAGGCTCTGGTCAGATCGGCTCTGCCAAATTGGAAACCCGAAATAGAAATGAATCCAGATTGTAAAGACTTGCTGAGCGGCAGGGGATATGGTTTTCAGTATTGGCACGAATTGTTTACTCAGCGCCAATTAGTTTTTCTGTCTACGCTCTCAGATCTTGTGGGTTCGACTCGTGAAAAGGTTTTCAAAGATGCTGTAAGCGTCGGTTGGAAGGACGACCAGATAACCCTGGCCGATGGAGGTTCCGGCCCTGCCGCTTACGCTGATGCTGTCGCGGTGTATTTGTCGTTTGCTTTGGACAAAAGCACCGAAGGTCATTCAACAATCTGCACATGGAGCTCTGCTTCAAAAAATGAGCTCGTTGTAAGTACTTTTCGACGCCAAGCCTTGCCCATGACCTGGGACTTTGCAGAGTCTAATCCCTTTGCCTCTTCTAGCGGATCGTGGGAGAAAATTGTTGACGCGATATGCAGGGTCTTCGCGTTTTCAATTCCTGGAATTGGAACTGGCACTGTAACCCAGGTAGACGCCCAGCATCTGAATCGACCCCTATCGATAATATCTTCCGATCCCCCTTACTATGACAACATCGGGTATGCGGACCTTTCCGACTATTTTTACGTTTGGATGCGCCGTTCATTGAAATCGATTTTTCCGAACCTATTTTCAACGTTGTTAGTTCCAAAAGCCGAAGAGTTGATCGCCAGTTCATATCGACATGGCTCGCACGAAAAGGCTGAAGTGTTCTTTTTATCCGGGATGACTAAGGCCATTGAGAATATGTCCAGAAACAGTCATCACGCATTTCCGGTCACAATTTATTACGCATTCAAACAATCGGATACCATTGACAATTCAACGGCATCGACTGGCTGGGATACTTTCCTTGCCGCTGTTCTTAAGGCGGGATTTGCTATTACAGGTACATGGCCAATGCGTACCGAGAGAGACTCAAGATCCATCGGAATTGGAACCAATGCTCTCGCGTCTTCTATCGTCCTCGTCTGTCGCAAACGAGATTCTGATGCTGCAACGATCTCAAGAAAGCAATTCCTACGTGAGCTTCAAGAGACCCTTCCCGAATCGCTTGAAGCGATGATCGGTGGCACCGCGACCACATCTCCTATTGCCCCGGTCGACCTTGCACAAGCCGCAATTGGACCAGGAATGGGCGTGTTCTCGAAATACACGGCTGTTCTCGACGCCGAAGGACAACCCATGACCGTCAGAACTGCACTGACCCTCATCAACAAGACAATCGACGAATATTTCAGCAACGTCGAGAGTAGCATGGATGCTGATACACGGTTTTGTGTCGATTGGTTCCAGCAGTATGGCTTCAAACCAGGAGCCTTCGGCGAAGCCGACGTTCTGGCCCGTGCCAAGGGCACTAGCGTTGATGGCGTCCAGAAGGCCGGAGTCATCGAAGCCAAGAGCGGCAGCGTCCGTTTATACAAGTTGGCTGAGTATCCTTCAGATTGGGACCCGCGCACGGATACACGCATTCCGATCTGGGAAGCCCTTCATCACATGATCCGCACCCTCCGCGACAGCGAGGCATCTGCGGGAAAACTTTTGGCAATGATGCCCGACAAAATCGAGCAGATTCGCCAGCTTGCTTATCGCCTCTACACTCTCTGCGAGCGTAATAACTGGGCGGAAGATGCCCGCGCCTACAACGAGCTCATTCTCACTTGGCCTGCTATTCTTACTGCTTCTCATCAAGTCGGCCACCACGGCACTCAGAAATCCCTGGATCTGGAATGAATAAGAAGCTCGACAAAACCCAAGAACAGCACTGGCTTCATGAAGAGCGTGTCTTCATAGAGTTTCTCAACGGTAATACGTTTTTGAAAGAGGTTCGATCATTCGACAAGGGTATTCCACCCCAGCCAGACGTAATTTGCAAGATTGAAGATGGAGAGAAGCTTGGTTTCGAGCTGGTTCGTCTTGATGAATCCGAGTTCCTGAAGGACATTTCTATCGGATTCGCCAGGCGTCGGGTTTTGAAAGAGATGACTTCGTCTGAAAGCGAATTTGGGGAAATCCTTCGGCAGAAGTTCCCTAACCGATTTCTGTGGCTGAGTATTTGCAGAGGTGTTCAATTGAACAGGTTCCCGAAAGTCTTGGGTGCGGGATTGCGTTTCCTGGCATGTCAGGATGAGTCATTCGTCAAAGAGATGATAGTTCCAATAAAGGATCTCCCCGAATTGGAACGAGTGGAGATAACTGTTCTCGAACAGTCGCCGACGCACTTTGACCTATATCCAGAAGCGATTGGAATAGATGATTCGATCGTGAAAATCATTGCAAAAAAAGCGGGGAAGACCTATCAAAGTGATTGTCCAGTCGATCTCTTGGCGTATTATGAAATACAGCCATCGATGTTGGAACAACAGACCATCGATGAGATACAAACGGTTTTCAGCGAAATCGATCTCAGCCGGTTCCGGCGAGTATGGCTTTTCGATAGATATTCAAAGATCAAGCATCAATTCAAGCCAACCCTTGCGAAGGGCAACAAATGAATTCCTACCCAGGAAAAAGAGAACAAAGGAAAATGTCATGACGCTGAAACCCTGGCGCGATGTGATCACCCCGCATGAGGACGTGCTCGAAGGAACATATCAGGAAGCCGAATTTGCTGCTGATTTGAGCAAGGTCGCTGCTGGACGGGCAAGCCCGGAATATCAAGACCCGGTCAAGTTTTTCGAGCGCACCTTCATCACTGAAGGCACCAGATTATTGCTTAATAGCCTTATGCGGCGTCTGTCAGGTCGTGGCGGTGATCCTGTCATCCAGCTCAAAACGGCATTCGGTGGCGGCAAGACCCACTCGATGCTTGCTGTGTATCACATTGCATCGACCGCGTTGCCTGCATCCAAATTGGCAGGAATTCCATCGATCATTGATCAGGCAGGTATTTCCGAGCTTCCCCGCGCCCGGGTCGTAGTTATCGACGGCAATAATCTTGGTGTTTCGCAACCACGCACTCGCGATGGTGTCCTTGTAAATACCTTGTGGGGTGAACTCGCATGGCAACTCGGGGGTAAATCCGCTTTCGACATGCTGACTAACGCTGATCGCGACGGAACATCCCCCGGAAAAGAGATTCTGGTCGCACTCTTCACGAAATACAGTCCTTGCGTCATCCTGATGGATGAAACGGTGGCTTATGTCCGGCAGTTCGAAGCCAAAAAACAATATGCAGGTGGAACCTTCGAGTCGAATATTTCGTTCCTGCAAGCACTGACCGAGGCTGTAACGCAGTCACCAAAGACGTCCCTGCTTGCCTCGCTTCCAGAATCGAACCTTGAAATTGGTGGTTCACGCGGACAAGAAGCACTCGATCATATCGAAAAGATCTTCGGCCGTGTTGAGGCCATCTGGAAACCTGTCGCAACCCAGGAGGGATTCGAGATCGTGCGTCGCCGACTCTTCGGCTCAATAATAGATCAGAAGGGGCGGGACGCGGTCTGTCGTGCCTATGCCGATCTCTATACCCGCGAAAGTGGCAAGTTCCCAACCCAGAGTGCTGAGTCAACCTATTACGACCGCCTAGTCGCATCGTATCCGGTGCATCCTGAGATATTTGAGCGACTTTACGAGGACTGGGCCTCATTGGAAAAATTCCAGCGCACTCGCGGTGTCCTGCGTTTAATGGCAATGGTCATCCATCGGCTCTGGAGTGATGGATGCAAAGATTTGCTTATCATGCCAGGGTCGCTGCCACTTTATGATTCCCAAATCAGTAACGAATTGATTCGTTATCTGCCGCAGGGATGGGAGCCGGTCATCGAGAGAGATGTTGATGGCAAACGCGCAGGACCTACGGATCTCGACGACAGGAATCCGTTGTTAGGGGCAATTCAAGCTGCTCGACGTGTTGCACGAACCGTTTTCTTGGGTAGCGCACCGTCGGTGTCCGCGCAGCGTGTGCGCGGGATCGGCCCCACCAACATACGATTGGGAACTGTCCAACCTGAACAATCGATCGGTCGATACGACGATGCACTCGGGCATCTGTCGAATCAGCTCCATTACATGTATGCGGGGAATGAGCGATACTGGTATGACACACGGCCCAATTTGCGCCGTGAAATGGAAGACCGAGCTTTGCGCCTTAAAGTTGTGGAAGAACTGGTTCCAGAGATCCAGACACGATTGAAGGTGCTTATTAAGTGTTCTCTCTTTACCGGGATTCACGTCATGACGCCGCACGGGGATATTCCTGACGACCACGGATTGCGGCTTGTAGTGCTTCCTCCGACCGAACACCATGCGCGTCGTAATGACAAGAGCCCTGCCGCCCAGTGGTCACTGAACTGTCTTAAACAACGGGGTTCACAACCGCGTTTATACCAGAATCGATTGCTTTTTCTGGTACCAGATGAAGAGGCCGTGAAGAGCCTGTGGCTACTGGCACGACGTGCAATGGCCTGGCAGTCGATTGGGGATGACAAAGCGATCCTTAATCTTGATCAATTCCAGACGAAGGATGCAGAAAAGAACCGAGTCGAGGCTTCAGCAGCGTTGGATGCTTCCCTGCGTGAAACTTATCGGTGGTTGTTGGCACCTACCCAAGAGGCGAAGTCGCGTGGTGGAGTAACCGATATCGGCTGGGATGAACAAGCGTTACCTTCTTCGTCGGAAAAAATCGGCAAGGTCATCGAGACCGTGTTGCATGATAATGAACTGATGATTAGTCGTTGGTCGCCTTTTCATCTCAAAGGGCAGCTCGATTTGTGGTTTTGGCGGGAGGGTGTGAGCGATGTTTCCGTTGTCGATGTCTGGAAGAACTTTTGCTCATATCCTTATTTACCGCGACTTCTTAATCAGCAGGTATTGCTCGATACTATCTCTGATGGTGCAGCAAGCAAGGATTTTTTCGGGTTCGCAGCGGGCAGGGACGGAAACCGATATCTCGGACTGCATTTCGGTGAGCGCGGTAACGCTTATGGCGATAAGAATGCACTGATCGTAAAACGCGAGGCGGCGCAGGCCCAACAAGAGCAAGAATCAGTAACTTCAACGACGGGGGCCGATGTTAACGGAGGCAGCGGGTCAGTCGAAGCGAAGATTACAGTCGAAAAGAAAAGTGGTGGGCCGGGAATACCTGGAGTTTCTCAAGATCCGGCGACTTTTGGCGGGAAGACAGTTCCTGGCAACGGAACAACCCCAGTCGTTCCGCAAAAGACGTATCATCGATTCCATGCCTCGATTTCACTTGATCCTCTGACGATGCCGACCCAGGCTTCAAAGATTACCGAGGAAGTGCTTAAACATTTAGCGTCTCAGTATGGCGCAAAAGTTCAGGTCACCATGGAGATCGAAGCAGAGTCGCCGACCGGATTTTCTGACACGACGTGTCGCACTGTTCGCGAAAACGCGAAGACCTTGAACTTCGTAAATTGGGACTTCGAAGAAGAATAATGGAGGACAAATTCGGGAAAATATTGCTCAAACGCGAACTCTACCACCGTGACTTTGCGGGACCTGAGCGCAGTTACTCGTCCGACCTTCTCTCCTGACTGGAGTTAACCTGATGCTCCATTGCTGATTATAAATAGATTATTAATCAACGGTACGTATTAAAGCTAGCCATCGCCTTTGTGGCGTTTTTCCAAATTTGCGAGCAGTGTTATGCGATTTTTCTTTGTCCGTGCTTTTCGCATGATCTTCCTTCTTTTTGTCGCTTCCAATTGT
>JADFYG010000063.1 GCA_015233155.1 Candidatus Rifleibacteriota bacterium
CAAATGGAAGAGTTATAGAGGTCTGGACCGTCTTGGATACCAACACGAGGTTGAAGACGAAACATACTGCTATGATGGCGAGAACATTCTGCCCAACGTCCACAGAGTCGCGGCATTGCTGAAGCGCTGGCTCCTGGGGACCCACCAGAATTTTGTGAGTCAGGAAAACCTTGATTTTTACCTTGATGAATTCGTGTTCCGTCACAACCGAAGGAACGCGAAAAGTAGAGGTTCTCTCTTCAAAACCGTCCTCGAACAAGCGGTTCTCCATTCCCCAATTACAAATCATGCTGTAATGCAAACATCGGTCCAGTAAATGCTGTTATAAGGTTGAGTGAAGTGCATATCCCAATTCAGCAAAATGCATGGCTGGGAAAAACCTCCAGACGCTCCATTAGGTTTGGAACTCTTTCAAGATATCATTTATTACTCTCTTTACAATATTCTTTATCATTTCGATGAAAAAGCGTATTTCTCAAAAGTATACAAAGTGAATTTGACAAAGAAACTGTTTTCAACACAAAAAAATGAGTTACTGTTTTACTTTGCAGACATAGACAGAATTGGGTTCACAACCAGGAATAACGTGTCTGTTCTAAATCAGGAATTGAATATATTGTCGAGAAAAATACAAGACAAAGGCGGGAAACTGATAGTTTTACCATGCCCGGATAAATATGAAGTATATTGCAAGTATATCGCTAACAACATTCTTCCAAAAAATAATTTTTTTGAATTCATGGATGAATTACAGAAAGAATTCGTTTATATCGATACAAGAAAGCTCCTGCTTGAACAAATAGATAATGGGAAAAAAGATATATATTTTGCAGACGATACTCATTGGTCACCGATTTCAGCAAAACTGGTTGCAAATGAAATATTCAAAGAATTAAGTATTCTGCCTGCGTCCAGGTAGCCAGAAGGAAGGTGATACTCTCTCGAAGAAACGACAATCCATTATTTACAGGGGAGGCTGAACCTAGCCTTTGATTACACCCAATGGATGAAGTTTGACGACAGGATCAACGAGATCCATCTGGTTTCTGATTACCTGATCTATGTTCTTGTATGCCTGAGGCGCTTCACCGAAGTCGTATGCGATTCCGCCCTGTTTTTTTCGTCGTCCCGAAGATCTTTGTTTGCTCCATCTGTCGAATACTATACCCTGCATCGCCTTGTCGCACTCCTCCAGCGTGAGTTGCCTGCTGGCCTCCATTCGCCCCATTCTTCGCCCGGCTCCATGGGAGCAGGAGCTGAACGATTCAGGATTTCCCAGGCCACGGACGATGTAAGAGGATGCGCCCATGCTTCCGGGAATTATTCCTAACTCATCTTTTTTTGCCGATGTTGCACCCTTGCGATGGATCCAGACATTCCTTCCGAAGTGATGCTCGATGGCGGCATAATTGTGATGGATATTGATTTCTTCAGGGAATTGGATCCCGGGAATGTGTTCGGCAAGGACCTCCTTGAAAATAGCCATCATTCGTCTGCGATTCTCGAGGGCGTAGGCCAGCGCAAAATTCATGTCTCGAATGTAGTCCCTTCCTTCCCTGGAGTCTACAGGCAGAAAAGCGAGATCAGTCGATGGCAATTCCGCATGCCATTTATCGTTGAGTCTTCGTGCAAGATCATGATAAAAGCTCGCAATTCTATAACCCAGGTTTCTGGATCCGGAGTGCAACATCAGCCAGATACAATTGTCTTCGCTGGCCTGAAGCTCGATGAAGTGATTACCGCCCCCGAGTGTGCCAAGATTCTTTCGATCATGGTTCAATTTGGACAAGTCCAGCCAGTCCGGCTTGCTGCCGGCAACCGTGTCTTCAAAGACGGCAAAACCATCCCACTCCTGCTGAGATTTATGACTGTTGCCCTCACCAACCGGAATCCGGCGCTTGGTGGAATCCATGAGGTTTCGGATGTTCTGAGTGTTTCCCAGTTGCTCAACCGTTATAGAGGTTTTTACGGCTCCCATTCCGCAGCCAATGTCGACGCCGACAGCATTTGGTATGACAGAATCCCTGCATGCGATGACTCCGCCGATAGGCATGCCATAGCCGACATGACAATCCGGCATCAGGGCAACGTGGAACGCTATGGAAGGGTGCGCGGCAAGATTCGCCGCCTGGCCCATGGCTTCCGGTTCCAGGTCCGGGCACCATGATTTAACCGGAACACGCGCATTTATCGAAATGCTCTTCTTGTCTTTTATCCATTCCATATTTTCCAGACTCCTTTTCTAATCTCTGATATTTGTATCTGGATATCTAAAAATGATCTGATGATCTCTATGTTGGTCGTGGTATGAGACGTCGGCGCACGGGTTGTGAAGCTCCCTTTGCCGGCAAGTGCCATTGGGATGAGCAGTTGATCCGCCATATGTTCATCTATTGCCGCTCCACATGCAAAAAAGCGATTCGCACTTGAGCTCACCAAATGAGCGACCTTGTTGCGTGAAGTTCCCATTTCTCCAAAACCAGTGAAGAACGCACGACTGTTTTCGAACTCCATTTCAAGCATTGCTACATTTCCAGGCCCTGATGATGAGACATTTTCGGCTCTAAATCTATCTATAGGAAAACGGGTCCCCCGAGCAATCAACTTGCACTCATCATCAGCTATTTCCCATGGAATATTAGCAACAGCCGTCAGAACTTCCGATCGGATGAGACGCCCGCGTTCAGTCAAATCTATATTAAGAAGTTTTTCAGCCGGAGGAGTAATCCTGAAAATGCATTTTCCTCCTCCGGCCGGATAAAACCCCCATTGAGTGATTTCAGCGCTAAACCACGCGCCCATGCGCTCGATCAATGGCAGAAACGCTTGTTTCAGGAAGTGAAACGGCGGAGCCCATGGGTTATGCGTTCCCCCCTCCAGATGAATCGTGGAACTTTCCTTGGCACACAGTAACGGAGGAAGAATCGTCTGAAGAACAAGAGTGGCGCTACCCGCTGTTCCGACCGCAAAACTGTAGGCTCCTGGATTAACCTGACCGGGAACGAAGGTCAGACTCAGGGAAGAAATATCCGCACCGGTAACATCGGCTTGACATATGCTTTGCGCCGCATTTACGGCTGTCAGATGCTGTCTCAGCAATCCGGGTTTTGGACGCTTTGCCCTGATATTCGTAATCCGGAACGGTTTTCCTGTGCACATCGACAAAGCCAGCGATGTCCTAAGGATCTGTCCGCCGCCCTCACCTGTGGATCCGTCAATATGAATCATTTTTTTTTCTCCGATTTATAGAAGATTAACAATCCTCTCTGTCACTCCTTTTTCACCAAGAATGAGTTTCAGCTTCGATTTTTCCGCAACCCGCTCAAGGACCTCCAGCTCGCGAAGACGCATCAAAGTGGGATTTTGTTCCAGCATCTTGGCTGTATTGCACTGGCTTCGGGTTGCCGCCGTTTCCTCACGTCGAACAATCTGGTTAGCCTCCGCTTCTTTTTGGGCCGCAACGACTTTGTTCATCAATTCGCGAATATCGCCCGGAAGTATAAGGTCCTTGATTCCAAAATAGACAATAGACAACCCGAATTTATCTGCCTTGGACTTCAAAAGTTCCACGATTTCGTTTGCCAGAGCATCCTTTTCACTCAGGATATCATCAAGTTTCCGACTGCCAACCGCCGAACGTAAGATCAGCTGACTTTCACGATATAAAGCCTGATCCGGAGCATCTGAGATCTCAATCGATTTTCGGGCATCGCTGACGCGATAGCTGATAACAGCGTTCAAGCGAAGTGTGACCTTGTCTGAGGTTATTATTTCCTGTCCGGACATATCCAACAGTTTCTCACGAAGATCTATTTTATGAAACTTCACTGTGCAGACATCCTTCCAGAATGAATAGAAACCTGGCGCAAGTTCGCTGTCCAAGACACCATCTTTGAAATACAGGCATGTCTCGCCTTCTTCTATCTGAACTGTTCGAAGCATGGCGTCACTTCCGAGGCTCTGCGCAATGCGAAACATCATTTTGTGTCTGAACTGAGGGTCATCAACTGAAATGCGTTCCACTTTTATCTCACGGCACCGCTTCCAGATAGCGTATGCTCCAGGGCCGATGATCTTCTCGAATCGTCCGTCAGTCCACAGCAGGGCGCGCTCGTTGTCCTTCAGATCGACGGTTTCGACATATTCGTCCAGAATGTGGCTGCGAATGATTTCATCGAGATCCGGATGAGAAACGAGGAGCTCTTTTTCGGAAAGAACGTCGATGCGTTCTCCCATAAATTCTTTGGCAAGATACCATCCCGGCTGTAGTGCTTCAATCAATTGGTCATTGTGAATGCGAAGCCCGACTTGATGGTGGTTGATTTTCACGAGTTTCAGTAACATATTGTTCCTCCTTCGAATCTCTTGGTAATTCAGGCCTTGCATCTCCCTGGATAATTTTCGTGAAGGCCTTCCGGACAGTTCACCACTCCGCCAGCACCTCTTCCGGTGGAATATGCGTCAGTTGCGAAAGTTGCCGGGTGACCACCGTGCAGCAAGATGTGAAAAAGGAGATTCAAATCCTCCTGAACAGGGCTTTATCGGACTTATTTCATCAACCTGATACGCGTACTGCATGACCTTTGTCGGTGTTGCCTCCGATAGATGAAGATCTGTCTGTCGGAAAAGCCAGGCGACCTGGCGAGACTGCCCTTCCGGCGATTCTGGTGCCTTCCGGCACTGTTTTTGGTGCAGGATTCGAACCTGCGACACGTGGGTTATAGCCACTGCTCTACCGTTGAGCTAACCAGTGCCGACATCAACTTCAAAACCGTTCCCGGAACTCCTTAACCTACTGGCCGGAGCCGGCGGTCGAATCCGTCAGCACGACAATGATCATCGCAAACACCTTGCCAGGTATTATAAAATTTGCTCGAATCTCGAAATAGCGCTTCACAAAAGAGTTTTCACGGTCTGTCAGAAAAAAGAGTGATATTTTTGTATATAAATTATTATAGATAAATATAAAATTTTATATACAATATTGAGTGCATGGAAATGATCCGGCTTTTTCTGATGCCCCCGCGGCAAGATAAGCTCTGGAATAAAGTCATGGTTTTCCAGACTTCCAGACTTCCGATTAGTTGAAAACAGAAAGATTGACGAGTCATCTATTCTGTCCTAGACTGCGTGGAAATCCATTTGAGGTGAGAAACCATGACAACCACCATTCTAGGGGTCAATTCCGCGTATCATGAATCATCGGTGTGCATTCTCCGTGATGGAGTCATTCTCGGGGCTGTCGAAGAGGAGCGTTTCAACCGGGTGAAGCATGCCAAGTGCGCCAGGGTGGATAACCCTGACGAGCTGCCCGATAAAGCTCTCGAATGGGCATTGCGTTCTACCGGAATCAAACCCGAAGAAATCGATCATATCGGTTTCTCCTTCGATCCGGAAAAACGTCTGGCTTTCAACCGTGACCTCCACGAAAAAAACATTCCCCCCGGTGATTACGGAACTCCCGAAGGAGAAGAGATTTTTTACCAGCATCTGCAAAAAGCTGCTGCAGAACTGCGCCGGCGTTTTCCCAAAGCGAAATTTCATTTTCTGGGTCATCATCTTTGCCATGCTGCCAGCACTTTCTTTCCTTCGCGTCACGAGCGGGCCGGCGTAATCGCCATAGACGGAATTGGCGAGAGTGGAACCACATGGCTCGGGGTCGGCGAAGGAAATCGACTTACGCCGCTAATGGAGGTTGCTTACCCGAATTCACTCGGTTTCGTCTGGGAAAAAATATCGGAACATCTTGGTTTCGATTTGTATGGTGGCCCCGGAAAATTGATGGGATATGCTTGTATCAGCGACCCTATTGGCGAGGACAGCGGTGTTGACTATGCCGAGCGATTCCGGCAGGTTATCAAACTGACCGACTCAGGTTTCACTGTGGACAATGATGTCATGCGATTCCGAACGCGCGATTTCACCGGTTTGGAGCCTTTGTTCGGTCCGCGTCGCGCAGCCGTAGTAGACCGGTTCGAGGAAGCCAGTATCGCGGCAGGATTGCAAGTCGTTACTGAAGAAGTATTTGTGCATCTGGCGCGCTTGCTTCACAAGAAGACAGGTTTGGATGCACTGTGTCTGGCTGGTGGTGTCGCTCTCAATTGCGTTGCTAACAGCCATATACTGCAGGAAACACCAATCCGGTTCCTTCATGTTCAGCCTGCCGCGAACGATGGCGGCACAGCCATCGGAGCCGCCTGCCTTATCTGGAACCAGGTACTTGGAAACACCCATCGGCCGCGTCTCGAACACACATATCTTGGCCCCGAATACACTGAAGCTGAAATTGCGGCAGCCCTGAAAGACGCTGGGCTGCAAGCCATCAAACCGGATAATCTGCCCCGCGTATGTGCCAGACTTATTTACGATGGGAATGTCGTGGCCTGGTTTCAGGGACGACTGGAATTTGGTCCGCGTGCTCTTGGCAATCGCAGTATCCTGGCCGATCCGTCAAGATTCGACATACGCAATCGTCTGAATGCGAAAGTCAAGGAACGTGAAAGTTTCCGCCCGTTCGCTCCTTCAGTGCTTGCCGAAGATGTGGGCCGCTTTCTGAAAGTGTTTGATGATATGGATGCGGCTGAATACATGCTTCTTGCTCTCCCGGTCAGGGAGGCCCGTGATGCTCAACGTATCCCTGCTGTTACACAGGAGAACGGCATCACAAGAGTGGCGACATCACGTGCTCACGTAGTCCGACGTGAGATTAATCCCATATACGCCAGCCTTCTGGATGAAATGAAGGCTTTATCCGGTGTCGGAATGGTTCTGAACACATCTTTCAACATCAGCGAACCCGTTGTCTGTTCCCCCGCGGATGCAATCAACTGTTTCAAGCGCTCACGTATGGATGCGCTTGCAATCGGTCCGTTTCTCGTCAAAAGATGATGGGCACTGCTGACACTCGTTCTCCCGCCTGGGTCGAGCGTGTGACGACCAGTATTGCTGGTCATTCCATCGACCGTCTTATCTTCATCTTCCGTGCCGTGGGTTGCATCTGGGCCAGGCGCCCGGAAGGTGGTTGTACCAACTGCGGGTTTTTGGCAATGACGCTGCCCCCCCGCGGAAATAGCTCCAGCTCACCTGATTGCGCAATTCGATTCGGTCTTTACGAAAGCCGAATCGATGTCGGGGATCGGTGAAGTGGACTTGTACAACTCAGGATCTTTCTTTGCTGACGAGGAAATGCCCCCCGAGGTGAGAACCCATGTTTTTAAATGCCTTGGGAGTTTCCCGTTGTCGCGTGTACTGGTTGAATCACGGCCTGAGTTCATTACCTCCGAACGGGTTGAAGAAGCCCGTCGTTTGCTTGGAAATATCCCTCTCGAAGTAGGAATAGGTCTTGAAAGCGCTGACGATGATATTCGTGAACGATTTATCCGAAAGGGATTTGATCGTTCTGCATTCGAATCTGCAAGTGCGGTATTGTCTGAAACCGGAGCGGGAATGGTGGTAAATATCCTTCTCAAACCTCTCGGGCTCGAAGAATCAGCAGCCGTCGATGATGCCGTATCCACCGGGCGGTATGTATTCGAATTGGCGGGTCGCCTTGGCTTATCGACCAGAGTGGCATTGCAACCGGTTTTTGTGGCCCCGGGAACCCCGCTGGAAACAGAATTCCTCGCCGGTCGTTATCTGCCCCCCAACCTCTGGTCAGTGGTTGAGGTCGTTCGCAGGCTTCACTGTATGGGTGAAACAGTGGTGGGTTTGAGCGAAGAGGGGCTCGAACCGAAACGTTCACCGGCTGGTTGCGGGAAATGCGATGGAATTATCCGGCAGGCATTGCGGGATTACAATCGCACAAAAAATATCAATATCTTTGATTCTCTGAATTGCTCTTGCAGGTCGTAAAATAGGGGCGCTGACTCGATTTTACGACCTATTTTATCCTGAAAAAAGGCGCGTGACTTGACGTAAAGACGGGGGGATCGCGGCGCAAAATCGGCGCAATTGCCGGGTGATTCCTGAATTCCACATTAACGAAACGGCGAACCTTATAGCGATTCCAGCCTCGTGGATGTTCGAACTTGCGATATAAACCCAGATCGCTATCATCGATTGGAAAAGTTGACAGCGAAGCTGTTTCAGGGCCATATGCCGGAAGATTGAAGATGGCCAGATTCAGAAATCCGATTACGGAAGCATGCTTTGCAACAAAAGCGAGTGTCGCGCGAGCTTCCGGCTCCGATTCAGCCGGAGTTCCGAACAGAAGATACACGTATGGCGTGATTCCGGCCTCGTTCAGGTTGTGTAAAATTCTGCCGGCCATCGCAAGATCAATGCCTTTGCCCATAGCTTCCAGGACCCCCTCATCTCCTGATTCCAGTCCGAGTTGCAGCATCAGGCATCCTGATCGTGCCAGCGCTCTGCAGACATTGGGATCATCCAGTGGTGGTCCGAATCGCGCAAATCCATACCATGACACTCCGATATCGCTTCCGGCCAGAGTGCTCAAAACCGCCGGACTTAATGCATCATCCAGTAAATGCACCAGACGGGGTTTGTATATTTGTGCCAGTCGGGAAATCCGGGTTACGATTTCCTCCGGAGTTCCGGATGGCTGGTAATCGACTCCTTCAGAGCTCTCCGGGCAAAAGGCACAGCGTTTCCACCAGCAGCCAATGGCCGTGCTTAAGGGAAGAATGAGACCTGGCGACAGATAGGACTCTAATGGCAATTCATTGAATCCTGGAAGAATCATATTATCCGCACCAACACTGGAATTCATTGGATAGATCGGTTCTCTTACTGGGTCTTGGCCAAGAAAATCGAGAAGCGCTTCTGCGCCAGGCCCCGATACCATACGGTCAACCGCTCCCGTGAACGGATTTTTCCAATCGGGGCGATTCAACCAGGAGGTGATGAGTCCTCCGCCCAGAATAATGCGAATTCTCGGTAACATGATGCGCAACAAACCAATCAGAGCGAACGCCGATGGTGCCTGAGTCAGATAATTTATCGAAATACCGGCATGGGTAAAGTTGTTTTTCTCCAGCAGTGATTCGAATCGGGGGCGAAGAGCTGCGACAAAAGGGTCTGACAGAGGCGTATCGACTGCCTGTAGAAGCTCCGAGCTGCATGTTGGCCGCCGCATGTCACACGTGATGTTTGAAAGACCCAGATGCCATCCATATCTGGCGGAGTGATGCCGTGCCAGGACGCGCTCGAGGTCACCGATTACTCTCGTGTAAGTGTCGAAGCGCAGAAAGGCTTTTCCGTTACGCAGTCCTGATATATGCGAACTTCGGTTGCGATTGGCACGAATTGTCCAGGTGTCGCTTCCATCGCCTCCATTTTCTATCAGCTCCAGAAGACCTTCAATGCCTGCGTCCCAGAGTTTATGTTGAATACCTCTCTGTTCAAGGGTCGCGGCGAGGAGGGCCAGTCCCGCAGGAGGCTCGCATGGACGAGCGCCTGGTGGATTTATCAGCAGAACCGAGAGATCATCGGCATTCATCTGGCTTACATTTGATCTTTTTCGATTCAGCGACCGAACAACCCAGGTATTGCAAGGACATCAAAACCACGTGTTACAAGCATTGCCTTGAGGCCGAATGAATAGGATGCCTGTAAAATCAGCATGATAAACAGGCCTATGGCGAAACGTTTATATAGGTGGATATCACGAGTGATGAGTTCTCCGCCTTTGTGGTGAGCATTTTCCGAACCTTCGTTAAAACCACCCCAGCCTGCAAAAAGATAACAACCTATTGCGGCCGCTGAAAAGAAGATTGCCGTGAAACGTTTGAATTGTCCAAGCATATCGAGGACGATTATCTCGGAAGATGCTGACGGAGTAAAGCCTGCCATAGCAGCTACGAATCTGAGCTCAACTCCCCCGAGCCACCAGCCGATCATGGCGCTGAATGCAGCGAAGATCCAGGCTAAAAGACGGCCACGCCGCCCACCCGTGGTCGTCGCAGTCGTTGGAATTCCCAGCCAGATCATAAGCCAGCCGAACAGAGGAACCATCCCTGCAGTGCCTGTAGCCTGTGCAGCCAGAAACAACGTTGATAGTCCCCAGGGCCAATACCGAGCATCTCCGGGAGAATATATCGATGCGGAGACGGTTAAAATTCCCGCAATTCCGAGGATTATTGGTGCCATAGTATATTGGGCGGGCCAGGCAAAATGACATATGCTCCCGGCAATAAGCCAGATGGCCAGACCTGTCATCGGTCTGGTTTCACAGCCTGCGGTTGCTGACGTGCCGGATACTGTTCCGCCAACATTTTTGAGTGTTGCAACCATGCGCGGAATTTCCAGTGCACGTAGTCTGATTGCCGTGAATCGTGATTCCAAAGCGATATCCAGTAGCATTTCCATTCGCGAAGGACGCAGGACGCCAATCAGAAAGACGGCGGAATCCTGTAATGCCACGCTGTTACTGCGGAGCATTTCTTCGATATGCGCCTCGGCCGTATTTGCTTCATATCGTGCCAATGCCCGAACTGCATTTGCCCGTATTCGATTATCCTGAGAGTGAGCCAGGCCTCTGAATGTGTCGAGCATTTCCGGAACATTGCATGCTGTCAAGCCTTCAAGTGCATTTGCTACTACTCGCGGATCAGGGTGAGAAAGCAGCTTTTGCATTGCCGGAGGAATTTTCGGATGTGAGATACGCGTCAATCGTTTGGCCAGATATGAGATCTTGAATGTGTCGGTTTCTGATTCGAGATATGCCAGCATTGCATCCGCCAGCGTTGGATCATGACTATCGGTCAATCGTTCAATAACTTCGAAAACCAGATAACGACTTTCCAGATGGAGTTTTTTCAGTAATATATCGCGTGTCGTTCCCGCGGACAATGCGGAACTGTCTTCAGCACGTGCCGCTCGGACATCACCTGCCGCCGGAACTTCCCCGCTGCTGTCAGCTATTCCATAAGCTTTTCGACCCAATTGAGGGAACATGGCAACCAGGTGAGCCTGGGCTTTACGCGCGTGATATCGGATATTCGTTTCAGAATGCAGGATGTGTTCCTGTATCAGCGCAAAAAGCCTTTCGCCATCTGATTCCAGGGGTGTACTCTGTATGCCAATAAACTCCAGAATCGCTTCGCGATCAGCCACTCCGCCCTCTTCCAGGATACGACAGGCGTAATCGCCCCAGCTTGGAGTCGATGAAGAGCTCATAGAAGCAATTTCCATGCTTTTTTGTTGGAATCAAAAGTCATGGTGGGCATGATATCAGTATTCCGGTCAGGCTTCAATCATGAAAGAATGCATGTTATAATAGCGCGGAGTCAAAGTTTTCACTAATGCTGGTCTTTTCACTGATCATTGAATATCGGTTCATCTGATTATATGTCGTGAAATGGCGATCGTTGAGGATAGGGGCAGCCATGACTGAAAAAAACAGGACTGATTCTGTTTCCGGCGGTTCTGACGCGGAAACTTCGCCCCCCGATATGTCGCCGGCATCCACATCCGTTTCACTGATTTCTTCACGAAAGTTCGAATCGATCGGTCGTCTTGCATCCGGAATAACGCATGAAATCAACACTCCGATGCATTATCTCGATAATAATATCGGTTTCCTGAAAACATCGTTCGTAAGTCTTATCTCGCTGCAGAAGCGATATCGGGAACTGATCGGTCGCATTAATACCATGGCACCCATTACTCCCGCAGAACTTGACGACCTGGCACAATTTGAGAAAAGTATCGATCCGGTTTACCTTGAAACAGAGATCATAAGTGCACTCGACCAATCGCTCGAAGGTGTGGACAGTGTCTCTAAAATTGTACTGGCCCTGAAAGATTTTTCCCACCCGGCTCAAAACGAGTTTTCACTGGCCGATATCAATCGCAGTATCGAGGGAGTGGCGGTCATTACCCGTCATGAATGGAAGCGTGTCGCTGATCTTCGCCTGGCCCTGGACCAAAATCTGCCGTTTGTTCATTGTTCTCGCGACGCGGTTAATCAGGTATTACTTAATATGATAGTGAATGCGGCTCATGCAATAAAAGAAAAAATCGATGTCGGCGGGTATGATCATGGTTCGATATTGATCGAGACACTTTGTGCAGGCGATTTTATTACAATTCGCATCATAGATGACGGCCCCGGCATTTCTCCCGAAAATCGCAATAAAGTGTTTCAGCCATTCTTTACGACAAAGCCTGCCGGGAAAGGCACCGGCCAGGGGCTCAATCTGGCCTGGGACATAATTGTAAACCGTCATCGTGGTTCAATAGAATTCGAAACAGTTCCGGGTAAGGGCACAAGTTTTCTGATAAGACTTCCCGTTCAGCCGCCTTCTCCATCCACACCACCGTCTGGAGTGTTATCAGCATGAGTTTGTTCGGAAGAATGCTCGATCGTATTCAATCAACTGCCCGCGGTCTGCTGCCATCTGAAAAGCATGACTGGTCTAATATTTCAATATTGTTCGTTGACCCTGAGACAAACGTGATTGACGGACATAAGCGCATGCTGCATTTGCAGCGTCCGGACTGGACCGCTCATTTTGCCGCGGATGCTCCGGCTGCACTTGCAATTATGGCATTATCATCGATCGATGTTGTTGTTTCTGAGCTTAATATGCAGTGTAAGGACGGTAGTGATTTGTTTGCCGTCGTGCAGAAATTGTTTCCGCAGGTAATTCGCATCGTGTTGTCGAGCGAGAGTGACGCCGAGTCTGAAATAATTTTGCGGGCAACACAGTCTGCCCATCAATTTCTTGTCAAGCCATGCAAGGTTGAGACATTGTTGACGCGAATAGAGCACGCAATGGAATTGCGCCAGCTTCTGAAAACCCCGGGACTCATGAAGATAATCGGAGGCATGCCTTATCTTCCCAGCCTGCCTCCGCTTTATTTTAAGCTCGTGAACGCACTTTCCTCGCAAAATATGTCTGTGAGCGACATTGGAGACATTATAGCCCAGGATCTCTCGATGACCGGGCGCGTATTGCACCTTGTAAACTCAGCGTTTTTCGGGCTTCCGCGAAAGATTTCCAGCGCGCGTGAAGCCGCTGTGATTCTCGGAATAAACACACTTAAATCTCTGGTTCTTTACGTCAAACTTTTTTTCGCTGCGTCTGAATCGACTATTCCGGGGTTGTCACTAGACGATTTGTGGGCACACAGTTCTCTGGCTGCACGAATTTCCCGTGAGATCGTAATGGTTGAAGGGGGCGATCGGCGTGCCATGGAGGAAGCCATGCTCTCCGGAATGTTGCACGACGTCGGCAAACTTCTGATCCTGGATGAAAGAGATTATCTGAGACGCATTATTCAAAGGCTCGGAGAGGGCACTCACTCCGAGTCTGAATCGGCCTCGGAGGAGGCAGCGCCAGCCAGCTCTTCGAACAGCACGTCCGGCTCAATCATGTCTTTTGCCGACGCGGAGTATTACGAATTTTCCACATCCCACGCAGAGATCGGCGCATATCTGCTCGGGATCTGGGGATTACCGGATTTAATCGTCGAGGCGGTGGCTTGCCACCATCGTCCGATGCAGATCACGCAGAACGGCTTTTCCGCGGTGACCGCGGTATATGTTGCAAATGCCATTCTGACTGCTGATCCTGGCAAAGCTCCCGTTGTCGACAGTGTGTATCTCGATCATATCGGAATGCGTAAGCGTCTGCCTGTCTGGATAGAACGTGCCCGGCCGATTTTACAGGATGCGAAGGAAAAGAGCATGGCGAAAGATTCGGGAAAGAATTAATGAGCCCTGTCAAAGCGCGTATTCTTCTGGTGGATGACGACGAGAACTTTTTGGCCTCGAATGCCCGTGTTCTTTGTCATCTTTGGGACGTTGTAACCGCATCCAGCGGTGAGGCAGGCCTTCAGGCGCTGGATAGCGATGGCCCATTCGCCGTCGTTGTGTCTGACTTTAATATGCCGCGTATGAATGGTACTCGTTTTCTCACGAAAGTGCGCGACAAAGCCCCTGACACCGTTCGTATGATGTTAACCGGCGAAGGCGATTTCCAGATCGCAACGCAGGCCGTAAATGAGGGGTATATTTTTCGATTTCTGACAAAGCCCTGTCCTCAGGCGGCTCTTGTCAAAGCTCTCGAAGCAGGTCTCGAACAATACCGCTTGATCCAGTCCGAAAAAGAGGCGCGTCAACAGGAAGTTCGCATTGCTTCCGAAATCCAGCAATCACTTTTGCTTGAACCGCCACCGGTAGGCATACGCGGGGCTCAAATAGTGGCGTTGACAATCCCATCATGTGGTGCCGACGGCGATTTTATAGATTTTTTTGATTATTCCGACTCCGTTTTCGATGCGATTCTCGGCGATGTCATGGGGAAAGGAATCCCTGCCGCACTTATCGGGGCGGGGACGAAATCCAAATTTTCGCGAATTCTCAGTCGTCTTTTCAGCACCGAATATTCCGGTGAGGAATCTTGTAAAAGCAGAACAATCCCATCCCCAAAGAACATCATGCGTCGCATGCAACAGGATATGGGCGGCCGTCTTCTCGAGTTGGCCAGTTTCGTCACACTTTTCTACGCGCGTTTTGATTTGAAAGCGCGTTTATTGACATTTGTCGATGCCGGACACACGCCAACTCTCTTTGTTTCGAACAAAGACGGAGCCGTTCATCAACTCAAGGGAGAAGGTGTCCCACTAGGATTCCCGGAACTGGGGCCTTATGATGAAATCTCACTGGGATTTCAGGCCGGAGACGTTTTTTTTATCTATTCCGACGGTCTCATGGACGGAGCAAATGCCAAGGGCGAGCCCTTCGGAGTCGCACGCCTGGAAAAATGCATCGCCGGGTATCGCAAAGAATCGGCCCAAAATATTCTTCAACATCTGCTCGAAGAATTCAGGTCATTCGTCGGCAGCACGAGCTTCAGCGATGATCTGTCCTGTATTGTGGTGAAAATAGACCCGGACGCATAAAATACAATACTCACCGCTCGACTGACGGGTTTTGCTCCTGGTTCATCCAACCCATTCTGTCGAAAAGCGCAAAGAGCAGGCTGATGGCTATGGAAACCACAGTTCCGAGTGCCATGCCCTTCAGTTCGACGGCACCTATTTTCAGTGTTGCTCCGCTGACGCCTGCTATGAGCACTATCGATGTAAGAATGAGATTGCGTGATTTAGTGTAATCGACTTTGCGTTCAATCAGCATTCGGATTCCGGCAGCTGCTATGACGCCGAACAGCAGAATGGAGACTCCGCCCATGACGGGAACCGGAATGCTGCGAACCAGTGCAGCGAATTTGCCTACGAATGATATTGCAATGGCTATCACCGCCGCTCCTCCGATCACCCAGACGCTGAAGACCTTGGTGATGGCCATGACACCGATGTTTTCTCCGTATGTCGTATTCGGAGTTGCGCCAACAAGCCCGGACACTACGTTGGAAAGCCCGTCGCCAAGCAGTGAGTGATCGAGTCCCGGATCATGAATAAGATCTCGCTCGACTATGTTGCCCGTAACAACCAGGTGCCCTATATGTTCGGCAAGAACAACCAGAAACGCAGGGGCTATCATTAAAATCGCATGTATTGAAAACGTCGGTGCATAAAGTGTAGGTACTTCAAACCATGGTGCTTGTGAAACTGCTTCCAGATTGACCAGCCCGATACTCAGAGCCAAAAGGTATCCGGAGACAACACCGATCAGCACTGGAATCGTTGCCAGAAATCTCTTGAATAGAACTGACCCGAGGATCGTGACCAGTAGCGTGAACATGGATACCAGGATGGCCGGGTTTACCGGAATATTCTGCTCAGCGAGGAGATTGCCGGTCAGTCCCGCCATGTTTGTTGCCACAGGACCAAGTTCCAGGCCTATAACCATGACGATGGCACCCATTGCCGCAGGCGGAAAGATGATGTCGAGCCAGTCGGTTCCGTAGGAGCGAATTATTCTTGATATTATGATGAAAAAGATGCCGAATGCGATAAAACCACCCTGCGCCGCCGCATATCCACCAAGGCTTGGATCGGCAACTACTGCGAACACAGGTGCGATGAAGGCAAAGCTGGAACCCAGGTAAGCGGGGATTCGCCCACGAGTCATGAATATATATATCAACGTGCCGATGCCGTTCATCAGAAGTGACGTAGCCGGGTTGACCTTGAAAAGAAACGGCACGAGGACTGTGGCGCCGAACATAGCAAAAAGGTGCTGGAGGCTTAGCGGAATCATCTGAAGCAGGGGTAGACGCTGTTCAACCTGTATCATGCTGTGATCTTCCTGGCTGCGAAATTGAAATGTATTTCACCGGGTAGGATACCATTATTGAACGTTCTTTTCACTCATACCAAAGCTAAAGCATGGTCATTTAATTCTCCCCCGTATAACGGCTTGAATAGACTGATTTCAACGAATGGTAGGGCGGGACCGCTGGGCCCGCCGAGAAAGCTCGTGGCAAAAGATGCGGCGCGCCCGGTGGTCGCTACCTACCCGGCGAGAATTAAATGACCCTGAAGCTAAACGGATAAATGACGCAAACAACTTGCCAGGTGCGATTTGATCGATACATCTGTGTTGAAATGGCATTGAAACTGGCTCGTGAACAAGCTTAATGTGGCTCGGAAAAAGTTACCGGAAGAGCGATGGCACTGGCCAGTCGTGCCAGATACTCCTTGCGCGGAATTTCGATTGCCCCCAGCGAACACGTCGCTGGTGTAACCTGCTGTGTGTCGAACAGTTCAAAACCACGCGCTTGAAGATGTCTGACCAGCGCCACCAAGGCTATTTTCCCTGCGTCGGTCACGGTGTGAAACATGGATTCACCCGCAAAGAAACCGCCGACGGAAACGCCATAAACTCCGCCCGCCAATTTTCCTTCAAACCATGCTTCCACGCTGTGAGCGTGTCCGAGTTCGTGAAGACGTGAATATGCTTCGATGAACTCGGGAACCACCCAGGTTGTTTCATGATTTGGACGCGGTTGAGCGCAGCCTTGCATTACCGATTTGAATGCGTGGTCGAATGTAATCTTGAATCGATTTTGTTTTATTGTGCGCTCCAGGCGTGCTGGAACGTGAAAATTCCCGATTTCGATGATTCCGCGTGGATCGAGAGACCACCATGTAACCGGATGCACCGTCCAGGGGAAAATTCCCGATGCATAGGCACGAAGCAAATTCTCGGGCGACAACGTGCCCCCGATTGCAAGAAGACCGTCAGAATTTGCTTTGGATGGGTGCGGAAATATTACCGCCTGCCGAAAAAGATTTTGAAAATCAATTCCGAAGGGCATGCTTGCTCACTATTATTGGTGCATCGCTTCGGAAAAAATCCTAGCCTTCATAGATGAAGCGTTCGACACGTCCAGGGTCGAGCGGGCTGAACGGGTCAAGCATGCCGGCATTGTCTAGTTTTCCAAGGAAGTACACAATCTGACGCTTCCACCATGGCCAGTCATGACCGGCATCCACTCCCCACAGGTCGAAAAAGCGCGGAAGCCCTTTCACGTGCATGATTTCGGCCAGTTCGCAGGCTTCGCCTCGCCAGTCTTCCCAGGCGCCTTGTCCGCAGCAGATTATCAGCAGGTTTTTGCGCAGTTTTTCTAAAAACCATGGATCGTTAAGGGCTGGCAGATATTTTAACGGATCATTCAAATACACATTTTCATCGCAGTAGCCACCTGTAGCAAAATCTATGCGATAATTTCCGCTAAGCAGGATACCGATCTCGAACTGGTCCGGGTGGCGAAGATAGAAGTTGGCGGCGTGGAAAGCTCCGAAGGAACATCCATGCGCGATCAATCCTGCGGAATGCCCCTGTTGCCGGTGTACAAATGGAACTATTTCTTCGGCTATGGCCTTATCATACTCGCTTGCCCGACGGGCCTTGTCGGCAGGGTGTTTGTTGGCATACCAGGACTCGCCATCAACGGAATCCGGACAGAAGACGCGAATCTTGCCCGAATCGATGAAAGGCGCTATCGTGTCGATCATACCGAAGTTCTCGAAATCGAAGAAGCGGCCATCTGAGCTGGGAAACACCATCATGGATCGTCCAGAGTGCCCATATACAAGGATTTCAATGTTGCGTCCAAGTATGTGGCTGTAGAAAACGTGATACTCCCGATTCATCAGACTTCTCCGACGATGGTCGCTATCATTTCCATGACTTCGTGCAGATGGGGTGACCGTACCAGAAAGCCGGTATCGCCCATTACAGGCCATTCTATGGCCGGCATCGATTGTCGAAGCATCAGGCGTTTTCCACAGCGTGCCGCGACTTCGTCTTCGTCGAATGTGTATGCGCGATCGTATTTGCGAGATACGAAAGCGCAGTGAAAAGAACGACTGTAATTGCGTTTTGACGGTTCTCCCGCCACTATGGATGCCCACCAGTCGTATACGTCTACATCGCAGGCATAATTAAACATATGAGTGGTGAGACCGCCGGGTGGTCTCAAATTCACTTCCAGACCTCGAAGATCACCGCTTGGCAGCCGAAAGAATTCCAGATGAAAGAATTTTTCGCGAATGTCTATTGCCGCGACAACAGCACGACCAGCGGCTTCAAGGTCTGGCGGAAGATCGCGCAGTGAGTAGTAATATAAATTGGTCTTCTTTTTTACGACATTGTGAATATCGTCGCTGAAGCGATGCCCTGTACAGAATACGATATTCCCGGAGGAATCCGTGAGACCGTCAAACGATTCGATTACACCTTGAATGAATTCCTCGATGAAATATTCATATTTACTGCGAACTTCAAAAAATTTATGCAGGTCACTTTCGTTGTGAATAGTGTAAGTATCACCTGCGCCGACTCCGATGTCGGGCTTGATGAATGCCGGGTATACCCCACCGATGAATGCTTTGCACTGCTCGAATGATTCGACAATGGCGCCACGTGCTGTGGGAACCATTGCTTTTTTATAGACCGCTTTCATCTGTGACTTGCGTCGACAGAAATCCAGATCTGCCGGCTGTTTTCCCTGAATGCCAAATCGTTCCCGCAGTATGGCTTCAATCTCCAGCCAGCTTTCAAGATGCGATTCAACGCGATCGATATGGCCACATGTTTCCATGAAGTGCTCGACGGCTGCGATCACCTGATTATAATTGGAAAGCGAATCGACCTTGTAGTGCGCGGTCAGTGCTTGTCGCAAGTCTGGCGAAAGCTCATGGTCCCAGCGGTCGCTTATGCCAAAGACCTTCACTCCATGCTCGGCGAGGCGTTTTGTAAACAAGCCGAATTGTGGCGGATAATGCGGCGATAAATGAACCACGTTCATATGATGACCCCTTTGCCAGAGTTGCTTTTCTGCGGGCATACAGGGCCCGCAGCAGGCCACAGATTACTAGAAAAAGGTCGTTTTGGCAACTTTCACGCGGATTTCATTTATTGGACAACCAAGTTATTTCAGGATATCTTTTATACATATAGAGGATTTACACGAGGAGTTGAACATGGCTATTGATCCGCTTTCGAATATGATGCTTCAACGCTATCAGCGCTTGCTCGGCCAACTGCCTGGATTATTGGGAACACAGTCGAACAGTACGCAAGGCATTGGAATAGGTAATGGCATTCCCCTCCCCGGAACAATGTCTCTCCCGGGTGCAATTCCTGGTGATGCGGCGAGCAAATCCCCGGTCGTCGGGCCTGCGACCGTGTCGAAACTTGATATTTCCACGGTCGGCCGTCAGCTCGGTGAGCTTTCGCGTGCCGCTGCGGGCAATGATTCGGCTCGCTCCGGTCTGCGTGCTTTGGTGAAAGAGATAGGAAGCACGAATGACGGAAGTAATCAAATGTCGGCAATGCTTACCGATCTTCGAACGATGCAGATATCAGATAAGAAGACTTTCAACACCGTCATGGGAACCGCTGGTTCTCTGAACCAGACAGGAATTGGGGTGAGCAGTTTTTTGCAGACCGCCAACTCTCTTGGTTCTTCTCAGCAACGTCTTGACTTATCTCATGAAATGCAGAGTCTTAATTCCGCCTCCGGAACGACGTCTGATCGTCGTCAGACTATGCAGAGCACTCTCTCGACCGTCAATTCGATCATGAAATTAGATGCGGGCGATAAGCGTGATTCATTGCTGACGAAGATGTATTCCGGTCTTGATAATGCTAAAACTCTTAGCGATAAAAATACCTTTCTGACCAATTTTCGCAAGAATGATTTAAATGTCCCGGGAACCACATGATGTTTCCCGTAATAACAAGGCCGTGCCCGAATTTCGGGCACGGCCTTGTTATTACGGGACGTTATCAGTTGCCTCGTTCATGCCAGACTGCGAGAAGGTTGATGAGCGTTACGGCTGATCGTTCCAAAACTCGCGCTGATAGCCATTCCTCGCGACTGTGACAATTTTCCGCACCGCAAAAGATATTTGCAGTGGGCAGACCCGCGAATGTGAGTCGGGCGCCATCAGTGCCACCGCGAATTGGGCGCTTTATGGGCTTGACACCTGAACGTCGCATGGCCTCTTCTGCATATTCGACGAGAAACGGCATTGTGCGAAGAACAGTGTTCATGTTGCGGTAACTGTCAGAGATCTTTACATCAATGTCGACACTCGAAAAAACTTTTCGAGTGCGATCGGCCTGATCGTTCAGCATTTGTTTTCGGCGATTGAGTTCATCCTCATCGAAGTCGCGAAGCAGCACTTTCAGCGTGGTAAGCTCCTCGCAACCTCTCAATTCATATGGGTGCAGATAGCCTTCGCGCTTTTCAGTCGTTTCTGGGCGTTGATTCTCGGGAAACCCGGCGATAAAATGCGCAGCTGCATAAAGGCTGTTGATCATCAACCCTTTGGCGAATCCGGGATGAGCACTGACACCTTTGAATGTGACGACTGCGCCAGCGGCATTGAAGGTTTCGTCGTTCAACTCGCCCTCCTGCTCACCGTCAACAGTATAAGCATATTTTGCGCCTACTCCGGTCACATCAAAACCTTCTGCCCCACGCCCGACCTCTTCGTCCGGAGTAAATGCGATCTTGACTTCACCTCGGGGGGCCTCGGGGTGTTCGACCAGCCATGCAATGGCGGCCATTATTGCCGCAACGCCCGCTTTGTCGTCGGCACCGAGGTTGGTGTTCCCATCGGCAGTTATAATATCACTGCCGGACGACTCCGCTAATCGCGGATTTTTTTGGGCTTTGATCACTACCGACGGGTCTCCCGGAAGCACGAGATCGCCACCCTGGTAATTTGCGTGAAGAACTGGCTTAACCGTTCCGCCGGATACTGCTGACGAAACATCTATGTGGGCTATGAGAGCTATTGGAGGAGCCTTGGAAAGCCCTTTGGCAGGAAGCGTCGCATAAACGTAACATCGCTCGTCGAGTCTCACGTCACTGAGGCCCAGTTCACGCAACTCTTTTTCAAGAACTTCAGCCAGGTCTCTTTGGCACGGTGTACTGGGAATTGCATCAACGCCTTCTCTTGATCGCGTTTCGATCGCCGCATACCGCATAAAGCGCTCTACGGCGTCGCGTCGGATTTTTTCAGGATTCATGTGAAGTCTACTTTCCGAGAGTCGCGCTCTTGGCTGCCTTGAGAGCGTCGAACTGCTTTTGTATCATATCCACCACACTTTTCAACAGAGAGGAGTCTTCCAGGTCTATCCCTAGGAAATCCTTCAATAAAGCTCCTGCGGGACGATCGAAACCGGCTGTCACCATTGCGACATATTTGGGAGGGAATCCGACCGGATCAGCCAGGAACATCGAGTAATACTTGAGTGCGAGCATCTGGGCATAAACGTAATTGATGTAGTATGTGGGAGATGTCCAGTAGTGATGTTTTCGCATCCAGTGGTTTTCGAGCTCCGGGTGGGTTGCGAAGTACAGGTCGTAGTCTTTTCCTGTATCCACGCAGGCCTTGTTGAAGCCTTTCTCGTCGACAATTTCATCCTTCGCCACACGGTCATAAGATATCATTTCGAATTTCGCGCGGCGTGCCAGCTCCCATAGATACATCGCCTCGTTTACGACGTCCCAGCGAATTCCGGCGATAACCGCAGGATCTGTCTGAGTCTTGAGCAGGTAGTCACGAATCAGTTGTTCATTGAACATAGCATATGACTCGGTCATGAAAGAAGGGCCTTGTTCAAACAACAGCGAACCCTTTGTGTTTGTTACAAGTTGAGACATCATTGCATGGCCGGATTCGTGCGCCATCGTTGATACATCGTTCAGGAAACCCTGGAAATTGTCTACGAAGTAGCCGAAATATCCGATGCAGAATGCACCTTGCTCGCGTTTCGGACCGCCGACGATGTCAAGTCTGCCGTTCTTCGGATCAAGCAGCAGACCGAGTTCATGTGTGTAAGTTGCGCCGAGCGGCTTGAGCGCTTCCATGATCATTGCAGTCGCGGAAGCAGCAGTAAAACGAAGGGTAATGGCGTCTTTCGGTGGAACCTCTATATCCCAGATGTCGGCTGCCGGGATGCCTAAATCCGCTTTCTGGACCTCTCCGCGAAATTTTTGAAATGCGTGATACAGGGGCATTGCCGCTTCTATCTGCGCATATAATTTATCGACCTGCTCACGCGAGGTATACATTTCGAACAGTGCTTCGTGGAAGTATGTCTCGAATCCGCGCAGCTTGGCCATACTATTCAGCGTTTTCATCTCCTGCCGAAGGCCAAAGGCCAGAAGATCAGAGTTTTTCTTGAAAAATTCGTAGTAATCCTTAAACGCTTTTTCGCGGGCGGAGCGATCAGTCGAACGCATCAGGCCTTCAAAATCACGATGAACGTCGAACTCTTTATCGGCCACCTTAATGGCTGGGAATGTGTTTCGATCGAATACTTTCTGAAACAGGTCTCCCTGCCATGCAGTCAGGTCGGGGGTCAGGGTTGAAAGAATACTCTCTTTTTCTTCAGAGAGCGTGTGAGGCGCATTGCGAACGATGTTGTCCAGGAAATATTTATACTTGTTCAAACCGGGTTCGACTCCAAGCATTTCCTTGAGTTTATCGGAGGTCAGCGCCTTGAGTTCTACTTTCAGGAAGCTGGTGCGGGCACCGGCTTCGGCATCGATTTTGTCCTGGGCTTCGCGAGCCAGATGGTCATCGGTGTTTATGGCCTTTTTGAAGTAGACATATGCATCCATTTTGTCCATAAGGTCGCCCATCTCGCGACGAGCTTCGAGAGTTGCGAGAAGCTCCTTGGGCCCCGCCAGCACCTTTCCTTTGAACCCTTCCAGTTTTTTTACGGCTTCAATGATTTTCACGCCTTCAGCCTTAAATGCTGCGTCATCGGCGCAGAAACGCCTGGAAAGCTGGAAGCGGTAAAGATCACGCGCGGAAGGCGGAATAGGTTCGAAGGCGGCCTCAACGGTTTTGCTTTCCTTGGCCGGTTGCGGCGGAGCATCGGCTCCAAACGCCGCCACGGAAACAGCTAATGATGCCGTAAGCAGAACGGCGGTGAATGTGGATTTCATTATTTCTCCTTACAATTCAATATGTGTCTAAATCAGATCGGGATGACATTGGACAGCCAGGCAAGCCCGCCACTTGCGTCGAGCAGTGCTATTGCGACGCCCAGCAGTGATTCACCTGCAATGATACCGGAACTTACAGGAACAATATATTTTTCTGCGAATGGCTGATCGATTTTCTCAAGGGTCATGGAGATAAGTGCGCCGATGAACATCGACAGGGAGTTGAAAAATGGCAGGACCATCGAGAGGCCGATACCCATGGCGGAAGGAATGAAGCGTTTGATTTTCGTAGGCAGGAAGGCTTCGACAAGTGTCAAGGCTATGCCAACCAGACAGCCGACCAGAATTCCCATGCGGGCCGTTATATGAAGAGCATTAAGGCCGTTTGCGAGAAGCTTTGCTACAGCTGCCCAGACCTGGGCTGAAGGTGCCGGCCATTTGTCTCCACCAAGGACATCGGCAGTCGGAACGAGCAGATAGAACGCAGGAACTACAACAATAACACCCGCGAAAATTCCGGCGAACTGGGCCAGAAATTGCTTGCGCGGATTGGCTCCGAGCAAGTAACCGCTTTTGAGATCGGTGAGCAGATCGGCGGACGAACCCGCTGCCCCTGCGGTAATGCTGGCAGTCATGAGATTTGTTACGATATTCGAAGGAGCGAGTACACCGAATACCAGCTGGGTTATCTTGCCCATGGCGCCTACTGGCGTGATGTCCGATTCGCCAGTGGCACGGCATGCTACGACCGAGAGCAGGAAACTCGAAGCAACCGCTACGATGCCCATTATGAATGATGTTTTAAAGGCAAAATAGAGAACCCCGATGCATCCTATGCCGGAAAACAACATGCCACCGGCAAACCAGCTTGGCGGAACCTCGATTCGCTCAAGTGGGTCTTCCTTGGTGCTGTTCTTTTTTCCCTTGGGCTTGAAAATATCGGCCAGGCCGCTGAATGCGCGAACGACTGTTCGCCACTGAAACATGAAGGAGAGCAATCCGGAAGAGACCATAATCGAAGCTCCTGTCCAGGTGCTCCAACTCACAATTTGCTTAAATCCCAATTTTATGACGGATTCCCCTCCAAATGATTGCATCAATGGGATAATAGTGTTGTTGATCAACGGTCGCAGGGTAACGCTATCGAGATGGAGAATGCTTCCGATGGCTATGAATGGTTCAGTCGCGGAATCGAACAAACTGTTCAAAGCGGACATGATGGGATCGATAGTGGCGATTGTGTGTGTCCAGCTTCCGAGAAAAGCCGGAATAATGACATCTGCATGAGTATTTACTGCTTCGATGGCCCCGTATTGCACCATCCAGGGGGCAATGACGGCATAGTTGATGGTGGCGCCGAACAACAATGACCACGCTATTTTCCAGCCCATGATGGCTCCGGCCGCGATCATGATGGCGCTCATCTCCAGGTTAATCGTCCAATGTGTCAAAGGTATACCGAAGAGTCTACCCGGAAAAGGTAGAGATCCGGGAATGGCTAAAGCCTTTGGTATGCCGGCATCACGCAGCCAGGCGATGACACCACCGAAGAGGCCTGCTATTCCCAGGGAACGCGCCTTGTCGACAGCATCTCCACCCTCCGAATGCAAACTTCTTAATGTTTCTGCGGCTGCTATTCCACTGGGAAACTTGAGTTGTTCGATGTTTATCATTTGGCGTTTCATGGGAATGGCCATGAAAACACCCAGCGCGGCGAGGAAAAAAGTCCAGGTGGCGAGGATATACCAGGGCATATGAACTTGTGTAACGATTAGATATGCAGCAATAGCTGATGTCATCGTTCCGCCCGTGGAGTATCCCGCTGATGATGCTGTCGACTGCATACAATTGTTTTCCAGCAGCGACATTTCAGTCGGAAACCACCTGGGGAAAATCGCCATCATCGATTTGTGAATGGCAAAAGACAAAATGCAGGCGGTAATGGCTACACCAAGACCCCAGCCAGTTTTAAGACCGACATAGAGGTTAGAGAGAGACATGAATCCGCCAAGAACCGATCCCATGACAATGGCGCGCAACGTCAATTGAGGTTGGTTGTCTCCCTGATATACGTTGTTGTACCAGTTCAGTTCAATCTCTTCCGGGGTGAGCTTCTTTTCCTTGATGCTGTCCGATGATGTTTTATCACCGGTTTTTTCCGATCGACTATCAGTCATTATGGTTCGTTCGCCTCCGTTATTGGACTGCTCGTAAGAGTATATCCAAAAGTCCGCGAAGGCAACCCGTACATCATGTTTTATATGTAAAGATTGATTTTTATGTAAAATGATATGAATTTTTTCTATATACGGTTGAACAATTTTGATGCAGGGAGCGATTTGCTGAGTCCCCCAAAATAACAAGATTCAATGCGGTTTTATACTATTGAAAAATTCCGGATTCCGGCCCCCCGGGTGGCAATGGTATAATTCTTATTATCTATTGCTATATCGTTCTGCAATCAAGGAGAAAAAAATGTCGAACAAGTCGATTCTTTCGCTGTTGATGTTCTCGGCGTTGCTTCTGACTGGATCGGTCGATGCCAAGGCACTCAAGACCAGCCTTTCCGATGACCCCGAGGCCCTGCAGGACCAGCCAATGTTAGGTTGCACGCCGACTATAGGGGATAAAATATCAGTGAATGTCGGTACGTCGACCTTCGTGTTCGGCATCCCAAAAGAAACCGTTGTTGATCAGATGGGCTATCTTTTGACCACGCAGAGCAAAGAAGTCGGAGTCGCACAGCCTTGTGCTTCGGACACGCTTTTTGCCACGAAGATCATGCCATATCTCCTCAAGAGCAAACAGATGCAGGATTCGCTCAAGATTCGCAGAACAGCCAGACAGATCAAATACCAGATAATTCAGGATCAGCTGAAGAAAGATACGAAGAGTGACCCCGCGGTGAAAGATGCCTGGCTGAAATACTTGGCCGTGATGGTGAAATCACCTCTCATAGTCCTGGATCATCCCCCGATTCCTGAATTTGTACGTGATCCGGCGGCCGGGCCCTGCATGATGCCTTATGGCGTGCTCGTCAATGATGAAAAGAATAATCCGACGGCTTTGGAAACCAGCGTTTTATGTGTTACCGACCTGGGCCACAAAGGAGACGATTTCTTCTTTTCCATTAGCGATGCTGTCGACAACGATACGCTTGATATCGTGCTTTGCCATGAAAACGGCCATGGGATCATGTATGATATGTACGGTCCGGCATGGTTCGGTATCAAACGCATTTCCAACAATGGTCACGATACTCCCTATATCACCGATCAGGCATTGGCGATCATAGAAGGCTGGGCAGAGGGATTCGAAGCCGTTTATGGTCCCGCGACCATACAATTTGCAGAAAAAGATCGCAAGAAATACGGGATTTCTGAATTTTTGTATACACGCCAGGATCCGGTTCGTCGTGATCGATATATCTGGGCCCGCCCGACCGGAAAAAAAACCGGAATCCTGAAGAATGCTCTCCAGTTGATGAGCACGGAAGGAGTCATTGCGGGGCAGTTCTATGACATTCTGACGAGTCGCGCAATCAACGCTCCTCTCGAAAAGTGTCTGACGGTATTTATTGCCGCCCAGCCGTCGAATTATCCGGACTTTATCTGCACCTTCCTGAAGCTGTTCCCGGGCGATCGTAATGTGCTCAGCAGAATCGTTTTGGAAGGCACCAATTATGTGACTATAAGTCCCTTGGCTGCGAAGCTATATTACGACTACTATATGGCCAATGTTGGTTACAAACAGAAGAAGGTTGCCCTGGAAGATTATAATAAGGCAAGACAAGCCTATTTGACTTTCAAGGAAGACCAGTTCAAGACGGCGGCCGGAGGGGCGGATTTGTTTTCAAATGTTGCTCCTGATCTCTGGTTCACGGGGTTCATCCCCTCCACTGCTAATTCTGATCCACAGGTTCTCAGTCAGATCGAAGTTGCACGGCGCGAAGCCCGGAAACAACTTGGAATGTCAGAGAGTGACGGCCCGGGCGGCTGGGCCTTTCATCTGAACATCAATACGGTATCGGCACGCATGCTGGTATATCTCGGTCTCTCGGAAGACGATGCGCAGAAGGTATTGACGGAACGCGGCAAGCGCGGTGGTTACAAGGGAGACGCAGTGACGTGTCTGTCGGAAGTTCTCGGTGCTTCGTATAAGTCCTGGGCTGACAATATGAAAATCGCAAATCTTTCGAATGATGCCAAGAAGAAAGAAAGTGCGATCAAGCAGGTAAATACACTATACCCGGAAGACATTGAGAAACTATACAAGGGATCAGATCTTTAATGTGGTTCTGATAGCGGCGGGTCCTCCGGACCCGCCGAGTCATGTTATATGGCATTGATGTAATGAAGGAGCCCCGAAAATGAAGAATAATCGTTGCGCCCTGTTTCCGGTAGTTATTGCTATTCTTGCGTGCTTCTTCTTTGGGGGCTCGGTTGCCTATGCCAAGGTTCTGCCCGTCGGCCCCGATGGCATTCGTGTCGCTTTTGGGCCTGTAGCCGAGAAAGAGTTCGGGCTGGACGACATGTTCATCGAGTTTCTTGACGGGGCAAAAAAGACGGTTGACATGGCTTTCTATGAAATCCGGCTCGATAACATCGTCGATGCGATAATCAAAACACATAAGCGCGGGGTGAATGTACGCGTCATTGTGGACAACGACAATTATTGTGCCAAACCCGTTGAAGGGGATGACAATGATGATGTCGAAGCCACGGCAATTGTTTCCGCTGGCGAAAAGAATATTAGTAGTCACACCCCGGAGAACTCCGGCAAGGTTGCCTTGAATCCATTTGTTGAACGTCTTCTCAAGGCAGGGGTTCCGGTCATTGAAGATTCCGGGCGTTCCGCACTTATGCACAACAAATTTGCCGTTCGCGATGGCAATATGGTCTGGACAGGCTCATACAATTTGACGGATACGTGCTCGTATGTGAATGTTAACAACGCGATAACCATTCCTTCGAAAGAGCTTGCCGATGTGTATGCCGCGGAATTCAAAGAAATGTTTGTCGACAAGAAATTCGGGAATGAGCGTCCAAAAGGACCGCCAGCTCCACTTATTAAAGTGAGCGATGTGGGGATCGAGGCTCTTTTCGCCCCCGAAGACAATCCTAATGGCCGTATTGCACAGCTTATAGCTGCTGCCCGCACGGAAATCATCTTCATGCAATTCGCATTTACGGATGACACACTTGGAAACCTCCTGGTACAGAAGAAGCATCAGGGTGTTGCCGTTCACGGTATTTTCGATCGCATCCTTTATCACAGCACTGGACCTTTCGGCGAATTTTCAAAATTGACCGATGCTGACATACCTGTTCGCATTTATTCTGGCGATGGCAAGCTCCACGATAAGCTGTTCGTAATCGATCCCGCCGGCCCGGATCCGATCGTAGTCCTCGGCTCCGAGAATGCATCTTCGAACGGTAATAGCAGTAATGATGAAAATATCCTCATTGTGCATTCCAAGCGCATTGCCGCTTTGTACAAGGCTGAATTCCAGCGCTACGAAGGCACCTACAGTCAGGTTTCCGCACAGATCGGTGCCGGGGAATTCCCATTCGCCGGAACGACCATAGATCAGGTCGATCTTATGATTTTCGGAAATGGAGTCCCAGTTGATCGTCTGACGATCGAATTTCCAGCGCGGTGGAGTCTTGCAAGTCAGACCCGTGATGACATTCATATTTTGCGGAAAGGTGTCGATGTGACCAGTCAGTCAAAGCTGACTCTGACAGATCGCGCCATCACACTGGATGGAGCCAATCTTAGTGGTACAGGTGCCAACTCCTGGTTGTTGGTGCGTTGCAATAATGTTCAACTCCCTGAGATATCCGGCAAGTATGCAGTACTTGTGAGTACGCAGGCAAAATCCGGCCAGTCGGTTCCGCTCGCAAGACAACCCGTGATATGTGTTCTCGACCCGAAGAATGAGGCCGCATTCTCTGATCTTCTCGGTTTCTTGAATAATCTGAATGTGAACCTCGACAAATTTGGTCCCGGGTTTTCTGCCGAAGAGAAAAATGACTGGAAAAAGCGGCTTGCGAGCTTGAACGACAAGACCAATCAACTCGTATGCGACGCGGTGAAAAAGAAGGATGACAAGCGTGTAGCTCTCGCACTTGATTTTCTGGAAAGCCTTTCCGGTGAAAGCCTTAAGGCGGCTGCCGGGATTACCGATAATTTCCGCAACTTGCGTCAGGCATTCCAGTTCAGACTTGCGCATGCATCAAACGATGCCGAGGCAAAAGCGGAATTCAAGCGACTCGAAGATGTTATCGCCAAGATTCGCTGACTTGTTGATAAGAGAACTGCTGACAAAAAACATCCGATCAGGTTTTGACAATGATGGCTTTATGTCGGGCGTGAATGCCGCATATAACGTGGATTGCCTTGCTGATGCAGGTTTGGCCCGGGTAATTCTGATTTTGAGACATCACCGGTTTTTGCGTTCGTGATATTTCCCCCGGATCGCATCAAATTCATTGTCATGGGCGTCGTCACAATAATTCTGTTATTGGCTGTGTTCGCATGGTTTCTGATTGCGACGTTTCCTGGATATCTTTTTCGTCAGGAAGTGTTCAGCCTGTTTTCCGGTAAAGGGCGCGAACGCGGGGAAGCTCGTTTTGCCGAACGTCTTCGGGCGCTGGGTCTGCATCCTGATGCTCTTGCCTTACGCATAGAGGTCGTGAAGGGCGAGCGCAAGCTTCGACTCAAGCACGCAGATATCACTATCGCTGAGTTTCCTGTCGGCATAGGGCCCAATTCCAATGGACACAAAAAAATAGAGGGTGATGGGCATACACCGGAAGGCGAATACTATGTTTGCACTAAAAACGAGAGCAGCCGATTCCATCTGTTTCTAGGACTCAGCTATCCCTCGCCGGCCGACGGCGCGCGGGCTCTTTCAGAAGGAGTTATAACCGCAACAGAGTCCGAGGCGATACTGGATGCCTGGATGAAAAGGGCTCGTCCACCCTGGGGAACCCCTCTCGGAGGTGTCATAGGAATTCACGGTTTTGGCGGCAATCGTGATTGGACACAAGGATGCATTGCCCTCAACAATGGGGACATCGAAGAGCTTTTCTGGAATGTTCAGACTGGAACTCCTGTAATAATCAGCCCCTGATATAGCAGTTTGTCAGATTGTGGGTCTTAGCAGGGGGGACGTAATTGTCACAAGAACCTCAATGGGATCCGTGTCCATCTGTGTTTAAATTTGGTCGTCAGTCAAGAGTATGCCACTACCACTCAATGTAATGGGTTTTATCCGAAAACAATCGTAAAAAGGGTTGCGAAACGCTCAATTTCCGCATACCATGTTTTCGCCGCCCTGCCCAAGACGTCATGGAGCGGCTCCGGGACACCACCTGGAACCTCCCCACACCAGGAGCTCTTATAATGCGGAAATGGCGAATAGATGATTCGGCAGAGTTGTACAATATTGCCGGCTGGGGCATCAACTACTTTGGCATCAACAACAAGGGACATGCCATTGTTATGCCGCGTCAAAAGAAAGGACCGGCAATAGACATTAAAGAGCTGGTCGATGAACTTTCTTTGCGTGACGTAGCCATGCCCGTGTTGTTGAGATTTCCGGACATTCTTGACGATCGTATCGAAATGATATCCGGCTGCTTTCAGCGTGCCGCTTCAGAATACGATTACAAAGGCAACTATTATACGGTCTATCCGATCAAGGTTAACCAGCAGCGCCCGGTTGTCGAAGAAATCGTGCGCCATGGACGTAAATTCCCGATCGGCCTGGAGGCCGGTTCGAAACCGGAATTGCACGCAGTTCTTGCAATCATGGACAATCCTGATGCTCTGATCATCTGCAATGGATACAAAGACGAGGATTTTATCGAACTCGCGCTTCTGGCGCAAAAAATGGGAAAGAAGATATTCACGGTTGTGGAGAAGCTGAATGAACTGCGGTTGATTCTTTCCATTTCGCGTCGTCTCAATATTTTGCCGAATATCGGAATGCGCATCAAATTGGCGACATCCGGCAGTGGAAAATGGGAAGAGTCCGGCGGTGATCAGAGCAAGTTTGGTTTGAATGCCAGCGAGTTGTTGGAAGCGATTAATTTGGTACAAAAAGAGGGCATGCTTGAGTGTTTGAAGTTGTTGCATTTCCATCTCGGCAGTCAGATAACTAACATTCGCAAGATAAAAGCGGGGCTTCGTGAAGTCGCGCAATTCTACGTGCAAATACGAAAGCTTGGCTGCAAAATAGACTTTGTTGATATCGGCGGTGGGCTTGGAGTGGATTACGATGGTTCACACACAACGATCTCCAGTTCGCTCAACTACTCGATCCAGGAATATGCCAATGACGCAGTTTCAATGATCCAGGCGGCCGCTGACAAGAATGATCTTCCGCACCCGCACCTTATAACAGAGTCGGGCCGGGCACTCACGGCACATCATTCCGTGCTTGTCTTCAATGTTCTTGAGACGACAAATCCGCCGACATTCCAGGAGAAAGAGTGTAAAATTTCAGGTAAAGACCACGAACTTGTACGCGAATTGCACGATTTATACAAAAGTATGAGCACGCGCACGATGTTGGAGGCATGGCACGACGCGCAGCAGATGCGTGAGGAAGTGCTCGACTTGTTCGGGCTCGGAATGCTGGATCTTAAAACGCGAGCGATTGCGGAACGACTTTTCTGGTCCATTGCATACGAAGTTCGCGACTTGTTAAAAGAAAACAAGCATCAGCCGGAAGAGATGAAACAACTTGCAAAGATGCTCGCCGACAAGTATTTTTGCAACTTTTCCTTGTTTCAATCGCTTCCGGATTCATGGGCCATCGATCAACTGTTTCCAATAATGCCCATTCATCGTCACAACGAGAAACCTACACGCGAAGCGACTTTGCAGGATATCACATGTGACTCGGACGGCAAGATCGACCACTTTATCGGCACTCGCTCCTTCTCGTCTTTTCTGCCTTTGCACGAATTTAAACCGGGCGAACCCTATTATCTGGCCGTATTCATGGTTGGCGCATATCAGGAGATTCTTGGAGATCTGCATAACCTGTTTGGCGACACTAATGTGGTTCACGTTTCAATTAACAATGACGGTGATGGATATGAAATAGACAAGGTAATCGACGGAGAGTTGATCGCTGATGTGCTTGATTATGTCCAGTTCAGCCCCAAAAAACTGGTCCGTACAATGGAAAGCTGGGTGAGCGCCTCCGTGAAAGAAGGAAAGATCACGATTCAGGAAGGCAAAGAGTTTCTGGCGATATATCGATCTGGTCTTTACGGTTATACTTATTTGGAGTGATATCCGATAAAGCCATGAGCACTTATCTTCTACTTTCCCCGCACTATCCTCCAAGGCTGTTTCCTTTTGCGACTGCTCTCCGAAATCATGGATTCGTTGTCGTAGGCATCGGTGATGCTCAGCCTCACGAATTGAAAAATGAGCTTCGGGAAAATCTTGCGGAATATCTGCCGCTACCACTTGATTGTTACTCCGGCAAAGGGGTTTTTGACGAATACAGGTACGATGTGATCTATCGGGCGGTTGCCCGTTTAGTCGCACAACATGGTCGTCTTGACGGTATCGAATCATTTAATGAATACTGGCTCCCCCTGGAAAGTAGATTGCGTGAAGATTTCAATGTACCGGGTCCGCGTCCGGCCGAACTCGAGGGCATGATTCGAAAATCGCGCATGAAATTGACCTTCGCATCCGTGGGCGTTCCGGTCGTTCCGGGCAAAATAGTACAGGATTATCGGGAGTTGCTCAATTTTCTGGCGACCGAGAAGACAATCATCGTGAAGCCCGACATTGGTGTGGGTGCTTTTGATACGCATAAGGTCGCTTCCGTTGATGAGGCAGAGGCATTCTGGGCAAAGCGGGATCCGAATGTTCTCTATTTTATGGAGCGATTCATTCAGGGCCCGGATAGAGAGTTGCTTTCGTTTGACGGGATTGCCGATGGGAACGGGGATGTTGCTTTTGCAGCCGTGCATCCGGTAAACGATGGTCTGCTCGAAATAGTCTCAGGTGGGATCATTGCGTATCACAACACTCTTCAGACCGAGATTTCTCTAGTTTTGCGCCGGTATGGCGAGGCAACTGTGAAGGCTTTTGGCTTGCGGCGTCGGTTCTTCCATATTGAGTTCTTCAGAGTCGGGGAAATATTCTACGGTCTTGAGCTAAATGCCCGGCCGCCCGGCGTACTCACGCTCGATATGATGAATCATTCTCGTGGCATCGATATCTGGAAGGCATGGGCTGCGATCGTCGCTGGGAAAAACGGTCCGATCGAGTGCCCGCGTGACTTGATCTGTTTCTACACCGCGCGCGTCAACCGTCTGAACTACAAATATTCGAATGAAGAACTTATGAGTCGGCTCGGCAACAGCATCGTGTTTTCTCATCCCATGGATAGTCCGGTCATGGGAGATTTTGGCTTCCTGGCAGTTGCCGCAACCCACGACGAACGGCGACGGATCATCGAAGAAATATCATTAGAAAAATAGTGCCGGCGACCATTATTTTTCTGAAAAAATGTCTGGAAAAGCTGAACTATTTAACCCAATTAAATATTAAATCAACCTGGTCTTTCGATAAGCCAATGGCCTGAAAGATTTTCAAATCAATGGTGGTAGAAACATCCGTCCCATTGATGGATTGGTCGACTAAGGAG
>JADFYG010000064.1:0-984 GCA_015233155.1 Candidatus Rifleibacteriota bacterium
ACCCGCCAGAAAAGATGCACTTCTGACCGCAGCTAGGGCCAGAGGGGCGCATCGCCTAATTCGCGGACCTATCGAACGTGAACAGGCGAAAAGATATCGTATTAATCTCCCCGATCCTGAAACAACCTGGTCATATGTCGCGGGTGCGATCGAAAGAGGTGAAAAGATACTCTGGGTGTGCAATACTGTTGGTGGTGCTTTTGATGTCGCGCGTCAGGCGGAGGCGCGCTTCCTGACGTTTGAACTGTTTCACAGTCGGTTCCGGTATCGCGATCGGTTGAAGCGACAACGGGCCTTGATAGAGGGTTTCGCCTCTTCTCAAAGTTCTCTACTGGCCATTACTACGCAGATTGCGGAAATGTCGCTGGATCTTTCAGCCGATCCGTTGGTGTCAGATATTGCACCTGTCCCATCTATGGTTCAAAGGTTGGGAAGGCTGAATCGCTTCGTTGAGACTCCTTCGAAGACGTGCCCCGCTCTTTTCTTAGAGCCATCGTCCGGTTATCCTTACGGAAAATCAAAGAGCGATCTCGTCTGGGCAAACTGCCCTCGCGAATGGTTGGAAAAGCTTGTTTTGACCGGTGATGTCTCGCAGGAAGATCTCATGAATTCTTATTTTCAGGTCGCCCCGCAAGAGGAATTATCGGTAATGGGCAATATTTCGTGCGAATGGATCGACGATCCGATTCGTTCCCGAAGTACGAAAACGATCATGGAGCCAGGTTATACAATCGATCTGGTACGTGCGGAGGATGTTCATGAAGGTCCTCTATCCGAAATGGTCATTCCCATGTCGTTTCCGAACGACAATACTTGGTCGCAATGGCCGAGGCGAGGCCGTTTCATGATAGCCCCTCTTGGCACTGTAGAATATGATGAAAAGCGAGGTGCGACCTATGCCCAGCGGCAGTCTGACCCTTGGATTATTTGAGGAAGGCCTTTCGCATCTTCATAGAGCTGGTCTCGCCGGCCTGGCCCTCTCAC
>JADFYG010000064.1:1035-32650 GCA_015233155.1 Candidatus Rifleibacteriota bacterium
AAATCGGTGCACATTTCGTCACTCTCGCCTGGAAAAATTCCCAGGAGGATTTTTTTCAGCGGCTTTTGGAAAAGTCTTTCACTGTCGATTCCAACGGCATGATCTCTTTTGCCGCTCATCACAATCTCCCGATGGGTGATCTCAAGCGATATCTTTTGCACGATGCGATTCTCAAGACGTTTTTGCAACATGGTCAGACTCGCGAAATGGAAAAGTCCACACGCAGTATCAGCTTTCAATTTGACGATAGAACCGTTAATATTGCGAAGTTCAAGTCGGTCCGGACATATAATTCTCAAAATGCCGCGCCACTTTTTTCAAAGGGAAATCTTTCAGATAATGTTGAAGTAAAGGGGTGGCTGTATCCTGGTGCAGTCGAGAGGCACGTAGCTTTGAAACCTTCTCTTTTAACCACATCAGGAAAGTCTTTTTTGCTCCTGTTGTTTGCTCCTGCAGGCTGTTTGTATTTTCACCTTCGTTGCAAATCCGCCGATGGAACTTACGATAAACGTAAGGGGGCAGCTGTCGTTGTTCCACACTACACGGAGTTAACCGGTTTAGGGGAACGGTTCGACAGATATTTGGAAGCTCCGATCGAACGTCTTTACGCAGCGAGTCTCGCCGATGCGGCATTATCCGCGTTGTATCAGATGCGTCTTCAGCACGCCGGCGGAATGCTTGAATCCATTGGAGTCAATTCATGTTCGGTATTTACAATGGGAACAATTCCATGGGCAAAACAGCAGAAAACTCGTACAGGTGCAGTCAGGCTCGATAACGTTCCGGTGTCATGGCTAGACCAATTTGGGTTGTGCCTGCAGAGCCTGGGTAACACTCTTCACTTCAAAGACGACAGTTCGTTTTGGGGATCAGCCTGCCAGGCCCGTGGATTATTTGCAGGGAACATTGCCGCTGACCGCGATTGGTTTGTTGGTTTCGCTGACTTGATGAAAACACAGAAAATGGCGAAGAACATTTCATGGGAAAGAAAGGGATTGAATGATATGGTGGAACAGGCCGCCTGGAATCAGGAAAGCGATCGACTTTTCGTCGAAGCTGTTCACGCCGCTCTCCGAAGTATGTATGGGCAACTTGCCCAACGCGCCAGGGATCACGGAGAAGAACCGCGCTTCGATCGGGAATTTGAGAGGCTCCGTTCAGCTCTCATGCGGGCCAAGAATCGGCAGACTGTCCGGGCGGAGCTTGCCGATCTTTTTGCCCGTGGCAAGCTGAACAAGAGCCTTCAGAAACACTGGACAAAGCTTCTGCCGCTGTTTACCGGCCCCGACTGGCAGCGCGCCAAGGATTTGACACTGCTCGGAATGGCCTCATATCAAGGCTCCGGTGCTGCTGAAATAATCGATTCGCAGGGTGAAGAAGAACTCGAGGAGGAAACGGAATGAGTCTGCATGTATTTGGCGCTATTGTCACACATCACGGCTGCGCTGCCAACAATCGCGGCGAATCTGAGGGAAATATCACGACCCTTCAAAAACTTCTCTGGAAAGGGCAGATTCACTCCACTGTTTCCGCCGAAGCTATCCGCTGGGCGGTTCGATATTTCTGGCAATCACGAAGCCTTCAGGTCAATCGAAAATGGGTTGATGAGAAAGATGACCATGAATGGCAAGATCAGACCTGGAAGGGATGGGTGGCCGAAAAGAGCGGTGATGCTGGTAAAAGCGGCGAAGCTGGTAAGGACAAAACCTTTCTCGATGATGATCTGCTCGGTTACATGGATGCGAAAGCCGCCAAAGAAGAGGGAGATGCCGATGGCAAGAAAAATAAGAAAGGAAGCACTCTGAAGCGCCGCGGCGTCCTGGAGATCACACGAGCGGTTTCTACAACTCCATTCGCCGGTGATATCTCATTTAATTCACGAAGCGGAGTCAAGGGGCGCACCTCTCTCTATGGAACTGAAATGCATGCAACCCGCTATCAATACGGCTTTGCCATGACTCCGGAGCGTTTGCGCGTCAAGGATAGATGCATTCAAGCTCTCGATGCACTGAGCAGTCTGGGGGAAGTTGCCGGAAATCACAGCCGTTTTCTGTATGATTTTTCCCCGGAATCAGTCATCCTTCGGATAACGCAGGACCCGGCTCCCCGCCTGCTATACTGCTTTGAGGAGGCGGACGGCAGTCTGACTGCTTCGGAACTCGTCGTGAAACTCAATGCAGGTGATATTAAGCCTTCCGAGTTATTTATTGGCGGTCCAATAGCGGCCTGGGAGCCTTTGATAAAAGCGATGGAGACGGAACCGGGACATCTTTTCGCGGGTGTGAACTTAGCGTTCGGGCAAGCAAAAACAGTTGTTCAGGCCGCGCTCAAGCTGCCTAAAAGCGCCGAGTAAATGGGCGAAAACATGTCGGAATCATCATTTCTTAGTCTTCAGGTAGAAGTGCCGATCTGTAGTTTTCGTAAAGGATGGGCCCGCGAATTCCTTGAAACCGAGGATTTACCGCCTCCGGCCACGGTTTTCGGTTTTCTTCTCTCACTTGCCGGCGAGGAAGAACGGGAACTCTGGCAGGGAGTGCGAATTGCCTACGCACGTCTGAGGAAGCCGGAGCGTTCTGTTGTATTGCGTACCATCTGGCGCGTGAAAAACGCCAAAGCCCCGCCAGGATCTGGCAACAACCGTCGCCCGGACTTCCAGGAACTTCTTACCGATCTTGGTATAGGTGTGTGGGTATATTCTCCAGAGCTTGTTCCTCGGTTGCGTAATGCCTTGAACGGCCCGGAAAGAGAGCGATTCGGTGGCTTGAGTCTTGGAGAGAGCCGGGATCTGGTGAATGACATTATCGTAGATCCGCGCTTAGAGAGCCTCGAAAATCCGGAGTGGCTGATTGCCGATTTGGAAGGAACTCATTCTTTGCCGATTTGGGTAGATCACGTCGGCTCCCGGGGAACAGTTCGCAAGCAATTCCGCCTGCTGGCTCTTCCCTGGGAGCGCCCGCCGGAATACGATCCGAGGTGGATCGAAATTCGCGCTCCTGAGACGACGAAAGTCGACACCAGTGCCAGGCGAAAATCGCAAAAGAAGAGTAAACTGAATGAGGAAGTTTCCGAAGATAAGGAGCCTTCAAATGACAGTTGATGCGCAAATTCGCGTTCTTCAAAAAATATGCGGGGATCGGATTTTGAAAGAGGTGCTCGGAAAACTCGCCGCCATGGAACTCCAGAAATGCGAGCGAGCGTTAGCCACGGTCGATGATGATCTTGCGACATTCGAAAAGCGTTTCGGCAAATCCTCGCGTGATGCCTGGGAAGCGTATCGCGCCGGTGCTATGGGTGATGATCCAGATGTCATGGAATGGATGGCTGTTTTCGAAAACCGGTTGGCGCTGGAGACATCAATAGATCAGCTTCAAAAGACCATCGAACCGTGATCCGCGAGTATCTTCGATCTCTTGAGTCGGCTCTGGCAACGAGTCCATGGATTGCCGGCGTCGATGTGAAACGATGCGATGTCCTGGAAACTCCGTGCGAATCGATTCTGGTTTATCGATTTCGTGTCCGGCTTACCGATAGCAGCATGCTTGAGATGATGGAACGAGTGGTTTTCGGGGGTGAACCCGCTTCGATGATTACGACGACATACTGTTTCCACTGGCAGGATCGGGAGGGGCGGCTGAAGCGCAGATGGGACAATGCTCCACATTTCCCACGACTGTCGGGCTTTCCGCATCACATACATTCAGGTAATACTACCGAGGAAGTTATTTCCGGCGAATCAATCGACGGTTTGCGAGTACTTGAATATATCGGCCGCTTGTTTGGGACTTCTTTATGACCGAATCGAGCAATTCAGGCACGACTCCGCCGGAAGACGCATTTCGTTCTTTTCATAATGCCGAGCGTTTGCAGGAAGAGCCGCTGATCAGGGTCATGGCCCTGCACGCTTTGGCTTATTGCGAACGCTTGTTTTATCTTGAGGAAGTTGAAGAGATTCGTCGAGCGGATGCCAATGTTTTTGCCGGGCGCCGTCTTCACGAAACCCTGGATAAGGGGAATGACATCACGACACTGGAATTGGCCAGCGAGCGCCTCGGAATTCGAGGAAAAATCGATTGTATCCGCCGGGAATCCGGGCAATTAATAGTTTGCGAACATAAGAAGGGGCGTTCGAAGGAAGGTAAGGAAGCCTGGCCCAGCGACAGATTACAAGCAATGGCTTATGCTCTTCTGCTGGCCGAGCATTCGGGAAAGCCAGCTGATGAAGCATTGGTGCGATATCACGCCGATCATCGAACGATTTCTATTCCATTCGAATTGGATTCGGCTGAAAAAGAAGTGGGCATGGTTCTGGCGAGAGCAAAGGAGCTTCGATTATCGCCGGATCGGCCGCCGGTGCCGGTTCATGAGCGTCAGTGCCGTTCTTGCTCACTGGTTCCGGTCTGTCTTCCAGAGGAAGAGCGATTTGCCGGCGGAGGCGAGGATCTCCCCCAAAGATTGTTTCCAGAGGACGACGATCGCCGCATCGTTCATGTCGTGGAGCAGGGGAGTTCTATTCAGAAAGACGGCGAGCAGTTTGTCATTACCACGAAGGATGGCACTCGGAAAGGTGTTCCGGGTATGATGGTCATGGCTATTGTACTGCACGGGAATGTCCAGATTTCCACGCAGGCGATTCATTTTTGTGCCGCCAACGAGATAGGTTTACATTGGCTTTCTTATGGCGGATTTTACGTAGGTTCTTTGACGCCCGGCGCTGGTGCAGTTCAGCGAAAGAACAGACAGTATCAGGCGTTTCAGATTCCGGTATTGCGGGCGCGTCTGACGGCGAGACTCGTTCATGCGAAGATCGAGAACCAACTCAAGTATTTACTGCGACTGACTCGTGGAGATTCCGAGGGCAGAACACCTGTAGTCGAAGAAGGGTTGGCACGTCTGAGAGCTCTATTGCACGATATCGATGCCGCACTTATATCGGTTGATACGGATGAATCTGGTTTATGCCAGGGAGATGTCTATCCAGAAGAGCTTGTACAAAGGTTGAGAGGATATGAAGGAAGTGGAACCAGGGAGTATTTTCAGTTGCTTCCACATGTATTGAACATGAAGGAGGATGATTTTCTGTATTTTGCGGGGCGGAATCGGCGGCCCCCGAAGGATCCATTTAATGCATTGCTGTCGTTTGGATATGCCCTTCTTTATCGTGATTGCGTAGGCGCATTGTTAACGGTGGGACTGGACCCAGCTTTTGGTTTCATGCATACTCCCCGTTCTGCTGCATATCCTCTCGCGCTGGATTTGATGGATGTTTTTCGCTTGTTGCTTTGGGATATTCCTATGATCGGATCTATCAATCGACGACAATGGACTGAGAGTGATTTTGATATTTTTCCTGGTCAGGTATGGTTGAATCCTGATGGTCGCCGAAAAGCTATCGCTTTATATGAAGCGAGAAAGGCGGAAAAATGGAAGCATCCGGTGCTCGATTATTCGCTTTCTTACCGGCGAACCATCGAACTGGAGGCCAGATTGATGGAAAAGGAGTGGCTGGGTTCTCCCGGTCTTTTCGGAAGGCTGAGGATTCGTTGATGGGAGCGGAAAAGCAGTGGCATCTGGTGTGTTACGATGTTCGCGATCCCAAAAGATGGCGGAAGGTATTCAAGAAACTCAAGGGGCGTGGTGAGCATCTTCAATATTCTATTTTCAGGGTAAATCTCTCAGTAATACAGCTAGAAGCGCTACGCTTCGAGCTGCAAAAAATATTGGCGGTTGAAGATGATCTCATGATAATTCGTTTGTGTGATCGCTGTGCCCAACACGTCATTGACTCCCGTGGTGAGAAAAAATGGCAGGAACCTTTACCTACGTTCGAGGTTTTCTGAATCAAGTATTTGATAAAATGTTTTCCCGAGCAACCCGGAAGCTTCGGTGAACTGGCATTGATGCTTGAATTTGTCGTGGTAATTCCCAAAATAGATGCTTGATTGATGGAGATTATTTTCCTGAGAGCCTTTTCAAAGAAGCTTCTCAAGCAATGGTTCGATAAACATTCTTAATACAAACGATCCTTGAAATTGTTCCTTGAAAATAAGATCAGCTCTGTGGTAGAAATGATGGGCTGCCCCAATCTCCGATGCCGCAAGGCGTTGAGCACATAAAATTTAAGGCCACACACAAGATTGTGGCCAAAAACTGCCCCAATCTCCGATGCCGCAAGGCGTTGAGCACATAAACGAAATTTCACGTTTGAAGCAAAATAAAATTCTGCCCCAATCTCCGATGCCGCAAGGCGTTGAGCACGTGTTTCGCCCGCAAGCGTTCACCGAATCAAGACACAGCTGCCCCAATCTCCGATGCCGCAAGGCGTTGAGCACGGAAGGCCATGGGGATGGATAGCAGACCAAGCCAGGCTGCCCCAATCTCCGATGCCGCAAGGCGTTGAGCACAAACTGAAGGACATGGGAACAACGGGCTTGCAGGCTGCCCCAATCTCCGATGCCGCAAGGCGTTGAGCACTTTTGTAATGAGGACCTTGGGAATTATATCAACCCGCACTGCCCCAATCTCCGATGCCGCAAGGCGTTGAGCACTTCTTTCTGGCATTCTTTTTGTATGTCCTTTTTGACGCTTTTTCTGTATAGTTGAACTTTACTGAAAAATAAATAAGGTCAATTTATGAATCCCTTTCGCATACTTTTATGTTTTCTTTGTCCACCCTTGGCCGTCTTGGACAAAGGCGCGGCAGCAATTCTGAGGGTGTTTGCCGCAACTCTTTTGGGGTTTTGGTATGGTGGGGTATTTTTATCTCTAAAATGTTGTAGTGCCCCTGGCCCTGTAGATCAGGTACTCATTACAAATTCGGAAGAACTGAGTATTTTTTTTCGGCGACATCTTCGCTGGACAATATTGGTCCTGATTCCGGGGGCTTTGGGGTGCGTTTGGCACCTTCACGTGGACAATAATTTGAGCAAGGAGGGCTGGAAAGACGGATCACTTGCTATGAAACCGGTTTTTCCCGTTCTTGATAAAAAGAATGGTCTGTTGGCTTTGGTTAATGAGGAAGATCTTGGAGTGATTGCTCCTCGCGACTGCTTTTTTGATCTATACACTCATTCCAATCAGCTTTTCAGAACCAATCATCAGATGCTGGTTCGCTGGCGGGAACGGGTCGCGTCTTCAGCGTTGAACCCTGATTCTGGATCTGACGCAGCCATTGGTATTCTAGAGAAAGGATTGGATGAGTGGGCGAAAAAGTATGGTTCAGATGCATCTTCATCCATAGCTCTTTTTCGGGATGTGCTTGCACTTAAAGTCGATCCTGATAGTGAGGTGAAACTGGACCGCAATAATCTTCCAAACAGAACCCTTCTTCGAAAGCAGATTTCACTGAATATATCGGATATTGTCGCACAAATTGAAAAAGAGAATGGGACGGAAAAAATAAAAATCGCTGGTGGTCACAGGTTTCAAGCAATACGATTGCCAAATAATGAGATGGCGATCTTGATCAGCACACGTTATATGGCAATGTCCGAAAATTACTGGAATGTGGTACTAGCAAAGTATGCCGAAACCACCCCCGAGATTCTTTTGCAAGCGACATGGGTCCAGGATGTTGAATGTAAGCCGAATTCACAAGGCTTGGTTCAACAGATCGTATTTCGGCATGGAATTTCAGTATTATCATTTTCCGGAATGAGCATCTGGACTTGGGATCAGAAAAGTCATACTTATCTTATCAGGCGAGATGCTGCGTTCTCAGTACCACAAAATGCTTTATTGTTTTTCACATTAATGGCACCTTTTCCATTGCTTTTGCTACTTTGGCAGCAGGTGAAAAAATGGAAAATCTCATTGACTGGAGTTAAGACTTCCGACAATGAAACGATGATGTTTTTTTCCAACGGTGTAACGCTGGTCTTGTTTCTTATCGGTTTTCTTGATAGTTCGCTGAGGATTCCTTTTCATTCATTGAAAATATTGGTAATGTATCCTCTGACGATATACTTTGAGTTCGATCTTACAAGGCTAGTTGGTCTAATTGTTCTGATGATGAGTTTACAGGCTTGCACTAAGCTTTTTGATGCCAGTAAAATATTGGAACAGTCAGGGAACGACAAGTAACGATATGGTTCTAGTGGTTTTCGAACTCAGTTATCAAAGGTGAGACTCGTCCTGTGGAGGCCTTTCGCGATATCTGATATTTTCCCGAACGAAGTGAACAGATAGGAAGAGATGGATTCACACGCCGGCAGAAATTTCCTGCGCCTGCCGCCAGGCCAGAAAGGCGAGACTATATAATCCGGCCGCCAAAACAAATACCAATGTGAAGCCAGCAGCCATGGCAATGATGATGGCCAGAATCGAACCGAGCACAGTCGCTCCGCCGTTGATTCCCCACATCCAGCTGACGGCATGCGTATGCCGGTGGCCCACTCTCTGAATTCCCTTCGGGAAAGGCATACCCAGCATGAATCCAATTGGGAAAACCAAAGCCAGACAAGCAAGCGTTCGTCCGGGCAGCGACCATGCCAATGCAACATCTATCAGCGAAGGATATAAAAAGGCCGCCGCTCCGACTACCGCCACGATTCCTCCAAAGCAGAGTGAGGGAGAAATTTTGGGGGAGAAATAGCTTCCCAACCCCGAGGCCAGCAGGAAACCGCCAAGAACAGTCGCCAGTGAGCGCGCGGGATGCCCCAGCAGCAAGGCAAATCGCTGCATGAGAGCTATTTCCAGAAAGATGTATCCAAGCCCCAGACAGGAAAAATAGACGACCCAGGGGCCCGGGCGAAAGGGAACGACATCGGCCGGAGAAATCTTTCTCCAACGCCATAAGGGCAGGAAAATGAAAATGGTGATGCCAATCAGACACAATGCCATCAGGGACCACAATGTAAGAGTTGGCCAATGGCCGCGCAACAGGCCTCCGGGCTTTCCCGCTCTCAACACCCGCCAGAACTCTCCCCATCTTTCGGAATGGAAAAAGAAAGGGCTGTCATCAGTAACCGGGCGAACATCGAGCGGATAGGAGTCAAAGAAAGCTTTCAGGGAACCCGCCTTCCTTGCCTCCACATAGTCCAGGAAATCCTTTTGCGCCGGAACCGCTGATGCCGAGCCGACCAGTGGATAAATCAGGATTTCGCCATAACGTCCTGCCTGATCGGACAGAGCTTCAATATCCCGGGGTGTAAACGGAACTCGCTTAACCAGAAGAGTGAACCACTGGGAAGACTTGGCCACTGCTGCAACATGCGTCAGCGGCTCAGGCCAGCCAAGTCCGGAAACAGCTTCGACTCCAAGGATAAACAACCGGATGGACTCTGGAATCGTCTCGGGGCGATTGATACAAAGAACTCCGTTTTCATCAAGGGAGCGTAAGTATTCCTGCAGGGCTTCCACGGTGTACAGGAAGTTTTCAGACAGGACATATGCGCCGGAGTTGATGGCGGCAAAAGTGTCGATGGCGAACAAAACGATGATGTCATACAGTGTCCGATTGCGTTTGATGAAGCTACGGCCTTCCTCATTGAAAAGGGTGACTCCGGGACGATGGAAGAGGTCGTTGTTATCCGCCCGATAAAGTTCACTCACCGCCTTGACAGTCGTAGGATTGATCTCCACCGCATCGATACGGGAAGCTCTCCCTCGCAGGGCATGCCATATGTCGATGCCGCCTCCGGAACCAATGGAGAGAACATTTCGCGGATTCTTCATTACGAGATAGGGTGAGCGGTTCAGGAGCATGTGTTCCTGAGCCGGATCGAATGGAGGCGCCTGCAACGGAGGCCTGTATACGATCTGGGTAAATGCGGACCCATCAGCAAAAATTCTTTTCTGATCAGGACGGCGTCGGGTGGACACGATATCGGTGCGGCAGATCGTATTCCATTCCGAAAATTCGAGAAGTTTCTCGTCATCCTGGTCGAGCGCATAGTAGAAATGGCTCTCTTCCTTGTTCATTTCAGGGGCCACGCAGTAACGTTCGATGGTGGGACCGAACCAACCGAGGGAAACAATGAAACCGACACCCAGAAGCAGAGTCAGGGGATGACCGCGATCCGAAGAACAATACCAGGTCGGCAACAAGACGAGAAGGCAACATATTACCAGCAACCAGATGGCTCCAAGTGGTTGCAGCAAGCCTACAAAAAGCAGGCAGCCAACTCCGGCCCCGAGAAAATCAGCAAAATAGAGTGAACGAATCTCCTGGTTGTTTTTCTGAAATAGTCCTCCAAGGATATAGCCGCAGAAGAAGTATGGAAACACCGCCAGGGCATAGGTGAGCAAGAGGCGGGCCACCTGTCCGGAGTCCTGAAAAAGCCCCGAAAGATCTATCTGTACAAGCCCGGGGAAGAGAGTGGAAAATATGGCGGAAACGGTAAACCAGAAACCCGCCTGCCCCACCGACAACCTGTCGGCCTTGGAATCATCAGTCAAAACCGCCAGGAGAGTGCCGCTGATTCCGAACCCCATCAAAGCCACCGTGATGATGAAATAAACCAGGTGGTTCCAGAAAATCACACCGAAAATTCGGGTCTGAACCAGTTGAAGCAGCAATACAGATGCTGAGAGACAAAACGCCAGCATACAGGAACGATTCAACTGTGTCATCGGTCGATGGTAATCGATCAGAATCGATCTTGTCCAGCGTTCAGACAACGCCAACAGTAATTATTCATTTGACAGCAAGAAGATAATATGAGATCTTTGCGGCGCTTAAGCCGATTGCCCCAGGTCACACTCTTTGAGTTGCGCTCCTGAAGCCATTTCTTTTAATGGCATTATGGTTGTGATAAGATAAAAGGCAGGTCTCTGGAAAGGGTATCTGGAAAGGGTATCTGGAAATGCGTTTGTCTCCTTTGCTGGTTTTTGTTCTCTCGTTAGGCTTAACTCTCTGGGTTTGGCATACGACCCACAACGACAACGAAGAGATTCGCAAGAGCCGATTTCAAAACCAGGTTACCAGGCTGGAAACCCGAATTCAGGGAGAAATGACCAACAATGAAAAATTGTTGATGGGATGCGCCGGTTTATTTGCCGCAAACCCCCAGGTAACGCGGCAAATGTGGCATGACTATGTATCTCGTCTCGACATTGAAAGGAGTTTTCCCGGCATTCAAGGTCTCGGGTTCGCCAAGAGAGTCTTACCCGCCGATTTAGCATCTCATATCCAAAGTATCCAGACAGAAGGTTTCGCATCCTACACAGTAAGACCCGCAGGAATCAGAGACGAATATTTTCCAGTTATCTATCTGGAGCCATTCCGGGATAGAAATCTAGTGGCCTTTGGTTACGACACGTTCTCGGAGTCGGTGCGAAGAATAGCCATGGAGCATGCGAGAGACGAGGGCCAGGCATGCGTCTCAGGCCGGGTTACCTTGGTCCAGGAAGTCCATGAAAGCTCCATGCAACATGGTTTTCTGATTTATCACCCGGTCTATTCAAGGGATGTTTCTTCGGCAACCGTCAGTGAACGGCACCAGGCATTGCTGGGGTTTACGTATTGTCCTATCCGCGTCGGAGAATTCCTGGATCGCATCGTCTTCCGTGAGGATATTTGGACAGGCATCTACGTATATGACGGTGAAGACCCGGATCCGGCTCACCTGGCATACGCTTCTACTGACAGTTCCAAATCAGGGAAGCTCTCATCCTCATACGTACCGGCTTTCGATGAAACTGTGAAGATATTCATCTGCGGCCGCAAATGGACGGTGAGGTTTTTTTCCATGCCTTCTTTCGATCTCGCCAACGACACTTCCAAACCCATTTATATCCTGGTTCTCGGCTTGTTTATCAGCGCGCTCCTAGGCGCTATGGCCGTTGTCATGAGAAGCCGTGCCCAAGCTCTCCAGGCCGCCAAAGGCTTGAATCTTGAGTTGGAGAAAATGAAGGCCGGACTCGAAGTTCGCGTGCAGGAGCGAACCTCCGACCTGAAAAAATTGAATCGAAATATACAGTTACTCAGCGACTGCAATCAGGCACTCATACAAGCTTCTTCTGAAACTGAACTCCTCAATATAATCGTTAACCTCATTATTGATACAGGAGGTTACCGATTTTGCTGGGTGGGTTATGCGGAAAATGACGCTGCCAAATCAGTGAGCACGATTGCCCAAGCAGGTTTTGAAGCCGGTTATTTGGAAAAAGCCGCGATAACATGGGCGAACGACGAGCGAGGTCGCGGCCCCGCCGGCTTTGCCATCCGCTCGGGTGAGCCAATGATCGTCCAGGATATTGCCAACAATCCTGATTTCTCCCCGTGGCGTGAAGATGCACTCGCTCATGGGTATGCTTCCTGCTGCGCTTTTCCGTTGTCTGAAAAGGGCAAGCCATTTGGGATGATTGTGGTATATTCCGCTCGATCCAGTGCTTTTGCCCCCATCGAAACTAACCTTCTTTCCGAACTGGCAGGCAACCTCGCTTTTGGGATCGTCTCATTACGTGCAAAATGGGCTCTTCAGGAAAGCGAAACTAAGTTGAAAGATGCCCAGGCTATAGCGCACATCGGCAACTGGTCGATGAAGACAGCCACCTGCGAACTGTTCTGGTCGGAGGAACTCTATCGAATCGTCGGCATAGCTCCATCATCCTCGCCCCCTGCATTCTCTGAACATTCGACTTTTCTCATGCCAGACAGCTGGCAACGTTTGCAAGCTGTTGTCGACAAGGCAGTTGGTGATGGGAAGCCCTACGAGGTAGAACTGGAACTATGCCGTCCGGACGGCGCACCTTGCTGGGTACGTTCTTTGGGACAACCGAAACATGATTCGCTTGGCAGGATCTTTGAACTGGTCGGCACGTGGCAAGACATCACCGAGCGGAAACAGATGGTGGATGAACTTCAAAAACGTGAGGAACAATACCGCCTGTTGATCGATCACATGCAAGCGGGGGTGGCTATTCATGCTGCTGACTCAAAAATTTTATTTTGCAACTCCAAAGCGGCGCAATTTATGAACCTGGCTCCAGATCAACTTTTCGGAAGATATCCGTCTGACCACACATGCAATATGATTCTGAAGGACGGAACTCAGATGTCCCCGTCGGAACATCCCGTTGCGCGGGTTCTCGCCTCGGGCCAGCCACTCAAAGACCTGGTCGTCGGTATTTCCCGACCCGACAAGGGGGAAACTCTCTGGCTTATGGTTAACGCCTTTCCCGAGTTTGATAACGAAAAACGCGTTGAGAGAGTCGTTATGGTGGGCACAGACATTTCTACTCTGATACTGGCGGAGGAAGAACTACAAGCTCATCGAGAACGCCTTGAGATACTGGTGTCCGAGAGAGCAGGGCAATTGAAGAATTCTGAAGAAAGATACAGGCATATAATAGAGAGAACCAGTCAGATTGTGTATGATTTTGATCTTCTAACTGGTCGAGCCACTCGCACCGGGGCTGTCGGGAAAGTCTTCGGAGTCTCCGAAGCCGAATTCAGCAACCTGTCCTTCCAGCAATGGTTGGCCGGAATCCATCCGGATGATCGCGAACAATTGATTCCCCTGATCATTGCGGCGACGAAGATTCCGGGTTCATTCTCCATGGAATATCAGTATTGCCGAAAAGACGGCGGAGTCAGGTTCATTCTTGACCAGGGGGAAGCACTCGCTGACAACGAAGGTCGGGTCATCCGGATGCTCGGCACCATGACCGATATTACTGAGCGCAAACAGTTCGAAGAGGCCCTTCGGCTCAAGAACTCGGAACTCGAGGAAGCTAAATTGATAGCCGAAAAGGCTAGCCTGGCGAAGAGCGGCTTCGTCGCCAATATCAGCCACGAGCTCCGGACCCCGATGAATGCTGTCATCGGCTTCGCCGACCTCGCGATGAAAACGGACCTCAGTCCCAAGCAGGCGGATTATCTGAGGAAAATCCACTCTTCCGGCGTTACTCTTCTTGGAATAATCAATGACATTCTCGACTTTTCCAAAATCGAGGCCGGAAAACTTTCTATGGAAAACATCGAATTCCGCCTTGATGATGTTGTCGACTCCAGCGTGGCCATGGTTGGACCACAGGCGGTGGCTAAAAATCTGAACATCATCATCAATATCCCTTTTGATGTTCCCCAACAGTTTATTGGTGACCCTTTGCGTCTTGGCCAGGTTATCACGAATCTCATGAGCAACGCGGTCAAGTTCACAGAACACGGGAAAATCGAACTTGACATATTCCATCGGAAACTTAGCGAAGACACTGTCGAACTAAGCATTACTGTGAGCGATACGGGAATTGGCATCTCCCCCGAACAGCGGTCAGTGCTGTTTCGTCCATTTACGCAGGCGGACCATGTCACGACAAGAAAATTCGGTGGTACCGGACTTGGCTTGAGCATAAGCAAACGTCTTGTCGAAATGATGGGCGGGAAAATCAACATAGAGAGTGAACTGGGAAAAGGGACCTCGGTCATATTCACGACCGTCCTGAATATTGATTTGAAAAACAGTTGTGAAGACGTCCTTCCAGCCAACCTTCGAAACCTCAGGATCCTTGTTCTGGAAAATCATCCATCAATGCAGGACTGGTTTCGGACCTTTCTCAACAGGATTCCCTTTTCCGTTGAAGTTGTCGACTCAGCCAAGAAGGTTCTTTCCGCCCTTGAACCGAATGGCGGAGTAAAATCGTATGATTTGCTTCTCATCGACAGCCAGGATATTAGCAGGGACATCCTGCCTCTCCTGCAGCAGCTTCGTCAAATTTTCGATTCTAAAAATCGTCCAAAGGTCATTCTCGTGACATCTTCTCCGGAGGTAGCTCTTCGCGAGCAGGCTATCGGTTTTGATGTCCAGGAATGTATACTTAGGCCCATCACCCCCTCGACGGTGATCAACGCCATCATCGATATCTTCGCGCCGTTGGCGCGCAAGCGAACTGCGGCCTCTTCAGAATACACGAAAGATATCAACCTTAAAGGGCTCAATGTTTTGTTGGTGGAAGATAACGCCATGAACCGGCAGATTGCCCGGGAACTGCTCGAGAGCGCCGGGATTTCGGTGAGAATAGCTGGCAATGGCCGTGAAGCCGTCGAATTGGTGTCGCTCGACGCGGGAACCATTCCGTATGACGCAATACTGATGGATATTCAAATGCCAGAAATGGATGGCTATGAAGCGACCCGTCGTATCCGGCGGATGTTCCGATATACCGACACACCGATAATCGCAATGACAGCCCACGCCATGGCAGAAGAGCGGGATAAAGTAACAGCGGCTGGGATGAACGACCACGTTACCAAGCCAATCATTCCGAAAAAATTATTCCAAACTCTTCGTAATTGGACAAGACCAGAGTCAGGCGAAGCAAAAGCGCCGTCGATAGCGATAAATAACGATCTATCGAACTTCTTGTTGATCCCCGGAGTGAACGTACAAGAGGGTTTAGACAGACTCGCCGGCAATGCCGAAATCTACATGAGGCTTCTCAAGGAATTTCCGAAGTTGGAGGAGCTCCAGAAGATCGAACAGGCTCTTTCCACAAAAGACCTTAAGACAGCCCAAGATCTGACCCATGCAGTAAAAGGCTTGGCAGGCAATCTTTCCATCGACTCCTTGGTTCAGACTGCCAAAGCCCTTGAAAATGCTCTTTACAAACCTGATTGGGTGGAGAGTGCTCGTATATTTGGAGATTTTCAGGGTGAACTACACCGCTTTTCCCAGACTATCCAGTCAGTGAACATTTCTCCAGAAGCTGGCCTCAGCCATTCCTCTTGCCCATCCTTGAAAACGATGTCTTTATCCCGGGCCCGGGAACTTCTTGCCGAATTGAAAACGTTGCTGGTCGGCTATAACCCTCAGGCCCGCCAGATTCTAACCGAACTGATGGCTGGGTTTGAATACCCGCCGGCTTCTGAGTCTGACTTCGAGACTCTCGGAGTCGCGATTGGTCAATTCGAATTTGAACAGGCCGTCCAAATTCTTGCCGCCATAGAAATCAAACTGAAACGGGAAGGATGATTGTGTGGATACTTCAAGCAAACAAACCATTCTCATCGTAGATGATGTTCCAGGGAATCTCGAAATCCTGTCAAATATCCTGTCTCCGGATTATGCGATCAAAGCAGCTAAGAGCGGGAAAAAAGCCCTGGAAATAGCACAAGAAAATCCAGCATTGGGCCTGATTCTTCTCGATGTTGTCATGCCCGGGTTGAATGGTTTCGAAACCTGCGAAATTCTCAAGTCCGACCCCAGAACCAGAAGCATTCCCGTGATTTTTGTCTCCGCCCATAACGAGGCTGTTGATGAGGAACGGGGGCTTGAAGTCGGAGGTGTGGATTATTTGTCAAAACCTGTAAATCCTCTGATTGTCCGGGCAAGAGTCAAGACTCATCTTGCCCTCTCATCTGCCACCCGTGAACTGATCCTGCAAAATAGAAGACTCCAGGAAAATATAAACTTGCTCGAACAAATCGAGCAGATTGCCCGTCACGATTTGAAAGGTTCGCTGACCGTCTTTGTGAATGCTTCTTCATACATGGGTAAGGACGATAATTTGACCCCGCAACAGCGCGAATACATCGAATTGATCGATGAGTCGGCGGTGAAGATGCTTGGTATGATCGATCGATCCCTGGACCTGTTCAAAATGGAAAGAGGGCAGTACAGGGTCAAACCTGTTCCGGTCGACATGGTGAAGCTGGTTCGCACCGTATGTAAGGAGCTCGAAAGTCTGGCCAGGCATAAAAACGTTGAATATTCAGTTCTACTAAACGGTCGTGCTCCGGGCAGTTCAGACGTCTGTCTGATTCAAGGCGAAACTATTTTATTGTCAACCATTGTGTCGAATCTGGTCAAAAATGCCATTGAAGCTTCTCCGACGGGCGGGAAAGTCGTCATTGCGCTGATCAAGCAGGCTCCATTCTTGATCGAAATCAGGAATCAGGGGGTCATTCCCGCGGAGATCAAGGCGCGATTTCTTGAGCGGTATGCAACACATGGCAAGGAAAAAGGCACGGGTCTTGGCGGATATTCCGCCAGACTTATGGCCAGAACCCTGGGCGGCGATATAAAGTTTGTCTCCACCCAGGAATCCGGGACTGTGATCACGGTGTCAATTCCTCATTGTGTTACAAGCCTGCACAGAGCAACTGAATGCGAGGTTTGAGCACTTTTCAGCAATCCACACCATAGTTTGGCAAAGCATCGCCTACGCAACCAAAGTTCCATTATAAGTGGCGTAAACCGGATACATTGGCCCATTGGGATCCTTGCCAGGCCCACATCCTACCAAAGAAAATTATCTCAATCTCCGTTGGGATCATACTGTCTGGGGGCAGGTGTTGTGTCAGACGCGGACTTATCGTGCTCCCAAGGGAGAACTAGACCTGAACGGGGGTTTCTGAAGCGGCCGTATCATGTTCCCAAGGGTGAATCAAGCCTGAACGGGGGGTATCTGAAGCGGCAGCATCATGTTCCCAAGGGAGAACCAAGCCTGAATGAGGGGTATCTGAAGCGGCCGTATCATGTTCCCAAGGGTGATCTAGACCTGAATGGGATTTAGCGGAGTCAGGATTATCGGAGTTTGCCGATGTCCCCTGGTCAGATGTGGATGTGGTTCCATCATCGGATCCTTGTATGATTTCAGGACTGGAAGCAGCTCCACCCTCAGAATCTGAACAGGTATTTTGTGGATCTTCAGACGAAACGCCGGAACTGGGTGGAACCGCATATGTTTCCGAAGCATCGACTCCCGATTGATCCGATTGAGCCGAAGGAGAAGAATCATTCCCACTCGAAACGTCCTTCTCATTGGACACCCCGGTATTCTCCTGGTCGGGTTGAGATACACCTGGAGAAGGATCCGCAGTCTCACCTGAAGAAGTATCTTCCTCTCCTTCGACTAACATATATTTCTGATGAACATCCACAAGATGAATCAGGTTTTTGGCAATACCTAAGCCCAATCCCAGCGCACTAATAATATTTCCCGAAGTGAACCCCGGCAAAAATATCGCAGCCACGAACAAAAAATTGATTACCAAAAGCTTTTTTAATTTCATCTGTTTGCCCCCATTAATGATTCGTTAAAGATAGCATTTTCTATGAACGGTATGTCCCCCTTACGGAAAAAAAACTAAATTTGTTACACAATCTTATTAATGAGGAAAAGTATCGGCAAGAGTCACACTTAATCTCGGCGATGACCGGAATGCGCAAACGATTCCATATCTGTGAAAGACGGTGAAGAAACAACGGTGAAATATTACGGTAAATTTGAATGTTGCTCTATTGCATTGGAATTCCGGATGACATATAATAGTTGAAGTTGTACCGACCGAGTATGGTGTGCCCTTTGATTGTCTGTGGCTTTACAAGCATGATTACGAATGGAGAATCGAGTAATGAAACGTTCAGTGGTCGCTGTATTGTTTTGTTTGGCAGTGGGGTTGTGTGTAGCTTCCGGGCCGGTTTTTGCCGTGAAGTCTCTCGTGAGGTTCGAAGGGGTGACCCGTGCGAACATCGTAGCATTGTCAAACAAAGGTCTTGATATAGCCCGCGCCGGCACAGACTTCGTCGAGATCGTCCTGGATCAGAATCAGATCAAGACTCTTGCCAAATCCTTTCCGAAGTTTTCCGCCCTGATCCCGGATCTCGATAAATATGTCTCCGACATCCTTTCCAGGCAGCGAGCCGGGGCACAGTATTTCACTTATGACACAATGACGCAAACCCTCAAGAATTATGTCACCAAATATCCAAACATTTGCAAACTCGATTCTATCGGCAAAAGTTGTGAAGGTCGCGATATCTGGGCTTTCAAGATCAGCAAGAACCCGGCAGTAAAAGAAAAGAAGCCTCGTTGTCTGATCATGGGCGATCACCACGCCCGCGAATGGATTTCGGTTGAAGTGCCTATGGCCACGATCAAGTCACTGCTCGAGGGATACGGAAAAGACGCGCGTCTGACCACGCTGGTCGATACACGCGAAAGCTATTTTGTGCCAATGGTAAACCCTGATGGCATCACTTACAGTCAGACTAAAGAGAAATTCTGGCGCAAGAATCGCCGCAAGAATTCCGATGGCACATTCGGCGTAGATCCTAACCGCAACTACGGGTATAAATGGGGCGGAGAAGGTGCCAGCACCAACACCAGCGATGATACCTATCGCGGCCCGAGCGCATTCAGCGAACCGGAAACCCAGACAATTCGCGATTTCGCCCAGAAAATGCAGTTTTCTGCCGACATCACATTTCACAGCTATGCCGAGGATATTCTGTATCCATGGAGCTATGCAACCGGTGTAACAAATCCGGATGAAACTTTGTTCAAAAAGTTCGGAGATGAGTTGGGACAGTTCAATAAATATACTGTCGAAACCAGTTCCGCCATGTATCCGTCATCAGGCGATACCGATGATTTCATGTATGGCGTTTGCAAGAGCCTGTCGTTCACCTTCGAACTCGGAACTACATTTATTCCGGCCCCCGCTGATATCGCAAAGATCTGTGATCAGAACGTGCCGGCAGTGTTGTATCTGATTGAAAAATCCGGAACCTACGGCCTGGTAACTCCGAGCGGCGCAGACAATATCCCGACGCTCGATACTCCTTCAGCCATTGCGGCTCTTAAAGATCTTGAGTCTTTATCACAAAGCGATGTCGTGGCTGATCGCATCCAGGCGACACTTCACATGCTTGCTCAGCGCGTGGTTGCCGAGGAAGCCAACGGCGAATCTCCGACCTTGTCGATGCTCCAGGCTGACTCAGCTCCTTCCGCACAGGTTGCATTAAAACTGGCGAATCAGTGCCGCACTTTCGAAAAATTGCATTCGGGGCCTTCTACTCATTGAGCTATACGGTTTCCACTTTTTTCAGGAAGCTAAAACATCTGCCGGGACGCGGAATTCCGCGCCCCGGCAGATGTTTTAGGAATATTATTAAATGACCATGCATTTGTCTGACCTTTTCAGGAAGCGCTGGCTTGCATGCGTCATACTGGCTGTCGCCTTGGTAATCACACTTTTCTTCGGACATTTTGCGCGGATCGACCGGATCGACAACCGCCTTGAGGACAATGTTCTTCCCGGAGAAATGCTGAACGCATATTACAGATATCTGCAAACGTTCGGGAACGATCGCATTCTCCTCGCGGCTTTTCCATCACCGAACATCGATAAAACCCTCGTTCGACAACTCTTCGCAACCGAACTGGCCCTTATCAGTCACACAAACGTCCAGACGGTTCTTTCCCCCATTACCGCATTACGCGTAAATCTCGGGGTTAAGACCATGGAGGATCTCGAGAAGTTTCTCTCGGAAGAAAAGCAACTGGAGCGATATCTTGAAAATCTGAAGAGAACTAAATCGATGGATCGGTTGATAATATCTCACGATTGGAAAGTTGGCGGCCTCGTCATCCGCCTGAAACAGGAGACCGGGGACCTGGTCGGTTCGACTCTATTGGAAATCCATCAGATCATCGATCAGAACATGCCTGCCGGCACCATGCTCACGGGTGTTCCTGAGATCACGCGTCTTATAATCGACATGACACGGCGCGATCAAAAGATGTTCTCACCACTGACGATCATGTTGATGGCAATATATCTCTGGTTTACATATCGATCCTGGTTCGGAGTTCTGATTCCGCTGTTCACGATGATCGCGGATCTGATCTGGACCAAGGGAACGATGATGGCCATGGGAAATTCCGTGAACTTTGTCACTTCGATGCTCGCTCCAATGGTGATGTCCATTTCTCTGACATATATAATTCATGTTCTCACCGAGTATTTCGAATCGTCACGCAATGCAGATACCTTTGATCCGGAGATTCTGACGAAGTCCCTGAAACATGTGTTTGAGCCATTCATGATCTCCGGAATGGCCGTGATGATCGGCTTCGGCTCGCTGATGTACCAGTCTATTGCCTCGATCGCCCAGTTCGGATGCTATTCCGCGATGGGAGACGTCCTCGCGATGGCCCTGACGTTTATTCTGGTTCCAGCCGGCATCGTGGCATTCGGAAGCACCGGAAAAGGCGTTCGTTCCGTTCGATGGCTGGAATGCGATCTTGAAAATCTGACCTGGTTTCTCCTGAAAAATCCCCGGAAAATTTGGGTCGCGATCCTTCTTCTGATTGGTTTATCGGGATACGGAATCTGGATTCTTCCGATTGAAACGAGTTTGATCCGCTTCCTGCCCCGCAATCACCCGATCCAGGATGCGAACAGACTCGTTGAAAAGAATCTCTGTGGTATAGTTCCCATCGAGATTTTCCTGGAAAGCCAGGGACCACGGTGGACTCAGGTCGATATGGCTCATAGAGTCCGACACCTGCAGGAGGATCTCGCCAGTGTCACATTCCTGGATCGCTCACTCTCTTACGTCGATCTCATCCAGGATTTCGATAGGATGTTCAGCGGAGAACCAAATCATATTCCTAAAACTGAAGAGGAAATCTGCGATTATCTGACCTTCTATTCCCCGACTGTGGCAACCGATCCCGAAGAGCTCGAAGAACAGAGACTGGAGCAAGCCACAGCGACTGCCATGACGGCCAGCTCGTCGCGAAAAACGTTCGAAGTTGCCACGTTTACGGCATTTCCAACGGGTGGCATGCTCGGGGAATTCATTGCCTCGAACGCAATGTCCACGCATGTTTCTATTCGCATGCAGGACAGAAGTTCACGTGAGCTGATGGAGTCGTTCAACGCCATTCAAGTTCTGCTGCAAAAGCATTTTGCCGACATCCCGGTGAAGGCGACATTGACGGGAAGAGCGGCAATGTGGGCGGATGTATCGCAAAATATCGCAAACAACGAAATCACGAGCTTTGAAATGTCCTTCCTGATCATCACTCTATTAATGGCGTTCTTTTTCCGCTCGCTATGGGTAGGTATTACTGCGATCATTCCAAATATCGTTCCAGTCCTGTTCACATATGGATGCATGGGGCTTTTTGGCGTCCCTTTCAGCACAGCGACGGGAATGATCGCCAGCATAGCCATCGGACTGTCCGTCGACGACACGATCCACATACTGTGTCAGTACCGGCATGAGCTTGCAAAAGATCCGGACGAGCGAAACTCGATCGTTCGGGTCATGGTCCATAAGGGACGGGCAACGTTTCTGACCATGGTACCACTCTTCGCAGGTTTTTTCGTTCTGTCACTTTCGGATTTCTCACCAACACGCTACTTCGGCATCTTTATCTCAATCGGCGTCGGACTCGATCTGATATGCGAGCTTCTCATCACCCCTATAGTATTGCTGACAATGAAGCCCTATAAAATTCCGCCACCGAATGAAGCTTCCCATGATCCGCATTCATAGTAATATATAGGAGAGCAATTTAGAAGTTATATGGCAATCATGAGTGAATACGCACCGTCCATTTGTAAAGGCGGGTTTGAAACCCGTCCCTGCGTGATGTTTCGTGAATCTTGCAAGTACCCCAGGAGTTAGAAGAGTGGTTGACATGGCTTCAAATACATTCAAAATTCTGTATCAGGATGAATGGTATGTAGCAATCGATAAACCTGTGGGATGGCTCGTCCATCCCACGAAGATCGCTCCTGTTACGCGAAAAGCCATACTGCCGGTTCTCCGCGATCAGCTTTGTCGGCATATTTATCCTGTCCATCGCCTTGATTGTGGAACTTCCGGAGTTTTGTTATTCGGCCTGAGTTCCCAGGCGGCAGGAAAATTGTCCGTAATGTTTGAGAAGCGGGAAATCGATAAAACCTATCTTGCGGTTATTCGAGGCTGGTTGTCTCCGTCTGATGGCAGTATTGACCGCGACCTCAGCCCCTGGCCGGGGGAGCCGGCGCAACTGGCGGTTACAACTTACAAAACCCTCGCAAAAATTGAATTACCAATTCCGGTTTCACCCCATCAAACCAGCCGTTACTCACTGATTGAGGTAAAGCCACGAACCGGTCGCCGTCAGCAAATCCGACGACATTTTTCCGGGGTTTCTCATCCGGTAATCGGCGATACGTCTCATGGCGATCAACGCCATAACCGGGTGTTCATTGATAACTTTCAATCAGAGCGGCTTTTGCTGATGGCCGTCGAAATCAGCTTTCATCACCCATTCCAGAAAAAAGATCTGACACTGACCTGCCCCCCTGATTATTCTACTGGCCAGCTATTACATAAATTATTCCACCACGGTCCTGGTCATGCCATGATAAACAAAGGATGCTAGCCGGTTAGTTGAGATTTCTCCCTTCAGTCGAAATGACAGAATAAATGGGGTCAGACCCCATTTATTCCCATTTATTCTGAGGAATCTCGCATGGCGTAAAGAGTCGTGAATATTTAGCCTTCTTTGGCAGTCATGAATCATGCTGTTCCAATTTGAGTTCTATGGAAGCAAGGATGTGTAGGGCCTGCTCAAAATCGCATCGGCCAATCGCAATTTCGAGAGCATCGAATTCAGATCTGCAACCTGCGGAAGATTCAAGACCCGCCACCAGTGAGCTGAGTATCTGGCTGGCCTGAAAGTCTTTCTCCCGAAGCAGAGTCTTCAGTTCTTCGATAAATTCCAGGGGTTGCACTGAGGGCTGCGTCTTCACAACATGGTCAGAGGAACAGCCCTGGCCAGTTTCGTGGGGAATGTCCAACACTTCGATTGTCGTGGAAAATCGTTTAAATTCAAGTTTAAAAATCTCAAATAACCGTGAGCTCTCCCTCCAGTCAGGCTCGCGAAGGGCCTTTTCAAGCGCTGCGGCAGTTTGAAACATATCGCTGAGAGAAAGATTGCCGGACACACCTTTCATGGTATGAATCAATGTCCTGGCACTTGCGAGTTCTCTATTGGAAAGAGTCTGTTCGATTATGTCTAACTCCTTATGACTGGACTTGGCGAATTCCCTGAGTAGTTTTATATAAATTTCTGCATTGCCTGAAAGCCTGTCCAAGCCTTCCCTGAAGTTGACCCCGGCGATCGATGGAAAATTGATTCGAGGGTCTTTTCTCAGAACCGAAGCCGTTTCTGCTGCGATGGAACCGGGCCTTGTCCAATGGCGAAGTGTTTGAAAGAGATTTTGCGGTACGATGGGCTTGGCAATGTGATCGTTCATCCCGGCCGCAGCCACTTTGTTTCGCTCCTCGGTCATTACATGCGCGGTCATGGCAATGATCGGTGTGTCGACATATCGAGGGATCTGTCGAATGCAGTTGGCCGCTTCATATCCATCCATTTCGGGCATCTGTATGTCCATGAGAATCGCGTCAAAAGAGATGGGATCCGTTTCCCGCAAAAGTGTTTCGACCGCTTCAAGGCCATTTTCAACTGTCATCACAGAAATTCCGACACTTTCGAGCAGTTCCCGGGCGATCTCCTGATTCAGGTTGTTGTCTTCGACCAACAAAATTCTGAGCCCTTCCAGATCTGAAAACTGATTCTGCATCGCTGGATTAGTTTCCGGAACAGGGTTTTGTAAGCCTCGAAGAGCGGCAGGAAATCTATCTGTATCAGTGGTTTTCGAAACAAATTTGAAAACGGCCGTAAAGGTGGCCAAGGTGCCCTTGCCGAACTCACTTTCTATGCCGATTTTCCCGCCCATCATTTCCACAATGCATTTGCTGATGGTCAGACCCAGGCCGGTACCTCCAAATTTTCTACTCGTGGAAACATCCGCCTGGGTGAATGGACGAAAGAGAACTGCCAGTTGGTCGGGCGTCAAACCAAGGCCGGTGTCACGCACGACAATGCGAAGTTCGACGGTATCCTCGCCAAGCTTCCGATGAATCACGCAGAGCTCGATTTCCCCATACTCGGTAAACTTGACAGCGTTGCTCATAAGATTCATAAGAACCTGGCTTAAGCGCAAAGGGTCACCAATCAGCAGGTTGGGAATATCATGCGGTACATTGACGATGAGTTTCAGTTTTTTCGCTGTCGTTTGTGGTTCAACAATGGCCACAAGTGTGTCCACTACGTCGTTGAGGCAAAATTCAACGCTTTCCATACTGAGTTTTCCGGCCTCGATCTTGGAAAAATCGAGAATGTCATTGATTAATCCAAGAAGAGTCATGCCGGAAGAATGGATTTTTTTCAGATAATCAGCCTGCTTTTTGCTGAGGTCCGTTTTCAGGGCGAGGTCGGAAAAGCCGATAATTGCATTCATCGGAGTTCTAAGCTCGTGACTGACGTTTGCGACGAAGCGGCTCTTCGCCTGATTGGCTTTGTCGGCAACTACTTTTGCCTGTTCGAGCTCCAGGTTTTTTAGTCGAAGAGCGTCTTCAAACCGCTTGCGTTCGGAAATATCGGACATGGTGCCAATCACCCGAATAATCCGACCTTCACCGTCAGCAAACGACATCCCCCGATCCAGGATAAACCGGAATCCACCATTCTTGCGACAATACCGATATTCTATAGTGAAGGGGCCCTGGTTCTCTGTCGCTGCAATGATCTGGGGGATCACCCGTTCGCGATCATCCGGATGGATACCAAGCCCCCATTGTTCGAAAGACATGTTACTGAATTCCGTCTTGGAAAATCCTGTCACACTCTCGATGGCCCCGGCTCGAATGGCCTGTCTGGTTTGCACGTCCAGTTCATATACGATCTGATCGGTTTTCTCAATAACCAGCCGGTACCGTTCTTCGGAGTCAATTAATTGGCCGGCACGTTTTGCCACCAACTCTTCAAGATGCTCCTGATGCGCGTGAAGCTCCTCCTCCGCCTGTATTAAATTCGAAATGTCAACGAACACCACAACGATCTTCTCAAGGTGCTTCCCGCTATCGAATTCCGGGAATGCATTAACCAGCATCCAGAGCGTTTTTCTGCCGGCGGACTGAGGAATCCCCATAATCATTTCTCTGACTGGCTGTCCCGAGGCAATAACCCGTGCAACGGGATATTCTGACGAGGGCATGGGTGCTCTGTCATAACGCAGAAACTCCCATGCCGGGTCAGTGACACCTATGCCGCGAATCTGGTCGGGAGTCAAATTCAGATATAACGCCGCCTGAGCATTGCAAAATAGTATTGTAGAATCGGCAGCATGCACAATCACGCCGGCTTGCAGGTGGTCGATAAGCAATCGATATTGCACTTCGCTTTTCCGAAGGGAAGCTTCCCTGTCCTGGAGAGCCAATTTGGCTCGCAGTGAGACTATGCCAAAAGCCAGGTTGTTAGCCAATTCGGCGAGAATATTCATTTCATTGGGATCAAAAACATTGACTACAGAGGCATAAATCGCAATCATCCCAAACGGTTCGCCATTTGCAGACAATGGGAGAGCAAAACAAGAAACATATCCATGCCGGAGTGCATTTTCGCGCCAGGGAGCAAAAGCGGGATTGTCGGCAATATCTTTTACAAGCATGGGTTCACCAGTACGGATAGCAGTGCCAACGGGGCCACGCCCTCGCTCGCTGTCCGCCCAGGTTATCGCGGCTTTTTCAAGATAACCCTCTTCAAAACCTGCCTGGGCAACCGGGCGAACTGATCTGTCCGGATCATTTTCCGCATAACCTACCCAGCAAAGCTTGTATTCTCCAACATTTACAATGAGGTTCACGATCATCTCAAGAAGTTCCGTTTCGGAGGAGGCTTGAATCAGAGCACGATTGCAGTCGCTGAGTAACCGCAAATGGCGATTCATTTTTTTCAGGTCGGCGGTCCGCTCCTGAACACGGAGTTCAAGCTCCATACTCTTTTTTCTCCACCAAAATTCCGAATTTCTTGCGCTGAAATTATATAACAGAATCAAATCATGTACTACAAGCTTTGATTTGAGGCAGGGTCATTTAATTCTCACACGGCTCGACCGCCGAAGGTGTGAAATAATGGCCCTTCGAAATTTGTCTTGCATATTTTAATCGACAGGTCTAAATTATATAAAAAGTTTCTCATCAGGATCAAATGTGAGTTCCACGCTACTTCTCGCCGCTGTTCTTGTACCAGTATTGGGCTCGCCCGTACTGCCTTTGATCGGCAGCTATTCTGAGCGTGCACGTAATCTTTCAGCCCTTGTTCTCGTGCTCATTTCACTGGCAGCTTCAACGGCATTGCTTCCCGTAATCCGAACGGGTGAAAATGTGTTTACAGGTAGCGTTCTTTCGCTTGGACCGACAATCTTTCACGCTGACATGCTGGCCGTATTCATGGCCATTGTATCCATAATTGTCGGTGCAATCATCGTGTTCTACTCCTTCGGGTATATTCAATCATTCGATCATCGCGACGAATATTACTTTGTCGTAGTCCTGTTCCTCGGCGCCATGATGGGGTTGATTTATGCCAACAATCTCATTATTCTCTACCTCTTCTGGGAAATAACCGCTTTCGCCTGCTGGCGACTCATCGGTTTTTTCCGTGAAGACAAGCAGGTGCTCAAGGCCAACAAGGCCTTCCTCATCACGATGTTCGGCTCACTGGTGATGCTCATCGGTTTTCTGATGATCTACTCGCAAACCGGAACATTCGATCTCAATCTTATCAAGGAGCAACTGAAAAACACGCCGGTTTCGAATGGCGCTGTTATATTAATACTGTTCGGAATACTTTCGAAGTCAGCGACGTTGCCATTTCATACCTGGCTGCCCGATGCGGGCGTAGCCCCGAGTCCGGTGACCGCGCTGCTGCATGCTGCGGTCCTTGTCAAAATCGGAGTTTATGTATTCGCGCGATTGTTCGTGGCTACGATGAGTATCGATCCAATCTGGCATACATTTGTTCCCTGGATCGCCGGCGTCAGCTCCATGGTTTCAGCGGGGGCAGCCCTGCTTGAAAACGACATGAAGCGCATCATTGCCTACTCGACGATCTCTCAGCTGGGCTTCATATTCCTGGGTCTGTCTATCGGAAATGAGATAGGCATCGTCGGCGGACTGCTTTACATTCTGATGCATAGTTTGGCCAAGGGAGGCCTGTTCCTCTGCGCCGGCATCGTTGAACACGGCACTCATACCAAGGACATCACGAAAATGGGGGGACTGGCTTCCTCGATGCCTGTCACCACAGGAGCATTCCTCGTCTGCGCACTCTCGGTCATGGGTATCCCGCCATTCGGTGGCTTCTTCAGTAAATTCCTGGTACTCGCGGGAGCAGTGAAAAGCAATCAGTATGCGCTTGCGGCTGTTTTCTTCATCGGCGCTGTCTTCACCATGCTCTATCTGACCAGACTCTTCGTTATGATCTTTCTCGGCGAAGCCAGGGGACAATCCGCACACGAAGGAACTCCCGAAATGGTCGTCAGCGTAGCCCTGCTCGGAATACTTTCGCTGGCGGGCGGCCTGTTCGTCCATATTCCACTGAATTATCTGCATGCAACAACACGAATGTTGTTGGGGGGCAGCTGATATGAACGAATCCTGCCTCATTCTCTCCTTCACAATTCCGCTCATTGCGGCATTACTGATTCCCCTGCTCTCCCGAGGATCGTCCAGGGTTCCGGTCGACGTCCTGGCTGTCGCAGTCAGCATTGCCAATGGCACCATAGCCTGTATCATGCTCGGGGAGACGGCGACAGTTTCCTTGCCATGGCTCGGAGAAAAGATCGAACTGGCCTTCCGACTTGCACCTTTCAACAGCCTGATCCTCGCCGGAATCGCATTTTTTGGCATCGTTCTCGCAGTATATTCGATCGGTTTTCTCCGTGATGACTCGCACTGGGCACAGTATTACCTGTATTTTCTGTTGACCATTGGCTTTGCGAACGGCGCCGCGGTGGCAGATAATCTCGTTCTTTTATTATTCTTCTGGGAAGGCCTTCTTATCCCCTTGTTCGGGTTCATTGTCATCGGTCGTCCCGAAGCTTTTCGAACAGCCGTTAAGGCGTTGATCATAGCCGGCGTATGCGATCTGGCTATGGCCATCGGAGCGGGAATTCTGTTTTGCGGTCCCTGGCAACTGACCTTTTCCAGGCTCACTCAGCCTATCGCCATCGAAGGAGCCGCTGCCGTCGCATTCGTTTTGTTAATAATCGGAGCGATCGCAAAAGCCGGATCTATGCCATTTCACACATGGATTCCGGATGCTGCCGTCGATGCTCCGCTGCCTTTCATGGCCCTGGTTCCAGCAGCAATCGAGAAACTGTTGGGAATCTACTTCCTCGGCCGTCTGACCCTCGACATCTTCAAACTGGAAGAAGGTTCCTGGGCCAGTTACCTGCTAATGATAATCGGTGCCTTGACCATCCTAGCCGCTGTCATGATGGCACTGGTCCAGAAGGATTACAAGAAGCTGCTTGCATACCACGCCATTTCGCAGGTCGGATACATGATCCTCGGAATTGGCACCGCCCTTCCCGCAGGCATCATAGGCGGCCTCTTCCATATGTTCAACAACGCCATCTACAAGTGCTGCCTTTTCCTTACCGGAGGCGCCATTGAAAAACAAACCGGCTCGACGGATCTGAAGAAGCTCGGCGGCCTCGCTTCCAGGATGCCGGTAACTTTCGCCTGCTTCTTTGTCGCCGCTTGTTCTATCTCCGGAGTCCCTCCGTTCAACGGCTTCTTCTCGAAGGAACTCATCTATGACGGAGCCCTTGAACGCCACTGGATTTTTTATGCACTGGCTCTGCTCGGCTCTTTCTTCACCGCCGCCTCTTTTCTGAAGCTCGGTCATGCAGCATACTGGGGTCCTCGCTCAGAAGAGAATGATAAAATTTCTGAAGCCCCTCTGTCCATGTTACTTCCAATGCTATCGCTGGCAGCCGTCTGCGTGTTCTTTGGCTTGTTCAATCAACTGCCGATCGGGAAGCTTGAAACAGTCCTGGGGGTTGTGCGCACCAATGGACGTCACTTCGCCGGCTGGCCCGCGAGCAGTATGCTGATCGGCCTCACTTTTATCGGCCTCACCGCAGCGATTCTCAACCACCTGTTCGGCGTTAAACGCAGTGGATCGGGCCTGGGCGCTTCCGACCATTTCCATCATGCTCCTATACTCGAGACGATGTATGCGCGCGCTGAACTCAGGAAGTTTGATCCATACGAATGGGGACTGAAGTCAGCCGATGTTCTGGCACATTGGTTCTGGAGCCTGGATCGTGCAATCGACTGGTTCCTTGAAGCCATCCTCTGTGAGCGAACGCTAGATCTTTCACATACTCTCTCACTGATTCACCGCGGAAGCTATACTCTCTACCTGTTCTGGTGCATATCAGGCGGCGTCCTCGTCGTGTTATATCTGATGAATTCACTCTGATGCAAACGAACGGACGACAATGTTCACACTATTGATTCTGCTTCCATGTCTGGCCGTTTTCCTCATTAATTTGCCATACCCGGCTTGTTTGCGACATATATCCACTCCGCTGGCGGCGGGCTTCGCCACTATGCAAACCATCCTGGCCGTGACGCAGCTGACCAGCAACTCCGTATTTAAGACCTTCCTGGAAAGCCGCTTCCAGCTCGATCTCCCACCGGACTTCATCTCGCAGTTCATGCTTGTTATTATCGGACTTGTCGGTCTGGTGACGGCCATTGTCGCCGAGTATTCCATCGAGCCTGAGCAGAGCCGGTTTCATTTCCACACGCTGTTGTTGCTATCGATGGTGTCGATGAACGGAATCGTTCTTACTAATGACTTGTTCACAATGTATCTGTTCATAGAGGCAGCCTCGTTCGTGGGGTTTATCATGATCGCAATGCAAAAAGATCTGCTCGGACTCGAGGCCTCCTTCAAATACATCGTCATTGCCTCGGTAGCCACACTCCTGATGCTTTCGGCCATCGCCATTATGCTTATGATCACCGGTGAAACCTCATTCGTCGGGGTACATGCCGGTTTGGGCAAAATGGCCGGACATCCCTTGCCCAAGCTTGCTCTTGGTATTTTCATTGTGGGTTTGTGCATGAAGAGCGGAATAGTGCCATTCCATGGCTGGGTTGCCGATGCTTACACCGGTGCTCCGACCGCTACCACCGTTCTGGTGGCCGGGGCAATCACAAAAGTAACAGGCCTCTATTCGCTGCTGCGCCTGCTTACTTCGGTCTTTGGATTCAATCCACAAATCAATGTCCTGATGCTGACACTTGGTGTCCTGACCATTCTGATCGGAGCCCTTTCAGCTCTGAGCCAGAGAAACGCAAAACGAATGCTCGCCTATTCGAGTGTCAGTCAAAGTGGGTATATTTTGCTTGGCATAGGCACCGGCTCCTCTCTCGGGATCGCGGGAGCATTGTTCCATGCCTTCAATCATGCGATCAACAAGGCTTTGTTATTCACGAATGCAGCCGCGGTCGAATATCGAACCAAAACCCTGAACATGGATGAAATCGGCGGTGCCGGTCATCGCATGCCAGTCACCATGGTCACTTCAATAATTGGCTCCATGTCTGTAGCAGGGCTGCCCCCGCTGTCGGGTTTCTGGTCGAAGCTTCTTATCATTATTGCCCTATGGAAATCGGGGTTCAAAGCGATCGCCCTTTTTGCTGCTCTCGCAAGCTTGCTTACACTGGCTTATATGCTCAGCTTCCAACGCCGGATCTTCTTCGCCAGAACTTCAGATCGTTTCGTTTCTATAGAAGAAGCCCCAAGGGGAATGGTGGCTCCGGCGATTGCCCTCGGCGCCGTTATCGTCGGTATTGGCCTGTTCCTGCCTTTCAATCAAGGATTTATTGAAGTCATTATGCTGCATATCGGGAGCCTGCTGTGACCATCCATCTTCTGCTGATTTTAGGTTTACTTATTGCAACGCTCTGGACAGTCCTTGCCCGCGCCCTCATTGAATCGGCAATAGGTCTGGCTC
>JADFYG010000065.1:0-30600 GCA_015233155.1 Candidatus Rifleibacteriota bacterium
AACACCATCTGCCCTCTTCGTCCATGCAGATCATCTTGACTGACGTATTCACCCACGAAGTTTATCGACTTGACCAGAGGACATTGTTGTCCTATTATGGTTCCGTGAAGATCAAGCAATTTTTGAAAAAGATTCGGGCTGCCGGTGGTGATATAGTCAAAGGTCGGGGTAAGGGCGGTCACGTCCTGGTAAGATTGAACGGCCGTGCAGCCACGATTCCTATACACGGAGAGAACGACATTGATCCCGATTTCCTTGATAATATTTGCAAACAGCTCGGCACGCGCCTGAGGAGTTTACCGTGAATTTGTGCTATCCCGTAACCTTAAAAACATACAAGAATGGAACCGTCGGCGCCACATTTCCGGACGTGCCAGAAGCGATCACTTGTGGGAAGACTGCTGACGAAGCGGTCGGTATGGCTGCTGATGCTCTGGTTGTTGCATTGTCGAGTTATCTCGACGATCGGCGTCAGATACCGTCCCCGTCTAAACGACAACGCGGACAAACAGTGTTGTGGCTTCCACCCCGGGTTGCACTCAAGGCGGCAATTCACAATGCCATGATTTCTCGCGGGATGCTTCAGTCCGAACTCGCAGAAAAGCTGGGGATCGATGCAAGACAGGTCAGACGGCTTATTGATTTCGATCACGAGTCCCGCTTGTCCCAACTCGACGCGGCACTGGAGGCATTGGGCCTGAGAGCAACCATCGGCATTGTGAAAGTCCAGACACCATCGACAAAAGCGGCATGAACACAGATATGAAATGTCTGTCGAAGCGAGTCGAACATGCGGAATAATACTCGAAATCCTGTTATCCGTCCCCCTGCATTAAAAGAAAATCAGCACATCGAATTTAAGGAATCGTGGCGGGACGAATATCTGAAGTGGATCTGCGGCTTTGCCAATGCCGAGGGCGGAATCTTGGTGATCGGCAAGAATGACAAAGGTGAAGTGGTGGATGTTCCGAATGCCGAAAAACTGCTGGAAGATATTCCAAACAAGGTGCGAGATATTCTCGGCATCATGGTCGAAGTGAACCTGCGGGAGGAAGCCGAGAAAGAGTATCTGGAGATCGTGGTAGAGCCTTACCCGTATCCAGTAAGTTATAAGGGTGAATACCACTACCGCTCCGGAAGCACCAAGCAGGAGCTCAAGGGTGCCGCTCTGGATAAGTTCCTGCTGCGGAAGCAGGGAAAACACTGGGATGGTGTGCCAATAGCTTATGTCGGTTTGACTGATCTCGATCCGCTGGCAATCAAGACGTTTCGTAAACTGGCCACTCATAGCGGTCGTATCAGCACAGAATTATTGGCAGAGAGTGACTCACAGCTCATCGAGAAGCTACATCTCATGGAAAATAAATATCTCAAACGCGCAGCAACTCTTCTATTTCACCCCGATCCTGAGAAATTCACGACAGGCGCCTATGTCAAAATCGGCTTCTTTCGAACCGATCTTCTTTATCATGATGTCATTCGCGGCAACCTTTTCGATCAGGTGGAGAAGGTGCTCGACCTTCTCCTGACAAAATACCTTCGCGCCGGAATCTCCTATCGTGGCACGCAGCGTATTGAGCGATTTCCCATACCTGATACCGCTTTACGCGAGGCTCTCATCAACGCCATTGCCCACAAGGACTACGCTTCCGGCATTCCTATTCAGATCAGCGTTTATGACAATAAGCTGATGATGTGGAATCCAGGTCCGCTTCCGTCAGACTGGTCTATCGACGAACTGCTCGCCAAGCACTCGTCAAAGCCAGCCAATCCTGATATTGCCAATGTCTTCTTTCGCGCCGGGAAGATCGAAGCCTGGGGACGTGGCATCGATCTTATTCGCAACACCTGCCTTGAATACGGCAGTCCCGGCCCACAGTTCGATTATGACGGAACCGGTCTTTGGATCGAGTTTCCTTTTTCAAAAATTTCGGGCGGGAATAATGGTGATGGGTTGGGTGATGGGTTGGGTGATAGGTTGGGTGATGGGTTGGGTGATTCGCCTCAATCCCGGATCATTAGTCTCATCAAGGCAAGGCCAACAATCAGCATAACCGAACTAAGCCAACAATTAGCAGTAAGCACTACCGCGATCGAAAAATCACTCAAGCGACTGAAAGACACGGGACTTCTCAAACGCGTTGGCCCACGCAAAGGTGGTCACTGGGAAGTGCTGAAATGAGAACATTCAGGACGCTACCACCTGCTCATATTGGCTTCATGTTGTGAAAAAGAACGCGAGTGGCTGCGACGCCCTGGTCGAATCTATACGCGGGCTGATGAAGGATTTTGGCGCCTTGGATCAGCAGGCCGTGCAGGAATATACACCAGTGGTGAATTCCATCATCAGCTCGCGCAGTCGCGACACCCATCATATCGAGCACACGCTTGACGGCTTGCTCAGCTTCTGTGGTTACGACCCCATCTTGCAACTCTTCCGCAGACTGTGTCGGCATTACTTCGATATAGATCCCGCTGCGGCCGTGGATTACGTTAACATCTACCGAAAATACTGGGACTCTGAAGACGAGAGCGATTCAAAGCCTGTTTCCTGCGATGAGGCAATGATTGGGAATCATCCAGGGACTGCACTTCGCGGTCTGCGTGCGCGTGAGGGACTGACTCAGAAGGCTCTCGCCCAAAAAATCGGAATCACCCAGAGTCATGTTTCCAGCCTTGAAAATGGGCACAGGCCGATCGGCAAAGTCATGGCGAAGAAACTGGCAAAGACATTCAATCTGAATTACAAGGTCTTCCTGTAGGGCAGCCCCTGTTGCCTCCGTGATCGATGATAGTCGACACATCAGCGTTCGGTGGCGTCAACATAGGCTGACACCAATAATAAATATCTTCATTGACGCTAGGACATATTTGTCGTAACGTTATAATTGTGAACGGCCACGAACTGTTGAAAAAATTAAAAAAGACGGGAGCCAGAATGGGCATCTCCGTCTGGCTTGATGCTGTTCAAGGTCACGGCAGCCATGGAATGCTCCACTTCGGTGATCGATTCACGACAATGAAGGACCGCAAGAAAGAGATTGGTCCAGGACTGCTTACATCAATGCTGCGCGATCTCGGGCTCAAGAAGTCAGATCTCGATTAAAGGAATTGAAACATGGAAAAACGATTGGGCTTCCCTGTAAATATAAGTGTTGATGAAGAAGGCTTTTTTCTGGTTGTATTTCCCGACCTGGAGGGAACAGCAACCGACGGGAAAACAAGATCCGAAGCTCTATCCGAGGCAATCGACTGCCTCGGAACAGCATTGGCGTTCCGAATCAAAAACAACATGCCAATTCCAAAACCTTCAATTGCACGCGGACGTCCGGTTATTTTCCCGGCAACTCTTATGGCTGCCAAGACAGCCCTGTATCTCGCATGGAAGGAAACAGGTTTGAGCTGCCTGGGGCTGGCAAAGAAGCTCGGGATAGAACTCAAATCACTTCAGCGAATGCTCGACCCGCGTCACCGCACTCATGTCGGCAGTATTGAAACCATTCTCGCCATTCTCGGCAAGCGCTTCGTCATCGAAATGACAGAAGCCGCATAATATTCTGCCGAACTGGTCTCTCGATATGTCGTCATTATAGAAAGTTTCGGCCGGAAATAACATTGATGGGTTGGGTGATAGGTTAGGAGATGGGTTGGGTGATGATGGTTCGGACCAGGCGAGGGGCTGGAAGATCCTGAAACAGACGTAGCCGGACAACCAGAGTTCCCGTTCACTTAAGCATCTTCTTCAGAGGCCTTTCTGGAACGCTTTTTACGAGCTGGTTCAGCAACAATGACAGGTTTATCTTCTGCGTCTGCCCGCGCTGTGCCTGTATTGACAGCAGCAGCACCACCGCCAAAATCAAGCTGGTTAATCTTCCCACGCATATCGTTCTGGCTGATGTGGCTATACCGCAGGGTCGTCTCGAAGTCACTGTGACCCGCCATTTCCATTACAGCTCGAAGCGGAGTGCCGACATTCAGGAGTGTCGAAATAAAAGTATGGCGCAAACCATGCAGACGACGATACTGTATACCAAGATCCTTGCAGGCTTTGCGCAGAGCACGCAGCAGCCAGAGCCCCTTACCCTGGATCGGAAAGATAGCGTCGCTCTGTCGCTTTCCCTCAGCTCTCCGCCGGAGAATTGGCAACAGGTCTCTGTGAATCTCGATGTGCCGGAACTGATTCGTTGGATTTGTGCCTGTCTTCATGCTGGAAATGCGAATTGCTCCGTTATGAAAATCGATGTCGGCTATGGTGATCGCCCAGAGTTCGCTTCGGCGACAGCCGGTATAGATCAACCCCATGAAGTAGTCATAGATCGGATTTCCGGCAAAGTGTGCAAGAATTTTCCGGATCTCATCCTGTGCGTATCCGCCGATGGATTCAGGCTTCTTTGATGTAACCTTCACGGTGGGCCACCGCTTCACAGGTGATTTAATCAGGTGGTCATGCTCGATCAGCATCTTCACCGCATACTTCATGATCAGCAATTCTTCGAAGATCGTCTTATTGGACGCACCCTTCTCGCGCCGAAAAGTCACATAGCGGGCGATGTCAGTATCGGTGAGGTCGTTCATGTATTCCCGGGATATGCTCTCCAGAAACGCAACGAGGTTGGCTGCCAATCCCTTATAGCGCGTGAAAGATGATGGCCTGAGAGATGGTCGTCGAATCTCCAGAAGCTTGGCAAACGTTGCTTTGACCGGGATCTTGCCTTTTGTAATATTGATCTGGCCGAGCGTGATTTGGGCATCCAGTTGTTTTTGTTGCAAAGCAGCGCTTCTTTTGTCTTTTGTCTTGAGCGATTTCTGGATTAACTTTCCGTTCGACAAATATTGGATATACCAGGTGTCGTTTCGCTGATAAATACTACTCATTTGCACATCCTTGACTGTCAGTAAAAGTGTCAGTAGTATAATGCCAAACACTGCTAAAAATTGCAAGGTGTCATGTGACAAAATGCCTATAAATACAAGGGTTTCTAAATACTGCTAACGTATTGAACGGGTTCTACCCTCGTTTCCCGCTCTGAAAAAGCCCCGGAAACCAGCGTGGTGACCGGGGTTTTTTATTTCAGGAAAACCTGCGTGGGTGTTTGCGTGGGTGGCAATAATGGGTTTTCAGCATTCAAGCACCCCGCCATCTGCTATAAATTTGCAGACGTCCCTGCTGATTTCACACGTAAGGGCCTGTAAAATAACCTATAATAATGAGGATCGTCTCGCAAGATTTTCAAAATCGGAGGGGGCATGCCCAAGCCAACTTCCCGAGCAGAAAAGAATAACTACCGTAAAGACAACGCCCTGAATGTAGCCGCCAGAAATGGTGACATTGCGGTAATTCGTCAGATGATAGCCACTGAAGGTAGCCAGATCCTTGCGTCTTTTTCTGGACAGGTGGAGCAGGAACCAACTATTCCATCGCTCTGGTTGGGTATTTCAGATGCGGAAAAAGCACTTTCTAAATTCAAGAGAGAATTCGATCTGGATGATCCCGGATTTGCGGGGAATGTCTTTACCAGGCCATTAATCGAAGCAATCCTTGGACAAAATCTGGAGATGGTGCGTTTTCTGATCGAGCAGGGGGCCAATGTTGAGCAACCGACGCTCCATAAAACCAGCGAGAGGTTCTATTTCAGGCCGCTACATCTCGCCTGCCTGCTCAGCAACATGGGTATCATTCGACTCCTTACAGAGAACGGTGCTAATCAAAACTGCTACATTTCATGCATCGGAAATCCGGCTCATCTTTTCATGATAGGGGCAGCCAAGGGGGGCGATCAATCTGCAAACATAGCAGAACTGAAAAAGCTCGGTTTTGACTTCACGAAATGGCACAATAAAATAAAGCTCACAGCTGACAAAATGATTACGTTCACCTTTTGATCAGCTTTCCGGGATACATGTCTTCAGGAACCAGTCTCTTCCTCGCTCACTTCACTCTCCAATGAATCAGCCCCGAATGCGCGACTGATAATATTGTCAGTCGTCGCCTCGATGAAATTTTCCAGCTCCTCATTGAGCTGACGGAACTGGGGGCTGATCGTATCGTTCAACATCTCTTCGGTCATCTTGGCCATCACGGTACTGTGCCTCTGGCCAGAATATCTGTAACCAGCAATCCCATACTTTTTCAGAAGATAGAAAAACAAACGCTTCTGCCATTTATTCTGAAAAGTGAACTTCATCTCGACGCAGGCACTGCGACGCTTCTTTTCTATTTCACCCTGAACCCGCTCCATAGCGAGCTTTGCGGCAGTCCTCTCGCCATGGTGGTTAGTTCCCTGATAGAGTCGTTCAATTTTATGCAACCGCTCTACGAGGCGCTGTAATTCATCTTTTTCCACTGGATATTCCTTTGCCTTGGACAGTAACGGCATTGTATCACCGTTTGCTATTCTGGCAATAGGGAATCATAGCCGTCCGGCATGCTCCATATATGATTTCTGCCGGGTGTCGTTTCCGCCCATCCCGAACCGAACCCCAATCATCCACCCCGCCATCCGCAGCAAATCGCCAAAAAGCCAGAGCATAATATCGAAGCCGAATTGGATTCCGAACCGGAAGATGAAAGGCTATTCGGTGAAAAGGCGCATGTATAAAAGTCATGAAATTCACTGAGTAGAATGGTTGTGGGAAATTTTTTATAGGAGTTAATTCCATGAATCAAGCAGCTGAATTTGAGCTTACAGACATCGTTACGTGCTATCTCGACTCTCGAATAGTCATGGACACCGCACTGGATTGTCTTTACAAGGAATGTGATGGTGGCAAAGAATTCGACAAGACCGTATCAGTGCCCTTCACTGACGAAATTCGGAACAGCCTCACTGTCGAGCAGGTCACAAAGGATTTCCGCAAATTTTGCGACACTGCAAGCATGGACAAAAGATCATCATGCAGTTCAGATGATGATGACTGTTATCACATCCCAAACTATAGCGACGACGAAATTGTCGCTGAACTGTGTCCTTTCGGGAAAAAAGATGGATTTCGGAAGTCGATCGTGATATTGAGAAAAATCCCGGGAAAAATCACCCTATCCGGCTCAAAAAACGTTGTATTTTTCCGGTCGGCACGACCTGAACGACATTTCTTTTGTTGATGCCGGTTTTACCCAGCGTCCAATAAGAACCATTATGTAAACCGGCTACAGTTTTCTCTTTGCAGCTGCTTATTTCCTGATTTCTGATATGGCGAGTGCACGATGTTTTGCAATAATAAGACGGTTTTCCGGAGTGCAAAAAATGAGGTTTCGGTGCACCTATGTTTGCCATGAGATGATACTCAGCGAACCGAGCAAGGCTACATTGGCGCTCCGCTGTTTATCGTCGTTTCGACTGCCTGAACCGGAAGCGGGAGTTGATCTTTTCGATGTTCCAGCAGTTCCCCGAGATTCTCCCCGGCGTGATTACGACCGGTAAAGAACAAGTGAATCTGCCGATCCGCATGTTGAGCAACGATTGCTGTGGTGAAAATCCCGACACGCTCCTTGGCGGCTTTTCGCTCCGCCTTGTCTTTCATCAGTTCCAAAACCTTGGCTGGGGTGTCATCGACGAACATGAGCGGCCAGTTCGCCGCCTGATGCAAAAGCTCTTTGAATACCGGAACGACCTGCACCCACAGCATCTCGGCCATCTCATACTGTGTCGAAACGGGAAGCGGCACTCCCATGATATCTGAAAACGGCGACAATCGCATTGGCGGAAGCGTCGGCTTTTTCCTCGCCAATTTCCGGTGGAAGTTCAGCGGTAAATATCTTGCCACATCCACCGCAGCGTAATCTGGCAGGCTGATGAAGCTCTGCTTCTATGGGCGCGTTACCAATCAAACGAATAATCTTGCGCGGTTCAATCACTTGAAGAGTGCCACGATCGCAATCGGGACAGCACTGGGCGACTCATGAATAAAATGATATAGCATCAAGACTCCAAGTACAATAGGTATAATCAGATTGGCGCCAGAATAGGTTTCCATGCAGGAAGCATCTTGGTGCCACAGGGGTCCCCGTTATACAGAAGCACTTGCACCTGAGGCGCCGTCAAAGTTGTGTCGCCACGAGGCCAGAATTTTATTTTTCCCTGAGAAAGGCGTTTCTGACACAGCCAGAATCCATCTCCGTCATAAGTAAGGAGCTTAAATGAAGTCCGTCTTCTGTTAATAAATATGAACAAAGCGCCGCTCATTGGATCCTGTTTCAATCGTAATCGGCACAAACCGGCTAAACCATCGATTCCACAGCGAAAGTCGACTGGCTCGACATGTTGGAAAATTCGCATATGTGGTGTGATCTGAATCATGATTCCAAAAATGCCTTGATAATGGAACTACTGTCTTGTGAAAAAAGCCGCAGCACTACGCCATTCTGAGAAATTATTTCTGCAAGAGGAACAATAGAGGGCGCAGAAAGCGTCTCTGGCAAATGTATTTCTACCAAACCATCACTGGTTGATTTCTCGGTAAGAGAGAGGCGCTTTAGCTGGCTGAAATCAATATTCAACGATCTTGAGATCTGGTTAAGGGAGAGCCCTGTTCCGACAAGACTGACGGCATCTTGCCACAACCTTTCAGGAATTCGGTGAGGCCGCGATGGATCCTGTCGCCAAGCTTGAAATTTCTTCTTAACGGCTTCAAGAGCGGACATTGTATTTCCGGACAAAGAAGATTTGGATAACAATTTCATAAGATGCCTCCATGAATGAGTGTTCCATGGAAGATATCTCGACCATCAGCCGGTTCTTAGCAAATTTGCCGAAAGCTCACGGATAATAAAACAATGGCTCCCACCTGCGCGCATTCTGCATAAATGGCCTGAGGAGAGATTTCTCGCCAGAACCCAAGGTAAGAGCCCAGTGCGGTAATTCCGCTCGCTGGGATCCGTGCGGGGGGTGCCGGGTAACCGGCATTCCTACCGCGACCAAATGTCTGAACCTGAAGTTGTAAACGACTATGACAGGCCGGCTTGGGAGGGGCATATGTGTTCAGCGTGGCTGAGATAAACGAGTCCCGGCGACCGCTGATTCGCCTCACGGGTAAAACCATCAACTACTTCAGGAAGTGAAGCATTTGATACCAGGCCGGATTATGCAGCTTTTGCACGAGGTCGGCGCGGCTTCTTTCGTTCTGCGACGAAGGCTTCAATATTGACAACCGTTTCCTCAAGACCAATTTCGGGACGCCATTGATACCGATCCTTTGTGTAATTACTGTGTCCGCGCTCAAACTCCTGAAGGAATCGAACTAAGCCTTCAGCACCGAGTCTATCGCGCACCGCCTGAAGCCCCTCACGGCGGATTTCTTCATTCGCAAGAAATTTACGAGCCATACTTTCTTTGTCCTACTGCCGCTTACGCCAGTAGAAAGGTCGCCTCTTCTGGTGAGCACACGCAACGATCCTGATTCGATCAGGCAAAATCGCATAGATCAGATTGTAAGGGAACCTCCACAGATATTTCCTACGCACTCTTCTTCCAATCAGCGGCGATGACTCGGGATTCAACATTATTTGATCGAGTGCCTGGTCTATTTCGTTGAGTAAATCCGCGCCAAGACCAGGGACACGCAATTCATAATAACGTGCCGCCTCAGTAACCTCCGCATCAGCGTCCGGATGGAACCCAATAATCATCGCAATATAGCAGCCCGCGCTCGACGCATTACTTCTTCACGCGGGATTTCAGTCGCCTTACCCTGTTCCATCTCATCCAGGCGGCGCTCCGTCTCTTCTACCCACAATGCCTCGACCTCGGCTTCAGATAAATCGTCGAGACTTTCGACTATCCACTTTGCAAGCGTAGCCCTGTCTTTCAAATCAAGCTTCTTGATCTCTGCTTCGATTTCATTGATGCTCATATCGCTCTCTTTCGGCTTTCCAAAGGAAAGCAATTACGTGATTATGAAAAATTTTACCACGTGGTTCTTGAGAACTGCAAACAATCAACTACTTCAGGAAGTGAAGCAGTTGATACCTGCCTGAAGTCTCGCGCCCGGCACAAATAGCAGTAACGGTAGTTTCTATCCTGACGCGCAAAGTCTTATTTATGCTGGCAAATATCGCCGACAACTTCTTCAGCCGGAATCCCGGCCGCCTTGTCAGGATTTTGGTTCCCGGGATTTTCTTTTTTTCTCAGTGGGATTTTTATAAATCAGTTTATCCCCGGATTCAGCCTGGGTGCGAAGAATATAGTCACTGAAAGTTTCCCCCCGCATTTCGCACTCCTTCTCTATTTTCAGACGCGCCCTTCGGACCTCGGATAAAATTAGGATCTTTATTCATTGGGAATCTCCATCATTTCTTCTGGGGTGCAAATGTAGGGCATCTTATATGTATCGACTTCATTCTTGTTCGTCATGTTACCTGACTTTGATTCATTTCCAGTCACACTTCGACTTCGCGAGCCGCTACGTAAGCCTTCCTGGCCCAGAACTTCAGATCGACCTCCGGCCAATCATCGCGGAAAAGCGTAAATGACACCCATTCATTGCCACAATCCGGATATGGAGCACCTCCGCTCGCTAAAGCCCGAGGCTTCATGCGTTCATCCAGGCGAACGCCGATAGTATTCATTCCAAGCGCTAGCGCGAAGATGATGCCCTTCGTGGATGCGATCAGATACAGATAATTATGCGGATTCGGACAGAAAAGTTGAACATCTCCGAGTGGCTTCAGAGCTGTGATAAGCGCATCGGCAACGTCAGAATGTGCAGACTTCCCATCAACATAGCCGAGTACTTGCCGATTAACGCTGATTACGAGCTGGTTCGGAATGCTCAGTATCATGATCGATCTTTCTGTAGAACAATCATGCGTGTGCTGGAACACTCCTGGAATGCACTTTCGGTCTTTTTGCTGTAGAGACGACCGGTTTTGAAATTTGTCTTACTTCCTTGATAAGCATCTGTGCAGGTATCCCAGCTGCTGTGAGATTTCTGATCATGGTGATACTGAGCGGCCGTTTTCGATTAAGAACTTCTGCGACTCTGGAGCGCGAGCCAATAAGTGGCTCCAGGTCTTTACGTGTGTAATTCTTTTGTTCGCACCAGAAGTTGATAGCATCCACCGGATCATAGTTCGATTCGATTTTAAAGTGTTTCTGCTCGTATGATTCCACGAGTAAGCACAACACCTCGAATAGATCGGCATCGGGAGTTCCCGGTTCAGGGTCCCAGATCTGTCTGATCTTTGCCAGGACAGCCTTATGCTCATCATCGTTCTTGATGGGTTTCACCACGTAATGAGCATTATCAGTATGTGCGCTCTTAGTCATAAATATACCTCCGTCCGTTCGTAGATGCCGATCATAACTTCGCAATGTCCAGCTTATCGTATTCTTTGTGCGTGCCTACAAATAGGATATCCATCGTTTTACTGTTGAACCCCATGCGACAGATTATCCGATATTTGTTGCCGCCAACGTTAAATATCATCAGGCCATTGGCAACGATATCTGCGGTTCTTATTTCCTCCCTAACCTGGGCAGGAGTCGCCCACTCCTTCGCCAGAATCATATCAAGCCAGTGTGTTACCGATTTGTGAGCTTGAGGCCGCCTTTTGATAAAAGCATGAATCTTGTCTCTGGATATAACTCGCATAAGCATTTCCTATTTGGAATAAAAGCAATCACAATACAAGTATAACCTGTTCCCATTTTGGGCGCAAGCATAAAAATGCTGCTGAATCAATAGCCAAGCTGCCCTCTTCGTCCATGCAGATCATCCTGATTGATGTATTCACCTAAGAAGTTTATCGACTTGACCAGAGGACATTGTTGTCCTATTACGGTTTCGTGAAGATCAAGCAGGGTCGTTGCTTACCCCAGGTGTCGCAACCGTCGTGGCCGATCCGAACCCCGGGCGGTCAAACGCAGGCCAAAGGCATATCAGCTTCTCACAGGAGATCGGCACTCATTCAAAGAGTCTCCACATCGGGGGAGAAAGAAGGCGACAGCTTAACTTAGTACCATTCGGGTCTGTCCCCGTCTTCATGCTGGAAATGCGAATTGCTCTGTTATAAAATCGATGTCGGCTATGGTGATCACCCAGAGCTCCGGCGACAGCCGGTATAGATCAGCCCCCTGAAGCAGCCGTAGATCGGAGTACCGGCAAAGTATACAATATTTTTCCGGATTTCATTCTGCGCGTATCCTCCTATTGGCTCAGGCTTCTTTGATGTAACCTTCACAGTGGGCCATCGCTTCACTGGAGAAGTGTGCAGATGGTTCTGCTTGATCAGCATCTTCACTGCATTTGATCCCTCGTCTCGTGGCGGGGTAAGATAAAGTAATAAAATTCAGAAGACCAACGAGCAGTCTGAAGCTTGTTCAAGGCACAGGTATTTGAATGCAATCGCGTTGCCCTGACAGGCGTGATGGATTATTGGCGAGGGTTCTGTTATAAAGAACGTCCGGTTTTTATGGATTCATCCCAGGGTCATCGGAATCGGAAGTCGGGTGGATCATCTGATAAATGAAGAGGTGCCTGTATTGAATGAAGCACGAGCAAAAGACTACTTCTATATAATAAACGCTCCAATCGTTGAAGAACCTTTATGTCACCTGGAAATGAAGTATCTTTTTCATAAAGAAAATGAAGATAAACACTTTTTCTCAGCGAAAGATATAAAGCCCTCAAGAAGTCCATATATCAAGCATCGAATGTCAGTAATCTATCGTGCTGATTCACTGGAAGACCTGATACGCCAGCTTCAAATACACAAAGCGGCGTATGATAGTTTCAAGTTCGTTCATTTTACTTTTGATGGTGGGGAGCTTGGCTATGATGAATGGATCAGATGTGTTACTGAGCTTGGCCGATGGATTGACGGTGAAATTGATATGGTGCATCCCAAAACCACGTTAGGCGCAACAAAAGTGCAGGGAACATGGATTCTGGGAGAGTATGAGAGAAATGACAATCGGTGGCGGGAGCACAATAATAAGCCAAATACGAACAGTCATTCTCTGAAAATACAAGTAGCAAAAGCTCTTGTGAATATTGCGGTCGGAGATGATATTAATTGCAGACTGATTGATCCGTGTTGTGGTGTTGGTACTGTTGTGATTGAAGCTGTTTCAATGGGTATTGATGTAAAAGGGTATGAACTCAGCTGGCCCACTGCTGGAAAGGCAAAGAAGAATATGGCCTTTTTCGGATACAAAAACGTTATCACACGTGGTGACATGCACGAGATTAAAGAACACTTTGATGTCGCAATTGTTGATATTCCATACGGATTATTTACTCCCGTTACACTCGAACAGCAAAAGGATATCATTACAACAGCCCGCCGAATTGCAGACAAGGTGGTTATTATAACGTTTGAAGATATGGAAGAAGTGATTATCTCGGCAGGATTTACGATTGTTGATCGTTGCCGTATGACAAAAGGGAGTTGCAAACGCTGCATCAGCGTGTGTTATTGACTTCCCCAAATGGTGAAAGAAGTCAATTTTTATTCAGGCAGGGGAAGCCTTTTAACTTTGAATGCATGCTTGATGTCCATGGAGTATACTCGTCAAAGACCCTGACGCCATTCACGAGCCAGCATAGCGAATAGAAAGCGTTTTGCTGGAAGTCTTTATTATTAGAATTTAAGATATACTGCCAATGACTGCTTTTATGGAGGTTCGATCCCGTGCATTATTCATTTAAAACCGAAGGCGTCTGCTCCTCGCAGATTGAGATTGAATTAGATGGAAACATCATCAAAGATGTTCAATTCATCGGCGGATGTGAAGGCAATCTTGCAGGTATTTCAAAACTTGTTGTCGGAATGACCATTGAGGAAGTTCAGCAAAAACTGGCCCGTATTACCTGCGACGGCAAACCCACTTCATGCCCTGACCAACTTGTCATGGCGGTGACCCAAGCATTTGAATTACAGGCAGGGAAGTATTCTCGATGAAGGGCATCTCTTCGACGAAACTGGTCGTAAGCACTCAGAGCTGGACAAAACCGAAGGTGATACCCAGCTGCAAAAGATTTCATCACTAGGATTCACCCCGATGTGGACACCACCCAAATCTCCGAACGATGGTGTAGATGTTCGGGGATTTTGCTTTATAGGACAATGATTTCTCAGAAGTTCTTCGAACGGAAAAGCAGAAGAACGAGAATGCATCCCCAGACCATGATCTTGAAGGACAAAAATCCGATAAAGAAGAGAGGGTCTTCGCTGACAAGAATCTTGCTTCGGTAATAGCGAATGTTTTGGAAATAATAGGACGCTATGACCCCGTAAGCGAATACGCTGGGCATGACCTGGGGCCGAGGTGACAAAATGAAATCAATGAAGAAGATAAGCAATACCAAATAAAATGACAGGCCGTATGGCCAGCAGCACTCCTTCGCATAAAACCGCCAGATCTTCTTGAGCAATGTCTCCATAATATTCACCTGGTTCGGCGTTTTTTCCCGCCAATGGCCCTTCACAAAAACAGAAACGGCAGTCAATTATATCAGTGAGCTCGGAAGTTATAAATCCCGGTTCAAACTGAAGCTGATCGCTAATATGATAAAATTTCCCCTACTCGACGGGCGGGAGAAATATCCTGATAAAATGTACGACAAAAAAGAAACGCGTTTCCTTTTTCAACGTAAGAACTAAATGGCTGATTCTGTCAGTCGAGTGACATGAGCATTTTCTCACAGGGAAAGGTGTTTATATGGTGCTTTCGAGAATTATACACGTGCCGGCATGTAGTCTAGTGATATAATTTCGATTTAACAAATGTTATTGCTGTTTTTCAGAATCTCCATGTGACATTTGATCATGAGGTTGAAAAAAATGAAGAAATCAAATATTTCTTATCTTTTTGCGCTTGCCGCAATATGCATATCCGTGGTTTTTGCCGGCGAATCCTCCGCGAAGGATCAAAAGGATGCATCCTTCCCCGATTGGTACTGTTCATTGGATTCCGATCAGGAATTGCAGAAGGCTATCAAGATGAATAATTCCGGAGATCCGACGGGTGCTTTTAAGGTTCTCTCTTCCTGCGCCGAAAAAGGGAGCGCCGGCGCCATGCTACTGCTCGCGCTTCAATACGACAAGGGACAAGGAACCCCGAAAGATCTGGGAAAAGCTTTGCTTTGGCTCAGGAAAGGTTACGACTCCCTGCGGAAAAGGGCGAAGCTTACTTCCGATCAGGATTATCTTCAGGGAATGGAAGCGGGTAAACAAAAAAACTATGTCCTGGCGAAGCAAAAATTCGATGCAAGTGCCAGCAAAGGTTTTCCGGATGCGATGTTCCAGCTCGCGAAAATGTCAGCACTTGGGATGGGAGTGCCGAAAGACGGAGAAAAGGCTTTCGAAACGCTAAGGGGAGCCGTTCTTGAACTCGGAAAGCATTTCGAATCTCTCAAGGATGATGCGCAGCAGAAAGCATGTAATTGCACTCTCAGAGTCCTATATGGGGCTCTCGAAATGTATTCATTGGATGGACATGAACCTATTCGCGAATTCTCCGAGGATATGTTAAAACCCGATGGCATTCTTGTTAAGGGTCAGTATCTGAAATCTTTTAAAAGACCAACTCCTCAGTGCGTTTACATAAGTGAAGGAGATATTTCTTCCGATACCGGAGTGCTGAAATGTGTGATTCACGGAGCTCTTCCCAAATAAATTACAAAATGCTACAATATAAAATCGTCAGGAATGACCAAGGAGAAGAAACCATGAATTTTCGTAAAAACTTTCTGGTACTGCTGGTGGTTTGTTTCTCAGTGCAGTTCCGTCATTTTCATCGGAAAGTCTGGGACGCTTCGAAGGAAAATCTGGGGATAAATCAGTCGTCCTTGATGCTACAATCTGGGCATATGTCCCTTCTTTGAAAGGGTTTCAGATCGAAATCGCCTTTCCCAAAGTCACTCCACCCGTCAATGACGACAAGATGCTCGATCTGAATTGGTTTCATATCGGACCCTTCACGCCGGAGTTGTTTTCAGAGGTTTTCGACTCAAACAAATCTATCAAGGATCTTTTCCTGACCGATCATATTTATGACAGCCATCTGAAGGCGACAAGCGAAGGGAATTTGAGAATTATAACCGTCGATTTCCAGGGTCGGACGACAGCCTATGTTCCGGAGCCATGGCGCAGGGCCCAGATCGTCATCAGGCTTGAACAGGGGAAATCTCTCTCCGTCAGCATGAAAAGGGAATATAACATGAACGGTAAATGGGTGAGCCTTTTCGAGAACGAGGCAACCGGCTTGAGGATGGAGAAAAGTGGCGTCGCGATTCTAGATCGCGGTGAAATGGGTAGACTGACAAAACCGGAACTTATCATGAAGGCTTGTGCCAACACGTATCCCACGAATCTCCATAAGCTTCTTGATAGCGAGAAAAAGTGAGATTATTTTCGTTGATTTAGGGAATCCCGACTCTTTCAGGGGTAGGATATATTCCCTGAAAGAGTGAGCGGGTTCGATCTTGAATAATCAAGCCTCATAAGTCTTTAAGTTCCCCCCCTTCAATAAGTTCAACATCTTTTTTGGGGGCATTCTTTTTTGAAGTCATGCGTGGTTATCCTCGGCTTGTCATCGGAGAAATGACGGGAATCAAGGTCTCTACTGCCAGCAATCCGAGAAATCATCGGAGGCAAATTATTCGAGTGATCTTCCGGTGATTTTACGATCATGGGTGGCTCAATTAGCCCGATCATTGAAAGTGCTGATTCGCTTAAGTGTTCCTACAATTTCGGGAGAGTATCCACCAAAGCGCGTTCACGACTAAATACAAAGGTTACCGAAGCGACATTTCCGGAGCGCAAAAGCTTGAGTCCGTGAGTTTCCGAGCACAGGGTTGAGCTATCAGCATAGCCGATCATTACAGAATCAAGAAAATCAAGATATTTCTTGTTCTTGGGTAGACTCAGATTCCAGGAATGGCGATGACTTACCACCCTCGGCTGATCATCCTTTCCAGTCTTATCGAACTGAAGCTCGCAGGAGGTCAGCTCCCGGCTCCGCGGATCAAACAACGATAGTACCCGAAGACGATCAGCGGCCTCACAATCCCAGGCGAAAAAAGCCCAGCATTCACCATCCGGCCAGCGGATTTCGGCCGCATCAATCAACATATTCTTCCAGCACTTCTCGACTCGGCTCCTGATACCGGAATTGTCGACGAAATCCATGCATCCAAGTTCATATCCATCGAAGAGTTCTTTGTACAACCTGACCTTTTCGGCTCTCTCACCGAGTATTTTCAGTTGAATTGTTGTGTCGCCAGAATTATTCAGGGGAACATCGGCCATTTTCCATGCAATTTTTTGATGATGGAAAGGCATCTTGGGAATAGTTGCTCCCCCGGACATTACAAGAACTACCATGACGGCAAGAAACATAGTGAGCCCAGAATTGATTGACGGCATAATTTCTCTCTGACTATAATTCCTTTTTGATTGATTCCCGACTGATAATTAACGCTTTTATCTCAAGAGGATTAATAATACACGTAATTTCTTCCGCATGCTATTTCTCGCGCCGAAAAATATCGGTAATCTCATTCCTTCTAAATGAAAACCCATATTACGACGGTCGGGAGCCGAGGCAATACAGTCCAACTAGCGAAAAGTGTTTACGACTGGGACAGGCTGAATAATCGGGAATGGTATTACAGAAACAAGCGAATGGTTCCAAGAGAATCGAAATCGGGCAGTTCAAATTATTCACCGGCGGAGAATTAAACCCACTGGATGAGGACGCGAAAAAAGTTGCCTTAATGAGGCAAATACGATATCGTTTAAACCTTGAGCTGGTTTTATCGGCTCGCAAAGAACTTTGCAGGAGGTTTTACCCTAATGAAGAAATTCATGCTTCTGAGTCTCGCTCTTTTTACCATGTTCAGTGCCGGTTGCGGCAGCAGTGGAAGTGATAACCCGGCTGCTCCTTCTAACCAGATAAACACAGGCTCCGTTCGAACAAGTTTGACCCTGGCTGTGCCTGCCGCTGACGTCAATCCTAGTCTGCGTGCTGCCTACTGGAAGGATTTTGTACTCCAGATTAATGGCGTTCTCTATCAGCCGACCTCTTCATCGACCGTCGGACTTAACGTTAACTTGACCTATAATCTGACTATTGCTTCCAGCACCCTTGGCACTTCCTGGAGCGCTACTTCTCAGAGCATTTCGAATGTCTCTCTTATCCAGGCAGGCCAGGTGCTTGCCACCTTCACTCTTCCAGCCAGTGATTTGTCCACGAGCATGAGTGTTCCTCCAAGTCCTGCGGTTGTGACTGTTACCGTCACCAAGGACTCCAACGGAACGATCACGATTACCGGCTCGAACGGAACGGTCATCTCCCAGAAAGTCACCAATATTGCTCAGACTTTGACTGTTGAAAAGATCGAATATTATGTCGGGACTACGTCATACACCCTGACTGAAACATCGACGAATGTTCCGGTTACCCCGGCGTTTATTATTACTTTTAATGCAAGTGTTTCCGGAGCAATCAGCTCTGATGGCGCCACACCTTCCTGGAACATTGTTGTAAGCAAGCTTGACGCGAATAATGCAGTTCTTAGCAGTTTCACTCTTGATTCAACCACTGATTCCAGCCTTTTCCTGGTGAATTATACGAATGCCCCGGATCGGAAAGCTCTTACCGTAACGTTGACTGCAAATTCCGACACGAAAAAGTTGACGGCGGGGTATAAATATTCCGTTACCTTGAACAGCTCCAGCCTGTTCCGTTATGACGTCCCTGTGGGTAGCACAGCTGTGAGGCTCTCCCCAATCACAAGAACGTTCACAACAGCCCAGTAATTCTTTAGGTTTATTTTTGTCAGGGCGAGCCTTTGGCTCGCCTTTGTTATTGAAAATGCATCTTTTCCGGTCGGCTGGACAAAAATCCAGTCATGCCTTACAATCCTTCCACTTTATTTTTGGAGATGCTTATGAAACGCCATTTTGCTATTCTCGTCGTCTCTCTTTGCGCCCTTCTCATTGTGGGATGCGGTGGCGGTGGAGGCGGCAGCAATCCAGCCGCGTCGTCGAACACGAACACCAATGCGAACACGGTGACGGTCACCGGCAATGTTGACATATCGAATCTCGCTTCTTTACGCAGTCAGGCCACTGCAAGCGGGTTTACGATAGGCGTCGGCAGTTCCCGCTCAAGCATCAAAACCGACGGGACTTTTTCCGTGGCAGTCCCCTATACGGGCGCCGTTATCGATCTGGACGTGCGCAATGCCCAGAATGCCATTCGCTCAATGAAGCGCATAAATAACGCTGAAAACGGCAAGACCATTGCCGTTGACGGAATCATCGGATCTCAATCGATGGGGATTTTGCTATTTATCCTGAAGAGTGCAACAGCTGCGGACGCAGCTGTGATGACCGAGAAAGATGTTTTGGCTCAGGTTTCCGCAGCTGACATGCAAGCGCTCGCCGCATCGATTACGGTCTGGCTGAAAGTTGCCGGTAATGCCACAAAAAACATAACAGATGATGCGGCGATACCTCTTCCAGTTGTCGCTCTGAAACCGGGTGAACAGAACATTCGCGACAATTATGCCGCAATGAAGAAGACGTTCGAGAACAATACTCTTGATTCGCTCGCGCGAACTCAGGCGTTTCTCACATTCATTGATACAGGGTTTCTCGATATAGCCGGGGTTCCGAATTATCAGGATCTCGCTTCTTCTTCTCAGAGCCGCTTTGACAGGTATACCGTAAATTCGTATTCATTCAGTCTGAAAGAGCTGAGATACACGGCGAGTGACACCATAGAAGCTGCCACGAGCATGTATATAAACGTAACCCGCAAACCCGGTGCCGAGGGTGGAGTTGCGGCCGCGGAAATTTACGTTACACCTGATCCGAAGATCGTCTGGAAGATTAGAGACGGCGTATGGCGTATTTATCAGGGGCTTCCTTACAAGTCCTCTGAACTCAGCATCTGACGCATGATTCGGGCACCATCTGCCCGACAGTGCGTCATCCGGAATTGTTTTTCGCCCGCTGAGCCATTTTTTCTCCGGCTTGGCGGGCGTCGTAATGACAGATGAGTTTGTTGCCATGAAAACGAGCGCGACAAAGCCTTATATCGCATTTTTTCCACGATTTTCGAGGATGGGTGCCAGCAGTCGCTATCGATGCTTTCAGTTTCTGCCATGGCTTAGAGATTCCGGCATTTCGTTTTCGGTCTTTCCCCTTTTTGGCGACGGGTATCTGCAAAGAAGATATCGAGGGGAAGGCTGGCCTGTGGCCCTGATGTTTCGCGCCTACATTACTCGCATTCGTGCTTTAAAACAACTTCCACGCAATATTCCGCTCTGGATCGAAAAGGAGTTGTTTCCATGGCTTCCTTATGCGTTTGAAGAAATATTTCTTAGAGAGCGCCGATATATCATGGATATGGACGATTGCGTATTCGACGTATACCGCAGATATCCGATTCTACGTGATAAGTTCGCTAAGCTAGCTCATCGCGCCTTTGAAATCCACGTCGGCAATCGCGAGCTTGCTGATGATGCCGGAAGATACTCATCGGGCCAGGTGCACATCTTTCCGACCGTTCTCAGTACCGGAGAATACCAGCAGAAGCAGATTGTCAGTGGTGCCGACCATTTGTTGCCTGTGACGGAGCGACAGGAATGCGGTATGCAAGGTGTATTGAAGGGGACGAAGCCCCTTATTCTCGGATGGATTGGCAGTCCCCTTTCTCAATGTCATCTCGAACAGTTCTTTCCGGTTCTAGAGCGTCTTACGAAAGCGGCCGGAATTCCTGTCGAGCTGCACTGCATGGGGACAGGGAGCCAGTTTCCGGGAGCTCTGCCTCAAAAGCACTTCGCCTGGTCGTCGGAAGCGGAAAAAAAGTTTTGCTCACAGGTTGACGTAGGAATCATGCCTCTTGGGGTGCACGATCTTTCCCGCGGAAAATGTGGTTTCAAACTTCTCCAGTTTATGGCTGCCGGAGTTCCGGTTGTGGCATCTGACAGCCGTGCCAACAGAGATATTCTCGAAGATGGTTCCCGAGGCTTTCTCGCTAAATCCCCCGAAGATTGGCAGAATGCACTGCGAACATTATGTCTGTCTTCGGATGCGCGTCGCATCTTTGGAAATGCCGGGAAAGAGCGCGTACTGCACGCCTACTCACTGAATTCGTGGGCTCCTCGCTGGTGTAATGCAGTCATGCATGTCATCAATGCCGGGTAATGCAACTCAAACGCCCCCCTTGAATTCCAAGCTCTCTTCAGATACTTTGTTGTCATCGTTCTTCGGATCTTCATCACGTTATCATCTATTCTGAAGGAGTCCCGTTTCGTGAATCGAGCCTGGCGAAAAGTCCTTTTTATATTTGTGGGTCTTTTATTTATTCAGGTCACCGGGCTGCTTATTTTCTGGAAGGAACGATTCGAGTGTCGAGCCGTTGTACAAGTTCATACCTCCAATCATCTTGATCAGGCAGCAAACATTTGTAATGTTGAAACGCTGCGAGGCTACCTTGAGCGGTCAGATGTAGCCGAAGCCATCAAGCAGCAGTTTCGGTTAAGTGAGGAAGAAGGTTTTACCGAAAAACCGTTGATTCCACGCAAATTTCAGGAAGTCGATTCGGCTAACGGGGTTCTCGCATTCCGGTTTCGACATCCTTCGGCGGAAATTGCAAGAAAAGTGGTTTCCACTATGCTTGAAAGCATGGAGCGCGAATGGCGCAAGGATGTTGAATCGCGCACTCGTGACATTTTCCTGGCAGATATGCATTTTATCCAGCTTTCAATTCAAAAAATGGATGACCAAATGTTGGAAATTCCCCGAAGCAGTCAGACTGCCGCTTCTTTGACAGGTGGTTTTCTCGCACCTTTTTTCCCAGGATATCGCGTATTCACGCCAAATCCGGTTTTTGAACAGCTTTTTCTTGACCGGGAAAAAATTGCCAGACGCCTTGAGGAAATCCGCACACTTCTTTCTCTTCCCTGCGTTGCGTCGGAAACAGTTCTGCGATGGTCCGTCATCGCTCCGCCCAGTCTCCCGCGCCTTCCTGTCTGGCCTTCCCGTCAGGATCTTATTTGGCTTGCGATTTTAAATAGCTTCATCTGGTCAATAGCCTGGCTTATCTGGGTGTCGAACCGGGAAACGCTTAATCCCACTGTTAAGTCTACGATAGAAACTTCTCTGAAGTCCTCAGCGATCTCATCGTGATCGGGGAAATTATCGCTGCCGTAATTCCGCTTTTTCCGGTAATTGGAGTTGCAGCCATTGGCGTTTTTCTTTCGAGAATTGCATCCGGACTCTGGTTGAACCCATTCACGGTTTTCGTCTCTTCCTGGCTTCCGATGCTTTTGGTGAACATTTCCGGGTGGGTTACTTTCAATCCCCTGGATAATGGGTTTCTGCTGCTTGCTGGCTCCTCGATAGTCGCTTTTTTCCTTGGATGTATTTCAGGTTCAAGTAAATCGCTCTTTTCGTCTGACCTTTCAACTTTCCCAAAGCCCGCGAATACAATGACGGTGCATCCGTTACGTTTTCTTCGTCTTCTTCATATCACCGGCGTCATCGCGCTCACAGGCTTCCTGGGATTTACGGCAGCCGCCATATGGCAAATCGGGTGGCGAGGCTTATTGCTGAATCCTGGCGTTCTTCGAACAGCTATGGCGTTGGATACTTTTGTCGACCCACTGAAAATGCTTAATTACGCGAATCTCGTCTTTCCGGTTCTGGTCGTTATTGGCCATGTCACACAAGGTGGATTATCCCGCAGATGGTGGCTTTTGGCAGCTTTTTCAGCGGCAACGAATGTATTGAGTACCGGTCGAACGAAGGTGTTCTGGGTCGGTTTATGGATGTTATTCACCTTTTTGATATCCAGACATCGCCTTTCGACACGGCGAATAATCCTTTTCCCCATAATAATAGGGATTATTTTGATGATAACCTTCAGCGGAATGGCTGTCTGGATCGGAAAAGTCTTTTCACCTCAGGAAATTTCTCTTTATGCATCCGAATCTCCTGAAATTTTCACTCCGACTATCAGTTACTTTTACTATCTCGGGACAAATCTCCCCTATTTGCAGGAAGTCGTTGCGGAGGGAATGACAACGGAGTTGCCTTTAGGCAACTCGCTTCTTCCCTTCTATAAGACGCTTGCGCTTTTACCCTTCGATCCGCCTTTGCCCGTTCCCAGCGAAATTCTCGAATTCAAGCCTCTGCCCCGAATCGCAAACACTGGCACCTGGCTTGTTCAATGGTACCGGGATTTTGGACTTTCTGGTCTTGTTTTGATGCCATTCCTGGTTGGGCTGGTCATAAGCCGTTTTATTTCCAGAGATTATTTGCCCGCAAATGATCCCTTGAGACTTTATCTTGGCGGATTGCTTCTCTATTTTGTATGGGCAGGTTTCCAGGGAAATAAGTTCATTTCCACGCCGACCTGGATATTTGTGTTGCTTGGGTGCCCGGCCATGATCTGGATACGCATCCGTCCCAGTGAAGGCACTCTTATTAATACATCGATTATATTGCATTGAATCAGGAGCATCGTGCTTCCTTTTCATGAGGTCCTTTCATAAGTAGAAGGCCGTAAATGAGAAGATGGAGAATGTCGAAGAAAAGCTGAAGAATCGCCATGCCAGCTATTCCGAAAGAAGATGCGAGAATGAAGCCCAATGGCGGACGAGCCACTCCAAACATAAGAGAAAGGCGGGCAACTTCTTTTTCCCGTCTTCGACTGAAAAAAATTGGAGAGAGGAGAGAGTTTGTCACGGAAAGGGGAAGGCATAGCAACAATCCCGTGATCGCTCCTTGAAATCCGGCAACTCCTGACGGAACAAATGGAAGAGCTAAAAATCCAGCGACCATGAGCGGCGCCATAAGGGCAATTGAGGTGCGAAAATGCAGTCCGACATGCCGCCGGAATGACAATTCATTCCCTTCCGCAGCGGCGGCATTCAACGATGGAAAAACAGCCTGGCCACTCAGATAGGCTGGAAAAACAGCCAGACGGAATCCTGCCTCGAGCGTTCCCCATACGCCGGCAGAGGAGGGGGAAAGGCACATGCTGACCGCAAGCGCGTCTCCACGAGAATATAGGGCTCCGGAAATGCCGACAAGCATGAATGGAGACAAAAACGTGAGCAAACCTGGAGAAGGAGTATTTGACGAGGGAGCATGCAATTTTCCAAGTGGACGCGCCTGAGGGCAGTCTAATACGAGAAGCTCCGCGATAGATCCGAGGCAGAGTAAAAATAAACCGGACAGCGCTCCAAGTGTGGGGTTAAAAAAAATCAGAAGAAAGCCGATCACGACAAGAGAAGCATGAAGAACCGCGCCCCTGAGAAGTCGCATGAAGTCCTCCCGGGCGAAATGAAATCCCTGATGGGAGGCGAGAAAGACACGTGCAAAAACAAAGAGGCCGGTGAAGCATGCTTCCCCTGGCCCTGAAAATCGTGCCTGTCCAATGCCCCCAGTGAATGCCAATCCGACGCCGAAAAGAGCCGCCAGAGCTAAACGAAAACGTAGTATTGGCGTTAACAGCGGATGTGGATTGCCGCCGGGTGGTCCAAACAGGAGAGGAAAAGCATTTCCAATGCCAAGATCCGCTATCATGGAGGCGAGGAGAGCGGTGGTAAAAAAAACGTAGAATCGACCTGCTTCTTTGCTACCGGCGGCCCAGAAGAGAAAAAACAAGAGCAGAGAAGGCGTCCCAAGAGTCAGAAGTCGTGCAAGGCCAAGTGGCCCGATCCTTCCGATCAGGTTTTTTCGGATTTCTGGATAATCGAGTCCCACGATTTCCTCTTTGAGCATTGTGACAGGAATGTGCCTGATCGGGGTCAGCGGGACACCTGCAGTCATTCGGCAGGAAAAGTTCAGCCACTCAGGTGGATGATAGCCACGACCGATACTAGCCAGAGCAGGATGGTTATTTGCAGTGGGCGATCAGAGAGGAGGATTTCAGACGGGTTATCGCCCTGATTACGCATATGAATCAGATACATGTAGCGGAAAATGCCGTAGAGAACAAACGGAACCGTGTATACGAGCTTGTCCGTGCCGTATTTCAAGATCGTTTCGGCGCTGACAGTGTATAGCGCATACGAAATGATGGTGATAGAACTTACGATTCCGGTCATTTCATCGAGAAAATGGGCTGAATACTCACTCAGAATTTTTCGGTGACTGGCGGCCCCTTCGCGGAGCTGCTGTAATTCCTGGCGACGCTTAGCCATTCCGAGAAAAAGGGCCAGCATCAGTGTGCATAGAATGAGCCAGTGAGATATGTATACCGCCGGATCTATCATTTGGATGGCGCCGACGCCGGCCTGAGCGCGCAGTACGAAACCGATGGCGATTGTGAGCACATCGAGAATGACGACATTTTTGAGTTTGAAACTATAGGCGATATTTGCGGCGAAGTAAGCGACTGCTGAACCTGCAAAAAGTGGCGGCATAAATAATGATGCGCCCATACTAAATGCGAACAGAAAGAGAAGAGCGAAACGAGCCACTGAGACGGACAGGGTGCCGGAAGCCAGCGGCCGATTTCGTTTCTCCGGGTGGATTCTGTCATGTTCAAGATCGACCAGATCATTCATGATATAAACCGCTCCGGAAATGCAGGAGAAAAGAATGAAACCGCCGATGGAACATAACCATGCCATTGGTTTCCACAGGAGTTGTTTTTCCGAAAAAATCAGAGGGGCGAATACGACGAGATTTTTGGTCCACTGGCGTGGGCGCATTGTTTTAAAAAGTAAAGACAGTGTTGACATGACATTTCCCTCTTTCGACATCATATCATTTCTTGTCCGATTTTTGCCGATACAAAGAGCGGGTTATGAGCACTTTTCGATGAAACTTGTCAGACGAAGCATCCTTAGCGCGCTGATCGCGCTGTTACTGGCGGCGCCCGCATTTTTCGCGGCGCCGGTGCCGGCGTGGGCCGCTATGGACTTTATGCTTGAAGAAAAACTCGCGAAGGCCATCGAGCGGCTTGAAACCTTGTATGCCGCCCATGACTGGGATAAAGCGATTGCCCTGTCACGCCTTATATTGCAAAAGACGGCCAAGGATCATCCACGGCGTCAGCGAGCCTATGACATCATGATTCTGTCGGTCGAGGGGAAGAGCAGCGACGTACTTGCGAAAGATAAGGCGGAAGCTTCCATAAATGCAAAAAAAACCGCGGAATCGCTGAGCGCTGAAGGCGGGGAGCTTCTGACTGCCGGAAAGGTAACGGAAGCACGCGATAAACTTTCCCAGGCAGTCATGAGTTTTGGTGGCGATGCGGAGACGCATTATCTGCTGGGATATGCCCAACAGAAGCTGAACAATCAGGCAGATGCCTATATTTGCTACAAACAGTGTGTCAAACTGAATCCGGATCATCCGCGCGCCTTGTTTCATCTTTCCGAGCTCAGCTTTAAATTGAAACGCTATGAAGAAGCCGAGACCTATACACGTGGATTGATTAAAGCGATTGGTGTAAAACTACTGGATTTGCGAACCCGTCTTTTCGAACAGAGGGCCGCAAATCTTAACGATCAGGCTATCGCGACAATGCGCAAGATGTCGGCTCTCAAACGCAATATTGCTCAGGCGCAATATTTGTTCGGCATACTGACCGAGCGGCGTGGTGCAATAGACGATGCGCGACAGGCTTTCACGGTTTCGGCGAAGTTCGATCCGAGGCCAATGGAAGTTCATTATCATCTGGGCCAGGTTTACCTGCGTCTGAAAATGTATGCCATGTCCGCTCAGTCGTTCGAACAGGCTCTGTTCATTGGTGAAACTTTGTTACGCGAAGAACGAACCCGCGGCAAGAAATTGCTCGACGAAAAGAAATCCGATGAAGCAGTAGTGTCTGAACAAAAGGCGAAGCAAATTCAGGAGCGACTTGCCCTGACCGAGTATGGGCTTGCCTTAACTTCCTGGAAGAGGGCCGATCCGGCAACAGCTATGGATGCCGTTGACAAGGCCCTGGAGTTAAATCCGGACTTTCGTCAGGGAAGATTCGCACGTGCGATATTCCTGGCCGACCGGAACGAATTTCCAGCCGCGCTCGGGGAAATTCGCGAAGTTTTGAAAAAGGCTCCTCCGGCGAGTCCCGAAGCTTCAATGGGTATCAAGATGCTGAAGCGGCTCCTGGAACGCTCGATTGCGTCAACACAGGGGAAGAAGACTTTTTCCGGCAGTCTGACACTCGGAAGCACCAAAAATGTCAGACCAGTGACAATGGTTGATAAGATGGTCAAGGATATGCCGGGAATCGGAGGCCGCGATGCCGAGTCTCGCTGGGAAGATTTGTTCCCGGCCATGAGAGAGATTCAGGAACTCATCGATCGGCAAAATCTTCCGGCGGCTATTGTTCGTCTGAAAGCGCTTCGGGGAGACCACCCGGACGTTGTTCAGATTCATTCGGTTCTAGGAACCTTGTATAGCGAAACCGGACGGCTTGGCGACGCGTCGGTCGAGTTTCGTGAAGCGCTGAAGCTGAATTCGCATGATCCGGAAAGCCTCGCCAATCTTGCATACCTGTCCGCCGTCCAGGGCGAAAATCTGGACGAAGCTCTGAAAATGGCTCAGGAAGCAGTCGCAGCAGATGGCAGTCGCGCCGAATTTCATCACACGCTTGGCTGGGTATGGTTTCGAAAAGGAGAGATGGACAAGGCGATCGGTGAGCTGGAAGAGTCAATCAAACTCAAGCCGGCATATGTTCTCGCCCGGTATAATCTCGGACTGGCGCATTATCTGTCGGGAAATTTCGCACCGGCACTCAAAGCATTCGAAACGGTACTTGCCGATCGTCCGGATCACGCGAAGGCGGCAATGTTCCGGGCGCTCACTCTTGCGCGAATGGGAAAAAACGCAGATGCGGTTACAGGACTGGAAGCTCTTCAGAAGCGGCTGCCGGAAAAAACAGCGCTTGCCGGAGTGGCTGGCGATCTGGCGAAACGTTTCAAGCTTGCCGACGAGCGGAAAACGGCTTTACCAATTCCATCGCTCGAACATCCGGCGCCGATAACAGCCATGTTGAAAAAGGCGCGTGAATATCGTTATCAGGGATTGGTGAATCGCGCCAAGGAACTTTATCTCGAGTGTCAGCGACTCAACCCGACTGCATTCGCGCCATGGTTCGAACTTGGAGAAATGTATGCGCAGGCCAATCTGTATTCTCCGGCGCAACGAGCATGGGAACAGGCCTTAAAACTGAATCCGAACGACTATGGGCTCCAATTCAACATAGGTCGCATGAATCACAAGCTGGGGCGGCGCGAAGAAGCGCGCAAGGCTTTTAACTCCGCTCAGGGATTGAATCCGAATGATGCGGAACCCACTTATTATCTCGGGTTGATTGCATACGAAGAAAGCCGATTTGAATCGGCGGAGAGTCATGCTCTGGGCGCTTTGCGTCTGAATGCGCGGCATTACAAGGCGATGGCCCTTCTCGGACTTGCACGACAGCGTCAGGAAAGATACAGGACGGCTCGCGATGCATTCGAAATGCTTTATGCCAGCGCTCCTCGCGATGCCGCCATCCGCCGTCTCGCACGACGCAAGCTATGGGAATTATCAAGGCTGATTACGCCCGGCAGCGGTCCTACGTATGACGATGCGCACAAGGCTGGTGAGTATCTTACGAAGAAGAACGAAGATTCTCTCAATGGTCCGCAGATGATAAAAGCCGAAGACATTGTTCACAAGGCGGCTCCAATACGTTGGGTGCATATGACGACGGATGAAAAAATATGGGTACACAAGAATCTGGAGAAAATCGGGGTTCAAGGAACCAGTCTTCCTGATCCCGCCATTGAAAATGCGCAGTCCGCTGCTCTGGCAGATGCCGGTGGTGGAAGTACCGGAGCCAGTCTGAGCGTCGATGAAAAGCTCACCATTCTAAAGCGCCTGCAGAATTTCAAGACCCTGGCAAAGATGTATGCGCCGCCGCCTCCCAGAATGTCGTCAAAGTACAAGCTGCATGAGCCGATCGCTCCGCCTCGTCCGGTTGATCCTGGCGATGAAGACAACAAAAAGGGCTTGGCAGCGGCTGAAAAGGGTTTCATGAGCGAGGCTCTCGATGCATTCGCGGCAGCGCGTAAAATTTCGCCGACGAACATGGACGTCCTTCTGAATATTGGTTTCCTGAACACGATGCTCGGCAATTTCAAGAGCGGATTTGAAGCTTTCGCGCAGGTTGCAACGCGGAATCCCAAGAATCCCTTCGGCCGGCTTGGTCTTGGACACTTGTACTGGTTGGGAGGTCGCGGACGCGAGGCCGTCGAAGAGTGGCGCACAATGGGCAAGGTTACGCCGCCGGATTCCGCCCTCCAACTCTTCGGCAGAAGCGAAATCGTCTGGAAACGAGTCCTTGATGCGAATCCTACTGACGTGGATGCTCATTCGAATCTGGGGATCGTGTATATGTTCACCGGGCGGTATCCAGAGGCGCTTGTCGAGTTTGGCGCCGTTATTAAACTCGCTCCGACCAGAGTCGAGCATCTGTTCTACCAGGCGCAGATATATGTGCTGATGTATGTTCAGAGTCACACGCAGTCATACAAGCGTGAGGCCATGACGCGGCTGAACGAACTTACGAATCAGGCCAATCCCTTCCCGCACTCGCTTGCACTGCGCGGCTATCTTGACAGTCTTTGACCCTGGAGCAATCCGTGAATAATAACCGTGTTCCGCGCTATGCATCGACAATGCTGCTGGTGCTCGTTCTTATCGTTGCCGGGGGCAATGCCGTGTGGGCGGAGCAGGTGAATCTGCCGGGAATGGGCGATTACGAGATATACACGCTGGGCAAGGCTGACAAAGCACAGAATCCGAGTAAGCTGTGGCCGGAAACTCCCCGTCAGGGGTTGAACGAGGACGGACTGGTCGGGCTGTTCGTAGCGGAAACCGCCGACAAGCTCAAGCCTCGACGCATGTTTGCCGGTGCGCAATTCTACTATTCAGATCTGACTTCCAGACGCGGAACGACGTATCACAGCGGAGAAACAGGCTCTTTACAAACGCTGAAGCTGAGCGTTGATTATCTGGGCGATTGGGCGGAATGGTCGGTATCGGTGCCTGTGCATTCCTACAGTCTTTCGGCGCCACGCACTTACAGTAAACTACCGCAGGACAGCACCGGACTCGGCAACTTGAAGCTTGCCTGGAAGGCGACGTATCTGCCGGATCGATCATACTATCGTTTTGCATATGGAACGGTCATCGAAACTGTAACCGGAGACCCAAAGACAATGTGGCCCGCATCAAAACCAAACGACGAGTTGAAGATTTTTGGTTGTGTCACGACCAAGGAAACCGACTTTGCGACCGGTAATCTGGAACTTGGTGCGATCATTGACTCCGGTGGAAATAATAATCGTTTTTTGTACCGGTTAGGTCTTTCGTATGAAGCGACGAAGCATGCGACTTTTATCGGAGAGCTCGCCGGTGAAGTTCAGGGCGGCAACGACAAGGACACGCTCGATCTTGTTACGGGAATTAGGCTCTCACCTTCGGGCGCATCAATTCTGGAGTTACAGTATACGAAAAATCTTCGCACATATCGCGAATTCGGGTGGGACGACCGATTGTCGGCGGGCTTCACGATTCGCTGGTGACAGAAGAAATAAACCACAGATAAAGAACGGATAAAGAGCAGATAAAGA
>JADFYG010000065.1:30700-32635 GCA_015233155.1 Candidatus Rifleibacteriota bacterium
GTATACGAAAAATCTTCGCACATATCGCGAATTCGGGTGGGACGACCGATTGTCGGCGGGCTTCACGATTCGCTGGTGACAGAAGAAATAAACCACAGATAAAGAACGGATAAAGAGCAGATAAAGAGCAGATAAAGAACAGATAAAGAACAGATAAAGAACAGATAAAGAACGGATAAAACCGGACGGAGAATTAACCACAGATGGACACGGATGAACACAGATAAAGAACGGAAAAAGAACGGACGAAGATCGGACAAAGACCTGATAAATCAGAGCGCGGCACGACGCGCCGTGCTTGCATGACAATGTCTGCCGGCAAACCACGTAAGGCAGTGATATCTCGCAAATGAGATTTTTAGTCCGGTGGTTTCGGGAATCATGCGGTCGCGAGCCTGCGATCATGCCATGGCTTGGAGCGGTGTCAGACGCGGAATATCCGATGATAGAACGCGACGGCGAATTGATCCCCGATCTTGAAAGTCGTGGCCGTGCCCGAAAAAGATCCGCGGGGCAATTTTATACCCCTTCAGATCTGGTGCGGAGTCTGTTTTGCGAAACCCGCCTCTTTGACAGTTTCAACAACTGTGGAAGTGACTGGCGCGGACTTGATCCGGCATGTGGCGACGGTGTTTTTCTGATCGAGGCTGCGCGTGAGCTGAAGAGCCGGGGCTGCAAGAATCCCCTGGATTTGCTGGTCGGATGCGATCTCGATGCCGATGCGCTTTTAGTAGCCATGGTGCGTCTCTTGCGGGCTTTTCCGGACGGAGGAATGCCGCGGCTCGAACGTCGGGATTTTCTTCTGAGCCCTCCGTCGGGATGCTTCCATGCAGTATTTGGAAATCCACCGTATCGGGTGAATCTATCCATGGATGTCAGGGCAGAGCTGGATAAGCGATACTCTACGGCCGAGGGTGAAAAAGACTTGTACACTTTCTTTCTGGAAGGCGCGACGGAGTGTCTTGCTCCGGGTGGATCCCTGCTTATGCTTACCTCACATACATATCTTGTCAACAAACAGTGTGGGCTTATTCGGGAATATCTTTTCGGCAGACGAAGAGCGTGTAATCTCTTTCTGCTGCCGGCCGGTTTTTTTCGGGCTGCGCCAGGAGTCGTTCCGGTCGTTCTTCATCTGGAAAATATGAAGCCGGCTCCTGATGCGCTCATTCATGTTCACGCGGAGTATGCGACAGAAGCAGGGTGGGGGACTGTGCGGAGCGTCTCGCAGAGGGAATTCCTCGAAACTACCGGATTGAGAAGAGCGCTTCGCGATGAGCGGCAGAATGATGTGTTTCGCCGTATGGAAGCCATTTCACGGCCATTGGGAGAGATCGCAAAGGTGGGTGTGGGAATACAGGAATCGACGCAGCGCGAAGTTGGGGCGATTTCTCGTTTTGTTGGAGATTCGGCTGATATTCCGAATGCGGTGCCGGTGTTACGCGGGAGAGAGGTGCAGCCCTTCGGCATCGCATGGGAAGGAAAATACCTGTCATACGGACCGCATCTGACGTATTGCGGCAATCCGGATATCTTCCGTGGAGAAAAGATTTTGTATCAGAATCTTCGTCATGAAACTCTGGAGAGACGTCTGGTTGCAACACTCGATAAAAGCGGCTTTTTTCCCAAAAACTCGTTGTCTTACGTTTGCCGACCATGTCCGCCGTTTTCGCTTCTGTATATCCTGGGACTGCTCAGTAGTCCGATTGTGAACTCCTGGTTTCGTGATCATTATTTCAGTTTTCATGTCACTGTTACGCAGGTTCGCAGTATCCCTGTTCCGGAGGCGGATGCCGTTCGCCGGGGAGTCGTCGAAGATCTGGTTACAGCTCTTTTGAAGCGGTCAAACGATTCGAAGCCAGCCGCCAGTTTCGACGAAGACAAGGATTTGATGCGCAAACTATCTATAGCTGTACTTGCCTGTTACAATATGGAGCA
>JADFYG010000066.1 GCA_015233155.1 Candidatus Rifleibacteriota bacterium
CTGATCTGTTAATGCGAAAATGGAGTTTGCTTGAACAGAGCGGAGCGGACAAGACGGCAATATCCGATGTTTTAAAAGATTTTCTGGATCGCTTTCCTGGCGATTTGCGTGTAAGGCGTGTTTCTCTCGTCATGGAGTCCATGATGAAAATCAAAGACAAAAAAGACAGTAACGGAAAAGAGCCTCAAGGCGGCAAAGGTAATTGAAGATCATGAAGAAGCGTGGAATCCTGTTTTCGGTAGTGTTGTTGACGTTTGGCATACTGTTGATTTTTTCCTCAAATGTTGAGGCTGCAAAACTATTTGTGCCTATGGACGATGAACAGACTGATCACTTGCGAGCTTATGGTCTTGCCTACCATGCGCTTGATAAGGAAAGTGTCAATGTGGAATGGCTGCTGAATTACAAGGGGGGCTCTTTCTTGATGGATGATCTGCCCAATTTGCGTAATCGAGCACGCGAACTCGGGGTGTATATACAAACTATTGACGATGCGCAGGTAGCAGCTATTTACGCGAAGATTGAAGATGAAAATATGGAACGGGTGATGCTCGAAAAGGCACCGAAGATTGCCGTTTACACACCCGATTTTGCCGAACCCTGGGACGATGCCGTGACGCTTGTTTTGGAATATGCACAGGTTCCTTTCGCAAAATTCTATGATAAAGATGTATTGTCCGGCGGGTTGGCGAAATATGACTGGATTCATCTGCATCACGAAGATTTTACGGGGCAGTTCGGCAAATTCTACGGAGCATTTCGTTTTGCAGATTGGTATCGAAAGCAGGTCACGCAAAGTCAACTCGACGCGCAACAGGCAGGATTCCAAAAGGTCAGCCAACTCAAGCTCGCCGTGGCGCGCGGCATTCGAAAATTTGTGCTTGACGGAGGCTTTCTCTTTGCGATGTGTTCCGCGGTCGACTCGCTCGATGTCGCACTTGCCGCGAATGGTACAGACATCGTAGCCGCCGAGATAGACGGGGATCCTGTTGATCCTTTGTGTGATTCAAAACTTGATTATTCACAGACATTCGCGTTTCAGAATTTCAAACTGATCACAGATCCGATGATATATGAGTTTTCAGATATAGATGTGTCAAACAACTACTCCGGGGATCCCGGAACATTCAAGCTATTCGATTTTTCCGCGAAGGTTGATCCTATTCCAACGATGCTCACTCAGAACCACCGCAATGTTATAGATGGATTTTTTGGTCAGACGACTGCATTTCGCAAAAGTCTTATCAAGTCGTCAGTCACGATTCTTGCTGAAAATAATGATGGTATCTCTGTCAAATATCTTCGCGGAGATCTCGGAAAGGGCAGTTTTTGTTTTTACGGTGGTCACGATCCGGCTGATGTCAGTCACATTGTCGGTGAAGGGCCGACTCAGCTTGAGTTGCATAAAAATAGCCCGGGCTATCGCTTGATCCTCAACAACATTCTGTTTCCGGCTGCCAAGAAAAAAGAGCGCAAGACCTGACGGAGGTCTTTACCAGGAATGCTTTTCGCGTTTTTTCTCCCGCTTGTTATTCTCGGCCTTTTTACGACCGACGCCGCCGGTATTTTAGCTTTCGCGCCTTTCACTGGTTTTGTCGCATGGATCGGGTTAACATTTTTTGCCATTTTCTGGGTGGTTCCGACGCATCTTGAATCACTTATCAGCCATGATAAATTCGATGAATTGATACTCGCTCAGGATCGCCTTCCATGGATGATTTCGTTCTGGGTGTTGTTACTACAGGCGATTGCTTCACCAGCCATACTTGTTGCTCCGGGTTTCGTGCGCTTATTTCCGCAGTTCGCTCCGCTGATTGCTTCATCAGTCGCTTACGTAATTATTCTTTGGGGTTGCGCGGGTGGTTTCCATCGAGGTTTTCGGGCAATGCTCCTCTGGGAACAAACACCAGCCGAATATCTTCGTGCGCGTCTTTCCGCGCCGATACTCCTGTTTCCGCCGCTGCTTGCCGGAGCATTTCTGGAGGACATAGCGTCCTGGATTTCTATTCTTCCTGGTCTTTCCGATTTGCCCCTGATAGTGTGTTCACCAATTTTTTGTATCTGTCTGTATCTTTTTTCACCCAATCTCTTTAATTGGGCCTGGCAAGCCGAGCCGTTGAAAGAAAAAACCGCTATGGCTGCAGAGATCATGGAGATGACAAAAAAAACCGGAACTCCGATTGCTGGTATTCGGGTTTGGAACACTTTCAAGGAGCCTATTCCGAATGCGGCTGTCGTCGGTCTGATTCCGTCGTTCAGATATGTATATCTGACGCGACATCTGTTGGACACTTTTCCCGAGCGTGAGCAGATAGTCATTGTGGCTCACGAATTGGGGCATTTTCGACTTGGCCACGTCTGGACCTACCTCTGGTTTACCTTCTTACTTGTTTTTCTCTCGCTGTCAGGACGCCTTCTTGTATTTTTACATTGGCCGCGTCTTCCTGAATTGTTGTCCGGCTGGTACTTGTTTCCTATCGAGCTTTTTGGATTTCTGGGCGGATTCATTCTGCTTTTCACGGCTCTATCGCGGGCGAGTGAGTATCAGGCAGACTGTTTCGCTGCAGATCTCGTCGGAAAATCCGAAATGATTTCAGCCATGAATCATCTTTCAAGAGAGTTGCGTCCCCCCTCGCGACGGTTCCCATGGTGGATGGAAACTCATCCCGATTTTTCGTCGCGTATTGCGCGTATCGAGTCCTGGAATAGTAAACAAGCTGATCTGATTCTTGTATCCTGGCGGCTTCGTCTTGTGATGTGTCTTTTAATTGGCTTCGGGCTCGCATTCCTGCTTCCGACATTCGGTCTGGTTTGGGACCTGGCTTCTACGGCGCGTTATATTTCGCGAAATCCGGATTCGGAGATCGAAAAGCGACTTGGCATATTATGCACGCAATTAGGAGATCATCCCGTGCTAAATGAACTGGCGGCGCGTCGAGCATTTTATCGTGGCCGGATTGTTGAGGGCTTTGTTCGTACAGCAGCACTGTGGGCGGATTGTCCCATCGCGCTTTTCAGTCGTTACAAAGCTTCCGGGGCGTCAAAGATATTTCAACATTCGGCTTCGCCAGAAGTTGCTTTGAACTTCGAGATCGTGCAATTTTTGTTGCAATCGCTTGACCTCAGGAGAGTTCATGGGATACCCCTTTTTGATCAGGTTTTCGATTTCGTCCAGATACCGCTCGGTCAACGTTGAATATTTCTGTATCTTATGCAGAACGAAATCCTCGTCATCCGGAGGATGAATAATGGAATCATTAGATTCGCGAATATCTGCCATTGCGAAAGCTCCTAACAGTGAGTTACCCGGGCGCTCTCCATATCGGCCGATTTCACTGTTTTTCTTAGTATTGTGTCACTCGATGAGAAATAAGCCGAGCTGTGCAATTGGAGCGCATTCTTCGCGAGTAGCAAGGGCTTCCGTGATGCATAGGTCACTTGTATCCGGATTAATAATAGCTGTTCTGGCTTTTCTTGCATTCGGATCATCATTCCGGGTATGTCAGGCCTTTGCCAAAGCAAAGGGTACAGTCAGCCGCATTGATTTTTTGGAAAAAGCCGTCGAAGTTATCGGGGGGGGGCCAATCGATGAGGCCTCTGCAGTAACGTCCGGAATTCTGGAGCCCTGCCCGGACGGCCACTATCATCTTGACTGGCCTGTAACACGTGGTCTCGCGGTTCGTTCCCTTGCTCGTCTTATTATTCGTCTTCCCGTAAAAGTAACCTTTCCCGGAGTTTTTTGCGATGTTGGATCAGGAACCCCCCTTAGCGAGGCCCTCGACATCGTCGGTGGAGCATTCAAGAATATTGACCAAGAGCGGTTAAGGCCAGATCGTTTATTCACTCCATCAGATCTGGAAACAGTTCTCAGCGCATTGATGACGCGCATCCCATCCGGAACAGCTTCTGCTCCTTCTCTCGTTCCGATGGTTCCACTGACGCAGAGTGTAGAAGGTAAGGAGTTTTCCAATTCATTCAGATTTTCAGATCCGCGAACATCGGCCATGGATAGAATCAGACAGACGCAAGTGATTGAGGATACTGAGCGCCTGTCTAAGTATGATATTTCTTCGACGGGTTCAGATGTTAATTTGTATTCTGTCGCGAGTGCATCCCGGATGAATGGTTTTGATTATGATGGTGCCCAGACTCATATTGATACAGATTCAAATAAAAGTATCGGAGTCGATGGTCTTGCGGGTAGAATTGCCTCGTCAGAATTGGTCCTCGGTTCAAACACGGCGCGAGTCAACCGTCTGGGACGTTTTGTCCCGCACGATCAGCTTTCTCCCACAAATGCCTTCGATCTCGAAGCTGCTGAAAAGGGCACAGCTGAAATCGAACACAGTCTGGATTCACTGGAGGTAAATATTTTGGATCTTGTATCGCTGGTGGAAGTCGACCGGGCAGACGATCGACGACTCAGAGATGCGCTTGCCGAGATCAGACCCATGCTGAGCACTTCCGAGGAAAAACTGAATATTTCACAGGATACTCTTGGAGCCGTTTTATTGGTGGATGGGGATAGCATGCGTCGTGCAGCGAGTCTAAAGGATCGTTTAAATCGAAATCTTGCCCGCATTGCTCGCTTGCGGGAGCGTATCGACGATAGACTTAAGCTTGAGGAGAAAACGCAATGATGATTTATTTTGCGAGTCGTCGTGTCTTTGTTGTAATGTTTGCCTGGTCATTGTTTCTTCCTTTATTTATGCCTGCCACCGGCATCGCTCAGACGCGGAATCCTTTGTCGCAGTATATTTCGAATCTGCTGGACGAAACATCCGCGGAAAAAGCTATAGGCAATCTTTTGGAGGAAGCGTTTCGCCAGGAATGCATTGCTTCGGGGCCAGAGCGCCTCATTGCATCGTCTGCCCTTGAAGATCGTCTAAAACAGCTTGCCGCACTTACGCCGCGTCCCGCTCTTCCTTATCGCTTGCTTGTTTTGAAAAGCCCGATTCCTGGAGAAATTCCGTTTCCAGGTGGACTGGTTGTTGTCACCGAAGGCATCCTTTCATTGACTCAGACACCGGAGGAAAGGACTTTTCTACTGGCGCGCAATCTGATGCATGTTGCTTTGCGCCATCCATTGACTGCGATGAAACGGGAAGGTCTCTACGCGCGCGCACTCAAATTGCTCAAACAGACATCTGACCATCGGGATAATCGCGAAATGCGACTTCTTTTACGTGATTATATAAAAGCGGCTGCTGGTATGGACCAGCAGCGTGCTGATCGTGAAGCGATTGCTCTTCTGCCGGATGAACCAGGTCTGAAAGCAGCTGCAATAGGGCTTCTGGAACGCTGCTCGCAGGCTTTGTGGCCGGCCATGCCGTGGGATTGGTTCGATCTGTCTGGTCGCATCGACGCTCTGAAGCAATAGTGAGTATCATTTTTGATTCAATCCATGGATAATGGTGGCGAGGTATTGCGTAGAAATGAGCCATTTTTACGCCGTTCGGCTTTTGCCGCGATAGCTGCAGATCCACACCGCACTGATCGGGAATTTCTGGAAGAAGGCTTGCATGATGGTGATCCGATTACAGCCATGCTTGCGCATATCGGTCTTCGTCGTCTGTTTCCGACATCTGCTGCCGTCGACGCCGCCTGGCGTGATCTGTTCGGTGAATCAGTCGATTTGCTTGCTCGTTGTGCGGTTTCCGGTCCTGTTTCGATACGCATTGCTGCACTTTCTGCGCTTTCATTCGCTCCGAGCGGTTTAACGCTTGGTCTTGCGGACCGTGTTCTCTCAAGTCTTGCCGAATCCGGAAAACCGGCGTCGGGTAATAGAATGGATGGCGTTGGTGTCATTGGTTCCGGCGGTGGCGGGGTCATTTCGGACTGCCCGCCAGCGCTTCCACTCATCAATGCTGCCCGTTCCGTCGATTTGCCGGACGGAATAGGCCTTTTGCTTGCTGCGCTTCCAGATGCATCTGATCGTCTGACATTGTTTCGGCGTGAGCTTGATGTCAGTGCCCCTGATCCTGATCGCATGTTGGCTGTTCTTATTGCCTTGCAGGCACGCCCCATGCCGGCTTTGTCCGAAGCGTTGATTCCTGTTGCCAGGTCACCTGAACCGAGGCTCGCGGTAGAGGGGGCCAGGGCGCTTTTGGCCTGTGGAGGGAATCGCGTTTTTTTGTTCGTTCTTTCGCTTTTGAAGGATACGCAGGATTCTGCGAAAAAAGCCGGATTGCTTCCTCTTTTAGCGCGCACCGGTCGTCCAGAAGTCTGGCCCTTACTAGTCGCGCATCTTGCACATCCGAATTGGATCGTTCGTCGTTCAGCAGTCGATGCGGTTTCTCGTTTTGCTGCACCTGAAAACAAGCGTCGTGAAGTCATTACGCCGCTTCTCAATGATGATCATCCTGCGGTTGCTTGTGAAGCGGCCAGCCATGCATGGAGCCTCGGTTCATTCGACGCGCTTTCCCAGCTTGAGCGTCGTTTAGATCGCGAAAACTCACGTGAGCGGGCGCTTGCTGCTGCGGCCCTGGCCCGTCTGCCCGCATCGGTTGCACTACCTATTCTTGCTGAACGGCTCGGCAGAGAAAAACACGGAGATGTGCTTCGCGAGATGATGATGGGATTACGTGGATTAATTCCGCAGGCTGCCGCGGAGCAGGTAGTTGTAGATAGAATGATGCCTGCTTTGCGGAGATTACTCGATGGCGGAGATCCTTTTCTGCGCAGTCAGGCGGCTGTATTGTGCGGCCTTTTAGGTCCGCCGGCTGAAGATCTCATACTTGGCGCACTCGAAAAACAGGAGCATCCACATGTACTCGCCTCGCTGATCAGTGCTCTCGGTCGCGTTGGGCGGCCGCGGATGCTTATTCTTGCCCGATTTCATGATCACCCGGATCCGCGCGTCCGTGCAAATCTGATGGAGACACTTCTGCCATGTGGCTCGTCGTCCGCCCCATATTTGGGGGCCGGATTGCGCGATGTTTCGTCGCGTGTTCGTGCGGCAGCGGCAATAAGTCTTTTTCAGCTCGGTAGACTTGATGTAGTCGGAGCTCTTGACCGAATGCTGCTCGAAACGACGCATCTACCTGTTATCTCCGCTTGTAGAGCTCTTGGTCGACTTATGCGGCTTCAACCGCCGACTCTTGGTTCCGAGCATCCGCTTTCACTGGCCCTCAACCGCGAGGCAAGACGTCGTCCGATTTCGTGTATCGATATACCTCCATTGCTGGCCGATCCTTCTCTCCCTGCAATATTCGCCGATTTGGCACGTATTGGCGTTGATGAATCCGGCAGGCGAATCACTTTTTCACCTGTCTCAGGAATAGGAGTTCTCGAAAAGGTCCGTCGCGAAGAACCCGTCGCACACGGACCACGCCGTCTGCTTGCAGCCTTTTTGATGGGGGCCGGACGTTCCGAAGAGGCACTCACGCTTCTGGAAGTCTGTCTGCGTGATCATCCGGCTGTACTAGCCGATTTGCTTGATGCCTATCGCCTTGCCATGATTACAGGTGATCTTGTTCGGGCTGATCGCTTTGGAAGTCGCGTGCGTGAGATATATCCGGCGTTGCTTGATGCGTGTCGGGTGAGTGTTTCCACCACTCCGGAGACTGCACTCGATTTTCAACGCAAATTACACCATCTTTCTACACCCTCCATGAATGTTTATCCGTTCATGATTGGTGTGAAAGCTCAGGAAGGCGACAGAGAAACAGTTCTGGAGCTATTGAGTGAATTACTGCTCGCACGCCCTACTAATAGTGTGGTCGCTAAAAAACTTGCAGAACAACTTCCGGAGGCTGCCGCGTCTTTACGCGAGGCTCTTCTTGCCTGGGTGGCTATTCTTTGATTTCTGTAATCTGCAATCTGTAATGTGGATCAGCCGAACAGGCTCTTGATTTTTCCCATCAGGCCTTTGCCGCTTTCAGCGGCGACAGCTTTCCCGGAAATCGAAGCAACGATTGCATTCAGGCTCTGTTTATAAGAACTGTCCGTATCGAGTTCATATACGGTTTTCTTGTTTTCGCCCAGTTCATTGGCGTGAGCAAAATCGTCACTAATTGCAAAATCGAAGGAGCGTTTAAGACCGCCTTCAAGCTCAGAACGCGATCGCGAACCACTTGAGCCATCGCGATTCAACAGTAGTTTTATTTTTTCCGGGGGATATTTCAGATTTTCCATGACTTTGAGACAGCGCATCATGTTCATGGCATGAATCATTGATGGCACCATCATCAAAAAGACCAGATCGCTCATATCCATCGCATGAATGGTGAGATCCTGGAACATTGAGTGTGTGTCAAAAATGATGTAATCAAAATGCTTTCGAACGAGATCGACCACGGCGCGCAAATGCGCCGAAGTTATCATCTCAGATTGTTCTGGTTTTTTCGGTGCCGATAGCAATGAGAATCCCAGTTTATGATCGACGAAATATTCTTTCAGTACATCATATTTGTCGGTGGGGTTTTCGACAAGATCAGCAATGGTGCGTTTAGCAATGAGACCGAACATGAGCGCCAGATCGCCGAACTGTAAATCGAGATCCACCAGAAGCACCTTTCCACCAGCGCTTTTTGACAGACCGGCCGCCAGATTAGCCGCGAACGTGCTTTTTCCCGCACCGCTCTTGGGGCTGAAGATCGTAATAACTTTTCCCGGTTTTTGCGCAGCTTCCGGGGGCGTGCCGGCAGCCGGTGCTCGCAGACGGCGGGTCAGCGCCTGCATGATGCTCAACGAAATGAATGAATTCAGCCTGAGCATCATGTCGAAATCTTTTTTGTCGATGAACAGCAGTCTGGTATCAGTTCCCGCACGAACTGTGGCGTTGCGTGGAGCTCCCTCGATCAACGCCATTTCACCGAAAAAATCATTTTTGTCTTTATCTGTAATAGTCGCGATGACTTTATCGACTCCGCCATCTTTTTTCAGAACCTCTACTGTCCCTCCGACCAGCAAATAAAATGCATCGCCGATCTCTCCTTCTTTGAATAATATCGTTCCTTTTGGAACAATACGCTCTTTGGTCACCTCGCTGATTTTCGCGAGATCAGCTTCTTCAAGGCCTTCAAACAAGGAAATTCGTTTCAATGATTCGGTGCTCATCATTACCTCACACTAAATAGTCTTTGGCTTTTTGGCAGAGCCAAAAAGCTTCAACTTAAGATTTTTACATAACATGTCAACTTATTCGGACCCAATTATTGGAAAGTATAGCATATTCCAATGTATGGCTACGCCATTTAGATCTTATGAAGGAGGTTTTTCCGCAGGAGTGGAAACCGTCGGCGTGGAAACAGATGGGGTTGGAGTTGAAACACCGTCATCATCCTTCATTCCCATGATTTTTTTGTAAATTTTTTCGGCGGTTTCCATGTTGATGATCTTTTCCCAGACCGTATCTTTACCTTTCAGCGAGATCAACTTCACCTCATTCGGGTTGATAGCAACAAATGCTATCGGTTCGATAGAGGCTCCGCCACCAGAACCGCCGCCAAAGGTAGCCGCGTCCTTCTTGCCCTCGCCGCCGCCAGCGCCGAAGCCGAACGAAACCTTGGTGACCGGAATGAGTGTCCAGCCTTGTTCAGTGATCGGATTGCCGATAACCGTCTTTGAGTTGATAGCTACCTGCAGTTCGGACAACACTGTCTTGATTAGTGTATCGATACCCACGGAACCACCTCCAGGGGATGAATGCGTTTAATATGTTATCAAACCTTTCGTTTCAACGGAAGGGAAAAATCATTCTTCTTTATCCAACGGTGGCTGTCTTGCGTTTTCGCCAGTACTGAAAGCCCTGGTAAGCGGCTTTCCAGGCTTCCCGTTCGGTAATCAGGCGTATGAATACCCATGCGACCTTGTATGGATGCAATCTAATAGCCCCTTCTCCGCGAAGCGAAAATGTCGGGTGGTCAAACACGGGTTCGGTGTTGATAATTGCACCCCATAGAATCAGTATCCCCGCGATCGGGGCAATCATTCCCTGAAGCATTCCTACGATCTCAGGCTCAGCCAGTCCAAAGCGTATTGTCGCTTGTGGCCCGATAATCGAAAACGAGGACCAGAGGTTTGCCAACATCCGTTTAACAGGTTCAGAAGCCCGATTCCAGATATCCTGGGCCAGTGTCCAACCTTTTTTTGCTTTTGCGAACATTGCTCGCAGTTTTGCCCGCAAAGCAACTATTTTGTTTTCGAAACTGCTTTTGGACTCTTCTTGTTTCGGGGCTTCACCGTCACCCCCCCCATCTCCGCCTCCATCTCCACTTGGCGGGCCTTTGCCACCACTGCCTTCACCGGAAGCCTTGGGAGAGGAAATCGGAATCGATTCGACGATTGTTTCTTCATGAATTTCACTGGCTATTCCTGCACCGCTCTGAACCATTTTTTCTTCGACGGAAAAACCACCGGGAACCAGTGTGTCGCAAGGTATTCCATGCTGGGCAGGGGAAGACATTTCTTTGTCAGACGGGTGTGGATACCTCTTTTCAAGCGATTCATGTGCCTTTTCCGAAATGGCGGTATTTGTTTCCATTTGATCTCTTATATCCGGGGGTGCGGTCTCTTTTTTTTCCTCCGACGCAAAATCGCGAGTTGGCATAGACTTATCACCCGTTGACGATGGGATTACGTCATTATTTGAGACATCGTCATCGGAATTCACATCAATGTTTGCCTGCTGCTGACGGGGAGGTGATGTCGGCGGAGGGGCCGATTCGTTGCCGGCGGGAGGTGGATTTCTGTGTGGGCGATCACGCTGACCAAGGCGTTTTATAATGTGCTTCCATGGTCCAATTTGCAGGAATATGGATCCTCCATGTAATCCGCCGTTAATGCCGATTCCCAGCAAGCCGAAAAAATGCATCAATTTTGCTTCACCTCGCTGTCCGCGGGGAGACAGGCGCAATCGCATACGTAAATCTATGGGATGCAGAAGAGCATATCCGCCAATAGCAGCTCCGCCGATCAAACCGGTCCAGAAAAGGATCTTGATCAGCCACCAGGCGCCGGCAAATAATCCGCTGAACATATCAAATGGCCATCATGCGAAGGCTTGCGGGATCAATAGTCACCCGGGCAGTCCGCAGCGGAGGATAAGTCTCACCATCGATTTGGAAGGGAACAGGGCGGTCGGATTCCAGCAGGAAGGAGTGTGACCGGCAGTGATCGGCTACTGTTTCCGGAACACCTTGCCGCGCAAATGCTTTTCGGATGCCACGGATTATCGATCCTGGATCGAATCGCCTGAATAATATCAAATCAAGCAATCCGTCGTCGAATGCTGCGGAATCAGCGAAGAAGAGGTCGCCGCCATATCGACGCATGTTGGCTATAAGAGCAAATTCACCCGTGTAGCGTTGTCCCCGGTCATCTGTAACAGTCAATCTTGGAGGCGTGTAAAATGGGTAATCCAGTATCGCCTGAAGGTGATAAGCGTATTTTCCGAGAAGTTTTTTCGTGAAGCCGGGAACACGTCCGGCTACATGGGCATCATACCCGAAGCCTGCGGTTATCAGATAACGCCGATCATTGACTCGTCCAGTGTCAAGTTTGTGGATTGTCCCGGAAAGAAGCGTTTTGGCGGCTTCCCGGAGGTCCAGGGGGATGCCCAATTCGCGTGCCACCACATTCGCTGTGCCGCCCGGAAGCAGTCCCAATATGCCGCTCGGTGGCAGGCCGTTTATGGCTTCGTTTAAGGTGCCATCGCCTCCGAAGACCGCGATAATCGTGTCGGAGTTTTTTCCGTGGTGGGCAGCCAATTCACGCGCATGTCCCGGGTGCTCAGTCTTAATGCATACTGTTTCGACGCATTGTGACAGGATGCGATGAGCGTCATCGAAGTTTCCGGAAGCACGCTTCCCCGCACGCGGGTTGGCGATAACGATTATGCGTTTTAGTGACATTGCTTAAGAGGTAAGACATAAATGTAATGACAAAGACAACCAAGTGAGCGTGAGCCGGGTGCTATCGCGAGATTCATAACATTACGCATCCGGAGAACATTCTGTAATCAACTGTAAGGTATGCTTACAGGGTCTGCGATGGTGCCGATCAGATGTCGGAATTCCCCGTCCGGGTCGTGATTGAAGAAGACCGGATAATGGGTGTTCAGTGCGCGCGAAAGGAAGTTTTTTCGTGCCTGAAGAGATTCAACCGGATACAGGTCAAATGGGTTTTGCCAATTCACTGAGATATGATGAAAGGTCGGGCATAGATCGCCGGGCACGAACAACTGATTATCACCTTCTCCGATGATGACCATCTGATGAGCGTGTGTGTGCCCGCCAGTGACGAAGACATGTATTCCATCGACGATTTCATGATCGGCCGACAATAGTTGCAGCTTGCCTTCATTCTGTAAAGGCAGAAAATTCTCGAAAAGATATGAACGCCGCGTATGCTCGTTCGGTGAGCAGGCATCGCGCCATTCGATTTCCTGAATGAAGTGCCGGGCATTAGGAAACGTGGGAAATACTTCAGTTCCGTCAGTGCTGGTTTGTGTTGCTCCGCCGGAATGGTCTAAATGCAGGTGAGTAAAGATGATGTGGGTAATCTGATCAGGTGTCAGCTCATGAGGCGCGAGACGCTGTTCCCATGTCGATTCTAGTTCAATCCCGTACATTTTTTTTATTCGTTCCGGGAGTTTCTCGCCGACTCCTGTATCTATAAGCATATTCATTCCAGGGCTTTGCACGAGCAGTTGTCTTAACCCCAGCCTTACACGGTTTTGAGTGTCAGGTAGCATTTGCTTTTCCCAGATTTTACGGGGAAGAGTGCCAAACACGCTCCCGCCATCAATGTACATAGAACCTTCGACGAGTACAGAAACTTCAAATGGACCTATTTTCATGGAATTTCTTCTTAATTTGACGATGGCTGATAGATCGATGGAACTAGTGTTGTCAGTATCTCATATTTTTCAGTTCCATGCATAGTAAGACGATTGCATTTCAGAAACGACTTCAGAAAACCGGCTTTGTCTTTCGGGGAGGACCCGAAGGCTCTGATCACTTCATTCTGTGACTGTGAATAGCTTGAAAGCACGGTTTCGTTTCGGTTCAGGACGGGACCGCCGGGGTCGTCGAAAAAACAGAAGCATTCAATACGGCGCGCCCAGCCTGAATTTATTAATCCGCAGGCTGGGGTTGTGGATCTCCCGAATCATACGATTCGTCATAGGAATCCCCAGCCTTGCCGCGTGGAAGGTTCTGCGGGAGGAGGGGTACTGACGGCTGATTCGCAACTCCGGCAGAATTCATAGAATTCATGTGATCAAGCAGTCGCTGTTTTATGGAATCTGCCTTGAACTGACCGTCCGGAGTTATACCGGCGGTTTGAGCGCGGGACAACAGCATATCCATTTTGGCGTCAGCGTCGGGAGGAAGAGGTCGAAATGCTCCTGTTTCGGGATTTAATGGAGTCAATCGTACCTGGCCGGGGTCGCTCGGAGTCATCATGGGCTGCGTCATGGGCATTGGCTGGACGCTTTCAGGAGAAAGATTTGCCGGAGGAACCATCAGTGAGCGCTTCTTGTAGTGCGCAGCCATGGCCAATTCCCATGTGTAGGTATCCGGTTCGTATATGTGCGGCCGAGTGACGCGTGGCAGTCCATGAATGTATACGCGATTTTCCATATGGAATACGTCGTGAGAAGACTTCGGATAAATTGCTGATGTGATGAGGTTTTCGCTGAAGTGGTTATCTTCAAGCGTTCGACGCATGTTTCCATCGGTGACGGCCGTGGCAGGGCTTGTCAGCCAGAAAGCTCCGACCATGCTGATTGATGCGGCGGCAAGTACGAGATAATTTTTGTTCATTATGCAGCCCTCCTGAGAGTACAGGTTCGTTGGTAAGGCAGAAATGTGTAGAGTTGTCGAAGTCTTGTCAAGAGAAAAAGCAGTGAGAATATCAATTTTGATTTTGCCGCAATCGCTGACTTTTGTGTTCAAAAAGTAATAAACCGCATTTGAGCCGGTTTTTGAGCTTCACAGAGAGGTCGGGGCGTGATACCCTTACCGGACACGAATGTGGGAAGAGACGGAATGAATATTCTTTCGGTTGAAGCGTTGGGAAAGAGTTACGGTGCAGGGCCGGTTTTGGACGGCGTGACCTTCGGTTTGGAACACGATGAGCGCATGGGTATAATCGGTCGAAACGGTTCCGGAAAAACCACTTTGTTGCGGATTCTCGCCGGAGTCGAAACTTCTGATCAAGGGCGGGTGAGTCTGGCAAATGGGCGTTTATTGTCCTTTCTTCCGCAAAATCCAGTATTGGCTTCCGATCTTTCTGTTCTGGATGCCATTTTTGCCCAGGGAAGCGATCAGATGTGCCTCCTGCGCGATTATCAGAACGCGTGTCACGAACTGCATACGGCACAAGATGGAGATGAACGGGCCATGGACAAGGTTACCCACCTGGCTCATCAGATCGACATCGCCGGAGCCTGGGATTTGGAAGCCAGAGCCAAGAGCATTCTAAGCAGGCTGGGAATAGTCGATATCTCGGCCAGAATCGGAAGCCTTTCCGGTGGACAGCGCAAACGCGTGGCTCTTGCTCGTTGTCTGATTTTGCGCCCGGATCTGCTTCTTCTCGACGAGCCCACCAACCACCTCGATGCCGATACGATAATCTGGCTTGAGGAATATTTATCTCGCTTTGCGGGAGCGCTTCTTCTTGTGACTCACGATCGCTTCTTTCTCGAACGCGTGACCAACCGGATGCTGGAAGTGGAGCGTGGGCAGGTCCAGCGCTTTGAGGGCAACTACAGCTACTATCTCGAGAAGAAGCAGGAACAGACGCTTCAGCGGGACGAAGCCGCTACCAAACGTGAAAACCTTATTCGCCGCGAACTTACATGGCTGAGGCGGGGGGCTCGTGCGCGATCAACGAAGCAAAAGGCGCACGTGGAAAGGGTTAAAACCCTTCTGGCCTCACAAGGTGACGGTCCTGCTCGCAAAATCGAGCTTTCCGGGGGAGCCACTCGCCTTGGCAATAAAATTCTGGAGATGCATGGAATCTCGAAAACATATTCTGGCCGAACAGTGATCGATAATTTTTCATACAACCTCAAATCCGGAGATCGGGTTGGCCTTATCGGTCCCAACGGTGCCGGCAAGACCACCTTGTTGGAAATCATCTCCGGCCGGATCAAGCCTGATTCCGGGCGAGTGGAAATCGGTTCGACCGCCGTAATCGGATATTACGACCAGGAGAGCCGCGCTCTTGCGGATGAATTACGGATAATAGATTATATCCGGGAAGCCGCAGATTTTGTTCGAACCGCCGATGGAACAAGCATCCCGGCAGGACAGATGCTGGAGCGTTTCTTGTTTGTTCCCGCTCTCCATTATACCCCCGTGGCACGTCTCTCAGGTGGGGAACGTCGCCGTCTTTATCTGTTACGCCTTTTGATGTCGGCGCCCAATGTATTACTTCTGGACGAACCTACGAATGATTTTGACATTCCTACGCTTCTGGCTCTCGAAGAATATCTTGAAAACTTTCCCGGGTGTCTGATTGTGGCTTCTCACGACCGATCATTTCTCGATCATACCATCGAACATCTCTTCCACTTTGGTCCGGGAGGCGCAATTCGGGGATATCCCGGAAATTACAGCACATATCTGGAAATTCGCGAGCAGGAAGAGACTAAAATCTCCGCCGATGCGACATCTCCAGCCAGGGGAAATGTACGGGACGTCCCTGTTAAAGGCATTTCCGGAATTGTTTCAGAGGGAAATGCTGTTTCCGGAGGGGCTTCTGCCCCCGTGGATGCTGTACCTCGGCGCTTGAATTTCAAGGAACGCCGTGAACTCGAGGAGCTTGAAACCCGCATCGCTTCGGCTGAGGCTCGCAAAGCCGAGATCGAAGCGATTCTTTCTTCCCCGCCATCAGATATGGTTGTGGACAGCTCGCTCTATTCAGAGCTTCCCACGTTGATTGCCCAGCTCGATCGTGATATGGAGCGTTGGGCTGAATTAGCCGATCGCGTGTAAAAACACCGACAACTAATTGGAGGAATGAATGATATTGGATGAAAAACAGATGATTTTGATAGTCGATAATAACGCTCAAAACATCCAGGTGCTTCATGAAATTTTGCGGGCTGACTATAGAATACTGTTTGCTGACAACGGCAGGGACGCGCTGGATCTGGCATCGAAGGCAAAGCCCGATATCATTCTGCTCGACATTATGATGCAGGGAATGAGTGGATACGAAGTCTGCGCCTCTCTCAAGTCATCTGAAAAGACCGAAGGCATTCCGATCATTTTTGTCACCGCCATGGTTGAAGAGGATGCTGAACTCAAGGGATTGGCAATGGGAGCGATAGACTACATTCACAAGCCGTTCCAGCCAGCCCTCATCAGGACAAGAATTCGCAATCATCTCGAACTGAAACGCTTTCGAGACAATCTTGAGGAGTTGGTAAAAAAGCGTACCGCCGAATTGATGCTGGCTCGGGAAGCTGCCGAAGCCGCAAACCGTGCAAAAAGCCTATTTCTGGCGAATATGAGTCACGAACTTAAAACTCCCATGAATAGTATTCTCGGTTTTACCGAGCTGATTCTTGTCGACAAGGCCGACAAAATCGATAAGACGATGCGGGAACATTATCTTCGTTCTGTTCTGAAAAGCGGGAAGCACCTTCTTTCTCTGATCAACAACATTCTCGATTTTTCCGGCATTGATGAAGGAAAGATAATCCTCAAGCCCTCTTCGGTGAATATACGTGAATGTCTTGCCGGCAGTCTTCGCTTCGTCAGGGAGCATGCGTCACACCGTTCGATTCAGATCAATGAAACTATTGATGATAGCGTCCCTCAGGCCATTCAAGCGGATCCTCTCCGAATGGACCAGTTGCTGCTCATTGTCATCGACAACGCAGTGAAGTTTACTCCGGACGGTGGGTCACTTACGCTGACCACACGGGTAGCAGGCGAACAAGAGTTACATAATTGGCCGTCTCACCGTGTGAGACCACACGGTGAATATCTTCTTATCAGCGTCTCCGATACCGGGATCGGGCTTCGACCGGAGGATCTTTCCTCTGTCTTTATTCCATTCAATCAGGTCGATAACTCATCTACCAGAAAACATGGCGGACTCGGCTTGGGCCTTTCACTTGCCCAAAAGCTGGTCGAACTCCATGACGGAGCGATCTGGGCGGAATCAAAACCAGATAATAAAGGCAGTGCTTTTTACATTGCCCTGCCCTGCTCGACCTCTGCTAAAGATACAAAAGCGAAATGAAATGTATACCAATCACAACTAATACGTGCGTAATAGATTCGCAGGGGTTATTTATGAAGCATTCATTCATCAATTGACCATGGGAATCAGCGATCGTTTTTCCTTCTATGCTTTGAAGAAGCATGGGGGCATCCACACCTACTTTTTTGTCTTTTTGTTTATGGCATTTGCCTTGTGGCTGCGTCTGGAAATTGCCCCCGTGAAGGCGGGGTTGCAGTATGTGACTTTTTTTCCGGCAGTGACGCTTGCCGCGATTTTTGGGGGTTACCAATCCGGTTTGTTCGCGACGATGGTCGGGCTGATTTTTGCCACCTATATATTTACCCCGCCTTATTATTCGATTTCGATCCAAGTCATGCAAACCAGTTTTTGGTCGAACATGGTTTTTCTCACTGATGGAATCATCATATCCTTTTCTATTGAGGCAATGCATCGATATCGCCAAAAATTCGAGCAGGAACTTAAGGACGTTAAGGAATCAGAGGGGAAGGTGAAGATGCTCAATGAGGAGTTGACCAAGACAATTGCTGAACGCAAGCATGTCGAGAATTTCCTGGTTAATGAATCTCTGCGCCTTCAGACTTTGCTCGACACAGCCAGTGATGGTATTCACGTCATGGAAATGAACGGAAATATTGTAATGTTCAGTGACTCTTTTGCCAAAATGTTAGGTTATAGCAGGGAAGAAATGACCGGGCTTAACGCCGCTGACTGGGATATACAGTTCCTTCCGCAAAATTTATCCGAGACATTTAGGACTGTTCTCAGACAACCCACGACCTTTGAAACAAAACACAGACGCAAGGATGGAACAATCATTGATGTAGAAATTAATGCAAAGGGCATTGAGCTTGACGGCAAGAGTTATTTGTATGCTTCAGCGCGTGATATTAGTGACCGCAAACATGCGGAACTTGAATACAGAGTGATACTTCGCAGCGCAATGGATGGGTTCTGGATTAATGATCTCGAAGGCAATTTCCTTGATGTTAATGATGCATACTGTAAGATTATAGGGTATGAGAGAGAAGAAATGCTTCATATGAAAATAAAGGACATTGAAGCATTGGAGAGTCCTGAGGATACTGCAAGGCATATTCATAAACTACTCGAAGTCGGATATGATCGCTTTGAAACAAAACACAGGCGGAAAGATGGAACCATTCTTGATTTCGAGGTGAGCACAAATTTTGTCAAGGCAAAAGGTGGAAGACTTTTTGTCTTTCTGAGGGATATCAGTGAGCGGAAAAGGACCGAGATCGCATTAAAATACGCTAAAGAACAAGCAGATGTCGCCAACCGGGCCAAGAGTGAATTTCTTGCCAACATGAGCCATGAGATCCGGACACCTATGAATGCCATTATAGGGCTTGGCCATCTGATTTTGAACACTGATTTGTCTCCCAAACAGCGCGATTACGCAAAAAAAATATATGAGTCAGCTCATTCATTGCTCGGCGTTATCAATGAAATTATGGACTTCTCAAAGATTGAAGCGCGCAAGCTCGAAATAGAATGCCTCGATTTCAATGTGAGTGACGTGTTGAACAATGTCAGCACAGCTGTCTTATCGAGGGCCGAGGGTAAAGAACTTGAAATCATTTTTGGTATTGATCCCAATGTCCCGAGATCTCTAACGGGGGACCCATTTCGCTTGGGCCAGGTACTGACAAATCTCCTGAACAACGCGATTAAGTTTACCGAAAGAGGAGAGATCCTTCTTTCGCTTGAGGCTGATAGTTTTGATGGAGGGAATACTGTTCTTCGGTTTTCGGTCACAGACACCGGAATTGGTATGTCGGAGGAAACTGTGAGGCTGCTTTTTCAGCCTTTCCACCAGGCAGATAGCTCCATCACCCGCAGATACGGAGGCACAGGCCTGGGACTTACCATTTGCAAGCACCTTGTGGATCTGATGGGTGGAGATATATGGATAAAGAGCGTGCTCGGTCATGGTACCACAGTCACCTTTACGCTGCGTTTCGGTCTGCGGTCAGGTGGTCTGGCGGCCTGCCCGGTTCCGCCTCCCGATGTCCGGGGAGCAAAAGTGCTGGTCGTGGATGATAATGCCACGGTTAGAAACATACTCCTTAAAATGCTGAGGGAATATTCTTTTCACGCGGTTGCTGTTGATTCTGGTATAGCGGCGATTCGCGAACTGGAGAATGCCACCGTGGAGCCTTACCGTGTGGTTCTCATGGACTCGAAAATGTCGGGATTTGATGGCTTTGAGACGAGTGCAAGGATAAAACAGAATGCCCGGCTTTCTGGTCTTCCAGTAATTTTGATGGCGGCAATGTCTGACCTGGAAGAGAGTGATCAGAAAGCCGAACAGATCGGAATCAAGACTTTTTTGACCAAGCCTGTCATACCTTCCATTCTTTTCAGCACCATCCTGAATGCATTAGGATGCAAGGATGTATTACGTCCAGACACCTTTTTGACTGAATTTCGGGGAAATAACGGAGCATCGAGACTGCGTGGTTCAAGAATACTGTTGGCGGAGGACCATCCGATTAACCAACAGGTTGCGAAAGAGATCATTGAATCTATGGGAATTGAAGTCCATTTGGCAAATAACGGCAGAGAAGTTTTGGATGAACTGAAGAAAACAGATGCACAGTATGATGCGATTTTGATGGATTTACAGATGCCTGAGATGGATGGATATGAGGCCACACGGCTTATCAGGGAAAAATGGAGTGCACAAGAGCTTCCGATCATATCCATGACTGCTCACGCTATCAATGAGGAGCGCCAAAAGTGCCTTGCAGCAGGCATGAACGATCACATTTCCAAGCCATTTGAGGCCGCAACGCTTTCTGAAATCCTTGGTCGGTTTATTACGCCAAAACATGGTGACGGTGCGGAAAACAGAAGCAGGGTCGGAAGTGATATTACAAATATAACGCCCAATATCGACAATGTGCCGGATATTTCAGGGATAGATGTCAAATCGGCGCTGAACAGGTTAAACAATAACATCCGGCTGTTTGGGAATTTAATTCGTGAATTTTGTGATGATAACATTGGGACGGCCGAAGATTTAAGACAGGCAGTAACTTTACGGGACTATGACAAGGCAAAGAGTATTCTTCATTCACTGAAAGGAACTTCCGGCAACATCGGAGCTTATCAGGTGCTTTACGCCGTTCGGGATATTGAAAAAAGTATCAACTCCGCTTGTACTGGAAATCTGGACGATCTGCTCAATATTCTTGGAGAGCGACTCAATAAGGTGATTTCCGGGGCTGAAGCATTTCGGAAGGCTACATCCAACGAAGAACCACCAATTACTGGCGCATTTTCCCCGGAACTTTTCAGAGAAAAGGCAAATCGCCTCGTGGAACTTCTACAAATGAATGACCTTGCGGCACTGGAAGTTTTCGCCGGAATGAAGGAGGTTATTGTCAGCAGTGAATTCAAGATGCAGATTGCAGATATCGAAACCGACATGAAACGTCTGAGCTTCGCAGCGGCTCTTGAAAAAGTGAAAAAACTGTCAGATGAGTTGGAGCATTACTAACTGTCGCATTACATTTTGCTTTATTGCATTGACATAAGCGTGTCGAATTGTTTCAGCGCGTGTCCGGTCATGTAAATCGCGCTGTCTCCGATTACCGAGAAATCGGTCGTGAGGACTTCCCGGCTCAGACGATCGATGGCGCTGAGAATCCACGGCTCCCGCAATTCATTTGTCGTAAGGGCCATGTTCAGCCACATTAACATGTGACCGGTTGTTTCCATAAGCAGGTCATGTGAGTCTGGTGCACTGGAACCCCAGAACATATCAGCGGAAAACGCGCCATCGGATTGTTGATATCTCTTTGCCAATGCGATATATCTGTCGAGAAAGGCACGGGCTTCAGCCCACGACCCATCGAGCCTTCCGCCGGAGATCAGATGTCTGCGTAAAGCGAAGCCCATCGCATAAAGCTGATGTGTGCCCCATCTGGATTCGTTTTGCAGATCTCGTCTGTTTGCCAGCGCGATGACGTTCTCAAGTGTAAAAGTTTCGTTCGCATCCGTAATGAATGGTTTTACCGCGTCGCCATATACCGAGAGCGAAATCAGCGTCCATCCAAGTTCCTGAGAAGGAGTGAAATTTCGAGTGGAAGCTTCGACCATGTTAGCAACTGTGTATGTCACTCCATCGTCCGATACGATGCTTTGGTCAGTAGCTACGCCGATTTCAGCAAAAACGGACAGATATTGGTCGACGTGATCCTGGATCTTGAAGGAATCTGTCAAGCCAAAAGTGAGACCGCGGGTCGGTAGTGCAGGCTGACCGTTCAGCGTCCGAAAGATCCTCTGATTCTGGTAGCGTGCCTCCTTGCACAGATACTCATATGCCTTCATGCTCATGCCGGTTTCCGCTACGGTCACTTCGAGATCTTTCCCGAGCGCGAACAGTGCCGCGGCAATCACCCATGGAGTGTTATCCCGACTATTGAGTTTACGGGACTGGATTTTTGCGAGCGCGGATTCAACATTCGCTTTCACGCTTACGAAGTTCGGTGTTAACGCTGCGGCTTGTGGCGATGCCGCAGGATTGTCTCCGCCACATCCTGCGAGGGAAAGGGTCAGTAGCAAGAGAATAAAAGAACCGAACGACTCAAAAAACGTCCTTGTCTTTTTTCTGATTTTCAGCATTGTTTTCATACGGATTTCTGATTATACCATTGTTATGATAAAGCTATGATTATTGAGCGGCGGAAATATGCTATATTTGGCTCATCGGGGCATTGTTCGCATCAATGGGAGACAATGATCCTCTCTCTATTGATGAACTCTTGAGTCCCGTGTTTAATCCAGCGAGTTTTCAGCCAGCTTTGCCTCTTCCTGTTATGCGGTGTTCAGCATAATAGGAAGGAAATCGATGGATTGGCTGGCATTTGTCGATCACAATTAAAGCAAGATCCGACCAACGGCGATTTATTCATCTTTATCATGAAGTCAGGAGATTGGAATTTATTGCCATGGAAATAGCGACCGGCCGCACGATCATGCATATTGACATGGATGCGTTCTACGCCTCAGTCGAAGTACTCGATTGCCCGGAACTGCGCGGGAAGGCTCTCGTTGTTGGCGGCACTCATAGAAGTGTCGTTTCTGCCGCCTCGTATGAGGCCCGGAAATTCGGGATCCACTCGGCAATGCCGATGACCCAGGCATTGCGACTTTATCCGCATGTCATTGTTCGGCCTGTGCGTATGGCGCGCTATCTGGAGATATCGGAAATCATCATGGAATTTCTCGAAACCCTCTCGCCGTTGGTCGAACCGGTGTCATGCGACGAGGCATACGTCGATATCACAGGAACGGAGCGGCTGTTCGGACCACCGGAACAACTGGCCATGCATGCGAAAACCCGGATCCGGGAATTGACCGGCGGCCTGACCTGCTCGGCCGGAATCGCCCCGGTGCGTTTTCTGGCAAAAATAGCCTCAGATATGCGAAAGCCGGATGGTCTTGTCGTGATCCCTCCCGATCAGGTCGCGAACATTCTCGCCCCATTACCAATTGGCCGTCTGCCAGGAGTTGGCAACCATACCGAGGACGCGTTGAAACGGCTTGGGATCCGGACCATAGGCGACGTGCGAAAATATCCTCGCGAGTGGTGGCAGAAAAAGGTGGGAAATGGCGGCATCGGATTGTGGGAGATGGCACACGGCATTGATGCCACGCCTATTGTTTCCGATGTCGATGCTAAATCCACAGGTGCTGAGGACACTCTCGTGGCCGATACCTTCGATCGCGACGAATTGAGCCTCTGGATCAGAAGACAGGCGGAAAGCGTCGCGGAGGATCTCCGCCGGAAAGGTTATTACGGTCGGACCGTCCGCTTGAAGATCAAATTTTCGGATTTTACTCAGATCACCCGCCAGACAACATTGTCGGAACCGTCACAAAGCACGAAGCTGCTGGCAGATGCGGCCCTCGAACTTCTTGACAACCTTGACCTGCCCCGGCCGGTGCGTCTAATCGGTGTGACGATGGCCAATCTTACACGGGGAGTTCGGCAGCCGACCCTGTTTGTAGACGAGGAGTTGGCACGGCTCGACGCACTCGATAATGCGATCGACAAAGTCCGCGACAGGTTCGGTCACGCATCCGTCCGACGGGGTGGCCGTGAGCCTTCCCGGTGATAATTTTCCAGATACCCCCTAGATCCATTTCCGTGCCCTGCGTAAAGATACAATGTCGGTAGCTAAATTCATGATAGAATTTCTCATCCCCAAAAAGGAACTTTCCTATGCGTCTGGCGATAACTATTTGTCTGGTGCTACTGCTTCCACTTAGCTTGCTTGCCGGGGATTTTGAGGAAGGCCAAGCTGCTGAGAATGCAGGCGGCTTCAAACGGGCTGTAGAACTCTACCGCAAAGCTGCGGAGCAGGGCAATGCAGCAGCTCAATTATTCAGCTAATACATAACTTCTAAACGGAGGCGTTCATGAAAAAAATTGCGCTCGAACCCACAACTATTCTTCACCCTCATCCAGTACTTCTCGTTGGCACTTATGGTTCCGATGGGAAACCGAATCTCATGAACGCAGCCTGGGGAGGCATCTGTTGCAGCGAACCGCCGTGTGTTGCTGTGTCGTTGCGTGAAGCGACGCTCACATATCACAACATCCTGCATAGCAAGTCATTCACCATCGGAATTCCTTCTCGGAAATACTTAGAAGCCGCCGACTATGTCGGTATCGTCTCAGGCCGCGACCACGACAAGTTCAAGGAAACTGGTCTTACCCCCCTTAAGAGCGAAAAGGTCAACGCTCCGTTGGCCGCGGAGCTTCCGTTTTCCCTGGAATGCAGGCTTTTTCAGCACCACAAACTTGGGCTTCATACGATCTTCATCGGGGAAATCCTTGGCATTCTCGCGGATGAAGATGTACTAAGTCAGAAGGGGCTACCTGATATCGAGAAGACGCATGCGATCCTCTACGGCGGCTTTGGGAACAGCCACTACTTTGCAGTCGGCGAGAAACTTGGGGCGGCGTTTTCTGTTGGCAAGAACCTTAATCCTGTGCGCTCGGTTACATCAGAGCCCCGAGCAGAACGAAAGTAGTACTATCCCAGATTATCGGCTTTCTTGTTATCACTGGGATCAACATCATTGGCGAGGAGTTTTCTGGCCTGGCCACGGCAGTCGTGGGCTCGATTAGTGGCACTATTGAGTCCGCGAAGACCGAACCAGACGCAATCCGAGACCGTTGCCCACATGGTTCGGGCGGTCGTTGTTGCGAGAGGCTGAGCGACAGCGGAACCAATCGTTGAGCCAATCGCCGCTGCGAACGACCCGATTGTTACCAGTAGTCTGTCCCAGTGGGTCGGTACACCGTGAACTCGAGTAATTTCCGTGCCAATCCCAGCACCATTCAAGCACGTTTCCACTCATATCACACAATCCCCATGCATTGGGCAACTTTTGGCCAACCCGCTGAGTTCCGCCTTTCTCGGCATGGGGATCTGTCCAACATTTGGACCAGCAGTTCATGTTATACCAAGCGTTATTCTTCATCTTTACGTTGTCGTAGGTGGCTCCCCAATAGAACATGTCGGTAATACCCGCTCGGCAAGCGTATTCCCACTCGGCCTCGGTTGGCAAACGAAACCCTGGCGAGGTGAAATCGCACGTTACCAGCCATTTTAATGAATCTTCAGAATTCAGGTTGTTCGGATCGGTCGTTGTCTTGTCTATCGTATATGCGTGCGCAACACTGGCGACATCGCTGACTTTGTTGCAGAATTCGACGGCATCATACCAAGACACCCGCTCGACTGGCTGGAGATCCGTGTTTGCATATCCGCTGGAAGACAAAGTCTCAGTCGCGACAAAAAATGACGGGTTTGTCCCCATCACCTGCTTATACTGCCCTTGCGTCACTTCGGTCGTCTGCATCTGAAAGGCTGAGAGAGTCACATCGTGCTGCACTTCATCAGATTGGCGTTTCTCCTCAGTTGCAGGGCTTCCCATCGTGAATGTCCCTTTCGGAATCGACACAAAGTGCATCATCTGGCCGCCGCCAAGATCGACGTTCGTTGTAACGAAGGTATCAGTCGCCTTTACCGACGTCGCCCTCACCTCTGTGTTCCAACCAAGTATTCCGAATATCAATGCAATAATGAGTATGATAGGCAGTGATAAAACACTGTTATTCATAATGCCCCCCTGCAAATTCGGGCGCTAGACGCAACATAATAACCAACGCGTGAGAACCATGGACAAATAATATCATCTTCACCAGCCAGTCGCCATCACTTGGGCAGCGGGTCTTTCAAACATCTTTGGACTTCTTGAAACTTGTCCTCGGTAGCAATTGGGGGGCGAACCTACCACCACTAACGGCATCATCAGCGGATTTATCTTGAATACTCCGACGCCGTGATACTCTTGCTGATACCCAAGATTACTTGGTGGAATGTCGTTTGGTACGAAAAGTTGTCACAATAAAACAGGCGAAAAGAGGAGACTGTAATGAAATATAAAATGCTTGCACTAGTGTAATGGTTACACTATATTATTGGTATGACGGTAATGCAACGCGGAACAGACTGGCGCATTCGAGTCAACGGTAATGAGATCCACCCATTGCCTCACGTTCACGTTGAATTTAGAGATGGTTCCCGCGTCTCAGTTGCAATTGAAACAAGGGAAATTCTTGTCGGTAGCGTTCTGCCTGCAAAGCGACTTTTGCAGTCTATCGATTGGATCGCCGCACACGTTGATGACTGTTTAGCTGAATACAGGAGGCTTAACCCATGATTGCAAAGAATCCGCCGAATATCACAGCCGCCAGGATTATTTCATCATCCATTGTTGAAATTACCTGGAAGACCGGGGAAATATTGTCGGTTGATCTTCATCACGTCATTGATAAAAACCCTGTATTCGAGCCATTGCAGGATATTGAATTTTTTAATCGTATGACTGCTGATGAGTGGGGCCATGCACTTGAATGGCCTGGAGGACTCGATATAGGTTCCGATCGTCTTTACGACATGGGCCGAGAGCAAGCAGGACTGCCGACAATTCGAGCCTTCAATGAATGGATGGAGCGAAACGAATTTTCCCTTACCACCGCTGCCGAAGCAATAGGCATGACGCGCAGGATGATTGCTCACTATCGCACCGGCAGTCGTCCTATTCCCCGCTCAGTATGGCTTGCCTGCATTGGTTGGGATTGCCAGCATCGGCATCATTCAAGGCATCAGCGGAAAGCTGCATAGGTATGGTTTCTGGCCCTCGTTCCTCTCTGCTCTGCTGAACGCAGGTGAAACCACCCCGCTGCCCAGGCATAAGCGAACCTGGACCGACGTAACTAATGACAACTATCGCATAGCTAATGGTGTCGGCACCCCATTAACTAATCATGCCGACATACTCAGGCTGGATAAGCGTATCGCATTAATCACATCATTAAACGTCTGATGGCAACTATGGTATGAATTTTCATTTTAGACCGGCCCTGCATCGTGGAACAGGTCAATGTAACTGAAATACATAAATCTTCTGTTGCGCGCCTGCCCGGTATACTCGCGCAGAATCTTACCCTCAGTCATTCTGTTCACCAGGTCACTTGCCGCAGGGTATGTTGTTCCGATCAGTTCCTTGACCTCACCAATCGAAACGATTGGGTGCTTGTAGAGGTGTTCGAGCACTCGGTGGCCGTTCCCGGCTGCTCTGCCGAAGTCTTCAGCGATCTTCTGACGATGTCCTTCACGTAACGATAGAATTCGCCGCGCCGTGTCGGTGGCTTGGTTACTCACTTCCACTATGCCACGAAGAAAAAAAGCAAGCCATTGTTCCCATGTTCCATTGTCTCTTACTGATTGCAGATGTTCGTAATATTGTTGGCGATAGCGTTTGAAATAATAGGACAGATACAGAACCGGCTTGATGAGCACCTTTTGCTCACAGAGCAGAAAAGTTATCAGCAGTCGTCCAACGCGCCCATTACCGTCAAGGAATGGATGAATAGTCTCGAACTGTGCGTGAGCCAATCCAATTTTGATCAAGAGCGGCAAATCGTTGTCGGCATGCAGAAACGTTTCCAGATTTGACAGTGCCTGTGGCACCTCATGGGGCGGAGGCGGAACAAAAGTGGCTTCATTGAGAGTGCAGCCTCCGGGACCAATCCAGTTCTGACTTGAGCGCAATTCCCCTGGAACCAGGTGAGACCCGCGAGCGTCTTTCAGCAATTCAGTATGAATTTCCCGAATAAGTCGAACAGATATGGGGAGCACGGCAAGGCGGTCGAGGCCATAGTTCATTGCGCTTACGTAGTTGACGACCTCATCGACATCTTTCGGACGGTCGGGTGCAAAAATCTTAGCTTCAGCCGCCAGGACATCCTGCAAAGAACTCTGTGTTCCTTCGATCTGGCTCGACAAAACCGCTTCCTTGCGGACATACATATACATGAACAGATCGGGGTTGGGCAGCGTCTGGATAGAGCCATCAAGGCGTCCCAGCGCGCGATCAGCTTCAGAGAGAAGCATCTGAAGTTCGCCTGTAATTCCGATTGGCGGATCGGGCGGAAGCATTGCCGGAATAAATGCCCGATACCCGGTCAGTTGTTGTATATATCGGCCTGATCGAGTTGAGGAGGCTGAAAAAGTATTTTCGGTTGCCATAGTTTTGTTTCTTTTAACAAGAACCAGCACGGTCACCCATATTAAAGGCTGCCTTTAATATGGAGCATCGAAACGATCTTGTTAAAGGTACGACAGATATTCGTGCTCATGCTGTGAGCAATCATAACACACGATACCTTTGAGTCGAATATACAAATTATTTCTCGGCGGAATGTGAAAAAGGTAGCCGGTTGTATGATGGCAGCAATGGGCATGATTCTGCCGATATCAAATGCTTCAGTTCCTGAAGTAGTTGATATCGGCCACGGCCGGAGTCCAACGTAAAATATGAATTTTCATAGCAGTCAGAGATACGATGCAGCAGGTCAGGGCTCCAGCATGTCAGACGGCGTTACAGACAAGGATATTCCACTCCAGTGGATCGATTATCGTGTCAGCAAGGGGTGGCTCCGGGGAAAGTTTTTTCGTCCAATATTGAGTTTTGCCTCTTATTGCAGACCGGAAGTGATTGCAGTGCTGCCGGTCGGACATCGCCACTTGCAACCGCCGCTCCGGTTTTGAAAAACATATACCCCCGTATGAAATATATTTATAGAAATATTTTTCCCAGTAAGGATATGTATATTATAAAACCGGAGCAAATAGTCTTCTTGCCCTTATTTGATCTGCGTTTGCTTGCGCTCCGGTCAGTGGTGGCACCGGAGCGACACGCCCAGCATCCACGCCGCCGGATTTCGCGACCACCAGACGTTTGCTGGTGTCTATATTCGCAATAGTAAGATCGGCTGTATGGTAATTCATTATCGGTCATCTTTTTCGTTTTCCTGTCTCAAATGCATCCAAAGAATCGCTCCACGCATGCATTGTTTCGCATCATCCAGTCAAGTGCGTGGCTCAGATTATAAACTCGCCCCAGTGGATCTGCAACGGAGTGACCTGGATAAATACGATCAGTTAGGTTGTTGCTACCGGTGTTGCAGACGCACCTGCGCCCGCCTCGCCTGTGCGAAGTGCGTCGAGATAGTCAGCCCACGTCTGCATCATCGCCCGCCGCTCAGCCAAAAATGTGGTTCTATTATAAGCCCGGCCCAGTGGATCGCGGACGGCATGACCCAGCTGATGTTCTATCAGATGAACAGGAAATCTGCATATTTCATCTCCGATAGTTCGGAACACTGCTCGCCACCCATGACCTGTCATCTCGTTCTTGGCAAATCCCAGAGAGCGCAAAGCATACAATACGGCATTTTCTGACATTGGCCGTCGCGGAGTCCGTCCGCCGGGAAAGACATAATCTCTGGTTCCGGTTAACGGATGGAGTTCTCGAAGAATTGCTACAGCTTGCCTGGCTAATGGAACAATGTGTGTGGTTTGGGTTTTTGTTATCAGGAAACGCCATTCTCCGGCATCCAGGTCAATATCAGCCCATCGCGCAGTCCGAAGTTCACCTGGCCGGACCGCAAGCAGTGGTGCCAGTTTCAAAGCACAGATGACGACGAAGCTGCCAGTATAACAATAGAGTGCCCGCAATAGATGGGATACACGGGTAGCTCGACGATCGCGGCAAGGTGCCCTTCTTTAACCGGTGTCAGCGTACCGCGAAGATCACGAGATGGATCTGATGTCACGCGGCCAGTTGAGATCGCATATCGAAATACCCGGCCGCAATCTCCCAAGAGACGATGTGCGGAATATGCGGCTCGCGCTTCAAGTCGTCGAATTGCCTCCAGGAGTTCAGGCGGAGTGATGTCGGCAACGGGACGGGCACCAAGCCATGGAAAAATATTCGCTTCTAGTCGCTGCCGGATAGCAGTAACGTATTTCGGAGCAAGCGTAGCAGCTGCCCTGTCCAAATACTCACGCGCAACCACCTCAAGGCTATTCGCGGTAAGATCGGCCGTCGCGCTCTTCGTCGCCTTCCGATTTATAGAAGGGTCTACACCGGCCGCAAGTAACCGGCGAGCATCATCGCGCCGCTCGCGTGCTTCCTGCAAACTGGCCTCGGGATAGACACCGAGCGATATGCGCTTTTCCTTGCCTGCAATACGATACTTGAGTCGCCACCACTTGCCCCCAATGTTTCCACCCTCTTGCCCCTGGATGTCAATGAATGTAGCTGGTTGGACGACTAAAAGCGAAAAACCCGCATATTCAGCGGGTTTTTGCACTTCTTTGGACATTTCCAAATTGATTCTCGGTAGCAAGGGGGGGAATAGAATCATTCCATGTAATCAGCATCTGGTATAGCAAAAATATTTGAACACATAAAACTTGCCCCCAGAGTTGCCCCCTGAAATGGTTCGGTGAAAATCATATATGGAGCACTATTGGTGCCATAAATATGCTGGTTACAGACCATGAATTGTGAGGGAGATAAAATATGAATTCGCCTTTGTTGCGCCGAACGCCGCTGACGACATGTCAATCGCTATCCTTAACAAGCAGATAACGTTTATTTGGGTCGTAGGCGCTCTTTCCGACTGTTACAATCCGTCCCGCCTTGGTCAGGCGTGCGAGCCGATCCCGCATTGCGCGGGAACTAATCTCCAATTCCTTGCTCAGATACTGCGTGGATGCGCCACCAGCGGCCTCACAAGATTGAATCAGAGCCATAATCCGCTGATCCATGTCATCTGCGTTTGAGTGGGCGGGTGTTCGCCGCAAACTAAATATAACACGGAATCGGAAAGCCACTTCTTCCATAATAGGATCTGGCAAGTTTGTCTCACGGCAGGATTCTATCATTCGCTGAAAGCCGCTTCCCCACTGTTCAATCAGATTTAGTTCCTTGAAAACTCTGCCAATAACCCTGTTTCGTAGCTTTGACACTCCATCCCGGACATCACCGATAGTCAGTCCTCCTGCAAGTAAGCCGGGATTTTCTATTTCAATACGGTCATCAAATATAGCCACTCGAATTGGCGCACCCATTTGAGAGTAATCCGAATGGACGATAGCATTGGTCAGCGCCTCTCGCACAGCATCGAGTGGTACGCTCCAGACATCTTTCCTGCGTAATTCACCAAACTGCGCTGCACGTGATGCATGCTTTTTTATAAAATCGAAAGCTTTTTCCAGTGCCAGCGGAAAATGATCCTTTACATCCTGCTGGTCCATAATATCGGCTTTATTGGTTCCATTAAAACGCCCACACTGAATCCATGCGTCCGGGAAATATTTATCCCGTAGTGAGCCAAATAGAAGAATACCTCCGATTGTTGGTGCGATCTGTCCTTGATGTCGTATGGTCAGGTGCAATGTTTCTGGGGTTTTCTCATTCCATTTACGCAACCCGGCAAACAACCCGGAAGCAACCCGGAAGCAACCCGGAAGTCGAGTGCTTCCGGGTTGATGTCCGGCATAGGTTCCTCATCATAAGATATATTCAGAGCTGAACGGCGCAGTTCAGCTGTCATCGGCCCATCAGCTTTGCGATTGGTAGACCCGACTCGTATCAGCACGCCATTTTCAATACCCTGGGATTTCAACCAATGCGGACGCAATGAACTGGGATATACTTCTACCGCCAGTAATGTGCGTCCCTTCCAGTTTACCAGCTCTACACTCGGTGCCAGTCGTGGTTCGATCGAATCTGCGATCAGATTACAAAGCCGCTCTTCCTCGTCCAAAGGGTGTTCGACACCAAGAATGGCCTTGCTACCGTCCTCTATTCCGATCAGCAAGACCCCTCCGGCAGTGTTGGCAAAGGCTGTCAGCGTCTTGAGTATGTTTTTTGGCGATGACAGATCCTGCTTAAATTCAAGCGTTTTTCCCTCCGGACGTGTCAACAACTCTTCAATCTTCATATTCTGCTCTTCGGATCATTATTCTTGCGGCCATGTTTATAAGAGGTATTGCTATAATCTTAGCCATTGATGACTCTTTTAAAGGAGGGCGGTTGTGATAATGATGTATGCAATAATACCATACGTGGCTTTTGAATCGAAGGAGTGTCGGACTGATATAAGCGAACCCGCATGACGTAACTAATGACAACTATCACATAGCTAATGATGTCGGCACCATTAACTAATCATGCCGACATACAGTGGCGGCATAGGGCGTATCGGATTAATCACATAATCACATCATTAAGCGTATGATGGCAGTATGAATTTTCATTTTAGTCCGGCCCTGCATCGTGGAACAGGTCAATGTAGCTGAAATATATAAATCTTCTGTTGCGTGCCTGCCCGGTATACTCACGCAGTATCTTACCTTCAGTCATTCTATTCACCAGGTCACTTGCTGCGGGATATGTTGTTCCGATCAGCTCCTTAACCTCAGCGATCGAAACGATTGGGTGCTTGTAGAGGTGCTCGAGCACTCGGTGGCCGTTTCCGGCTGCTCTACCAAAGTTTTCCGTTATCTTCTGACGATGTTCTTCACGCAGCGATAAAATACGCCGCGCCGTGTCGGTGGCTTGAAGACTTACTTCAACTATACCGCGAAGGAAGAAAGCAAGCCATTGTTCCCATGTACCATTGTCTCTTACTGATTGCAGATGTTCATAATACTGTTGCCGGTAGCGCTTAAAATAATAGGACAGATACAGAACCGGCTTTATGAGTACCTTTCGCTCGCAGAGCAGAAAAGTTATCAGCAGTCGTCCAACGCGCCCATTACCGTCAAGGAACGGATGAATAGTCTCGAACTGTGCGTGAGCCAATCCAATTTTGATCAAGAGCGGCAAATCGTTGTCGGCATGCAGAAACGT